>NZ_MPCX01000009.1 GCF_001874145.1 Lacinutrix sp. MedPE-SW | reverse complement strand
AACAACCTTCTTAAAAGCTTCTAATCAACACATTATGTACTGGTTTTTTTTGACTTTTATTTCTCACCTTTGTCCTTATTATATATACCCTAATTTTTACCCGTTTTAATACCCTTTATATAACTATAATAAATACCATAACAATAGCCTTAGTTAATACTTCATTTCATAATGCCTTTTCTACCCTTTTATTTGCGTTAGGGATTGATACGGCATCCTTTTTTTTATTTCAAAAAAAAAGATATAGTGGAAAGCCCGACCTTTGGGAACGCCATTTTGAATATTTGTTTAGTAATTGGATTATAAAAAGAAGTTCCAAACTACACCGAAACGAACTGAAAAATCTCTATATGGATTATTGGGCGCTGCAAAATAATCGTAACCTGACCATGCTGCATTAAAATGTTCTGCTTTTAAAAAGATCCTGGTTTGTCGAATTTTTGCATTTACAAAGAAATCTAATCTTGGGTAACCTCCTAATTCTTGTTCATTTTGAGTATAAAATTCTGCTAATAATGGATCGTATGCATCCATATTGTATTTTGAGAAGTAATTAAATGTTATTCCTGTTTGTAAGTACAGTGCTTTTTTAAATAAATGGTTGGCATAGTATAACGTGTTTCGGGTTATAATTTGTGGCACGTTAAATACTTGATTATCGTCTTTTACGTTTTGATACATTATAGTATTGTTTAAGTAAAAATTACGGTATCCTATTTCTTTATTAACTTTTAATCTTAGATAAGTTATTGATTTATCTGATTGAAATGGTTTTACTGTGTTACTTGTTTCGTCCTTTTTAAAATATACGTAATCATTAATCGTAGACGCATCGACAGAAAGGTTTACTAGTTTATTAGATTTTAAGTTAAATAAAAGCTGCTGTGTTTTAATATTATTGAAGTTAGTTTTCCAGTTATAGTTTATATAATCACTTTGGTATAGCTGTTGATTGTAATTTGGAGCTTTTGAATTATTATTTATTTGGGCTGATATTTCTATATCACTATTTATATTGTAACTGGTTTTTACTGTTATATGGTTACCACTAAAATCGCCGCTAACATTTGCTCCTAAATCTCCCTGTAGTCTAAAACCTCCAAGTTGTTTTTGATACTTACCTCCTACTGCAAAAATATCTCCCTTTAATCTATTTGGAATGGTTTGATTGTTTAATACTATAATTTTATTGTAACCATAATTGTAATTTGTATGAGAGGCATTTAATTGTATATCTCCTAAAGTGTTATTCCCGTAGTTTAATTGTAATTGATTACTAAACTCTTCTAAGGTTACTTTGTCTTTAAGGTTTGTAGTTCTATATGCATCTCCAAAAAATTCATCTTCTTCTCTTGTTTGATCGTACATGTAAAACTTGTCTTCAAGATTCATAACATGAGCAACGCTTAATGTGTTGTTTGCTGTAGAATCTTTTTTTGATATTAAATTAAACGACTGATTTAAATAGAAACGTTTCCCTTCTAGTATGTTTTCGGCGTTTTCAAAATTAACTTCAAGTACACCACGGTTTTTAAACTCATCTTCTCCAGACATAAAAAATGCTACACTTTCATCTGTTAAACCTCCATTTTCTTGGTTTAATAAATCTTGAGCAACAAAGTGTGCGTTTACCACATACCTACTATTTTTAGTTTTGTAGCTTACCGTTGATCTAAAATTACCTGTACTTGTAAGTAGGTTTTGGTATTTACCTAAGGATCTTAAACCTTTATAAGCTATTGAAAGGTTTAACTGTTTTGAAACATTTGTAGTAAAAAAAGCGTCTAATAATTGTCCTTGCTCGAAAGCAGATTTATAAAACAACTCTGTTAATGGTGTTGGTACATGGTAATAGTTAATATCATCAATTTCCATATAATTAAAATGTCTTGCTCTCGCTCCAAATTTTGGCATTAATGACGACTCTTTAAAATCGTAACTTAATGTATTATAGGTTTGACCTAAATTTGAAAAAGGCATTAGATTAAAATTATCTTTACGCAAATAATTGTATTTATATTCTTTAATTATACTTTGCGTTGTATCTACATAAGTAGTGTCACGAAGATGAGAAATTATAAGATAGTCTGTTATTTTAGCTTCCTTATTTTTAATGTTTTTATTGCTCGTGCTTTTGCTTGAGCCTTGAGAAAGAGAATCGTTTAAAATTAAACCATCGTCTGATACTTTAACTTTCTTTTTTACTGGTTGTAAAACTTGGGCAGTTACTATTGTACTACTTAACAATAAAAAAAGAGTTAATATTATTTTATTCATTAATTCATTATATTTTTAGGCTTTCAAATTAAAAGCTTTGCCAAAAATATGAAATATCTCTGTGGTAATTCATATTATATAAATAATCGCATAAATACAGCTAATATTATATACCATTTGTTAAGATACACCTAAATGCTTAAATTTAATTATTCTTCTTTTGAATTTGAATGCGGTACAGATGAAGCCGGACGCGGCTGCCTTGCTGGACCTGTAACAGCGGCTGCTGTTATTTTACCCAAAAAATTTAAAAACAATATATTAAACGACTCTAAAAAACTTTCTAAAGGTAAACGGGATCTTTTAAAACCTATTATAGAAAACGAAGCGATTTGTTATGCTTTTACTCATGTTTATGAAAATGAGATTGATGAAGTAAACATTTTAAATGCTTCAATTTTAGCTATGCAACGTTCTATTTTAGAATTAAACCCTAAACCTGAGTTTATAATTGTTGATGGTAACAGGTTTAAGCCTTTAAACAATATTCCTTTTGAAACTATTATTAAAGGTGATAGTAAATATTTAAGTATAGCTGCGGCTTCTGTTTTAGCTAAAACATATCGTGATGCATATATGTTAAAAATTCACGAAGAATTTCCTATGTATAATTGGAAAAAAAATAAAGGCTACCCAACTAAGGAGCACAGAGAAGCAATTAGAAAATATGGCATCACCAAATATCACAGAAAATCTTTTAGATTATTGCCAGAACAATTAAAGCTAGAATTATAGAATTAATTACTTTTACAAAAACCCTCAATTTTAATGAAAAATTTTTGCTTTTTAGCTTTCCTTTTAGTGATAACAATTAGTTGCTCAACGCAAAAAGAAGATGCTTCTCTTTATGATTTTATACCAGAAAAAGCATCGGTTGTTATGAGTATTAATAATACCGAAGCTTTAAAAAGTAGTATTAAAAACAGTACTTTTATTAATACACTAACAAAATCTAAAATTTATAATACGCTTGAAAATAAACTTTCGTGTCTTGATTATATAAAAACAGACAACCCTATTTTAATTTCTTTTGTAAAAAACAATAAAGACAGTTTAGATTTTGTTCTCTCTACTAGGTTTACAAAAAATTTGATTCAAATAGATTCTCTACCAAACCATCTATCTGAAAGCTTAAAAATAAATAACCTTCCTGGAAAAAAACTAACTTATAAAAGCAATGTTGTTTATACTGTTGTTAAAGATAGTATTGCTATTGCGGCTTCAAACCTTGATGTTTTAAAAACCACATTAAATAAAAAAAGCACACCTGAAGAGATTAATAAAATTACAAAAACGTTTAATAACAAAAAGGCTGTTTCGGTTTTAATACATAATAAAAAAGAAAGTATAATTAATTCTGTATTTAATTCTGAAAACTTAAATTTTAAAAACTTTACAGATTATACCGCTTTTGATGCAGATATTTCTCAAGATCAATTAATACTTAACGGTATTACCAAAGCAAGCGATTCTACTAAACTTATTAATATTTTTAAAAACACAATTCCGCAGGAAAACCAAATTTCGCATATTGCACCTAATAATTGTGATGGTTTTTTAAGTGTAACTTTTAATGCATTTTCTACTTTTAAAAACAATTTAAATTTATATAATGCAAAAAAAGACAGTACTAAAACAAATGCGCTTTTTAATAATATTGTAGAGTTTGGCGTAATTTACCAAGGCAACAATAAAAGTGTAGTTTTAAATTCTTTAGATATTATTGCTACAAAAGAAGCATTAATTAGTGAAGAAAATAAAGTTGAAGATTATAGGCAAATACCTATATATAGTTTTAGTAAACCAGATTTATTTGAAAACACCTTATATCCTTTTGTAGATTTTAGCACTGCAAATCTATATTGTATTATAGACCAGTTTTTAATTTTTGGGAATTCTAAAGAAGATTTAGAAAATATTATTGCCAATTATTTAAATGAAACCACATTAAAGTCTAGAGATTATTACACAAGTACAACACAACATTTAAGTACAGCCTCATCAATTCTTCATGTTTTAAATCCAAATTCTTTAAAAGATGTTTTAGATGTTAACCTAGACACATATATTGATGCCAACTTAAAACAATACAAAACGTCTGCTATTCAATTTATTTACGACACTAATTTTGCTCACCTAAACGCTGTAATTAAAAAAAGTAAAGCTAAAGCGGAAAGCGGTACAGTTACAGAGTTATTAAATATCAAACTCGATGCACCAATATTAAATAATCCTCAATTTGTAACTAATCACCGTACAAAACAAAAAGAAATTGTAGTACAAGACATAAAAAACAAACTATACCTTATATCTAATACTGGAAATATACTTTGGAAAAAACAGCTTAAAGGTCCCATTTTAGGAAAAATTGAACAAATAGACTCTTATAAAAACGGAAGATTACAACTAGTATTCGCAACTCCTAACCGTGTATATTTATTAGACAGAACAGGTAAAGATGTTACCGGTTTTCCTTTAAAATTTAATGATAAAATTACACAGCCACTTTCGGTTTTCGATTATGATAAAAATAAAAAATACCGCCTTTTTGTAACTCAAGGCAAAAACGTATTACTTTATAATGGTAAAGGTAAAACTGTAAAAGGTTTTAAATTTTCTAAAGCTAAAGACATTATTAATACACAACCACAACACATACGTATTAATAATAAAGATTACATTATTATAAAAACAAATAAAAAACTACATATATTAAGTAGACGTGGTCAAACTAGAATTAAAACAAACACTAAATTTAATTATTCAAATTCACCAGTATATAGTTTTGAAAGTGGTTTTGCAACCGTTAGTAAAGATGGAAGCTTAGTACAAATAAATACAAAAGGAAAAGTAAGCACAAGTAAATTACTTGGCGAAAACTCTAAATTAGTTACCACAACAAAAACGCTAGTTGCACAAAAAGAAAACAAATTAAAAATTAAAACCAATACGTTAGATTTAGATTTTGGAAACTACACCAAGCCAAAACTATTTTATATTAATAATAAAATATATGTATCTGTAACAGACCTGCAATCTCAAAAAGTACTTTTATTTGATAGCCAAGCAAAACCTATTGCCAACTTTCCTGTATATGGAAAGTCTACAATAGATTTAGATAACATAGATAAAGACAATAATTTAGAATTTATTACAAAAGGTGATAGTGATAGCATTTTATTGTACGAAATAAACTAACAAACCAACTACACATAAAAACTTACTAATCAAACATTTAAAACAACATTTTACACAGATTCTTAAATAAATACATATAAATTGTTAACTTTACTTAGTCCCTTAGCATTAATTGTTATTAAACCAAAAACAAAAATGATGAGAACTAAATTTTTAATATTAGCTGTAATATGTGTTTTTACTTTTTCTTGTAAAAATGATGATGACCAAGATAATCAAGATCAAAACGCAGAAGATTTTGCTATCACAAATGAAAATAATTACTACGAAGGAGACTTATATAGACTATATCTAGACGCACAAATTGAAATAACAAATAATGAAATAATTTCATTAGAAGAACAATTAGAGCAAGACCCTAACAATGTAGAATTACAAAACATGCTTGATGCAGCTAATACAGAATTAGATGAATTAGAAAACGCAGAGAGTAATCAAATTGCTATTGAAGCAACCTTACTTGGTGTACCAAGAGTTCCTAGAATTCCTCCTGTACCACCTATGCCTTGTACAGCTGGAGCTTGTATTCCTAATATATTAAACTACTTTACTATCTCTAGTGAGATATTGAATATTACAATTGTATTTCGAGACATGCAAACTGAAGAAGAAATCGTTACACTTCAAACAAACGAATTTACTTCTTTGAATGATTTCGATAATATAATTTCGGTGTCAACCATAGATTTTAATGGTTTTACTGGAGATTTTATTGCAGATATTCAACGTACTGATGCAAATAATCAAGTAACAAATTATTCTGTTAGTGGCTATATTTATCAATAAAGCATATTATAAAAATTTTACAAAATTAATTGTAGTACAAATCTATTTTTGTACTCTAATTTTAAATGCCCAAAATCCAGATTATTTAAGTAATCTGGATTTTTATTTTAATAAAACAAATGAACATTATTATGTAAATAAAGATTCAGCATATTTCTACTTTAACAAAATAGAGAAAATAGCCTCACAAAATGATGATGTTATAAGTTTATTAGATGGGCTAATTAGCGAAAATTGGTGTGCAAATTACCATTATGATTTGGCAGTTATTAGTAATAATCTTGTGGCACTAGACTCTATTGTAAACCTTTATAAAAAACAAATAGATACATTACCTCTAAAAAGTTATTATTTAAATACCATAAACTATACAAAAGGCTTAAATAATTATGAGTTAAAAAAATATGATAGTGCACTTGAGACATTTAAAAAATTAGTTTCAAATATTGAAACTCAACCCAATTTTAACAAAATTAACCATGTGCTTGGTTTATATGTTGGCGCTAATAACTTTATTGGAAAAATGTACAGTGATGAAGGCAAGTATGAATTAGCAAAAACATTTCATAATAAAAACTTGAGAGTTTTAAATGCAAATCCTGAAAGTAATATAGAATTTTTAAATACTACTTATGTACTTATTTCTGATGTATATAAGAAAGAAGAAAATTACAAGCTATCTAATTTAACCTTGCAAAAAGTTTTAGATTATTACATAAATGTTACCAAAAACAGTAATCGCATTGTTTCTTCATACCAAAACATAATAGATAACCACATAAATTTAAAACAAACAGATAGCGCCTATTTTTATTTAAGAGAAATGAAAGTAAACTTAACCAAAAATCATCCTTTTTGGTACAGGTATTACATTGCTAAATCTAATATTAATAAAGCAACAAAAAATTACGATGAAGCATTAGTTGCCTTAAATAAAGCACTTAAATTAGTTAAAACAAAGTGGAATAACCAACCTCACAACGATGTCGCTATAATATATAATAAACTTGGCGATTTGTATAGTGAAATTAAAAACCCCAATAAAGCGATTGCTAATTACAACCAGGCAATTTATCAATTTAGTAAAGACACTTTAAACTCAACAATAAATCAAACCACGCTTTTTAAATCTTTAAAATCTAAAGCCAATATTTTAAATCACACTAAAGCTTTAGATTCTGTTATTGCAACCACAAACAAAGCACTTTTTGTTTTAGAACAGTTAAAACCAAGCTTTAAAAACAATACAGATAAGCTATTTTTAATAGACAATGCTTTTCCTGTTTTTGAGTCTGGATTAAATGCACTTTACAACTTATATAACAAAACAAATAACACAAAATTTATTGATGATGCTTTTGCTTACGCAGAAAAAAGCAAAAGCATTTTACTAATTGAAGCATTATTAAATACAAAAGCAACAGCCTATGCTAACATACCTCAAAATATTATTGAGCAAGAACAGTTTTTAAAATCAAGAATAACTTATTTAGAAAAAAAAATAATAACCAAAAGTACAGATGCGTTAGAAGACGAATTATTTAGTACAAAATCACAATACCGTAATTTAATTTTAGATTTAGAATCTAATTATAAAAATTATTACGATTTAAAATATAATACTGCTGTAGTTTCGGCTAAACAACTTCAAAACACTTTAAAAAAAGACGAAATTTTTATTTCATATTTCTATGGTTCACAAGCCATATATGCTATTGGTATTAGCAAAAACAAAAAAAATATTTTAAAATTTCCTATAAATACCTCTTTTTACAAAAACCTTATTGCATTTCAAAAAAATATAAGCAACCCAAAATCAAATTTAGAAACCGTCGCACAACAGTCTCATGATCTATATCTAAAATTAATTGCACCTTTATTACAAGAGCATAATGCACAAAAAATAATAATTGCTGCAGATGGTTTTTTAAATTACATTCCTTTTTCGGCATTAAATACCTCAAAAACAAACATTAATTACCTAATTGAAGATTATGCAATTAGCTATGTAAATTCTGCTACACTACTATCGCAACTACAAGAAAATCAAAAAATAAATAATAAAATAATAGCTTTTGCTCCTACGTTTAAGTTTGAAGACAATAAGTTACTACCGCTACCTAATAATAAAAATGAAGTTGAAGCAATTTTAAAACATATAAAAGGAGAAGCATTTACAGGACACCAAGCCAGTTTAAATAATTTTACCAATAACAGTTTAAACTACGGAGTGATACATATGGCAACACATGCTATTTTTAATGATAATAATCCAGAATATTCTTTTTTAGCCTTTTCACCAAAACCACAATCTGAAAATTTACTTTATACAAAAGACTTGTATAACCTTAAATTAAATGCAAATTTAGTTACCTTAAGTGCTTGCGATAGTGGTATTGGAGAACTTAAACGCGGTGAAGGTTTGCTTAGTTTGGCACGTGGATTCTATTTTAGTGGCGCCAAAAGTATTACAAGTACGCTTTGGAAAATTAACGATGCTTCTGCATCTATACTAATGAATGATTTTTACTTTTCGCTCTCTAAAAACAAAGCAAAACCTAAAGCCTTGCAAAATGCACAAGTGAATTTTATAAATAATAATAGAGATAATGCACTATCTCATCCTTATTATTGGTCTGGTTTTGTTATTTCTGGAAATACTAAACCAATTTCTACATCAAATTACTTTTGGATATGGATTATTGGCTCTTTAATATTTATAATCGCTTTGGCTCTTTTTTACTTTAAAAATAAAAAAGCTAATTAAGTCTCTTTAAAAGTGCTTCAGTTTTTACTTTATTATAATTATAATCTGCTTTTAAAATTTTTAAATATTTTAAAGCTTCATTTTTATCTTCCTCTTTTAGTGCTATCATTGCTAAGTACCAGTACGATTCTGCTTTAAACGGTTTACCTTCAGTAATTATAGATTTAAAAATTGCTTTAGACTTTTCTATATCTCCTATTTTTAAATATGCTTGTGCTTTATAAAAAATATGATATGGTTTTTTAACAGCAACTGGTAAATTTTCAAAAAGCGTTATAGCATTTTCAAAATCTTGGGCTTCGTAAGCTACAAATGCACGTCGTTCTGGAGAATCTATAGTATCGCTTCTTGTAATTGCATATTCTGTATTTGGGTATTCTTGATAATTTGCATTGTATAAGTCTTCGTAATTCACACCAAAAAAAGATTGATACCCAAACCAACTCACACCTAATAATATTATTATAGATGCAGCAATACGCCAATTAAAACTTTTACTTTTTTGTTTATTATCACGAGTTACAATTTCGGTTTCAAAGTCCCGAAGTTTTGCTTTTAACTCGCTATTTTCTTTGTGCTTTATTACACGTTTTAAATTATTTTCGAATTCAAATTGAGCTTTAAACTCAGCATCTGTTTCTAATAATTTTTTAAACTGCTCTGTTTCAGTTTTACTTAAACTATTAGAGAAATAGCGATATAGTAAGTCGTCGTTAGTCATTTTATTTGCTATTAATTCGTTCTTTTAGGGTTTTCATGCAACGTGATTTAGTGCTTTTAATCACATTTTCGCTATTATAATTACCTAGTTCTAAAATATCTTTTATAGTAAAACCTCGGTAATAAAATAACTTTAACAACTCTTGACATTGTTTACCTAAACTCGAAAAATGTGTATATAACAATTCTTGCTCGCGTGTTAATGTATTTTCTTCAATTTCTATAGTTTGGATAATTTCATCTTCGGCTCTAACAACAGCGAGATCAAAATCGGGACCTACTTTTTTGTTGTTTTTTTTCATTTTATCGAAGATTAAATATTTACCAACACTAAATAAATAGGTAGAAATACTACTTGTAAACTTTTCAACTTTACCAGTCATTATATTATCGTAAAAAATAACATACGCATCTTGGTAAATATCAATTACATCATCTTGAGGTAAATTATAGCGTTTAGCAAAATTTAAAAACTTATCTCTGTTATTTTCATACACTTGCCTCAATGCTTTTTGAGAGCCGTTTTTTAGTTCTTCAAGAGTAATATCTACTTGTTGCTTTACCATTTAGTGTATTAATTGAAAAAAAGTTAACACTTACAAAGCTAATTTAAGTGTTTTTAAATGAAATTTATAAAATATGTTAACCTTTTAAAATAGAAGCCATTAAGATTGTAAACCACTAAAAATTTTACAATCATGAATCTTTACAAAACGCTATTAATAATTTTCACAATTAGTTTGGCTGCACCAACCGAAGCTCAAATTTGGAAAAAACTAACCAAAAAAGCAGAAAAAGCTGTAGAACGTACTTTAGAAAAAAAAGTTGAAGAAAAAGCTGAACGCGAAACAGACAAGGCTTTCGATTCTACATTTAATAATGCTTCTAAAGGAAAAAAAGGCAGTATTCCTTTTAGTTCTTCTGGAATGAGTGTGACTCCAGAGCGTACTTATAGTTTTTCACATAAATATGTGTTAGAAATGACAAGCGATAAAAAATCTACAGAAATAATCTACTACTTAAATACACATGGTGATTATACTGGTTCAACAATTCCAGGCGCATCTAACAGTAACTTAATAAACGTTTTAGATGCAAAAAGAAAAACCATATTTATGTTTATGGAAAACAATGGTTCTAAACAAGTTATGTCTATGAAAATGGATATAGATTTTGAAACCATGGCAGATGATGCTGCTACTAATACAGAATACACAATAAAACCAACAGGTAAAACAAAAACAATTTTAGGCTACAATGCAATAGAGTATGAAACTAAAGGAAAAGATATGTATGGTACTTTATGGATTACAAATGATGTAACTGTTAGTTTATATAAAGCATTAGCATCACAAAAAACAAAATTAAAAAATCAATGGATTAAAAACATTAATGGTTTAATGCTAGAAATGACCATAACAGATACTTCTAAAAGAAAACCTAAAACAATAACAATGACATGTAAGGCATTAAAAAAACAGAACCTAACCATAGAAAGCTCACAATACAAAAAGCTTTTTTAAAAAAAGTTTTACAAGATGTCAACCTAGATAAAAAATTACCATTAAACAATAAACACACTATTAATCACAATTATAAATTTAATATTATGAAACTTACAAAAACAATTCACAAACATTTTTACATTACAAAAATCATTAGCAAATCGACAATTTTAAAAGCTAAATATTTTTTATTAGCACTATTAGTAGCCTTTACTTTCTCTTGTTCTACAGAAGATGGAAAAGATGGTGAACAAGGACCACAAGGTGAACAAGGTATAGCTGGTATTGATGGAAATGCAAATGTGCAAACAATAACTTTTGACGCCAGCTCTTTTTCTGGCTCTTTTAGCTCGGTAAGCATACCTCAACTTACGCAAGATGTTTTACAAAATGATGTAGTAATTAGTTATTTAACTGATAGTGATAATTATTGGGTACCTATACCTTGTCCTTATGAATCTATTGGTTTTGATTTTGCTGTACATGTAATTCTTTATGAAGGCGGACTCGACCTAGACTACCTAGATGCTTCAAATTCTACTTACTCTATTTCTGCAGGCGATTTACAAAGTCTTAAAGTTGTTATTATAGAATCTACAAGTACAACAACAGGAAAAAACACTAATGGAAAACAACAAATTTACAATGAGCTTGCTCAAGCAGGAATAGATATAAAAGACTATTACGCTGTATGCGATTATTATGGTATTGCATACTAAACAATTTTGCCCTAAACTTTAAAACCGAAGGTATAAGTCTTCGGTTTTTTTATTCCTTTTTTCTAAGAGAATGTTTACTATTGTATTTTAGAATAAAAACTTCAATTGATTAAGATGATTACACGTAAAAACGCAAGCATTTCAAAATTTATAATTCATAAAGTAGGCAATAAACATAACGATACTAAAAATGCTTTTTCAGATCAAGAAGTTCATTTCGACGAAGAAAGTTACGAGCTTATGTTACCATTTTTACTTAGACCATTTGGTAGTGTTGTACAAAGCTACCGATTTAATCACCACGCTAATGTGGAGTTAAATGAAATTAATGCTTACGCTAAAAGTATATTTAATGATGATGAAGCCTTTGTAGAAACTTCAAAAAACATAGTAAAACACTTATATGAGCAAAGCGACTCTGCCCAAATAAAAACTGGAGATGTGTTAGTAGCTGTTTTTGAAGGTATAGAGTTTAAAGACATGACTACTAATGCTATTGGAATTTTTAAAATTGAAAATAAAATTAATTTCTTTCAAACATATTTAGAAAATAATAGTTATGATGTTTTAGTACAAAAAGGAATTTCCAGCAAAAAAGTAGATAAAGGTTGCCTAATCTTAAACCAAACCGATATGGAAGGTAACATTGTTTTAAGTGTAGATAATAACAGTTACGATACTCAATATTGGTTAAATAAGTTTTTAAACATTAAATACGCAGACGACATGAATAATCACACACATAACTATTTAGATATGTGTAGTGAATTTTCTACCGAGATTTTAAAAACCAGTTACGGTGAGCAAGAACGCAACATTTTTTTAGCAAAAACTATAGATTATTTTAAAGAGAATGAAATAATAAATGTAGAAAACTTTAAAGAAGAAATTTTTACCGAAGAAAAGCACATACGTTTATTTGAAGATTTTAAAAAAGAATACGAAAGTGAACAAAATGTTTTATTACGTAACCAGTTTGATTTAGCTGAAGCTGTTGTAAAAAAGGACAAAAAGAAAATTAAAACCGATATTAAACTTGATACCAACATACAAATTAAACTAGATATTGATGCGCCAGATGCAGCACAAGAATATTTAGAACGTGGTTATGACGAAGATAAAAAAATGCATTATTATAAAGTATTTTTTAATGCTGAAGGTTAATTAAAACTATGCTTAACAAAAAAAGGCATTAAAAAATATAAAATTTTTAATGCCTTTTTTTTAAACACATAATTATTTAAAACCTAGCGAATAACCATATTTAAAGACGCTATATAAACATTAGATCCAGATCCAGAGTCTCTTTCTGTCCACATTTCTACAAAATCTCCAGGCGCTAATTCAACAGTACCAACTACAGCTACAGCACCAATATCAAAATTACCACCAATTTCTCTAGCAGTGGCTGTTTCTAATAACGGAGAAGCAACAGTATCACCATTATTTCCTTTTGCCACATAAAATAATAATACATCGTTATTTGCAACACCTCTAAAAGATATACTTGCGGTTACTGTAAAATACCTTGTTCTTTTTCCCTCGTAAACCAATCTATTCTCTCCATCCTCGCTAAACCTAAATAAATTATTTGTAGATGTATTACCAGAAATTTTCACTGGTATTCCTGAGCCCGAATAATTTGTATTTGCTCCTGTTCCTGTATTAAAACTCAAGTTATAATCACCAATAGCATTATTGTCTGTCTCTTGAGGTATGCCTTGACAATCTACATCCCAAGAATTAGTAAAATTATATCCACTATAAGCTCCCGATGTATAAGGCACTACTCTGTCACCATCACCCGTAAAATTAATACCTGTTAACGAAGCAGATGTTCCAATGGTTGGGTCTAGGCTAACATCAATACCAAATTCACCAGTGTCTATTGCTGCTCGACCATTTGCTATTTGTAAATTTTGAAATGTGCCACTAAGGTTTAAAAATGTTCCAGTATTACTCTCTGTCCAAAATACCTTATTAATAAACAAAGAGTATATATTTGATAAGTTAAAACCATTATTAGTATTAACAACTTGAAGTACTTCAAAAAAAGCAACTGAAAAATTACTTAATGTGCCCAAACTTGATGCATTAGTTATAATAATACTGTACCCTACTATAGATTGAGAAGCGTCACTAGTTATATTAAATATATCATTTCCGCCACCATTAATTAATAAATCTTTTAATCTACCGCCATTCATACCAGAAAACAATGCACCACCAGAGTTATTAACTAAAACATCTTCTCCTGTATCTCTACCTATTAAATTAGCACCGTTTAAATCTATAGTATAATCAAAGGTAACTGTCCCGTTAATTTCATATAGATAGTCTGTATTTAATAAATATTTAGTGCCACCACCAGCAGTTAATTCATCTGCTAGGTCTGTTATATTTTTAACTATTTTATAATTATCTCTAATAGGCTGCGCTGTTGCTGTATTAGCTAATACTTTAACCCACGTTGTACTATCCCAATAATAAAAAGAGGCTTCTGTAATATCGTAAACTAATAGTCCTTCTGCTGGTGTAGTAATATTTATCCTTTCTGTAGATGTCATTCTAGGTGTTAATAAACCTTGTGTTGTAGATGTAATATCTAAAATTGAAGACGTATCTGGTGTTGTTGTGCCAATACCTACTTGAGATATTGATTTTATTGTATAGAAAAAGAATACAATAAAAGCTAAGAAGGTTACTTTTCTGTTCATTTTTGTAAGTTTAGGGGATTACAAAAATAAGATTTACTAAAAGATTAAAACGCAAATAAAACCGATAAAAGACATTTAATCATTGATAAAGAGCGTATTAAATTAGAGTTTAAGAAAAGTATTACAGAAAATTTATTTATAATTATTCTTTTGTTTTAAAAATTAATAGGTTACACTAAATTTTTACTATTTGGGCTTCAAATAAGGTAGTAAAATGTTTTAAAAGCTTTGCTTTAACTTCTGCTTCATCAACTTCTTTTTTTCCTAATTCAACATTAAGTGATGTTACTGCTTTACCACGAATACCACACGGTATAATATTATCAAAATAGCCTAAGTTAGCATTTACATTAAGTGCAAAACCATGCATAGTTACCCAACGACTAGCGCGAACTCCCATTGCACAAATTTTACGAGCAAATGGTGTGCCTACATCTAACCAAACACCTGTTTCTCCTGGAGAACGTTCGGCTTTTAAACCGTATTCAGCAAGAGTTAATATTATCATTTCTTCTAAAAAACGTAAATATTTATGTATGTCTGTAAAAAAATTATCTAAGTCTAAAATTGGATAGCCTACAATTTGTCCTGGTCCATGATACGTAATATCACCACCACGATTTATTTTATAAAATGTAGCGCCTTTGTCTTTTAATTGCTGTTCGTCAAGCAACAAGTTAGACATATCACCACTTTTACCTAAGGTATAGACATGTGGATGCTCTACAAATAAAAAATAATTGTTTGTATCTAATCCAGCGTCTTCTCTTCTATTTTTAATTTTTGTATCTAAAATACCTTTAAATAACACTTCTTGATAATCCCAAGTTTCTTTAAAGTCTTTAGTACCTAAATCTTGTAATTGTATATTTTTATTCAAAATTTAATCTTGTAATGTAACAGTTAAATTAGTTTCTTTTGGCGACTTTATCATCTCCATAAAATTCATTTTTAAACTAACTGTTTTTTTGTTGTTACTTATTTTAGCATTCTTATTTGAAACAGATTTTATTTGCTTTGGAAAATTATATACTAATGTATAAGACATTTCTTCAAATACACTTTTCATGCTTCCCATTTCATTCATTTCATTATTTAAAGCATCTATTTCTTCTTGAGAAGGTTCGTTTATTTCTTCTTTAAAAAAGCGCTTAAACGTTTTTCCGTCGTAAGTAAAGCCTACTTTCTCAAGCATGTTCTCGCTAGATTTCGCAAAGGCACTTTCGCTCATTTTACTAGCTTGTGCATTTTCTTTATTGCTTAATTTCTTAGCTTTTTCTATATTTTTTAAAGCTTGAGGTAATGTTTCTAAGCTTTTAAATGTAGACCCAAAACCAAAATTAAATAAATCTTCTTCTTCATTCATTTTAATTTTAATTACAACATCTTTCATTGCTTTAATTTCCTCTTGCTTTTCTGGTGATAACTTTGCAATACTATCTGCTTTTTCTGCTAACATGTCTTTAAAATAAAAAACACTATCAATAGCTTTTTTCTCCTTTTTAGTATCGTCTTCTTTTTTTGTATTATCGCCCATGCCCATTTCTTTTAAAGACTCCATTACTTGAGACATGTCGTAATTCATAATAAATTCTCCAGAGCCATCTTCATTAAAAGTTATTTCTTCTGTAAAATTACAACTGGTTAAAAATAAAACCATAAGACATGCGAAAAGGAAAGTAATTTTTTTCATATAAATAAAGCGATTAAGTTATACTGCAAAGATACAATTTATCTTTCAGGATTATTTAAAATTACTAAGGCAGCAATAACGCCTGGAACCCAGCCACAAAGCCATAATAAAAAAGTGATAATAATAGAGCCACAACCTTTATCTATAACGGCTAAAGGCGGACAAATAACAGAAAGAATTACTCTCCAAATACTCATAATTTGATTTAATTTTTATACCGAAAAAGTTTCAGTATTGATTGATGATTTATTTATAAGACGTAAGCTATTGCGTTTTGTTACAAAGCCATTATCTTTGCAGGCTTAAACACTATTATATTATGTCACAATTATCTGAGCAAGAGCTCGTACGAAGAGAAAAGCTAACCAAGCTACGTAATATGGATATTAATCCATATCCAGCCGATTTATTTCCTGTATCTATAACTACTAAAAAAATTAAACAGGAATTTAAAGAAGGAACACAAGTTGTTATTGCTGGACGCTTAATGTCTCGTCGTATTCAAGGTAATGCTAGTTTTGCAGAGCTTCAAGATAGCGAAGGCCGCATACAAGTTTATTTTAATAGAGACGAAATTTGTGCTGGTGATGATAAAAGTAAATATAACAATGTCTATAAAAAATTGTTAGATATTGGAGATTTTATTGGTATTGAAGGTGAATTATTTACTACTAAAGTTGGAGAAAAAACAGTATTAGTTAAAGATTTTACTTTATTAAGTAAAGCTTTAAAACCATTACCATTACCAAAAGTTGATGCAGATGGTAACCAACATGATGCCTTTGTAGATCCAGAAATGCGTTACAGACAACGTTATGCAGATTTAGCTGTAAATCCACATGTAAAAGAAGTATTTGTTAAGCGTACAAAGTTATTTAACGCTATGAGAAGCTTTTTTAATGATGCTGGATATTTTGAAGTTGAAACTCCTATTTTACAACCTATTCCTGGTGGTGCTGCTGCCAGACCTTTTATAACTCACCATAATAGTTTAGACATACCATTATATATGCGTATTGCTAACGAGTTATACCTAAAACGATTAATTGTTGGTGGTTTTGATGGTGTTTATGAATTTTCTAAAAACTTTAGAAATGAAGGTATGGATAGAACCCATAATCCTGAATTTACAGCAATGGAAATTTATGTAGCTTATAAAGACTACAACTGGATGATGGATTTTTGCGAAAAGCTTTTAGAGCATTGTGCTATTGCTGTAAACGGAACCAGCGAAGCTACATTTGGCGAACATAAAGTAAACTTTAAAGCGCCATACAAGCGTATTACAATGGCAGATTCTATTAAAGAATTTACTGGTTTTGATATTACAGGAAAAACCGAAGATGAAATTAGAACTGCTGCAAAAGATATGGGTATAGCGGTAGATGCTACCATGGGTAAAGGAAAACTTATAGATGAAATTTTTGGTGAAAAATGTGAAGGTAACTATATACAACCTACATTTATTACAGATTACCCAAAAGAAATGAGCCCACTTTGTAAAGAGCATAGAGATAACCCAGAACTTACAGAACGTTTTGAATTAATGGTTTGCGGTAAAGAAATTGCTAATGCATATTCTGAGCTTAACGACCCAATAGACCAACGCGAACGTTTTGAACACCAATTAAAATTAGCTCAAAAAGGAGATGATGAAGCTACAGAATTTATAGATCACGATTTTTTACGTGCATTAGAATATGGTATGCCTCCAACATCTGGAATGGGTATTGGTATGGATAGATTAATTATGTTTTTAACTAACAATCAATCTATACAAGAAGTGTTATTTTTCCCACAAATGAGACCAGAGAAAAAAGCTATACCTATGAGTGATGAAGAAAAAGCAGTTTTCGAAATCTTGAAAAAAAATACTCCTATTGATTTAAATGAATTAAAAAGTCAATCTGGATTAAGTAATAAAAAATGGGACAAAACCATTAAAGGTTTAACTAAACTTGGTGTTGCTAAAGTAAATAAAACTGATGATGGTTTGTTTGTTGAAATAGTTTAAAATATCTTTTTAATAAAAAAAAAGCATACATTTTACATGTATGCTTTTTTTATGTACTTATATAAAATTAAGACGGCAGGTTTTTAATAAAAAACTTACTTAGCATTTTATAATACCAATTTTTTTGAGACAACTTAACTCCTACTTCTCTAGAGTTCTTAATTTTTATAATTAGTTTTATATTTATTAATATAAATATTATAGCAAGAAGCAACACTAAAATTATTAATACTTCATTTGTATTCATCACTTAGTAGTATATAATTTTTATTCTAACCCTAAAACGGCTTTTCCTTGTTCAAATACCACATCAACAGGAATATTTGCATTGCTTAAGCGCTCTAAATCTTTTTGTAATTCATCTTGTATATCGCCATAATTAGCAACAAATTTTGAAACACCATCATAGTCTCCATCACCTTGATAATTTAAAATAACCTCAGAAAGTGTTTGCATTGCAAATTCCATTTTAGAAAAATTAACCTTATAAGTTCCATTTTCGTTTCTTGAAAAAGCTCCCATTTGTTTAAAAAAGTTAAACCTTATCATATTTGCTTTACCGTGTGCACTAGAAGCTCCAAATCTAACAGATCTAAAAATTCCTGCCATAAATGTAACCATATTGTCTTTTAAATCGTTAGTTAATTCTCCTTTACTATGTAATTGTTGCACCATGTAAAGCCCTAAAATATCTGCTTTACCTTCTTCTAAAGCACTAGCATATTCTTTTAAAGATGTTCTTACAGTTCCTTTACCCGTAATTGTATTTTTAATACCTAATCCATGAGCTACTTCATGAAACATTGTATTTTCAAAAAAGGCATCAAATGTAATGTGTTGTCTTTGACTCTCGTCTATTAAAATTTTAGAAATTGGCATTAAAATTTTATCAAACTTTGCTTGCATTGCATTTTTTAATTGCAGCCTTCTTGTTCCTTTTTTTAATTGTACTTCTTCGTCATTAGGTAAATTAATTGCAATCGTTTTGCTTCCTGAGTTACAATCACCAGCATAAAAAACAACATCGTAAGCATTTAAATCACTATCTGTTCCTGGTTGCTCGGTTTTATATTTATCGCCAACAGGTAAACCTTTTTGTAATTCTGGTAAAAAACTGCTAAACTTTTCTAGTTTTTTACTCCATGCTTGATCTTTAATTAAGACATAGCCTTCATGTGCTGCTTTATTTCCATATAATTGATCTTCGTAAGTTTCTATTGGGCCAATAACAATATCTAAAGTATTGTTTTTCATATCCATCCAAGCGAGGTCACTTTGTTGATAATTATCATCTAATAAAGCTTTTGCTCTTAACTCTAAATATTGTTTGAGTCCTGTATCTTCAGCTAACTTTGAAGCTTCTATTAATAAATTTGAAACTTCTTTTACCTCTTCTTGAAACTGTTTGTGGTATGGTATTGTTATTAAATTTCCTTCTGCGTCACGCCTAACAAAATGGTATAAACTAGATTTATTTTTTAAATTGGCATTTTCAAATTCTTCCTTAGTAATGTCTTTAGGATAAAAATTTGCTCCTTTTGGTTTCTCTCCAACACCTTTTACAAAAGGTTTATTATTTGCTAATCTATCCCATGGTCCATAATTTATTTTAACAAATGCTTTGGTATCCTCATCTTCAATACTATTTAAAAGCGCATCACAATCTCCATAAGCTTCAAACCAAAACAAATCGTTCATTTTATTAGCTGCAGAAATTAACAATGGCAGCATTTGTTTTTCTTTAGCAGAAAGTATACTTAAATCTGCTGTTAATTTTACAGTTACATATTTATCTAAATTCCTTTCCATTTCTGTTTTTTGATTGGAATCCTCATTTGTTACTTCCTTTTTTTTGTCGTTTTCACAAGAAAAAATTGTTGTTAAAAACAACAATAAATAGGCGATATTTTTCATCTCAAATAGTTTAGTTATAACTCAAATATAAGCTTTTTAAAAAAACATTTCATTGTTAAAAAACACTTAAAAAGATAAATATCATTAAACCTTTATAAAATTGTAGTGTCCTAATAGTGTTGAATTTAAAAAACATAAACGATGAAGAAAGTAATAATTATTGCAATAGCCTTAGTAACATTTGGTTTAAATGCTCAAGAGAAAAGAGACGATCGCTTAGCGATGAAAAAAGAAAGATTAAGTAAATTAAATGCTGAAGATTTAGCCCAAATACAAACTAAAAAAATGGTTTTGGCTTTAGATTTATCTGATGCGCAGCAAAAAAAAGTAGCTAAACTAAATCTTGATAATGCAAAACGACGTATTGAAGCTCGTAAAGATAGAGAAGCTGCTAAAGAAAAAAATGAAAAACCTTCTCAAGAAGAGCGATTAAAGAGACAAAACGAGATGTTAGACCACAAAATTGCTACTAAAAGAGAAATGAAAAGTATTCTTAATGAAGCTCAATACGAAAAGTGGACTACTATGACTGAAAAAAGGCATAAAATGGGTAAACGTAAAAAAGCTTTAAAACGAAGAAAAGGCCATCGTGCAGAAAAACGTCACAATGATAAAGATTAATTATGTTTATTAGTTAGAAAAAAAGTACAGGTTATCTAATCTGTGCTTTTTTATTTGCTAATTTTATATAAATAGCTTTACTTTGAGTAAATAACTTATAATAAAATAACAATGAAAAAAGTAATTACTTTATGCCTGTTCGCTTTTGCTATGCTAATTGGAACACAAACAATATTTGCGCAAAACAATGTAAAAGTTGATGAAAAGGCTACACTTAAAGCTAAAGAATTACGTTCTCAACTTAAGTTTGATGATGCAACTATGGAGAAAGTATTTTTAGCATACAAAGCATATGAAACTAAAATGATTTCTATAGAAGAATATGTAGACCAAGGAACTCCAGAGTTTAAAAAAGCAACTTACGAAACTACTAAAAACTTACAACAGAATATAAAAAATGCTTTAGGAAACGATCGTTTTCAAAGGTATTTAACTTTAACAAATCAATTAGAATTTGATCAAGAAGAGTTAGTAGCAAAAAAGAGTGCTGCACCTCAAGTAAAACAACAGAGATAATATCTGTATACAAATAAAAAAAAGCGATTCAATAATTATTGAATCGCTTTTTTTTTGTTCAAAGTTTAGCTGCTATTTAAAAACGTTTTCGCAAGCTAAAATTGTTTTATCTAAATCTTCATAGGTTAACGCATCTGTTATAAACCAAGTTTCAAAAGCACTTGGTGCTATATAAATACCATTATTAAGCATACCGTGAAAAAAGTTTTTAAACGTATCATTATTTCCTTTAGCTGCAGTATCAAAATCTATAACTTCGGTTTCACTAAAATGTACAGAAATCATTGAACCTACTCTATTAATAGTATGTGTTATATTTAATTTGTTTAAAACCTTTGCAATACCTTTATGTAGATATTCGGTTTTTTGTGCTAATCTATTAAATACTTCTGTATCTGTATTTAATGTTGTTAACATGGCTAAACCTGCTGCCATTGCTAAAGGATTACCACTTAATGTTCCTGCTTGATAAACAGGACCAAGCGGTGCTAAATAATTCATTATTTCATTTCTTGCCGCAAAAGCTCCAACAGGTAAACCACCACCAATTACTTTACCAAAGCAAACAATATCTGCCTTAATATTATATAATTCTTGTGCGCCACCTTTTGCTAAACGAAAACCAGTCATGACCTCATCAAATATTAGCAAAATATTATTAGCATCGCATAATGTACGTAATCCTTCTAAAAAGCCTTTTTTAGGTGGAATGCATCCCATATTTCCTGCAACTGGTTCTATTATTATACAAGCTATTTCATTTTTATTAGCTTCAATTAATGTTTTAACATTCTCTAAATCGTTGTACTTTGCTAATAAAGTATCTTTTGCTGTTCCTTTTGTAACGCCTGGACTGTTAGGTGAGCCAAAAGTTACAGCTCCACTTC
The DNA here is from genome assembly GCF_001874145.1 of Lacinutrix sp. MedPE-SW. GTDB lineage: Bacteria > Bacteroidota > Bacteroidia > Flavobacteriales > Flavobacteriaceae > Lacinutrix. The sequence goes on along the minus strand of NZ_MPCX01000009.1, from coordinate 113,139 downwards.
CTGCTTGTATTAAAAATGAATCGCTATGCCCGTGATAACAACCGGCAAATTTTATTATTTTGTCTTTATTAGTAAAACCTCTTGCTAATCTTACAGCGCTCATACAAGCTTCTGTACCAGAATTTACAAAACGAATTTTATCTATATTTGGAACCATAGAAACTGCTAATTCTGCAATTTTTGTTTCTATCTCGGTTGGCATTCCAAACGAGGTTCCTTTTTTAGCTTTTTCAATTACAGCATCTACTACTGGCTCAAAAGCATGACCAAGAATCATTGGTCCCCAAGAATTAATATAATCTATTAATTGGTTTCCATCTTCATCATACAAATATGCGCCTTTTGCTTTTTCTACAAATATTGGTGTTCCACCAACGGCTTTAAAGGCTCTTACTGGAGAGTTTACTCCACCAGGAATCACTTTTTCTGCTTCTAAAAAAAGTGAACTACTTCGTTTATAAATCATAAATTTTTAATCTTTTGGTAAAGGTTTTACATAAAGTATCTGGCCAACAAAAAGTGAATTATTTTCTAACCCATTTAAACTTTTTAATGTTTCTACAGTTAGGTTATATTTTTTGGCCAGTGAATATAGTGTATCACCTGCTACAACAATATGTTTTTCGTTTACACCATTATCTTTCCCTAAAACCTCATTATCAAATCTATATAACTGGTAACGTTCTATTAGACTTATTAATTTTTGAGGGTATTTTCTATCTGTTGCATAACCTGCTTTTCTTAATCCTTTTGCCCAACCTTCATAATCATCTTTTTGAAGGTTAAATAAATCTGAATAACGTTTTCTTTCTTTTAAAAATAAAGAATGATCTCTAAAAGAATATTTTGAATTTTTATATTTTCTAAAACATTCCTGGCTCGCATCATCATCATGATAAATTTTTCCTCCAGTCCAACCAGAGTGACATTTTATACCAAAATGATTATTAGCTTCTGTAGATAAACGTCCTTTTCCAGATCCAGATTCTAATATGCCTTGAGCTAAGGTTATACTTGCAGGAATACCGTAGCTTTTCATTTCATCTTTTGCTATATCACTATAAATGGCAATATACTCTTCGGTTGGCGAATTATATATTTCTGGTGTATCTTCAATTACTACAGGCTTAGGTGCTGGTTCTGGTGTAACTTTAACTTCTTTTCTTTTACGTGGTTTTACAACACGCTCTTTCTTTGTTTTAGATTTACTTGTAACAACTCTTTTTTTAGAGCCACAACTTGCTATAAATAGTGATAAGCACAGTAGTAATATTATTTTTTTCATTAATTTATTTTATTATTGGTAACCCTTTTTGTTTTAGTCTTTCATTCATACCTTGAATGCCTTGTAGACCTCCAGTATGAATTGCTAAAATTTTTGAACCTTCTGGAAAATATTTTTTTTCAATTAAATCTTGGATTCCAAAAAGCATTTTCCCTGTATAAACCGGATCTAACTGTATATTATTAATAGCTTTAAACGTATTAATAAACGTTATTAGCTCTTCATTTATTTTGGCATAACCACCAAAATGATAATTAGTAATTAACTTCCAGTTATCTTGTTTTGCAAATTTACTAATATCTTCTCTTAAAAAATCGCCTTTTAAAGCCGAAAAACCTAAAACTTGCTGATTAGGTTTTGTACTATTTATTATTCCTGCAACTGTTCCTCCTGTTCCTACAGGTGTACACACATAATTAAATTTAAAATCGTCTTGTGTTAAAATCTCTTCACAACCTTTTATAGCTAAAGCGTTAGTGCCTCCTTCTGGAATATTATAAAAATCTCCAAATTCATTTTTTAAATTTTCTATAAAATAAAATTCATTTTTATTTCTAAATTCTAATCTACTAATAAATTTAAAAATCATGCCACAAGATTTTGCATACTTTAAAGTAGCATTACGCTCTAATTTATCTTTAATTTCTTCACCTCTTATTACACCTATTGTTTTAAAACCATACACTTTTCCTGCAGCTGCAACAGCGGCAATATGGTTTGAGTAGGCTCCACCAAATGTGACAACAGTATTTTTATTTTGTTCTTTAGCTTCTTTTAAATTATATTTTAATTTTCTGTATTTGTTTCCAGAAATAATTGGGTGTATAGTGTCTTCACGTTTTAAATGAACTTCTACATTTAAAGCGTTTTTAGTAATTATTTTTTTATTTAATACGTTTTCTAAATCAAATATCATTCTTACAAAAATAATGCGTAAATCTCCAAAACGATCTTGTTTTTAAATAATTTAAATTGGTTTGGTTATAATATGCTTCTCTTTCAAAAGAGATATTTCTATAAGCTTTAAACCAATTTTGGTAAATGCAAAATCTTACAACAAACTCTATTAAGTAAATTAAATAAAACGGTAGTACCAATAGTTCCAGTTGCTGTTTTAAATGTATTTTTTCATGATTAATTAATACAACATCATTTTTAAAGCGTTTACTTCTTAAAAAAACAAACGGATAAATTGTTATTCCTGTATAACCTTTAGGCACTAAATATTTAGAAAATAATATCATGATTTAATGGTTTTAAAAATCACTCCAATTTACATTATCTTTGTGAGAAATGAAGAAATATATTCCATTAGAAGACGGCGATTACTACTTAACACCAGAAGGCTACAGGTGCTTTACAGAGCAATACCATTTAAAAAGAGGCTATTGTTGTGAAAGCGGTTGTAGGCATTGCCCATACGGTTATAATAAAAACACTAATTCCAATAATAAAAAGAGTTAACACTAATGAACTCAACTTTTAAAACACAAATTCTAGAAGGTATTCCAGAGCAATTACCTGCTTTTAAGCCTTACGAAAAAGACATAAACCACGCACCTAAACGAAAAGCTATTCTTACTAAAGAAGAAGAAAAACTTGCACTACGAAATGCGCTTAGGTACTTTGACAAAAAACACCATAAAACATTAATAAAAGAGTTTAAAAACGAATTAGATAATTACGGAAGAATCTATATGTACCGTTTGCGTCCAGATTATAAAATGTACGCCAGACCAATAGAAGAGTATCCTGCAAAATCTAAACAAGCGGCAGCAATCATGTTAATGATTCAAAATAATTTAGATTATGCTGTTGCTCAACATCCTCACGAACTTATTACTTATGGCGGTAATGGTGGTGTATTTTCTAATTGGGCGCAATACAGATTAACAATGAAGTATTTAGCCGAAATGAATGATGAGCAAACATTGGTTATGTATTCTGGACATCCAATGGGCTTATTTCCATCTCACAACAATGCACCAAGAGTAGTTGTTACAAACGGAATGATGATACCTAATTATTCTCAACCAGACGATTGGGAGAAATTTAATGCTTTAGGTGTTACGCAATATGGACAAATGACTGCGGGAAGCTATATGTATATTGGCCCACAAGGTATAGTTCATGGTACAACAATTACTGTTTTAAACGGTTTTAGAAAAATTAAAAAAGAGCCAAAAGGAAATTTATTTGTTACCTCTGGATTAGGTGGTATGTCTGGTGCACAACCTAAAGCAGGAAATATTGCTGGTTGTATTACAGTTTGTGCAGAAGTAAACCCAAAAATAACACAAGTTCGCTTAGATCAAGGTTGGATAAACGAAAAAATAACCAATTTAGATGAATTAGTAACGCGTGTTAATAAAGCGAAAGCTAACAAAGAAACTATATCAATTGCATATTTAGGAAATATTATAGACGTCTGGGAAAAATTTGACGAAGAGAACATACACATAGATTTAGGAAGCGACCAAACATCTCTTCACAATCCTTGGGCTGGTGGTTATTACCCAGTAGGTTTATCTTTTGAAGAAGCAAATGATATGATGGCAAATAATCCTGAAGCCTTTAAAGCCGAAGTTCAAAAAACATTACGTCGTCATGCTAAAGCAATAAATAAACACACTGCAAAAGGCACTTATTTTTTCGATTATGGTAATGCTTTTTTATTAGAAGCGTCTCGTGCTGGTGCAGATATTATGGCAGAAAATGGAGTAGATTTTAAATATCCAAGCTATGTTCAAGATATTATGGGACCAATGTGCTTTGATTATGGTTTTGGTCCTTTTCGTTGGGTTTGTGCTTCAGGTAAACCTGAAGATTTAGCAAAAACTGATGCTATTGCTTGTGCTATTTTAGAAGAAATAAAACAAAACTCTCCAGAAGAAATCCAACAACAAATGGCAGATAACATTCAATGGATAAAAGGAGCTCAAGAAAATAAATTAGTAGTAGGTTCTCAAGCTAGAATACTTTATGCAGATGCCGAAGGTAGAGCAAAAATAGCCGAAGCTTTTAATCAAGCTATTGCAAAAGGAGAAATAGGTACTGTTATTTTAGGCCGTGATCACCATGATGTTTCTGGTACAGATTCTCCATATCGCGAAACCAGTAATATTTATGATGGCTCACGCTTTACAGCAGATATGGCAATACAAAATGTAATAGGAGATAGTTTTCGTGGTGCAACCTGGGTAAGTATTCACAACGGTGGTGGCGTTGGTTGGGGAGAAGTTATTAATGGTGGTTTTGGTATGGTTCTTGATGGTAGTAAAGAAGCATCAACTCGCTTAAAATCAATGTTATTCTGGGATGTAAACAACGGAATTTCAAGACGAAGTTGGGCAAGAAATGAAGGTGCTATTTTTGCCATTAAACGTGCAATGGATAGCGAGCCTAATTTAAAAGTCACATTACCTAATAATGTAGATGATGCTATTATAGACTCGTTATAACTTTATAAAAATTGAAAAAGATGAAATTATTAAAAACTCTACCTATTTTACTACTTCTTGTAGTAGTTAGCTCGTGTACTTCAGTTCGCGTAGCTTCAGATTATGATAAAAATGCAGATTTTGATTCTTACAAAACGTTTGCCTTCTTTAAAACTGGAATTGATAAAGCCGAGATAAGCGACTTAGATAAACGCCGAATTCTTAGAGCTATTGAAGCCGAAATGATTGCTAAAGGGTTTACAAAATCTGAAAATCCAGATTTATTAGTAAGTATTTTTACAAAATCTAGAGAACAAGTTTATGTTTACAATAATGGTTTTGGACCATATGGTTATGGTTGGGGTTGGAGCCCTTGGTATTGGAACAATGGTTTTAATAGGACCTCTGTTAGCACATCTACTCAAGGTTCTTTATATATAGATTTAATAGATGCTTCTAAAAAAGAATTGATTTGGCAAGGTAAAGGTCAAGGTTACCTAACAAACTCTTCTAATATTGATAAAAAAGAAGCTAGAATAAAAGAATTTGTTGCTAAGATTATGACCAAATATCCACCTGAAACAAATAAATAATATTAAAAAAGCGATTCAATATTTACTGAATCGCTTTTTTTTTATGGAAAATAAACTTTAGCATGACCGTTTGCAACTAACCATTGGTTTACATCTACACCATCAATCATTATTGTTGCTAAATATCTGCCATACTTACCTTGCTTATCTTTATAAGTAATTAGTTCTACTTCTTTATCAAGAATCATTTCTCTTAAAATATCTCTAACTTTTTTTCCTTCTTCTTTTTCTTCTCCTCTTAATTCTGGAGTATCAATGCCATAAAGGCGAAGTTTCATTTCTTGCGAATGTAAAAAACCTAAATCTACAACTGCTGTAACCGTATCACCATCGTAAACTCCTATTATTTTAGCGTAATAATTATACATTTTTTATTTTTAAGTGACTAAAAATCAATATACAAAATAATACAATTACAATTCAATATAAATAATCAAACAGTATTTTAATGTTTTACAATCCGTTTTTTAAACTATAAAAATGAGCGCTTTTTAATTCTGTTTTTAATATAGAAATAGCTCTTGCACTTCTTTTACCCGATTTGCAATATACTATTACAGGTAGTGAAGTATCTATTTCCATATACCTAATTGGTATTTCTTTTAGAGGTATGTGTTGACCACCAATATGGTATTCTTCTCTTTCGTTTTGCTCTCTAACATCTAGTAAATTATATCTTGATTTATTTTTATTAAATTCATCTAAGGTAATTTCTTCAGCGTTATTAATGCCACAAAAAAGGTTATAGTCTTTTTCTAAATCAGTAATTTTTATGTTTTCATCTTTTTCAAAACCTAATATTTGTTGACTCATATTTAAAGCATTAAACAATAATAGCTTATTGCTTAAAACCGCTCCTAAACCACAAATGATTTTAATGGTTTCATTGGCTTGAAAACTTCCTATAATTCCAGGCAATACACCTAGAACTCCAATCTCTGAACAATTAGGAGCATCTTCAGGTCTTGGTGGTGTTGGGTATAAACATCTATAGGTTGCGCTACCTAAATAATTAAAAACACTAACTTGACCTTCAAATTTAAAAATAGCGCCATAAACTAATGGTTTATTAGTAATTACTGATGCATCGCTTGTTAAATATCTTGTAGAAAAATTATCGCTTCCGTCAACTATAATATCATAATTATTAAATAACGCAATGGCATTTTCTTGTGTTAACTTTGTATTATAGATATTAAAATTCACAAAAGGATTTAATTTAGATAATCTTTTAGCTGCTGTTTTAGCTTTATACAAACCAACATCGTTAATTGTATATAAAATTTGCCTTTGCAAATTACTTTGATCTATAACATCATGATCTATAATACCAATAGTGCCTACTCCAGCTGCTGTTAAATATTGTAAAACTGGACAACCCAAACCACCAGCTCCAATAACCAAAACCTTTGCTTGTTTTAGTTTTAATTGTCCTGCTTCTCCTATTTTATCTAAAATAAGATGTCTGCTATATTGCTTTTTTTCTTTTTCGCTAAGACTCATTATTTTGTTTCTTCAAAACATTCCCAATCTTTCCAAACCACTTCGTAACCTTGATTTTCAATCATTTCTTTAATGTCTTTAGTTTCGCGTTCATCAGATATTTCAAACTGCTCTAAACTTTCTGGCGCTACAGCATAACCACCAGGATTTGTTTTAGACTCGGCGCTAATAGAAGTTATTCCAAGTTTTATAATATTATTTCTAAAGGTTTCACTTTCGCGGGTAGACATGGAAAGCTCTACATCTTCATCTAGTAAACGGTACGCGCAAATAAGCTGAACTAAATCGGAATCTGTCATTTCTACCTTTGGTTGTACTTCACCTTGATGCGGTCTAAGTCTAGGAAATGATATAGAATACTTGGTTTTCCAGTAGGTTTTTTGCAAATATTTTAAATGTAAAGCGGTGTAAAAACTATCTACACGCCAATCTTCTAAACCAAATAAAGCACCAAGTCCTATTTTATGAACTCCTGCTTTGCCTAAACGATCTGGCGTATCTAATCGATAATTAAAATTAGATTTTTTCCCTTTTGGGTGATGTGTTTTATAAGTCGCTTCATGATAGGTTTCTTGATACACTAAAACAGCATACAAACCAGCCTCAATTAGTTGTTCGTATTCGTTTTGATCTAACGGTTGTACCTCAATACTTATATTAGAAAAATGCTCTCGAATTAAACTTATAGCATGTTTAATATACGAGACACCAACCGTTTTATTTGCTTCGCCCGTTACCAATAAAATATGGTTGTAACCTTTGGCTTTTAAAAATTTTACTTCTTTTAAAATTTCGGCATCATTTAATGTTCTACGTGCAATTTTATTAGTCATACTAAAACCACAATAAGTACAAATGTTTTGACACTCGTTAGACAAATACATAGGCACATACATTTGTATAGTGTTACCAAAACGTTTTTTAGTAATAGCATGACTACGTTGCGCTATATGCTCAATAAAAGGTTTTGCTGCGGGAGATATTAAGGCTTTAAAATCTTCTAAATCTATTTTTTCTTTTTGAAGAACTTCCTTAACATCTTCTGCTGTAAAAGCATAAATTTCTTTTTCTAAAGTATCCCAATTGTATTTATTAAAAGTAGTTTTAAAAGACATGTTTTATGGTGTATTCAATTTCTAGTTTAAAAATGAAGTTAACGGACTACTAGCTTCTGCATGTTTTTTAACCGAAGCTAATTTGGCATTAAATGCCATTCGGCCAGCCTCGACAGCCATTTTAAAAGCAACAGCCATTTGTGTTGGGTTTTTAGAAACAGCAATAGCAGTGTTTACCAAAACAGCATCTGCGCCTAACTCCATTGCAAAAGCTGCATGCGATGGACTGCCAATTCCTGCATCTACAATTACAGGTACATTACTTTGCTCTATAATAATTTCTAAAAAATCTAATGTTTTAATACCTTTATTAGTACCAATTGGTGCGCCTAATGGCATAACACATTGCGTACCTACATCTTCCAAACGTTTGCATAAAACTGGATCTGCATGTATGTATGGCATAACCACGAAACCTTGTTTAACCAATTCTTCTGCTGCTTTTAAAGTCTCGATTGGGTCTGGCAATAAATATTTAGGATCGGGATGAATTTCTAATTTTATCCAATTTGTTTCTAAAGCTTCTCGAGCTAGTTGCGCAGCGAAAACAGCTTCTTTTGCATCTCTAACTCCAGAAGTATTTGGTAGTAAATTTACTTTAGGACGCATGATGCTTTGCAACATTTTATCTTGTTCATTATCTACCTCAACACGTTTTAATGCTACCGTTATCAATTCACTTTCTGAGGCTTTTAATGCTTCAGACATTAAAGCATTAGAACTAAATTTCCCAGTACCAGTAAATAGTCTTGAACTAAACTTTTTATCTGCAATTTTTAATAAATCATTCATATTAAAATTCTACTTTTTATTAAATGTATGGCGCTGTTCTAGTGTAGAAGAGGCATTTAACAACTGGTTAAATGTTCTTATTTTATTAAAGTCCTTTGTAATCTCTCCAGATACTGCAATACCCGAAATTCCTGTTTCTAAAATAGCAGGAACATCTTCTAGTGTAATACCTCCAATGCCTATTATTGGTGTTTTTGTTTCTAGCTTATCTAAAATTACTTTATATCCATCAAGCCCTAAAACTGGACTTAAATTATCTTTGGTTATTGTAAATCTAAAAGGACCTAAACCTATATAATCTACATTTTTAGTTATTAATGTTTCGCATTCTTCTAGCGTATTTGCTGTACCTCCAATAATTTGCCAAGTATATAAATGTTTTCTTGCTATTGTAGGACAAGTATCGGTTTTACCTAAGTGTACACCATCTGCTTTTATAGCTTTTGCAATTTTATAATGATCGTTAATTATTAATCTGGTTTGAAAGTGAGAAGTAATTTCTCTGGCTTCTTCAGCTCGTTTTAAAATCTTTTTTTCCGATATGTTTTTTAAACGTAACTGTACTAATTCTGCTCCAGAAGTACATGCTTTTTGTATGTTGGCTATGTGTTCTTTTGGAGAATCGCCTTGTGATATATAATGGAGTTTAGGTATTATCATATTTTTATTTTTTATACGTGTGTTGTCCTAATAAAGTAGAGTTTGAGCTTAAAAATTGCTCGGTATAATACTTGGCTTCTCTTGCTGCGTCTTCTAAATTATCTTTTATAAAAATATTACTTGCCAATGCTGAAGATAAAACACAACCGCTACCATGTTTCTCTGAAACGTTTTGGGTTGCTGGAGGTAAATTTACAAGTACTATTTTGCTGTAATACAACTCATCCCATCCTTTTTTATCGGTTTTATGTCCGCCTTTTAAATAGATATTTGTTAAATTACTTATGTGCTCGATAGTGTTTTGAATATTTAAATTTGGATATAAAAGCTGTATTTCTTCATAATTTGGAGTAATAATGAAGCATTTTTTAAATACAGAATTTAATATTTCTTGGTTTTCTTTTTCATGAAAATTAAAGCCTGCACTAGCTTTTATAATAGGATCTAAAATGACTTTTATATTTGAGTTTAGTGAATAAAGCTTGTCCAACAAAACAGACAATGTCTGCCAAGATTGAATGATGCCAATTTTAACTACTGAAATTTTAAAGCGTTTAAACAAGATTTCAATTTGAGCTATGATAATGTCAACATCTGTCCAAATACATGCTTTAAAATCTCTATCGTTTTGAATGGTTATAGCAGTACAAACAGATAAGCCATACAAACCATGAGCTTCAAATGTTTTAATATCTGAAGTTAATCCTGCTCCACCTGAAGGATCATGACCTGCAATGGTTAGTATGTATAGATTATTTTTCAAAATGACTCTTTATTGCTTTAAAAACTTCCATAGGTTGATTACTATTCCAAATACCTCCTAAAATACCAACGCCTTTATAACCAAGTTTATCGAATTCGTTTAAGTTACTAGCAGTAACTCCACCCATACCAATTATGATTTTATCGATATGGTTAACATTGAAACCTCGACCTTTATAGCCTTGTTTTGAAATAGATGAAAACACAGGACTTAGTAAATGATAATCGAATTCGAAATAACAATTTTCAAGTTCGTTTGGTTCGTGAAACGACGAGCTTATCGTCTTTCCAAACATGTTTAAGTTTTTAAAATACTGTCCTGGATTATCTATATGATCTTTTCGTTTTTGTTCTTGAAAATGAATACCTTTTAAATTGAATGTATTGATTAATTCATGAAAATAATGCACCACAATTCTATTATGATATTTTTCGTCTATTTGGTTTAAATAATCGCAATGTTGTTTAAAATCTTTATTTGGTTTTCTTAAATGATAATATTGCAAACCTTCTTGAAATAACTGGTTTAGTATTTCAATTTCATTTTTTATATCATTTTCTGGTGCTATTAAGACTATCATTTTGTCAATTAACAATTTATAATTGACAATGAACAATATTTTATAACTTAAGAGTTATTGTTAATTGCACATTGCCAATTGTATTATTTACTAATGATATATTTCTGAGCCTTTTTCTTTAAACTCTTCCGATTTTTCTTCAAAACCTTTTGCTATAACCTCGTTGTTATCTGCTATTTTATTTTCTACAGCAAAATCACGTACTTCTTGAGAGATTTTCATAGAACAGAATTTTGGTCCGCACATAGAACAGAAGTGTGCAATTTTAGCACCTGCTGCCGGTAAGGTTTCATCGTGATATTCGCGAGCTCGTTCTGGATCCAGACCTAAATTAAATTGGTCTTCCCAACGAAACTCAAATCGTGCCATACTTAATGCATTGTCTCTATGTTGTGATCCTGGATGTCCTTTTGCTAAATCGGCAGCATGTGCTGCTAATTTATAGGTAACTACACCAACGCGAACATCTTCTTTATTAGGCAAACCTAAATGTTCTTTTGGTGTTACGTAACATAACATAGCGCAACCGTACCAACCAATCATGGCTGCTCCAATACCCGATGTAATATGATCGTAACCCGGAGCAATATCTGTTGTTAACGGACCTAAAGTGTAAAAAGGTGCTTCGTCGCAAACTTCAATTTGCTTTTCCATGTTTTCTTTAATCATATGCATTGGTACATGACCTGGACCTTCTATAAAACATTGCACTTCGTGTTTACGTGCAATTTGTGTTAATTCACCCAAGGTTTCTAACTCTGCAAATTGTGCTTCATCATTAGCATCTGCTACCGAACCTGGACGTAAACCATCGCCTAATGAAAAGGCTACATCGTAAGATTTTAAGATTTCGCAAATGTCTTCAAAATGCGTGTATAAAAAACTTTCTTTATGGTGCGCTAAACACCATTTTGCCATAATAGAACCACCACGAGAAACAATTCCGGTTACTCGATTTGCTGTCATGGGCACATAACGTAATAACACACCTGCATGAATGGTAAAATAATCTACACCTTGTTCTGCTTGTTCTATTAGCGTATCACGGAAAATCTCCCAAGTTAAATCTTCGGCAACACCGTTTACTTTTTCTAAAGCCTGATAAATTGGTACTGTTCCAACTGGTACTGGTGAGTTGCGTACAATCCACTCGCGTGTTTCGTGAATGTTTTGTCCTGTAGATAAATCCATAATATTATCTGCTCCCCAACGGCAAGCCCAAACTGCTTTTTCTACTTCTTCTTCTATTGATGATGTTGTTGCAGAGTTTCCAATATTGGCATTAATTTTAACCAAGAAATTACGTCCTAAAATCATGGGTTCTGCTTCTGGATGGTTTATGTTTGATGGTATTACTGCACGACCTCTTGCAACTTCGCTACGTACAAATTCTGGTGTGATTTTAGCCGGAATTGAAGCTCCAAAATGTTCTCCTGGATGTTGCTTTCTAATCTCCGTCATTTCGTCAATACGTTGATTTTCACGAATGGCGATGTATTCCATCTCTGGAGTTATAATGCCTTTTTTAGCGTAGTGCAATTGGGTAACGTTTTTTCCTTTTTTTGCACGTTTTGGTTTATGCTTTAAGTTAAATCGCATATGGTCTAAACTTTTATCGTTTAAACGCTCGTTACAATATTTAGAAGTAAAGACGTCTAATTCTTCAACATCACCGCGATCTAAAATCCATTGTTCTCTAATACGTTCAATACCATCATGTACATTAATTTCTTTATTAGGGTCTGTATAAGGTCCTGAAGTATCGTACACCGTAACAGGTTCGTTAGGCGTTTTCTTTTTCGTCATAGAATCGACGGTATCGCTTAAAGCTATTTCACGCATAGCCACTTTAATTTGTGGATGTATTTTACCTTGTACGTAAATCTTTTTAGAATTAGGAAATGGATTTCTGGTAATTTGTCCTTGCTTTGGTGCTGTGTCTTTTTTCTTCATTAGATTTTTGGTTTCCATTTAAAATTAAAATCATCCTCCTTGAGTAGATTTTATAATTAAAATATCATCGTTATTTTGAAGTAATCTTGAAGACCAATCTGCTTTTTTTACTACAGTATTATTTATAGCAATAGCAATACCATTTGTTTCAATTTTTAATTGTTCAACAAATGTTTGTAAGGTTACATTTTCTAAAATGTGGTGGTCTTTTTGGTTTACTTTTATAGCAATCATATTTATAAAATATTATTGTAAACCAGAATGGTAGTATATCGATATATTATCGAACATAACTTTTTCCTACGTTGGTATTAACCAAATCAGGTTCTAAGGATGTTTCTCAAACTAATTTAATAGCTACTCCTAAAGTTTACACCTCAAATATAGAAGATTATTTATTACTTTAAAACGCTTTTTAAGTAATTTTTCTGCTCTTTTTTTTAATTAAGATTTTATATACCATAAAATCAAAACAAAAATATAAAGCAAATAAAAGGGATTAATAATTGTGTGTACAATTACTAATCCCTAGTTTATTTATAATTAAAAATATGTTTTTAAACAGACATAAAATTAATAATTAATTAGCTGTTCAATTTTAGCTTTCACCTTATCTGTTGAAGGAATCATGGTTTGCTCTAAAGTTGAGTTTAGAGGAATTGCCGGCATGTTTTCACTACCAATTGTCATTACTGGTGCATCTAAATATTTAAAACATTCTTCTTGAATTTTTCCAGATAACGCTCTTGCAAAACTATTATTTGAAGGCTCTTCAGTCACCACTAAACACTTTCCTGTTTTTTTAACCGATTTCATGATTGTGTCTTCATCTAAAGGAAATAAGGTACGTAAATCAATAACTTCTATTTGGTCTTGCATGCCTAATTCTTCTGATGCATTCATTGCCCAATGTACGCCCATTCCATAAGTAACAATAGTCAACGTTTCTACATTTTCTTGTTTCCAGATTTCTTGTAAAACCCAAGCTTTTCCAAATGGTAAAACATAATCTTCACTTGGCTCAACAGATGTTGCTCCTTGTGTTCCTGGTACTTTAGACCAATACAAACCTTTGTGTTCTAAAATAACCACTGGATTTGGATCATAGTAAGCCGCTTTCATTAAACCTTTTAAATCGGCACCATTACTTGGATAGGCAATTTTTATACCTCTAATATTTGTTATTACAGATTCTACTGAAGATGAATGATAAGGTCCACCACTACCATAAGCTCCAATTGGTACACGAAGTATCATGCTAACTGGCCATTTACCGTTAGATAAATAACAACTTCTACTTACTTCTGTAAATAACTGATTTAATCCTGGCCAAATATAATCGGCAAACTGAACCTCAACAATTGGTTTTAATCCAACTGCGCTCATACCAACGGTTGAACCTACAATAAAAGCTTCTTGTATTGGTGTATTAAATACGCGGTCGTCTCCAAATTTTTGAGCTAATGTTGCTGCTTCTCTAAAAACTCCACCCAATCTGCCACCAACATCTTGACCGTATAGCAAGCATTCTTTATGCTTTTTCATTAATTCTTCTACTGCGAATAACGCACAATCTACCATTACCACTTTATCTGCACCTTCTGGTGAACGTGTTCCTTGCTCTTCAGTAATTGGTGTTGGTACAAAATCGTTTGTAAATAAATCTTCAGGTTTTGGGTCTTCGGTTTTTAAGGCTTTTTCAAAATCTGATTGTACTTTCGCTTTCGCGGAATTTTCTACCTCTTCAACTTCTTGTTCTGAAAATCCTGCATCTAATAATTGTTGTTTTATTACTGGATATGGATCACGAGAACGCGCCTCGTCTAAATCGTCTCGATACCATTCCATTCTTACACCAGACGTATGATGATTTAACAATGGTACTTTTGCATGTACTAAAAATGGTCTGCGTTCTGTACGAATAGTTTCTATTACTTTTTCTAGCGCTTGGTAACTTTCTGTAAAGTTAGCACCATCTATTGAAATGGCTTCTAAGCCTTTAAAACCTTGAGCATATTCAAAAGCATTTTGCGCTCTTGTTTCTGCTGCATTGGCACTAATATCCCAACCGTTATCTTGTACTAAATATAAAATTGGCATTTGCTTTAAAGCTGCCATTTGGAAGGCTTCGGCTATTTCACCTTCGGTTACAGAGGCATCGCCTAAAGAACAAACGGTTATTGGATTTAGAGCGTTCTCGACTGTGCTCGAACTGACAGGATCCGATTCTAAACTATAATCATCCAATCCTTGTAGTTCTTTATACTTCATTCCCATAGCCACACCTGTTGCTGGTATGGTTTGCATACCTGTTGCTGAGGATTGATGTGGTATTTTTGGCTTATCGTCATCCTTTAAACTTGGATGCGAATAGTACGTTCTTCCGCCAGAAAATGGATCGTCTTTTTTTGCTAATAATTGCAACATTAAATCGTAAGGTTCTAAACCAAATGATAATAACATGGCATCATCTCTATAATATGGAAACGCATAATCTTGTGGTAATAACTGCATACCTAAAGCTATTTGGATAGCTTCGTGACCTCTTGATGTAGCGTGTACGTATTTAGAGACTTGCTTAAAATTAGCTTCGTATAATTCTGCCATTGCTTTTGCTGTGCAGAGTTTTGAAAATCCTTTTTTTAGTGTTTCTTTTTTCATATTCATGCCTGCGAAAGCAGGTATCTATTTTGTTATAATCTCAAAATCAATCTTTTTTATTAGTATAAAAGATTTTTTTGTTAACGTTAGTTTGCGTTAGCGATTGATGTGGCATCCTTTTTTGCCATTAAAAGCAAAAAAGATATAACGGAAAGCGCGACCCTTGTGGTAACGCCCAAAATATTTTAAGCTAACTGATTTTCTACTTTTAGCATCCAACCAAATTTATCTTCTATTTTACCAGTTTTAATGGCGTTTAAAGTATTGTTAACGTCTAAACCTACTGGACTTTCGTTGGATACGTGTATAACCTCATCGCCTACTCCAATGTCTTGAATGTAAGCAATACCAACGGCTGTTCCTGTACCAAAAGCTTCTTCTAATGTTTTATTTTTTGCCGCTTCTTGAATCTCGTCTATAGTTATTTTACGCTCTGTAACCTGGTAACCTTTATCTCTTAAAATATCGATTACACTCATGCGCGTGATTCCGTCTAATATAGAACCGTCTCGATTTGGTGTGATGAATTTTCCGTCGATTTTAAAGAAAATATTCATGGTTCCAACTTCTTGAATGTATTTGTGCTCGATAGCATCTAACCACAATACTTGATCGAATCCTTTTGCTTTTGCTAATTCTGTTGGACGAATGGCTGCGGCGTAGTTTCCGGCTGCTTTTGCTTCTCCTGTTCCACCATTTACGGCACGTATATAATGTTTTTCGGCCCACAACCTAATGCGCTTACTAAAAAATGGTCCTGCCGGCGATGCCATGATTATAAACTTATAATGTGTTGCTGCACGCATACCTATAAAGGCTTCGTCTGCGTACATAAATGGTCTTAAATAAAGTGCGCTACCATCGGTTGGTGGAATCCAATTACGCTCTAAATCTACTAATTTTGTTAAGCCTTCTACAAACAAATCTGTTGGGAAATGTGGCATTCCCATACGGTCTGCACTGGTATTTAATCGTGCTGCATTTTTATCTGCTCTAAATAACATTGGGTTTCCATCTGCATCTACTGTTGCTTTCATACCTTCGAAAATGGCTTGACCGTAGTGCAATGCCATGGCTGCTGGATGCGTAGGAATCATTCCCATTGGTTCTATTCTTGGATTTTCCCAAACACCGTTGTTATAATCACAAATAAACATGTGATCTGTAAAGGTTGTACCTAAAGGAATATTGTTAAAGTCTATGCCTTTAACTTTAGATTCGGTTACTGTGGTTATTGAAATGTTATGTTTCATAATTTTATGCCCACACGAAAGTGGGTATCTCATTAATTAAACTTTATTTTTTATTGTGGATTCCGTATCAAATATGGAATGACAATACTATTTATATTAATATACTCTCTCTTTTACTAAGAGATTGCTACGTCGCAGGAATTAAATGTCTCTATTGATATCAAATTGCTCGAAATAATCGGCTACACGTCTTACGAAGCTTCCACCAAGGAAACCATCTACAACACGATGATCGAATGATAATGATAGATACATCATGCTACGTATTGCGATTTCGTCTCCGTTTTCGGTTTCGATAACTTCTGGTCGTTTTTTAATAATTCCTAAGGCAAGAATTGCAACTTCTGGTTGATTTATTATTGGTGTTCCCATGACGCTACCAAAAGTTCCAACATTTGATATTGTGAACGTACTGCCTTTTATATCGTCTCCTGCTAATTTATTTTCTCTTGCTTTTCCTGCCAGTTCATTAACATTGCTAGCAATGGTTTTTAAATCTTTTGTGTCTGCATTTTTTACTACAGGTACTATTAAGTTTCCGCTTGGTAATGCGGTTGCCATACCAATATTGATGTCTTCTTTTACTATAATGTTATTACCATCTACCGAAGCGTTAATGTTTGGAAAATCTTTTACTGCTTTTGCTACCGCTTCTACAAACAATGGTGTAAAGGTTAAACGCTCACCATACTTTTCTTGAAACGCCACTTTATTAGCATTTCGCCAATTTACCATATTGGTTAAATCTGCCTCAACATAAGCTGTAACATGCGGTGATGTGTGTTTTGAATACACCATATGATCTGCAATCATTTGACGCATTCTGTCCATTTCAATCACTTTTCCTTTGCCTTTATCGAATTGCAATTGTGGAATGCGATATGCTGTTGGATCTTTTTCGGCTACTGGTTGTGCAAATTTGTATGGTCTGCCTTCTTCTATATATTGAAACACATCACTTTTGCGCAATCTGCCTTCATGACCTGTTGCTGGTATTCTGGCTAATTCTTCAAAACTAATATGATGTTCTTTAGCAATTTCGAGTACTAATGGTGAAAAGAATGTATTTGAATTTGATGTTGAAAATGAAGTTGAAGCTGATGCTTGCTGAACTGGTTTTGGTCTTTTTGGTGTCTTTTGTTTCTTTTGAGACGTCTCGACAGTGTTTGACGAGACCTTTGTTTTATTAGAAGATTTTACCTCTTCTGAAACCTCTAACACAGCAATTACTTCTCCAACAGGAACAACATCTTTTGCTTGAAATAAGGTTTTAACCAATATTCCAGATGCTGGCGCAGGTACTTCGTTATCTACTTTATCTGTAGCTACTTCAAGAATAATATCTCCTTCATCAAAACTATCTCCTTCAGAAATTAACCAATTGATGATGGTTCCTTCTGTTATACTTTCGCCCATTTTGGGCATTTTTAATTCAAAATTCTTCAAGTTAAATATCTTTTTATTTCAAGAAATAAAGATAATAAATAATAGAATCTGCAATTGTTAAAAACTTTAAAATAAATTTTAAAAAGAATTTTATTCTTAATTATATAAAAATAAAAGAATAATTTACTTTTACATCTAAATATAATCGTCTTTAAAATATTATTTCCTTATGTTAAATACTCTTGATAAAATAGACACTCAAATTTT
Organism: Lacinutrix sp. MedPE-SW; assembly: GCF_001874145.1. Taxonomy (GTDB): domain Bacteria; phylum Bacteroidota; class Bacteroidia; order Flavobacteriales; family Flavobacteriaceae; genus Lacinutrix. Next base: position 94,888 of record NZ_MPCX01000009.1, on the reverse strand, counting down.
AAATATTCTACAAGCGAATAGTAATAGAACAACAAAAAGCATTGCTAAGGAATTAGGAATGACTACATCACCAATTTTTGAGCGTATTAAAAAATTAGAAAAAGAAGGTTATATTAAAAAATATGTTGCCGTTTTAGACAAAAAGAAAATAGGACTAAAACTTACAGTTTTTATTGGCATCACTTTGCAAGGACATACCAGAAGTTATTTAGAGAAATTTGTAAACGAAATAAACAATTTTCCTGAAGTGGTAGAGTGCCACAGAGTTAGCGGTAATTTTGATTATCTTTTAAAACTTGTTGTTGAAGATATTGAAGCTTACGAGACTTTTATTATTTCGAAATTAACATTATTACCTTATTTAGGAAACGTACAAAGTTTAATTACGCTTTCTACAGGAAAAGAAACTAATGTAATAGATTTGAGTGCCGTTTTATAATTTAAATCAACATACAACATTCTATATTATTTTTTAAAAGTTTCTCTAAGCGTTTTATAAACGTCTTCTTGCATTTTCATATTTTCTGGCACTTCTCTTAAAGGCTCAACTTCTTGTAATGTCTCATGACAATCTGCTGGTAATTGTTGGTACAACGCTGTTCCTTTTGTTTTCCATGCAATCATTTCATCGCTTACTTGCTTTACTATTTTTGCAGGATTACCTACAACTAAACTACGTTTAGGTATCATAGTTTCAGCTTTTACAAATGCCATAGCCCCAACAATACTTTCATCACCAATTTCGGCATCATCCATAATTACAGTGTTCATTCCAATTAGACAATTTCTACCCAAATTGGCTCCATGAATTATGGCTCCATGACCAACATGAGCACTTTCTTTTAATGTAATAGATTTACCTGGAAACATATGCACTGTACAGTTTTCTTGTACGTTTACTCCATCTTCTAAAATGATTTGTCCCCAATCTCCACGAATAGCTGCTCCTGGACCAATGTAACAGTTTTTGCCTATAATAACGTTTCCTGTTACTGCAGCCAAAGGATGTACAAAACTTGACTCGTGAACAACTGGTGTGTAACCTTTAAACCTATAAACCATAACAATACTTAATTTTTTAAAAAATGTTAAATACTTATAAAAATGACAATAAAATGTAAGGTTTTGTATATTTAAACTTACTATTCCTTAACAAAATTTAATTTATGAATTACCCAACATCATCTTTTACTATACAAAAAGAAGACATACCTCAAATAAAATTTTCTAAAACAGAAACTTTACTAAGTTCAAAAAAGAGAAAACTTAGATCTCATTATTTAGAGCGCGCCTCTCAATTAGGTAACTTATTAAAAACTAAAGTAAAAATTTACTTTAAGGACAGTACCAATAAATTAATAAGCGTAAATACTACTATTTGGGCTGTAACGTCTAACTTTGTTGTTTTAAAACAAGGCATCACTATACCTAAACACAGTATTATTTACATTGAATAATTAAAAGTTTATTTAAATCCTTTAAGTTTTTCTTTAGTAAATTCTGAAAGTACAAGTTTTCCACTAGTTGCAGCACGTTCTGCCAACAAATCATCCCAATGATCTGTACCTTGCCAAAACACTTTTTTCATTTCTTGCATGGCATCTGGGTTATAAGTACATAAATGTTCTGCTGTTGCTTTAACTGCCTCATCTAGTTCTTCATTACTTTCAAATACGTGTGTGAATAATCCTTTTTGTTTTGCCCATTCTGCAGGATAAAAACTATTAGCATCTATTGCGATTTGAGACATACCGCTTAAACCAATTTTACGCTCTATTGCTGGTCCAACAACAAATGGTCCAATTCCAATATTTAGTTCGCTTAATTTTATTGCTGCATATTTTGAAGCCATACAATAATCGGTTGAAGCTGCTAATCCTACACCACCACCAACAGTTTTACCTTGTATGCGACCAATTATAAATTTTGGACATTTACGCATGGCGTTAATCACATTAGCAAAGCCTGAAAAGAAAATTTTTCCTGTTGCTGCATCATTAATATTAATTAATTCTTTAAAACTTGCTCCAGCACAAAATGTTCTGTCTTTTCCACTTTTAAGCACAATAACTTTTATTGCATCGTTTGTTCCTGCATCGGTTATCGTTTGTGCTAATTCAGCCAGAATATTACCTGGCAAAGAATTGTGAGCAGGATGAAAAAATTCTATGTATCCTACTTGGTTTTTGACTTCTAACTTAACATAAGGTTCACTCATATTTTTATTTTTTATTGTCATTGCGAGGACGAAGGACGTGGCAATCTCATTAAAAGATTCCTTCACTACGTTCGGAATGACGATTATTTTTTTTTAAATTAATCCGAATTGCTCAAAATGATGATTCAAATGTTTTCTTTCTAATAAATACGCTTCATATTTATTTAATTCACCAAAGACTAGATTCTTCAATTTAACATCTGGATTCTCTTTATAAAATTCTAAATATTTTTCGCGTTGCTCTTTAAATTTTTCAATTGCTGTTTCTAAATCAGCATGTTTTAAATCATCTAATGTGTCTTTTTCTAACTGCGGAAACTGGCTGTTCTTCGGGAATTTATCGTAGTTATATAAACTATGATGTACTTTCTCTAAAATCTTTTCTGGTGTATTGACATCAAAATCTTGAATTTCACCTGAAGCAATTTTATAAGTATATTCTAAATGCTCAATCATGTGTTGTGGCGTCATAATTCCCCATTTAGGTTTAGCATCTGCTTTTAAATTAGAAAGACATTCGTCAATTTTTTCCGAAGTCATCTCCACAAAGGTTTCTTGCTTTTTCTCCACCATCGTTAATATGGTTGCGACAGCTACTAACGGACTATCTTTTTCTGTTTTCTGACTTTCTGGACGGTTTTCAAAATTAGCATCAAATACCTCAACATGCCACTTTACGATTCCGCTTGGATGTTCTGCAGAAGCAACATCTCTATCTACTTTTTCTTTACAGGTTAAACGTACATAAATAGTATCGTTATGATATAATGGTCTTAAAAAACGGATACTATCTAAGCCATAATTGGCTGCTACTGGTCCTTTATTTGGATACACAAATAATCCTGCTGCTGCTGAAATAATAAAATAACCATGCGCTGTTCTCTTTTCGAAAATACTTCCGTCTAAAGATGTAATATCGGTATGTGCATAGAAGTGATCCCAAGTTAAATTGGCAAAATTTTGAATATCATTATCAGTTAATGTACGCTTATGGGTTTTTAATGACATTCCTGGTTGAATATCCTCCCAATGGTATTGAAACGGATGCTGTTCTGCTTCCTTATATTTTGCATTTTGCTGGTAAATTCCAGTGATTTCGGTAATAGTTGTTGGCGAACCTTGAATAGCTGTACGTTGTAAATAATGTTTAATACCACGCATGCCTCCCATTTCTTCGCCTCCACCAGCACGTCCTGGACCACCATGAACCAAATATGGTAATGGCGAACCATGACCAGTACTTTGCTTCGCACTTTCTCTATTTAAGACTAAAATTCTACCATGATGAGATGCTGCATTTATCACATAATCCTTAGCGATTTTATCATCATTGGTGGCAATAGAAGACACTAACGACCCTTTACCCATTTGCGCCAAAGTAATAGCTTCGTCTAGGTTTTTATAAGGCATGATGGTACTTACTGGTCCGAAAGCTTCACGCTCGTGAATGACAGTATTTTGAAAAGGGTTATCAGCTCGTAATAAAATCGGACTAATAAAAGCGCCATTTTTAGCATCTGCTCCAATGGTCTTAATTGCATCTAAATTACCATATACAATTTGTGCTTCTTTAGATAAATCGTTTACCGAATCTCGAACTGCTTGCACTTGTTGATGACTAACTAAAGAACCCATTCTCACCTCTTTTAATCTTGGGTCTCCAATAGTTACTTTATCTAGCTGTTTTGCTAATGCGGTTTGCACATCGTCTACTAATTTCTCAGGAACAATGATGCGTCTAATCGCTGTACATTTTTGTCCAGCTTTAACCGTCATTTCCTTTCTAACTTCTTTAATAAACAAGTCGAATTCTGGTGTCCCAGGAACCGCATCTTCTCCTAAAATAGACGCATTTAAAGAATCGGCTTCCATAGTAAAAGGCACAGATTCTTGAATCAATCTTGGATGCGCTTTTAATAAGCGTCCGGTTTGTGCAGAACCTGTAAAAGTAACCACATCTTGAGATTCTACAGTGTCTAGAATATTTTTAACCGTTCCGTTTATGATTTGTAATGCGCCTTCTGGTAAAATACCTGAATCTATAATGGTTCTTGCAACTGCTTCTGCTAAATAGGATGACGAAGGTGCAGGTAATACAACAGCAGGAACTCCAGCCATCCAGTTTACTGCGCATTTTTCTAACATGCCCCAAACTGGGAAGTTGAATGCATTAATATGTACTGCAACTCCTTTTTTAGGCACCATAATATGATGCGCCATAAAACGTCCGCCACGAGATAAATCGATAGCATCGCCTTCTACGTGATAGGGTTGATTAGGGAATAATTTTCGTAACGACGCGTTTGCAAACAGGTTACCAAAACCACCTTCAATATCTATCCAACTATCTACTTTGGTTGCTCCTGTTCTATAGCTTAAATCGTAAAACGCATCTTTTCTTTTGGTAAGATATAATGCTAATTTTTTAAGCATGTTTCCACGCTCTTGAAATGTCATTTTACGAAGTACTTCTCCTCCTTTTGTTCGTCCGTAGTTTAAAATTTCGGGAACATCTAATCCTTCTATTGCAACGCTAGTAAATGCTTCACCAGTTACTGCATCTAGAATTGGTGTTCCTTCTTCTTTTCCTGTTGTCCAAGAACCTTGAACGTAATGTTTTATCTTTTCCATCTTAATGCCCACGAAAATGGGTATCTATTAAATTAGACTTCTATTTTTTTTGCGTTACCTAAAGGTCGGGCTTTCGGCAGTCGCTTTTTTTGTGAAAAACAAAAAAGAGCTTCAACAAATGCCTCTATCCCTAACGCACTTACTTGCTATGTTCTTTTCTTAGCCAAAATTTATTTCCTTTTTACTAAGAGATTCCTGCCTACGCAGGAATTAGTTAAGCGAGAATCCTTAAAATTCTGCCTGTAATTTTTCCTTCGATAGATTTTACATAACCATCTACAATTTTGTCCATAGACACTGGTGTATTTCCTGGAAAATAATCTTTGTATTTTTCGTAAGCATCTTCTACTAAATCTGAAGAAACAGCATTTATTCTAATACCGTTTTCTAACTCTAAAGCGACAGCTTTTACAAAACTGTGAATTCCTCCATTAACCATAGCAGCACTAGTTGTCATATCTACTGGATCATCTGCCAAAATTCCTGTTGACAATGTAATTGAACCATTTTTGTTTAAAAACTCTTTACCAATACGAACCGTATTTACCTGTCCCATTAGTTTGCTTTTTATACCAATATAAAAATCCTCTTCTGATAAATTGTTGAATTTATCCCACTTTGCATCACCAGCAACAGCAACAATAGCATCAAGTTTACCAATAGTTTCAAACATAGATTTAATGGATTTAGATTCTGAAAAATCGACATTTATATCACCTGAATTTCGTCCAGCAACTATAACTTCATGTTTTATTGAAAGTCTTTCAGTTACTTTTTTGCCTATGGTTCCGTTTCCTCCTATAATTAGTATTTTCATTTATTTTTTTCTTAATGTTCATTTTGTCTTGAAACAAAACGAACCAAAAATTCAAGTTGAAATGAGGAATTTTCAAAACTTGTTACACAGTTTTAAAACCTCAAAATGAAATCTAAATTTTTTCCAAGGTTTCAAAAATTTTTAACGATTTCATTTTTTTATTCTGCATTTCAACGGTGACTTTCAGCCATTTTGAATCTAAAACCTATAACTGAATCGCCAATTTTCTAATTTCTTTATTCTACTCTTTCTATAATTGCTGCATAACCTTGTCCAACGCCTATACACATGGTAATCAACGCATATTTCTTATTCTGCTCCTGCAACTCTAAAGCCGCAGAATACGCCACTCTTGCTCCTGTAACGCCAAGCGGATGACCGATAGCAATAGCGCCTCCGTTTGGATTAATTCTTGGGTCGTTATCTTCTAATCCCCAAGCGCGAATGCAGGCCAAAGCTTGTGCTGCAAAGGCTTCGTTAAGCTCGATGATATCCATATCGTCCATGGTTAAACCTGCTTTTTCTAATGCTTTATTAGACGCTTGCACTGGACCAATACCCATGATTCTTGGCTCGACACCAACCACTGCAGAACTTACAATTTTTGCTAATGGTTTAAGATTATACTTTTTTACTGCATCTTCACTCGCTATAATGGTTGCTGCAGCGCCATCGTTTAATCCAGAAGAATTTCCTGCGGTTACGCTTCCGCCTTCTTTTTTAAAGGCTGCTCTTAGTTTTCCTAAAACCTCAAGAGATGTTGTTGGTTTTACAAACTCATCTTTTGAAAATTGAATTGGGTCTTTTTTACGTTGCGGAATTTCGACAGTAACAATTTCTTTTGCTAGTCGTCCGTTTTCTTGTGCTTTGGTTGCCTTTTGCTGACTCCAAAGTGCGAATTTGTCTTGGTCTTCGCGAGATATATTATATTTTTCTACTAAGTTTTCTGCAGTCATTCCCATGCCATCTGTGCCATACATTTCGTGCATTTTCGGGTTTACAAATCGCCATCCGAAAGTAGAATCATATAGTTTTGAATCTCCTCCAAATGCTGATGATGGTTTTGCCATAACGTATGGACCACGTGTCATGTTTTCTACTCCACCAGAAATAAAAACATCTCCATCGCCTGTTTTTATGGCACGATTTGCATGAATAATTGCTGACAATCCTGAACTACAAAGTCGGTTAACGGTTTCTCCAGGAACTGTAAATGGCAATCCTGCTAAGAGTGAAGACATACGTGCAACATTACGATTGTCTTCTCCTGCTTGGTTGGCACAACCCATAATAACATCGTCGTATGCTTCTTTTGGGATGTTTGGATTACGTTTTACAACTTCTTCTATTACTAAAGCGCCTAAATCGTCTGTACGAACAGCAGATAATGTGCCTTTGTAGTTTCCTATTGGTGTTCTAATTCCGTCTATTATGTATGCTTCTTTCATAATTAATGCCTGCTTAGACAGGAGCTTTTATATTGTTATTTCTTTTTTCTTCTATTCATTTTGTCTTGATACAAAACGAACCAAAAAATCATATTGAAATGAGGAAATTGCTAAAGCAACATTCTCTTTCGGAATTACGTGCTTAAAGCTTCGCTTTGCATCTACATTCCTTCATTCATTATTTCTGCATTTCAATGTTCAATTCTATGAATTGAAATAGGGATTTGACTTTTTAATTTTGTTAGTGCTTTAATTCTATACTATTCTTCCCAATCTTTATTTGTTCGATAAACAACACCTTTAAAAAGTGCAACTAATTCTTCTCCTCTTTTGACTTCAATAATATTGAAACCTAATTTATTTTTTACGTTTTCTATTACAGATTCTGCTGTTAAATAATCGCCTTCATTTAATGCTTCGATGTGGTTGATACTTGTTTCAATAGAAACGGCATATTTACCATGTGTATTTGCTGCAAATCCAAATGCTGTATCAGCTAAGGAATAACTGATTCCGCCATGTGCTTTACCCATGCTATTTAGCATTTCTTTTCTTACAGTCATTGCTACTTTACAGCGTCCGATTTCGCATTCTAGAATTTCTATTCCTAGCCACGTGCTGTAGGCGTCCTGCCTTAACATTTTATGTGGAATTGCTTCGCCTTTCATTTAAAAAAACGTTTTGTTTTCTCTATTCATTTTACGTAATAATGGACTGCAACGGTATCTATCTTCGTGGTACTCGTTATATAATTCATCCATTTTATTAACACACCAATCGATGCCTTTTTCATCTGCCCAAGCCAATAACCCTTTTGGATAATTAACTCCTTTAGTCATGGCATTGTCTATATCTTCTGCAGATGCGATGTTTAAAAATAGTGCGTCTGCTGCTTCATTAATTAGCATGACTAAGACTCTGTTGAAAATAGTTTCAGATAATGCTGCATCTTTTGTTGGTTCTGGTTTTATAGCTCCTTCAGAATAATCATAATAGCCTTTTCCTGACTTACGTCCTAAATATCCTGCTTCAGCAAAGCGTTTTTGTGTGAATGCTGGTTTATATCTTGGATCGAAATAAAAGGCTGTAAATACTGTTTCGGTTACAGTGTAGTTGACATCGTTTCCTATAAAATCCATAAGTTCAAATGGTCCCATTCTGAATTTACCAACGCTTTTTAAAGCATTATCTATAGTTGCAAAATCCGCCATTCCTTCTTCATAAATTCTTAAAGCTTCGCCATAAAAAGGTCTTGCGACTCTATTTACAATAAAACCTGGTGTGTCTTTAGCGACTGCTACTACTTTTTTCCAGTCTTTAATTGTTTGAATTGATTTTTCAAGTACTTCTTTTGAGGTTTGAATTGCTGGAATAACCTCAACCAATTTCATTAAAGGTGCTGGATTGAAAAAATGAATTCCGACGCAACGTTCTGGTTTTTGTAATGAAGCTGCAATAGAAGCTATAGATAAACTAGATGTGTTTGAAGCGATTATACAATCGTCTGCAACATAACTTTCTAATTCTGAAAACACTTTTTTCTTGATATCTAAGTTTTCAATAATAGCTTCGATCGTTAAGTTGGCATCAGCTAAATCTTTTAGACTATCTACGTAAGAAATGTTAGATTGAATTCTGTTTTTTTCTTCTGTATTTATTCGTCCTTTTTCAATTAAACGATTTAAAATTTTCTCCAAACTCGCTTTAGCTTTATCTAAAGCCGCTTGATTGGTATCGTATAATTTTACTTTACAACCAGCAGTTGCAGCAACTTGTGCGATGCCACTTCCCATTGTACCAGATCCTATTATTCCTACGTTCATTTATTTCTTTTTTATGGATTCCGCATCGCGTGCGGAATGACAAAACTGTTATTTAATAGATGAGATCCTGAAATGAGTTCAGGATAAAGACAATTTAATTGCCTTTGAAATTTGGTTTACGTTTTTCTATAAATGCAGCAACACCTTCGGCATAATCATTACTACTTGCTGCTTCTATTTGTAATTTAGATTCTAAAGCCAATTGCTCTTCTAAAGTATTGGTTAATGACTCATTAAATGCTTCTTTAATTTTACCTAGAGCTAAGGTTGGCATGTTTGCTAATTTTAAAGCGAGTTTATTAACGTCTTCTTCAAAGTTTTCTAAAGGAATCATTTTGTAAATCATTCCCATTTTTTCTGCTTCTTCAGCTCCAATCTTATCACCTAACATGGCTAAAGCTTGCGCTTTTTGAAAACCGATTAATCTTGGTAAAAAATACGTTCCTGCACTATCTGGAATTAAGCCTATTAAACTAAATGCTTGTATAAAATTCACTTTTTCATGTGCTACAACAATATCACAGGCCAAGGCAATGTTGGCTGCTGCTCCAGCTGCAACACCATTTACTGCTGCGATAATTGGTTTTTTAATCGCTCGGATTTTTATTATTATTGGATTATAATGCTCGTCTAATATTTTTTTAAAACCAGGATTTAAGTCTGGATCTGTAACTTCTTTTAAATCTTGACCAGCACCAAACGCTTTTCCTGCTCCAGTGATTACAATGGCTCTAACTTCTGCATTTGCTGCGCAAGCATCTAAAGTATCTTGAAATAAAAATGCCATTTCTCTATTTATACTATTAAATACTTCTGGTCTGTTTAGCGTGATGTACGCTATTTTATTTTCTATTTTTAAAAGAATGCTTTTACTCATATGTTTTTTATTTTGAATTCTGCATCAAGTGCGGAATGACAAATCGTTTTATTTAATAATCTCTCTTTTGTTTTTGCTGATGAGATCCTGAATCAAGTTAAGGATGACTACAAATTATCATTTGAGACATTTAAAATAATCAAATGGTTCTTGGCAATCGTCGCACTGAAATTGTGCTTTACATGCTGTAGAACCAAACTGACTTACTAATCTTGTATTTGTGGAACCACAATTAGTACATTTTACCAATCGTTTTCCATTTAGCAACACGTCTTTATCTGCTTCTGCATTTAAAGGTGCTGCAATACCGTAATCTTCTAGTGCTTTTCGTCCTCTTGGTGTAATCCAATCGGTTGTCCAAGCTGGTGCAAGGATTAATTCTATTTCAGAATCATATCCTGCGGTTTTTAAAGCTGCTTTTATATCGTCACCAATCACGTCCATTGCTGGACAACCACTATAGGTTGGTGTGATTTGAACTTTCACTTTATTATTTTCGATGACAGCAGAACGTACAACTCCCATATCCATTATGGATAATACTGGAATTTCAGGATCAGACACTTTTTCCAGAATTGGAATTAATATTGATTCTATGTTTTGCTCTGTTGTTGTCATATTATTTTCTATGAGATCCTGAATCAAGTTCAGGATGACAAATCAATGATTTGTTACCATTCCATATTTGGATAGGTACGCTGCATGTATTGTAAATCGCTTAATAAATATCCTAAATGTTCTGTATGAATACCTTGTTTGCCTCCTTTTTGAAACCACTTAGATTCTGGAACAGTTAAAGTTGCTTCTTTTAAAACCGCTTCTACTTTCTCGTAATATGCTTCCTTTAGTTTGGTTACATCTACACCAACACCTTCTGAAACCATAGCTTTATCTGCTTCAGTTTGATGAAAAAGCTCATCTGTGTAGGTCCATAAACCATCTATGGCTTCTTGCATTTTTTCTTTACTTTCAGCTGTTCCATCTCCCAATCGTTTTAACCAATCGGTAGAAAAACGTTGATGATAGCTTACTTCTTTTAGCGACTTTGTTGCAATTGCTGAAAGCGTTAAATCCTTACTTTTTTCTAATTGAGTTAAAAAGAGAAAGTGATACACATCGAACAAAAACTGACGTGCAATAGTATATGCAAAATTGGTATTTGGTTGTTCTACCAATAACACATTTACATATTCTCTTTCTTTACGAAGCATTGCAATATCATCTTCGGTTCTATTATCACCAGCTATTTTTGCTGCATATTGGTAATAGCTTCGTACTTGACCAAATAAATCTAGTGAAATATTTGTACAGGCAATATCTGTTTCTAAGCTTGGTCCGTGACCTGTAAGTTCTCCTAGTCTTTGACCAAGAATAAGTGAATTGTCTGCGATACCAAGTATGTATTTGTATAAGTTTTCGTTTTTCATTTTAATTGTTTCATTTGATGAGATCCTGAAACAAGTTCAGGATGACAAATCAAAGATTTATCACATATGCTTTACTTCGTCTGGTAAATCGTAAAATGTTGGATGACGATATACTTTATCTTGAGCAGGTTCAAACATTTCACCATTATTCTCAGGATTGGATGCTGTAATATGCTTAGATTCTACCACCCAAATACTTACACCTTCGCTTCTTCTGGTGTAGACATCTCTTGCGTTTTCTAATGCCATTTCCTCATCTGCTGCGTGTAAACTTCCGCAGTGACGATGTTCTAATCCGTTTTTACTTCTTACGAATACTTCCCATAAGGGCCAATTTTTTGTTGACATAATTTTTAATGCCTGTAAAAACAGGTATCTTATTAATTATATTTATATTTTCTTTTTTCTTTATGTTCATTTTGTCTTGAAACAAAACGAACCAAAAGTTCAAGTTGAAATGAGGAATTTTTAAAACTTCTTTTAGAGTTTTAAAACCTCAAAATGAAATCTAAATTTTTTCCAAGGCTTCAAAAATTCTTAACGATTTCATTTTGTTATTCTGCATTTCAACATGGTGATTATTTGCTAACTGATTTTTAAATCAAAAGTCATTGACCATTTAACTTTATTAAACCGCCTTCTTCTCTTTTCTATCTTGTTTCTTTTCGGCATGTGCCATTGCTGCGTCACGAACCCATGCTCCATTTTCCCATGCATTTACTCTTGCTTTCATGCGTTCCTTATTCATTGGTCCATGACCTTTTACAACTTGCCAAAACTCGTCCCAATCGATTTCTCCAAAGTCATAACTTTGGCGTTCTTCATTCCATTTTAAATCTGGATCTGGAATGGTTAAACCTATTAATTCTGCTTGTGGAACGGTTTGGTCTATGAACTGCTGACGTAAATCGTCGTTAGACTTACGTTTTAGTTTCCATTTCATAGATTGTGCTGTATGAATTGACTCTGCATCTGTTGGGCCTAACATCATTAAACTTGGCCACCACCAACGATTTAAAGCATCTTGTGCCATTTCTTTTTGTTCTGGTGTTCCGTTTGCCAATTTTATCATGATTTCATACCCTTGACGTTGGTGGAAACTTTCTTCTTTACACACACGAATCATTGCTCTTGCATATGGCCCATAAGACGTGTTACACAGTGGTACTTGATTGATAATTGCTGCGCCATCAACTAACCAGCCAATGGCTCCCATATCTGCCCAAGTAATGGTTGGATAGTTAAAAATAGATGAATATTTTGCTTTACCTGTGTGCAACTGCTCGTACATTTCTTCTCTAGAAATACCTAAAGTTTCGGTTGCTGAATATAGATATAATCCATGTCCTGCTTCGTCTTGCACTTTTGCAAGCAATGCTACTTTACGTCTTAAAGATGGTGCTCTTGTAATCCAGTTACCTTCTGGAAGCATACCTACAATTTCGGAATGTGCGTGTTGCGACATTTGCCTAATATGCGTTTTACGATATTTTTCTGGCATCCAATCTTTTGGTTCGATTTTCTCGTCTCTTGCGATACGTGCTTCGAATTGTTCTTCTAAATTTTTTACTTGTTCTTCACTCATAATCTTAAGCTTTTAGCTACTAGCTTTTGGCTTTTAGCTTGTTGAACTTCTTTTTTATTAGCTGTTGGCTGTTGGCCTTTTGCTGTTGGCGCGTTAAGGATTGCAACGACATCCTTTTTTGTTTTTCTCAAAAAAGATATAGTGGAAAGCCTGACCCTTTTGGGTAACGCTAAAATTATTATTTTAAGATTCCTTTTTTCAAAGAAATTTTACACGTCGAAATCGACGATTACTTTATCTGTTGTTGGTACTGCTTGACAGCTTAGCACCAGGTTTTGCGCGACTTCTTTATCGTCTAGCGCGTAATTTATTTTCATTTCTACGTTTCCTTCTATGACCTCGCATTTGCAGGTGCTACAAACGCCACCTTTGCAGGCGAATGGCAAATCGGCTCCTGCACCTAAGGCTGCATCGAGAATGTTATCGTACTCTTTGGTCATGGTGAAGGCGAATTCTTTTCCGCCATCGACTATGATTACTTCTGTTCCTTCTACATTTTGTTGTGCTAGACGCTCGGCTCTTTTAATATCTTCGTCTGATAAACCTGTTACGAATAACTCGAAATGCACGAGTTCTTTAGGTAAACCTGCGTTTATTAAGTAGTCGCTTACAAAGTGTACCATTTTTTCTGGTCCGCAAAGGAAAACTTCGCTCGTGTCTGGAATATCTATAAACGTTTTGGTTAAAACTTGCATCTTTTCATCGTCAAAACGTCCGTTAAACAACTCGATATCGCGACGTTCTTTGGTTAAGAAATAATAGATTTCTAGTCTACCAAAGTATGTGTTTCGAAGTTGCTCTAAGGCTTCTTTAAAGATTATTGATTTTGCTGTTTTATTAACGTAAAACAATTTGCAAGTTGCGTTAGGCTCTGCCGATAAATGTGCTTTTAACATTGAAAGCACTGGCGTGATACCACTTCCTGCTGCAAAAAACAGATAATTTTTTGATGCTTCTGGCTGTACCTCGACACCAAAGGTACCACTTGGCACCATAACCTCTAACTCGTCTCCTGCTTTTAAATTATTATTTATATAGCTTGAAAACTTACCTCCGGAAATTTGTTTTACTGCAACTTTCCACTCGTTATCGTTTGGGCCAGAACATAGCGAATATGACCGACGAACATCTTCGCCATTAATATCTGCTTTTAGCGTTAAATGCTGACCTTGACGAAATTTGAATTCGTTTTTTAAATTATCTGGAACAGCGAAAGAAACAACCGAAGTATCGTCTGTCTCCTTATATATATCTTGTATTTTTAGTTTATAGAATTGTGCCATTATTATTTCTTAATCCTTAAACTAACACTTGTTAGTTAGTGATACAAAGTTAAGAAATAATTTGATACCTAAATGTTAATTCCGTGAATGAGTACTTTATTTAAATTATTTGCTAAATCGTTTGCGTTTAGTTCCTCTTTTTTAGGTATCCATATGTATAGTGAACGTAATGTGGTAAGCATTGAAAACATTACAATTTCTGGATTTACATTTTTAAGTTCTGATGATTCAATACCTTGTTGTATGATGGAAAGAAAATCTTTTTCGTAATTATCTCTTAAACTTAAATAATAGTTTAATTGTGTTTCTAAATGCATCCAATCGTTGTTTAAGGATGCCATTCCATATATATTTTCACTTGCTATTTTTACATGCAAAGCCACAATTTGCTTTAGCTTATCTATACAAGAAAGTTTTGAGTCTTGTACCAGCTTCATGCCTTGTGTAAATTCTTCGGCAATTGAAATTATTATAGTATTTAAAATATCTTGTTTAGAATTGATATGGTTGTAAAGACTAGCTGCTTTTATTCCCATAGCTGTAGCCAAATCTCGCATAGTAACCGCACTGTATCCTTTTTCTTTAAAAAGTTTAGCTGCTACTCTTATTATTTCTTCTTTACGTGTTTCTTGTTTCATCGCTACTAATATACATATTCAACAGAAATTAAAAGATTAAAAAAATTACCTTATAAATGCGGTTTTATTATTCATAACTTTGTAAATCTCTAATTTATATTATTTTAATTTTTAGAATGAACCAGAACATTGAGACAAATCCACTTATAGACAGACTTCCTCCTCATTTAAAACAATTTATAAAGCCGCAAAATTATGATGATTACAGCCCAATTAATCAAGCTGTTTGGCGTTATATTATGAGAAGAAATGTTTCTTATTTAAGTAAAGTTGCTCACCATTCTTATTTAAAAGGGCTAGATTTAACAGGTATTTCTATAGAAAACATACCAAGTATGTATGGCATGAACCGCATATTAAAAAATATTGGTTGGGCTGCTGTTGCTGTAGATGGTTTTATTCCTCCCAATGCTTTTATGGAGTTTCAAGCTTATAAAGTTTTAGTTATAGCTTCAGATATTAGGCAATTAGAAAATATAGAATATACGCCTGCTCCAGATATTATACATGAAGCTGCAGGACATGCTCCAATTATTGCAAACCCAGATTATGCTGAGTACTTAAGACGTTTTGGAGAAATAGGGTCGAAAGCTATTTTATCTTCACATGATAATGACATGTACGAAGCTGTTCGTGCTTTATCCATTTTAAAAGAAGCTGCAACATCAACTAATGAAGAAATTGCCATAGCCGAAGAACATGTAAATACTTTACAAAATAAAAAAGTACCACTTTCTGAAATGGCAAAAATTAGAAATTTACATTGGTGGACTGTAGAATACGGACTAATAGGCTCTATTAAAAACCCAAAAATTTATGGTGCTGGATTACTATCTTCCATTGGCGAAAGCGAATGGTGCATGACAGATGCTGTTATTAAAAAACCCTATAGTATTGAAGCTGCCGAAGTAGAATTTGATATTACAAAACCACAGCCTCAACTTTTTGTTACTCCAGATTTTGCTTATCTTATGGAAGTTCTTGAAGAATTTTCTAGTACTATGGCTTTAAGAAAAGGTGGTTTTAGAGGTATGCAAAAATTAATTGATTCTAAAAAAATAGGAAGTATTGAACTTAATACTGGTTTACAAATTTCTGGCGTATTTACTGAAATGATAACCGATGAAGACAACAATGTTGTATTTTTTAAAACAGAAGGTCCTACAGCTTTAGCTAATAGAGAAAAAGAATTAATTGGGCACGGACAACATGAAAATATAAATGGTTTTTGTTCGCCTATTGGAAAATTAAAAGGCATCAATCTTGCTATTGAGGATATGGGACCACGCGATCTTAAAGCTTACAACTTTTACGATGGCAAACGTTTATTTATAGAATACGATAGCGGTATTACCGTAGAAGGCTTAAACGTAACTGGAATAAGAAATATTTATGGTAAATTAATTTTAATTGAATTTGAAGATTGCACTGTTAAACATAAAGACAGAATATTATTTTCTCCAAATCAAGGCACTTTTAAACTTGCAGTTGGCTCATCTATAGTTTCTGCTTTTGCAGGTGCAGCAGATTTTAGATCTTTTAATAATTTGTATCATGTTTCTGAAACAAATACAGAACAAAATATTAAAAGCAAAAAAACATTAGCATTAGAACGTTTATATAAAAATGTTAGAGATTTAAGAAGTTTAGCATATTCTAAAGAAAGCATAACTTCAATTGTACAAAGCTTAAAAAGCGACCATCCAGAGGATTGGCTATTACTTTTAGAGCTGTATGAAATTACAAATAAGAACGATCAAAATTTAAGTGAATTACTATTAACACATTTAGATGATATAAAACATAAAAGACCAGAAGTTGCTCATCTAATTACAAATGGTCTTGAATTAACAAATTAAAATTATGGGATTTTTAGATTTTATTTTTGGTGCTAAAAAACGACAAGTTGAAACATATTTAAATAATGGCGCAGTGATTTTAGACGTAAGAAGTCAACGCGAATGGGATAAAGGCCATATTGAAAATGCAGTACACATACCAATAGACGAATTAAACAATCGTGTTGATGAAGTTAAAGCTTTAAACAAACCTATTATAGCTTGTTGCGAAAGCGGTGTACGTTCCGCGAAAGCAGCAAAATTTTTAAACCTAAATAATATTAGCGCTATAAATGGTGGCGGTTGGATTGGTTTAAAAAAGAAATTATAATTTTAAACCGTTTAATTCTTCTACTGCTTGTATGGTATTTTGATTGTATTGCAGTGTCCAACCTAGAGAATTAGTAAGAATATAAAATTTAGCTAACTCACTTATTAACCTATTTTGTGCATTAGATTTTAAATCTGAAGCTTCGATTTTTTTCATTAATTGCTGGTTTACCGTTTTTTTAATGGCATTATAATCGTTTGCCTCAAATGGGTTTAAAAAATCTGCTTGTACATCGTAGTACTCAAAATCGGGATAAATTTTTATTTCTTCCTTCGGAATATTTAAAATAGTTAGTGTTTTGGTTTCTTCGTTAATTTTATATTCAATTTTACTTAAATCGTAAGCCACAGTAACATCTGCATTTACAACTACCAACGCTTTTTTTTCTACAGAAATTAAACTTCCAAATAAATCTTTTGAATTATTATAATTAAATACTTGACTAAAATGACCTTCGGTAACCACAAGTTTACCAACATTTTTAAGTGATTCTTGAATTAAAGCAGAATGTTCCTGAAGCGTAATTTTGTCTTTTTTCTTTTCACTACAGTATTTAAAACTAAAGAGTATTATTAAAGTTATAATTACTCCAAAAAGTATTTTTCTCATACCTCTAAAATAGTTAAACTTTAAGTTTTTAAAAGTTTAAAAACTGTTAATACATTAAATAAAAATTTAAACAAAATAAAAACACCAGTCTTCAAATTAAATATTTGGAACACTGATGTTTAAATGAATTGATTAATAGCAAGTCTAATATAGTTAATTTTCAAAATAAACACTATTTTTTTTCGATAAAAACAAAAAATATCTGTTTATTCACTAAATCAATAAAATAAGACAATAAAAATTAATGAAATCGTAATTTAAAAAACACTAAAAATTAATATGAGGATATCTATTTTTTAGTTGTTCTTTTTTAAAATCAAGTTTATTTAAAAACTTTTGGTGCGCTTGAGACTCACTATTAAATGGCTTGTGTTGAAGTCCTTTTTGTACGGTATTTATCTCATCTATTATTTTTTGAGTTTCCGCACTCATCCAAACGTCTTGAAATTTATGCCATATATATTTTATAGCTGTATCATTAGGATGCAACATATCACTTTTATAAAAACGATAATCGCGAAGCTCATCCATCATAATCTCATAAGATGGAAAATAAAGTACATCCTTATTTAAAGTTTGATGTATAGCAGATATTAAATGCGCCTTACTTTGCATATTTTCTACAAAGCCATCTTTTATATGCCTTACTGGAGACACTGTAAAAACTACTGTAGCATGTTTATTTAGCTTTTTTATATTTACTAAACAATTTTGAAGACTTTTCTCTATACTTTCAATAGACAGTAGTGTTTTTTTAAATGCTTTTTGAGGTACTTTGTGGCAATTAGCTACAATTCTATTTTCTTCTATTAAATTATAGACCCAAGCTGTACCTAAGGTAATTATGATATGTGTTGATTCTAAAATACTTTTTTCAAGTAAAAGTAATTGTGCATTTAAATTTTTAAGCAAACTTTCTTTTGAAGTATTACTTAACACCGAATGCGCATCAAAGCTATGCCATTGTTCATTATGAAAAAAGACATCGCCATCTGTATATTGTTTTTGCTGAAGTGCTTTTAAAACTACTGTTTCTATAGCTTTAGGATGAAATAATATACCAAAAGGATTTGAAACCGATTGAAACTTAAAATACTCTAATTTACTACCTATATTCTCTGAAAAACAAGAACCTAAAAGCAAGAGTTTTGAATTATAATCTATAAGATTATGCTCTTGCTTTTTAAGTTTTATGTTTGTTTGTAGTTTCATTTATAAGCTTAGCTTTAAAATTAAAGCGGCATTATTGAATATATTTTTTTGCTTCATTTAAAGCCTCTTGAATTCCTTCAGGATTTTTTCCGCCTGCGGTTGCAAAAAACGGTTGTCCGCCGCCGCCGCCGTGAATTAATTTTCCTAATTCTCTAACTACAGTTCCTGCATTTAAATCTCTTTCAGCAACAAGTTCTTTAGAAATATAACAAGTTAACATAGCTTTTCCGCCAGCATCAGATCCAAATAATAAAAATAAATTTTTATGTTTTTGTCCTAAATCGAAAGCTACATCTTTAATTCCAGAAGCGTCTAAATCTACTTTTTCGGCTAAAAATTGCACACCATTAATTTCGGCTAAATTATTTGCTAATTCACCTTTTAAATTTTTGGCTTTGTCTTTAAGTAAACTTTCAATTTGCTTTTTTAAGTCATTATTTTCAGTTTGCAGTTTCACTAAAGCTTCTTTAGGATCTTTTGCATTATTTAACAATGATTTCATTTCAGAAAACACCTTGCTGTTTTCAGCATAAAAATCTTTAACAGCATCACTAGTAATGGCTTCAATTCTTCTTATTCCAGAAGCAACTGCGCCTTCTGATACTATTTTAAAATGCCAGATATCACTAGTATTTTTCACATGCGTACCTCCACATAATTCTATAGATTGCCCAAAACGAATTGTTCTTACAGTGTCTCCATATTTTTCACCAAATAATGCCATTGCGCCATCTTCTATCGCTTGGTCCATTGGTACATTTCTATTTTCTTGTAGTGGTAATTTTCCTTCTATTCTTCGGTTTACAAAATCTTCAACCTCTTGCAATTGTTCGTTTGTAACTTTAGAAAAATGAGAAAAATCGAAACGTAAGTATTTAGAATGTACGGCACTACCTTTCTGCTCAACGTGTGTCCCTAAAACCTCACGCAATCCTTGATGCAATAAATGTGTTGCTGTATGGTTACACTCTGTTCTATAACGTTGTTTTGCATCTACAACAGCTTTAAAGGTTTCATTTAAATGCTTTGGAAGATTTTTAGCAAAGTGAATGATTACATTATTTTCCTTTTTGGTATCTAAAATATAAACAACATCTCCGTGAGCATCTTCTAAATATCCTTTATCACCAACTTGTCCACCACCTTCAGCATAAAACGGTGTTAAATTAAATACTAATTGATACATTTCACCATCTTTTTTAGAGGTTACTTTTCTATATCGTGTAATTTTCACATTAGCTTCTAAAGCATCATAACCAATAAATTCTTGCTCTGCATCTTCAACTAGCGTTGTCCAATCATCAGATTTTAAAGCTGATGATTCTCTACCTCGGCTTTTTTGTTTTTCTAGCTCTGCATTAAATTCTTCTACATTATATGTGTAGCCTTTTTCACGTAGAATTAAATCGGTTAAATCTTCTGGAAAACCATAAGTATCTTTTAACTCAAATACCTTAGCGCCTAAAACTTCTTTTCCTTTTGTAGTTTCTATAATACGGTCTAGCAATAATAAACCTTGATCTAATGTTCTTAAAAAAGAGGTTTCTTCTTCTTTAATTACATTTTCAATAAGTTGTTTTTGTGTTTTTAATTCTGGGAATGCTTCTCCCATTTTATCACTTAAAACATCTACTAAACGGTAAATAAAAGGCTCTTTTTTGTCTAAAAATGTAAAACCATAACGTACTGCGCGACGTAAAATGCGACGTATTACATATCCAGCACCTGTATTACTAGGTAATTGTCCATCGGCAATTGAGAATGCTACTGCACGTACGTGGTCTGATATTACACGAATAGCAATATCTGTTTTTTCATCTTTATTATATTCTTTATCTGTAATGGTTTCAATTTCACGAATAATTGGTGTAAAAACATCTGTATCGTAATTAGATTGTACATTTTGCAACACCATACATAAACGCTCAAATCCCATACCTGTATCTATATGCTTATTTGGTAAACCTTCAAGCGAACCATTTGCTTTACGGTTATATTGCATAAATACAAGGTTCCAGATTTCGACCACTTGTGGGTGATCCATATTTACTAAATCTTTACCGCTTACTTTTGCTTTTTCTTCAGCCGAACGTATATCTACATGTATCTCACTACAAGGTCCGCAAGGTCCTTGTTCTCCCATTTCCCAGAAATTATCTTTTTTATTTCCTTTTAAAATGCGGTCTTCACTAATGTATTGTTTCCAAATATCATAAGCTTCTGTATCCATTTCAAGCTTATCGCTATCTTCGCTACCTTCAAAAACAGTTACATATAAAATATCTTTATCTATTTTATAAACTTCGGTTAACAACTCCCAAGCCCAAGCAATAGCTTCTTTTTTAAAGTAATCTCCAAAAGACCAGTTTCCTAACATTTCGAATAAGGTATGGTGGTATGTATCGTAACCAACTTCTTCTAAATCGTTATGTTTACCAGAAACACGTAAACATTTTTGAGAATCTGTTAAACGTGTGTTTTTAGGTTCAGAATTTCCCAAAAAATACTCTTTAAAAGGAACCATTCCAGCATTTACAAACATTAACGTTGGATCATCCTTTAAAACCATAGGTGCAGAAGGCACAATACTGTGTTTCTTTTTTTCGAAAAAATTTAAAAATGTAGAGCGAATATCTTGAGATTTCATCTGTTTATTTCTTGCTTTTATATTAATAAATGAAACTCACTTTACGGCTTAAGCTTTATAAAACCTAATGCCAATGGCTTATTTCAATTAGTATTGTTAATAATCTTGCTTTAACTAATCGCGAACGTTAGAAAACAATTTATATATTTGTTTTGCGTTTTTTATGAAAGCTGCTCGATTTTGAGCAAAGTTTCAGTGCAAAAATAGCATAAATTAGATAATGAGTAAGGTAAAATATTATTATGATGCAGATACGTTATCGTATCGTAAAATTACACGAAAAAAAAGGCGTACTTTTAAGTATGCAGTAGCGTTTTTATTTTCGGCAGCAGTATTTGGAATTTTAACTGTGCTTCTTGCGAGCCAATTTTTAGAATCTCCAAAAGAAAAAGCACTTAAACGTGAATTAAGCAATATGCAACTACAGTTTGAATTGCTTAGCAAAAAAATGGATGAAGCGGAAGCTGTTTTAGCAAGTATTGAAGATAGAGATAATAACATTTATAGATTGTATTTTGAAGCTAACCCAATACCAGAAGAACAACGTAAAGCTGGCTTTGGCGGTGTTAACAGGTATAAAGTTTTTGAAGGCTTTGACAACTCTAAACTCATAAAAGAAAGTAATAAACGTATAGATATACTACAAAAACGTATTGTTGTACAATCTAAATCTTTAGACGAAATTGCCATTTTAGCAGAAGAAAAAGAAAAATTTCTAGCAACTATTCCTGCAATACAACCGGTAAACAATGAAGATTTAACCCGAATGGCATCTGGTTTTGGTATGCGAACAGACCCATTTACAAAAGCCCGAAAAATGCATTGGGGAATGGATTTTACAGCGCCTCGTGGCACACCAGTATATGCTTCTGGCGATGGTATTGTAACAAGAGCAGATAGTAACTCTTCTGGTTACGGTAAGCATATACGTATAGATCATGGCTATGGTTATGTATCGCTATATGCACATTTATACAAATATAACGTAGGTAAAAACCAAAAAGTAAAACGTGGAGATTTAATAGGTTTTGTGGGAAGTACAGGCCGAAGTGAAGCACCGCACTTACACTACGAAATTTTTAAAGACGACCAACGCATAAACCCAATAAACTTTTACTATGGTAGCTTAACAGCCGAAGAGTTTAGTAAGTTACTAGAGCGTGCATCATTAGAAAATCAATCTTTAGATTAATGCAAATTAACCTTCCAGAAAAACGTTATTATTCTATTGGTGAAGTTGCTAAAGCTTTTAACGTCAACACGTCTTTAATTAGATTTTGGGAAAAAGAATTCGATTTATTAAAACCTAAAAAAACAGCTAAAGGCAATCGTAAATTTACGCCAGAAGATATAAAGAATCTTAAATTTATATATCACCTAGTTAAAGAGCGAGGTTTTACTTTAGAAGGTGCAAAAACGCATTTAAAAGAAGAAAAACAAAAAAGCCTAACTAATTTTGAAATTATTAGTAAATTAGAAGGAATCAAGGCACAGCTAATAAAATTAAAAAATGAATTATAAAGCACTACCAGAAAACTCAACTAAAAAACCAAACACCATGAAAAAATTTCTTATACCACTTATAGTTATTGGCCTTATTATTTTTGCTATTTACTCTTGGGGAGTTGGCATAAATAATACAGCAGTAGAGCTTGAAGCCAATGCAAAAACAGCATGGTCTAATGTAGAAAGCAGCTACCAAAGAAGAAGCGATTTATATAGTAGTGTTATAAAAACAGTACAAGGGTCGGCAGATTTTGAAAGAAAAACTTTAAACGAAGTTATAGAAGCAAGATCTAAAGCTACCTCTGTAAATATTGATGCTAATAATTTAACACCAGAAAATGTAGCTAAATTTCAACAAGCGCAAAGCCAGTTAAGCGGTTCGTTTAGCAGACTTATTGCATCATTTGAGCGTTATCCAGAATTAAGAACAACAGAACAGTTTAAAGAATTTATTTCGCAACAAGAAGGAACAGAAAACCGTATTAATGTTGCAAGAGACAGATATAATGATGCTGTAAATAAATACGATATTTATACTACAAAATTTCCAAATAAAATACTTGCAGGTATGTTTGGCTTTAAAGAAATGGCTAGATATAAAGCAGATCCAGGTTCTGAAAAAGTTCCAGATGTAGAATTTAATTTCGATTAATTTTTTTCATGCAAAATCCTGTTGAAGCCTTTTTAACCACCATTGAAGAACAAGAAATTGTTGCAGCAATTCGTGAGGCAGAATTACAGACCTCTGGCGAAATACGCGTACATATTGAAACCTCTGCAAAAGGACATATTGAAGCTCGCGCTCTTGAAGTATTTTCAATTTTAAAAATGCAAAACACAGCGCTACATAATGGTGTATTAATTTATGTTGCTGTAAACGATAAGGCTTTTGCTATTTATGGAGATAAAGGTATTAATAGTGTTGTATCAAAAACATTTTGGGACGATACTAAAAACACAATACAAACCCATTTTAAAAACGGAAATTACAAACAAGGCTTGGTAGATGGTATTCTTTTAGCTGGAAACCAGTTAAAATCTTATTTCCCAAAATTAGAAAATGACACAAACGAGTTAAGCAACACTATTTCTAAAGGATGAAAAGAACAAAGCAGCATCTCGTTTATAAAACAAGTTTAAAAAAAAGCATACTAAAAAAAGTAATTTTAGTAATGTCTCTATTTTTTATAGGCCAAATTGCTTTTGCCCAATTTGAAATTCCACCTAAACCATCAAAAAAAAATGGTGGCCAAACCAGTGTTTATGATTATATAGACTTATTGCAACCTGGACAAAAAACCAACTTAGAGCATAAACTTGTTAAATATTCTGATACAACTTCAACGCAAATTGTTGTAGCAATTATCTCTTCAACTCAAGGAGAATATATAAACTATCTTGGCACGCAATGGGCACAAAAATGGGGAATTGGAGATCAAGAAAAAGATAATGGTATCTTTATTTTATTAGCTCGTGATGACAGAAAAATAGGCATTAGCACAGGATATGGCACAGAGCATTTAATGACAGATGCTATGTCGCGCCGTATAATAGAGCGAGACATTATTCCATACTTTAAACGTAACGATTATTATGGAGGTTTAAATCGTGGAGCCGATGCCATTTTTGAAGTTATGAATGGTGAATACCAAGGTACAAGACAAAATGATAGTGGTACTTTTCCGGCTGGAGTTGCTTTCTTTTTACTTATTGTATTTATTATTCTAATTATTTCAATTGTAAAAAACAGAAATGGTGGCGGTAACAATGGCAGTGGTTACGATAGCCGAAACACAACACGAGACATACTTGAAGCTATTATACTTAGTAATTCTGGTCGTGGTGGCTATAGAAGTGGTTCTGGTGGTTTTGGCGGCGGATTTGGAGGTAGCTCTGGTGGTGGCTTTGGCGGTGGCTTTGGCGGCGGCGGTTTTGGCGGTGGTGGCGCTTCTGGTGGTTGGTAAATTAGTATTACAATTAACTTTTAAAACAGAAATTATAATATGAAAAACTTCATACTGTTTTTATATTTCATATTTACAATTTCTTGTAAACAAGACGTTTTTAATCCTGAAAAAAATCAAAATTTTATTCAAGATTACACCAATTTATTTTCTAACACCGAAGCGAAATTTCTTTTAGAAAAAATTAAAAACTACCAATTTAAAACCAGTAATCAAATTTGTATTTATACTATAGACTCTTTACCTAAAAATGTAACTGCATTAAATCATGCTACGTTACTTGCCACACAACTTGGTGTTGGATTAAAAGAAAAAAATAATGGTCTTTTATTATTAATTTCTAGATACGATCGAGCCATTGCGATTGCTACAGGTACGGGAACAGAGAAAAAAATTACAGATACAGTTGCTTATACAATTATTGAAAATACAATTGTACCTAATTTTAAAAACCAGGAATTTTATAAAGGTGTTTCAATAGCATTAGATTCTATTTTTGTTAAATGGAATTAATCGAAGAAAAACACATCATTTCCTCCTGTTTTTCCTTTTGGTCCTAAACTATTAAACTTCCAACTAAAGCTTACCATAAAAAATTGCTGTAAGACTGTACTTTGTGAATCTTCTATATAATCTTGAGTTGCTGTACGCCTAGCGTTGGTGTTTTGGTTAAGCAAATCGTAAACCTTTAAAGTTATTGCTGCTTTATCTTTTAAAATAGAATATGCTAAAGTAGAATTCCAGAACCAAGCACTTTTTTGAAAACCGTCTGCCACATCTGGATTATAATTATAACTTATATCGTTACGCCATTCTAATTTTTTTGGTAAAAATGTTGCTGTTCTTAATCCTGCAGAATGCCTTGTAAACTCTCTATCTTCAAAAGCTTGAATATCGTAAGCATTATTTGTAAAAGTTATACGGTAGTATGGTTTAAACTCTAATACTTTAGTCCAAACAAAATCTACACCAAAATTTGGTGTAATACTACTTACGTTACTTGAGTATTTTACATCATTATTAAAATTAATATTTCTATTAAAATTAGCCCAAGCGCCACCACGTAATCTTACACTTTTAACCGAATCTATTTTTATGCGTTTACTATAACTTCCAGAGGCTCCAAAATTATAATTACCATCTACGTTTTCGTATGTTGTTACACGCTCTAAACTTTCTGGATCTACAATTGTTTTTGATACGACTTGGTTATTGTCTATGCTTCCGTTTAAGTTAAAATACAGTCCTGTACGTTTTTGCCAATCGTAGTTATTAAAACCTAAATAGAAATTATGATTATTTGCAGGTCCTAAATTTGGATTACCTATTATGGTATTTAATGGGTTTGACACATCTGTAAATGCTTGTAATTGTCTTAATTGTGGTGGATTATTTCGTAATCTATAATTAAAATACAATGATGCTTTTTCACTAAATCTATAATCTGTACTGTAACTTAATTCTAAATTTTTAAATTTTCTTTCTACATTAAATTGTGGACGTAGAAGATCTTCATTTTTAAGTGTTCTAAAGTTATAACTGGCATTAAATCTTGTAGACCATTTTTCACCTCTATAGGTTATTCCTATTCCTGGAATACTTCTAGAATCTGTATAATTAAAATCTGTACTTAAATCTGTATTAAATTCTGAATAAGTCTGGCTTACTTCATCAAAATCAAAAGTACTTTGTGTGTTTTCATCTCTATCTCGAGAGTATTCGTACTCAAAATTTAAAAATAATTTTTTAGCAATTAATGGTAATCTATAAGTAAATTCTCCAGTTACACCGTTACTTTCATTATCACCTCTTGTGTATTGGTTTCTAACTATTGTTTCTGGGTTACTACCAAATATTTCGGTATTAGAATTTAAGAAATCGTCGCTTTCGTTTCTTCCTATAGTATTTTCTAATTCAAACTTTAAAAAAGCGCCTTTACCTCCTAAACGTTTAGTTACACTTAAATCGTTTTTAAATTGTTTTGCAAAACTTTCTACGTTAGAGTTTGTTGAAGATTGGTTGGTTAAAACACGGTCATTATTTAACGTCTCGTCATTGTTACTGTATCTTGTATTGTTTTTTGAATAAGAAAATGAAGGCTCTATATTAATTTGAAATGTTGAATCTGTTTCTATTTCAAATTCTAGATTTACAGTGTGACTGTCTGTGTCATTATCTGATCTAGAATTTGAATTTGTAAAAAATCGAGAGTCTGATAGAATGGTTTCTCTTTGCGAAGAACTCTCATTAAAAGAACTACTAGATGCATAAAAATAATCGCCATTAGCTTCAATTTTCTCACCAATTTTATCTGCGTAATTAGCACCTACATTTTGCGAGGTTGTAATACCTTGTCCACCACCAAAAGATCTTCCTCCAATAGAAAAAGAACCATTACTATTAAATGTCATGCCACCGCCACGACCAAACATTTTAGAAATTTCACCAAAGCTAAAACCTGGTGAATTAGTATTATTACCACCTGCTAAAACGCTTATTCTTCTATCATTATCAAACACATTAACCATACCGGCAAGTTCATACCTTTCATCTGTTCCTCCACCAGCAGAAACACGCCCAAATACACCTTTATTGTTTTCTTCTTTTATGGTTAAATTAATGGTTTTATTCTCTTTATCTCCAGCTTCTCCTGTAAAGGCTTCAGATTTTGTTTTGGTATCTACAATTTGAATTTTCTCTATAATATCTTTTGTTAAGTTTTTAGTTGTAATGGTTGGGTCGTCACCAAAAAACGGTTTTCCGTTTACAAGAATTTTATTTACTTCTTTTCCGTTTACTTTTATTTTTCCTTCTTCATCTACCTCAACTCCTGGTAATTGTTTCAGCAAGTCCTCTACGTTAGCGTCTTTTTTAGTTTTGAAAGATTTTACGTTAAACTCTAAAGTATCTTTTTTAATGGTTACCGGAGCGACAGATTTTATTACAACTTCATCTAAAGCATTAGAACTTATTTCTAGAGAAACTGTTCCTAAATTAAATTCTTTTTTATCCATTTTTAGCTCTTTAAAATAGGTTTTATAACCTACATAAGAAATGAATAAATTTAGGTTACTATCTCCTGTTTCATCTTCTAATTTAAAGTTTCCGTTTCTGTCGGAAATAGTATAAGCAACTAAAGAGCTGTCTTTTACTCTTTGCAAGTAAACTGTGGCTGCCTCAAGTGGTAACTGGTCGTCTGAGCCAATTAATTTTCCTGTTACTAAAAAATCTTTTGTTTGTGAGAATGAAATTGAGACAAATAAAATTGAAACAATTAGAAGTAGCTTTCGCATATTTTTTTGATTGGTTTTTTGATTAATGATATTTATAGCGTAATATCAAGAACGAAAATACCACAGTAATGTTATGATTTTCTTAAAGGAATTATAAAATTTACTTAAATAGACTTTTTTTTAGAATTTATCGCTTAAGCGTAAAGTGGCCTGTAAAATTTTTCCCGTTTTGTAAAGTGGCAGAAAACCAATAATCTGAAGTTGGAAGCAAAGTTCCCTTGTATCTTCCATCCCATTTAGGATTAAGATTGTTTAATGTTTGTAGATGTTTACCAAAACGATTAAAAATTAAAACCTGAAAGATTTCGTTAGTATTTAAGCCATCTATACTCCAAGTTTCATTTTTATTGTCTCCATTAGGTGTAAAAAAGTAAGGATAACCAATAACATTGACATTAGTAGAAACAGTACCACAATTATTTAAAACATCTTTTACATAAACAGTATGGTTTCCTGGACTTACGTCTATAAAGTTATTAGAAACCTGATATGGACCCAAACTGTTATCTAAAGCAAATTCATATTCGCCTTCTCCAGATACTAAAACAATAATGGAATTATTCTCAACTATATCTTCAACATTTACGTCTACAAAAGTTGCAATATTAGATGGCAACACGTCTATAGTTCTTGTAGTTTCACATTGTGTTTGTGAGTTTGTAATAGTTACACTATAAATTCCTATTTCATTTATTTGAATGGTTTCTTGTGTTTCTCCTGTTGACCAACTGTAGGTATAATTTGAATTATCTAAAACAACACCGCTTGAAAGATTTATAGTTCCTGGATAATTATTCAAACAATAATATTTTTGAGAGTCTCCAATTGTTTCTGGTAAACTTTCAATTTGTAAACTAAGTTCTGAAACACCGTAACAATTTCCGTTCTCATTCCCTATAACATAAAGTGTTTGTGAAAATGGAACCGTATTAGTGTATGTTGTATTTAAAGCATTTGTTTGCAACTCCACATCTTGTAGTGTCTCATAAAACTCCAAATTAATTCCAGGTGGTAGACCTTGTACTAATTGTGCACTTGCATCTAAAAGGTTAAATGTTGTTATTCCATCGCTACCTAAATCTTCGCAACTAATAAGTGTAGCATTATTTAAAGCATCTGTTCCAACCTCTAAAATAATTGTTGTTTCGCGACTACATCCGGTATTTGTATTTGTTACTCTAGCGTATATAGTTTGCGGATTTGTAGTATTTATATAGGCTTCTCCACTAATATTATTACTTAAATTTGAATCTTGAAAAAACTCAACAATTCTATTAGGTAAAGCTCCAGAAATATCATTTGCACTATTATTTAATACAAAAGTTGCATTGCCAGTAGCCACTACATTATCATCACATTCTAAAATTGTTATTGAGTTTGCAATTGGTTGTTGATTTATTGTTGCTGTAATTTGAGTTTTTGCTCCTGCATTACAACCAGAAAACACTGGAGTAACCCAATAGTTTGTTGTTGCAGCAATTGATGGATTAAATGTAAAACCATTAAAAATAGGAGTTGTAGATGTTGCAGAATCAAACCATAAAACTGTATCTGTATTAGTTTGTAGTGTTATAGAAACTGGAGAGTTTTCACAAAAATCAAGAGTACTAATTCCAAGTATTTTAGGCGTAACAATAGTTGTACTTGCAGATAAATTTACTTGTGCATCGCCTGGCATACCACCAAATTCTACTAAATATCCTTGCGGATGATAAGGGCTTCCAACGGCATCACCTGCTATTGGCAAATCGTTCCAAGAGCCAGGATTACCAATACTGGGATCTGTAATATGTGCGTAATGCTCGTTACCTCCAAAATTGTTAGGTTCTCCATTATTCCAAAAACTAAACGCATTGTTTTGTGCAGAACCATTAAAATTACCAATCCAAAACACAGTACCAGCTTCTGGACCAGTAACCCATTTCCATTCGCCTTCATTATCTACATCGTTAGCACCTATCCAACCTGTACCTGGACTTTGCTCTCCTGCAAGTTGAGATTCTTCAGCAGTTGTTATTGTTGCTAAATACCCTTGTAAACCGAAAAACGTTTGATTTTCGGCAGCAGTTTTAGCATCGTCCCAACGAATTCCTAAACTAGAAACATAAAAATAATAATGGCCAGTTGAAGGTAAATAATTAGCGTTACCTAAGTTAATAGATATGGTTTTATCTTCATTAAAACTGGTTTGAGAGGTTTGAAAAACCACAGCTGAAATTGCTGTCTCGTATTCTGAAAATGATGCGGTTCCTGATAGTGTAAGCTCTCCTTGAATAGCAGACCAAGTTGCTATAATATTTGGTTGTAAGCTACTTAACATTAAAACATCTTCTCCTTGACTGTAACCTTGAGAAATTTGGATAACGACTACATCTAAAGTTGTATCTCCGGCGTCTGGATCGGTTATAGACACATTAGAAACTATAGGTACATTTGATCCTGGACAATAATTTATATTTCCCGCAGCTATAATTTCTGGCGGATTATTTTGAGACCATGACGCACAAATTGTAAATAATGCTAATGCAGTTATTAATAATGCTTTATTTTTTATTTTAAATGACATGAAATGTAAAAGTAAACAAGTTTTCGCTTTTTAAAGTATAACTTGTTAGTGTTTTAATTCTTTTGTTACTTATAAATAAATGCATGCATTACAAGCCTTTACTAAACACTACACCTTTTATTTACTTTTTACGCATATAAACACTTACCGGAACACCTTCAAAATCAAACAAATCTCGTAATTTATTTTCTAAAAAACGCTTATAAGGTTCTCTAACGTATTGTGGTAAATTACAGAAAAATGCAAATTGTGGTTGTGGTGTTGGCAATTGCATTATGTATTTAATTTTTACAAACTTACCTTTATATGCTGGTGGTGGATAATTTTCTATTATTGGTAGTAAAGTATCATTTAAAACACTTGTTTTAATTTTTTTACTTCGGTTTTTATAAACCTCAACAGCTGTTTCTATTGCTTTATAAATACGTTGCTTTGTAAGCGCAGAGATAAATACAATTGGCACATCTGTAAATGGTTCGATTTGAGAACGAATATATTTTTCAAATTCGTTAGTAGTTTTATTGTCTTTTTCTACTAAATCCCATTTGTTAACGAGTATTACAATACCTTTTCTATTTCTTTCGGCTAACCAAAAAATGTTTTGTACTTGCCCATCGAAACCTCTATTTGCATCTACAACTAATAAGCATACATCACTATGTTCTATAGCTCTAACACTACGCATAACAGAGTAAAATTCTAGATCTTCTTTTACTTTAGATTTTTTTCTAATTCCTGCAGTATCAACTAAATTAAAATCGAAACCAAAGCGATTATACTTTGTATCTATAGCATCACGAGTGGTTCCTGCAATATCTGTAACAATATACCTATCTTCACCTATTAAAGCATTAATAAATGATGATTTACCTGCGTTAGGACGACCAACTACAGCAAATCGTGGTAACTCGTCTTTTTCTTCTTCTTCTTCCTGTTCTGGTAAAGCTTCAACTAATGCATCTAGTAAATCTCCTGTACCGCTTCCGTTTATACTTGCTATTGTAAAATAATCTCCTAAACCAAGGCTATAAAACTCTACTGCATCTTCTGCTCTTTTTCCGTTATCGACTTTATTTACAACTAAAAAAACTGGTTTTGTTACTTTTCGTAATAGTCTGGCAACATCTTCATCCATTCCTGTAACTCCAGCTTCTACATCTACCATAAAAATTATAGCATCTGCTTCTTCAATAGCTAACTCTACTTGTTTATCTATTTCAGCTTCAAAAATATCGTCACTTCCTTTAACATAACCTCCAGTATCTATTAAGGAGAATTCTTTTCCATTCCAATCACTTTTACCATAATGGCGATCTCTAGTCACTCCACTAACGGCATCTACAATCGCCTCACGACGTTGTATTAAACGGTTAAAGAATGTTGATTTTCCAACATTTGGTCTTCCTACAATAGCTACTATATTACTCATAAATTTATGTTTTAGTCTGCATTACATATCCTGTAAGCGGCTGCAAAGGTAATGTTTAGTTTAAGATAAAATACACATTTTTTTAATCTTTATAAGTATTTAAATCAAAAAATGCTTTGCCTAAATATTTAAGACAAAGCATTTTATTATTTTGATTACTAATTTTACTGTTGGTTTTCGTAAATAGTTACAGTACCACTATCTTCATTTGAGACTATTAGCAAGTCTCTCTCATTTGGACTGTTTATTGCTGGCACAACTAATAATCCTTCTGGTGCTTCATCTCCACTATGAGATAAGATAGTTAAAAATGCTGGAGCAGCAGGATTTGTAATATCGTAAACCATAATTTGATCTGTTCTTTCTAAGCCTACAAAAAGAATATAACGTTGGTTACCCAAGTTTAAAACCTCTACACTTTCTGGTTCTGCTCCTTTATCATCACTTCTACCATCACCATCATTAAAATTAGCTGGTGTTGCTGCTAGTGTTTCTGTTGCTATACTATTACCACTATCGTAAACCTTAGCTCCATTTCCATTCCAAATTGTAAAAGAACGTGCTCCATAAGAATATAACACATCGTAATCGCCATCGTTATCTGTATCACCTTCAGAAATCATAGCTTTTAAACGACCTAAATTAGCATCATCCTGAAAATTCTCTATAGCAGGAAAAGCTGTTGGGTCTAAATTTAAATCTTTAATACGCTCTTCTCCAATATAACCTGGTGAACCATCATATTCTCTTGCATCACCTTCGTTAGCAGAAATAATATAATCTGTACCTAAAATATTTACGTAAGTAATTGCATCTGGTTGGTATAAACCACGAACTGGCCAATTTTTTAAAACTGTTTCTCCATCTTCATTACTTGCATCTAAACTGTTTTGAGGTAACATATGGTCTTTATAGCCTAATGGATATATAGCTTCAATAGTTTTTGTTACTAAATTTACTTTTGCAATACCGTTGTTTTCTTGTAATGATACCCAAGCTGTTTGAGAATCGTCTGATATTGTAATATATTCTGGCTCTACATCTTGTGCTAAACTAGCATTAGGTCCAAAAACTCTAAAGTTTTGAGATTTTAAAGTTTCTTCCTGTGTATTAAATGCTGTAAAATCTAATGTTGTTATAGAATCGTCGTTTAAATCAATAATACTAATTGTTCCCATTGGATCAACAGTATAATCTGCATTTGGTTCTCCCTCGTTAGCAGATACGATTAAATTTCCATTATTAGAAAATGTTACCATGTCTGGTAATGCTCCAACAGTATATTCATTAATTAATGTAGCATCTGTTGTATTGTAAACTAATATTTTTCCAGGATTTTGTTTAACGTTTGCTTCTACTGCAATAGCTAATTTCCCGTTAGATACTGAAACACTATTTGGAACTCCAAAAGCATTTAAACTAATTGATGTTTCTTGTACAGGTATATCTAAATCTGAAATATTATAAATAGAAATTTCGTTGGATTCTACATTTGTAACAAATAACTTATTTGTAGAAGAATCGAATGCTGAAATTTCGGCTGAAGCTTCTCCTCCAACATTAATTGTTGTTTTGTATTGAAAATTAACTTCTGTATTAACAGGTTCTGTTACAATAGTTGTGTCATCATCATCTTGACAACTAAAAGAAAGTAATGCTATTAAAGCTAATGTTGTTGGTTTAAAGTATTTCATTATTTTGGTTTATTGTTTAACCATAAAATTGAAATAATAGCTTAACTTAAATGTTATGCCAACCACAACAAATCCTTAGTTTTTTAAGCCAAAAGTAAGTTGTTTTTTAAATGAATGTAACGTTATTATTTACTGATTGTAACCAAAGCGTTTTAACTGGCGTTGATTACTCCTCCAGTTTTTATTAACTTTTACGTATAATTCTAAGTGAATTTGTTTACCAAAAAATGTTTCTAAATCTTTTCTGGCTTCTACTCCAACACGTTTTAAGGCACTACCTTTGTGACCTATAATAATTCCTTTTTGTGTTTCGCGCTCAACCATTATTACAGAGCGTACTCTAATAATTTCTTCTTCTTCAAAAAACTCTTCGGTATCAATCTCTACGGCATAAGGTATTTCCTTTTTATAATGCATCAAGATTTTTTCGCGAATAGTTTCGTTTATAAAAAAACGTTCTGGCTTATCTGTAAGTTGATCTTTTGGGTAAAACGGTGGTGATTCTGGTAATAACTCTATAATACGATCAAAAACTTCTTTTACATTAAAACCTTCTAAAGCAGATATTGCAATAATTTCAGCATTAGGTACTTTTGTAGCCCATAATTGCACTTGTTCTTCTAATTGTACTTGATTAGATTTATCTATTTTATTTAATAATAATAAAACAGGAATTTTTGCATTGGTTATTTTATTAAAAAAAGCTTCATCTTTTAATTCTTTTTCACCTATTTCTACCATGTAGATAAGTAAATCGGCATCATCAAAAGCAGATTTTACAAAATCCATCATAGAGGCTTGTAACTCGTAAGCAGGTTTAATAATTCCAGGTGTATCACTTAATACAACTTGAAAATTTTCTCCATTTACAATACCTAAAATACGGTGTCGTGTTGTTTGCGCCTTAGAGGTTATTATAGATAGTTTTTCACCTACAAAGGCATTCATTAGTGTAGATTTTCCAACATTAGGATTTCCAATAATATTTACAAAGCCTGCTTTATGACTCATACTGTTTTTTGTTTTAATAGGTTGCAAAGTTACGACCTTGGTTTGTTTATTCCTCTATCATACATAACAATACTTCCTGCGACTGCTACATTTAAACTTAATTGCGATTTAAATTTAACTAAAAAATGGCTTTTTTCTATAGCTTGTTTAGATAAACCATGATCTTCTGCTCCTAAAAGATACACACAACGTCTTGGATGATGAAAGGTTTCTAGCGCCACAGCACTATCATCTAACTCCACACCAACTAATCTTGCGCCTTTAGGAATATTGTTATAAAAATCTTCGAACGTTTTATAATGAAAATAAGGCATAGATTTTACCGCATTATGTGTATCGCAAGCCTGTTTTGCATAACGATTGCCTATTGTAAAAATATAACTTGCGCCAAGATTTTGCGCTGTGCGCCAAAGTACACCTAAGTTTTCGGGCGTTTTTCCGTTTTGAATTCCTATTCCGAAGTATTCGTTTTCAAAATTATCTACCATTTTACAAAAGTAAAATTTTTATACTTTTTATACTCTTGTATTTTAACAAAGTACTTTCTTAAAGTTTTATTAATAAACTGAAAGGTCTCAAGATTACAACGACAAATCTTGTAATTTTATAAAAAAAATAATAATGTCTTTAAAAAAGTTTTCTCTACTGTGTTTAATAACATTTGTGATTACGTCATGTAAAAATGAAAGTAATACTACTGTAGTAAATACTACTACAAAATTGGATACTACAAAAGTTTCAAATCTTAGTAATTCTCAAAAAATTATAGCAAAAACAATAGCTGCTCACGGCGGCAAATTATATAATACAGCACATTATTCTTTTAATTTTAGAGGAGATACTTATATTTTTAAAAATGAAGGAAATGAATATGAGTATAAAAAAATATACGACAAAGCAGAGTTTACTATTACTGATGCTTTAAAAAACGGAACCTTTTCAAGAACTATAAATAACAATGCCATTAATCTTACAGATGAACAAGCTGCAAAAGAAATAAACAACTTAAATTCGGTAATATATTTTGCAACTTTACCACATAAACTTAGCGATAAGGCTGTAAATTCTAAATACATTGAATCTACTACAATAAAAAACAAACCATATCACGTAATTGAAGTTACCTTTAATAAAAATGGTGGCGGAGAAGATTATGAAGATATATTTTATTATTGGATAAATACAAGCACAAATAAAATAGATTATCTAGCTTACAGCTATAAAGTTAATAAAGGCGGCATTAGATTTAGAAGTGCTTATAACTCAAGAGTTATAGATGGTATAACATTTCAAGACTACATTAATTATAAAGCCGAAGTTGGAACACACTTAAAAGATTTACCTAAACTTTATGAAGCAAATAAACTTGAAGAAGTCTCTAGAATACAAACAAAAAATATTTTTAATTTAAACAATCAATAATCATGAAAAAACTACTTTTTATTATCGCAATTGCAATTACTGCTACAACAGTTAATGCACAAGAATTTGCTAAAATGGACAAAAGCCCAATGGATCGCGCATATTATCCAGCTGGCGCTCCACATAGAGCCTTTAAAAAAGATGCCGCAGAAAAAATGGCTTTAGAACCAAAAATAAGAGTTACTTATTCTAGACCTGCTAAAAAAGGAAGAGATATATTTGGAGGATTACTAAAATTTGGAGAAGCTTGGAGAGTTGGCGCTAACGAATCTACAGAAATATTATTTGTGAACGATGTTACTTTTGGAGGAAAAACCATAAAAGCTGGACGTTATTCATTAATAATAATACCAAATGAAACAGAATGGACCTTAAAATTAAATACTGGTTTAGATGGTTGGGGAAATTATGGTTATGATGCCAATAAAGATATAGCATCAATTACTGCTCCTGTAACAAAGAGCAGTAAAGAAATTGAAAACCTTTCTATTGCATTATACGAGGCTTCAAAAAACACAGTACACCTAAAAATTGGTTGGGACATGAGTGTTGCCGAGTTTCCTATAACAATTAAATAGTAAGTTTAAATTTTATATAAAGCACTTTTGAAGATTCAAAAGTGCTTTTTTGTATCGTTTTTATAATTTTTACAATTATCTTTACTAAAACCATTATCTAATGAAGTTTATAAATATCACTGCAGAAAGTACTGCCGAAACTGTAAAACAAATCCAACACATTATTGGAGGTGTTATTATAGAGCGTTGGGGAGAATATACACTACAGGTAGATAATGATATAGCTAAAGGAGACATTAGATTTATAACCTTTGATTGGGGAGGAAGCTTATTAGAGTATAATATTACTTTTTTTGAAGAAGTAGAACTTAAAATGGATACTTCTAAATACAACCCAATTCATTTTACTTATTGTTTAAATGGGTATTGCGAACATAGGTTCGATTCTCAAAAAGAAAGAAAACGCTTAGAGCAATTTCAATCTGTAATAATCTCATCAAAAAACGGAGGTTTTAATTATGGGTATTTTCCTAAAGACATTAAATTAGAAATAAACGTCATTCAAATAAACCGTGTAAAATTTATAAACAAAAGGTTAAACGACGCTTCATTACTAAACCAAAACCTATACAATGTATTTTGTGATAAAGATCATGAAAATGTATTTTCATACTTTGGAACATACAATTTAAAACTAGCCGATAAAATTAGTGCGCTAAGAAAAATTAAAAATAAAGGCATGATGCGTTTATTGTTAATAGAAGGACAAGTCTACCAAATTTTAGCTTTACATATGGAGCAACATAAAAAAGATGTTGCCATTAAAAAGAAAAAAACTTCACTCTCTAAAGCAGAGTTAAAACAAATACGAGAACTTTCTAAGCAAATTTTAAAAAACGTATCTACAAATTATACAGTTGCAGAACTTTCACATATTTCTGGATTACCACAAGCAAAACTTCAAGAAGGATTTAAATTTTTATATGCCAGAACTGTAATAGAATATATAAGACACGTACGCTTAGAAAAAGCTAGAGATTTAATGAGTACAACTAATTTAAATATTTCTGAAATTGTTTATTCTATAGGTTTTAGCAGCCGTAGTTATTTTTCTAAAATCTTCAAGAAAAAATACAAAATTAGCCCAAGTGCTTTTTTAAAAAACAAGCTTAGAGAAGTCGCTTAAAAAGCAAACACAACTCCCAAAACAACAGTAAACAACTGATAAACAGTTATTTGTTATGTTAATTTATCATAACTCAAAATTACAAGTTGTTAAAAACTGCTAAACTTAATTGTATTTTAGCAAATGAGTCAAGTCCTATTTTAAATGAACAAAAAAGCACTCTAGAATGCTTTTAATTTTGGTAAAGACTTAAACAAAACATAGTTTTTGTTTATTAATTATTAACCAAAAAAATTATTTAAAAATGAAAACTTTATTATACACATTTGCATTATTAATAGCTGGAACAGCATTTGCTCAAGATAGCGATAATCCTGTAGACCATATGGAAACCACCAAAGTAAAAACTGAAGGTGTAAAAACAAATGGTAAATTAAAACAAACAAAAGTAAAAGTTGTTACTAAAAAAGAACAACAAGTAATGACAGATCCTAGTCAATCGCATTTAAGAGATGCAGACCAAGTAATAGCACCAACAAAAACAACTAAAACCGTTTCTATAGATAATAATAGCGATAACCGTTATGAAACTACAAACACCATTTCATATTATACATACGATGATGTAAAATATAGTTTCAAGAGTGGAAAAAATGGGTTTGTAATGACTACAAACGATGGTACTAAAGATGTTGTTTATGGTACTGCTAGAAAATCATCTAACGGTCAATTTTATTTATTTGATTCTAAAGGATATAATGGTGTTGGATATTTTGACAATAACGAGAATTTTGTAATTGAATATTACGACACAAAATTAAATAAAGTTGTAAACAAGTCTTTTAAATCTAAGAACTTGTAATAATACAACAACCACAAATATTAAAAACCTCGCATTTTGCGAGGTTTTTTGTTTTTAATATTTACTAAGCTTTAAAGGACGATTCTCTTATAATAATACTACTCTTTATTTCTACTAACTTACTAGAAACACTTTCTGTCTCTGCCTCTATTTCATCAATTAAATATTTAACAGCTACTTTTCCCATTTTCTCACCAGATTGATCAACCGTTGTAAGTTTTGGTTCAACTATTGTTGAATGAGAAGAGTTACTAAAACCAACCACAGCAATATCTCCAGGTATTTCTACATTAAACTTTTTTAATGCTTGAATAACTCCTATTGCAGCAGCATCTGTTATTGCAAAAATAGCATCAGGTCGTTTTTTTGCACTAAGCAAAATATTTGCCATTCTTTTACCTTCTTGTAAAGAAATATCTTCAACAGTAAGCACCAGTTTCTCATTTAATTCAATATTATTATCCAATAAAGCTTTTTTGTAACCCAGATAACGTTTTTCAGAGTTATAAGAATAATTACCTTCTTTTATAATTGCAATACGTTTTTTTCCAATGTTAATTAAATGCTCTACAACATTATAAGCGGCTTCTTCATCATTAATCGTTATTTGTGTACATGGTATTTTGTTAGAAACTTTATCAAATAAAACAATTGGTAAATTATTTAATGTAGATAAAATTTGTTCTACTTCTCTAGTTCGCTTTGTTAGTGAGGCTAAAATACCATCTACTCCAAACTGCAGCATAGTGTTAAACATTTCTTTTTGTTTGTTTTCATCATTATTCGATTCAGATATAATAACTCTATAACCTTTTGCTTCAGCTTCTTTTAATATACCTCTTACCATAGTAGTAGTGAAGTAATGCGTTATGTTTGGTACAATTACACCTATAATATTTGTTTTGTGATTTCTAAAACCTTTAGCAAAAATGTTAGGCACATAGTTTAAAGATTGTGCTAAGTTTTTAACACGCTTCTTGGTTTGTAAACTTATATCTGGATGGTCATTTAAAGCTCTGGAAACTGTTGAGGTAGATAGGTTTAGCTCTAACGCTAACTTTTTTAAGGTTGTAACTTCTTTTTTCATATTTATAAATGCTTAAAAAAACAATCGTTCCCGCAAACGATTGCGTACAAATATCGTACTTTTTTACTTATTAAAATGCATATAATGCAATTATATTAGCTAAAAATTAACTAATTACAAATAATATGAGAAAACTAACTATCTTAATTTTATGTCTTTTTAGCTTGTCCGCAACATTTTCGCAAACCGAAATTTCTGGTACAGTTAAAGATAATGCTGGGTTTGTTATTCCTGGAGCGAATGTTATTATTTTAGACAGTAATTCTGGAGCTTCATCAGATTTTGATGGAAATTTCACTTTTACTACAAATCTAACAGGAACACAACAATTACAAGTATCTTATATTGGGTACACAACCTATACTCAAAATATTGAATTAACCGGAACTCCAATTACGCTTAATATAGTTCTGCAAGAAGGAAACAATTTAGAAGAAATTGTACTTACAGCATCTTCTACATTTAGGTCACAAAAAGAAGCTCCTTTATCTATTAGCTCTAAAGGTATTAAAGAAATCACTAGACTTTCTGCTAATAGCCAAGCAGATATTTTAAGAGATGTTCCTGGTATTACTGCCGAAGGTGGTGGTGGTGAAACGGCGACCAATCTTTTTGTAAGAGGTTTACCATCTGGCGGACAGTATGTATTTAATCCTTTACAGTACGACGGTATGCCACTTATGAGTACGTTTGGTTTAAACTCTTCTGCTCATGATGTTTATGCAAGACCAGACGTTGGATTTAAAGGTGTAGAATTTGTACGTGGTGGATCTGCTGTATTATATGGCGCCGGATCTGTTGCTGGTATTATTAATTACACAAGTAAAACTGGAGATTCTAACGACGAAAATTTAATAAATGTTGAATGGGGAAATAATGGAAGACTAAAAACCGATTTCTATACTGGTGGTCAATTAGGTAGTGAAGACTCAAATACATACTATGCATTTACAGGTTTTGTAAGAAAAGATGATGGACCAATAGAAACAGGATTAACAACTAAAGGAGCACAATTTAGAGGAAACATAAAACAAAAATTTGAGAATGGATCCTTTACAGTTCATGGTCAATATATTAATGATAAGGCACAATTTTATTTACCATTACCGCTTGATGGAAATTCAAGAGAAAGACTAAATGGTAATGATGGTGAAGAAGTAAATCAATTATTATCTGGAGAATTAGCAAACACTTCATTTTTAACTCCTGGTGGCGTTTACGAAAGCCCAATTGAAGATGGTGTTTACACAAAAGGTGGTTATGTTTTAGCAGATTTTAATTATAATTTAAACGACAATTTAAGATTTAAATCTAAAGTTAAATATGCCAGCTACCAGCACAATTTTGCACTGTATGTTGGTGGTAGTGGTGATTACGGCAACCCAATTACTCTTAATGACTATGTTGCTGCAGTAGCGCCAAACAATACTGCATTCAATGCAACATATCAAGGTGGCGCAGGCAACCAAATTAATGGTAACGATTTAGTTATAGAAAATTTACATGTAGATAGGTTGAGACCTATGACAGATTATTCTGGTGAAGCAAGTTTCATTTTAAAATCAGATAACGGCATTCACACTTATACTGCCGGAACATTTTTAGCAAGAACAGAAGCCGAAGATGTTAACTACCAATACAGAGTACTTTCAGAATTCAATAATAATCCACAACTTGTAAACTTAAGTTATACAGATGCTGGTGGAAATAATGTTATATATTCTGAAGGAGGTTTATACAACAGAATAGGTATGACAGCAAATAACTACCTAACACAAAGCAGGACTGCCTTTTATTTTACAGATGAAATGGTTTTTGATAGATGGCGTTTTGATGTGGGTTTTCGTATAGAATCTACAACAGGTACATTTAGAAGAGGTAATATTGAAGAGTCTCAGGTTTATGAAGATACCGAGTTAACAACTAGCTTACAAAACGTACAATTTGCCGATGGTACTTTTACAACAGGTGAAATAAAAGATACAGATTGGGCAATATCTCTGGCCGGATTATATAAATTAACAGACGCTACAAACTTATACGCAAACTTCTCTAAAGGCTACTTTTTTCCACAACAACGTGGCTTTAGTCCAACACCAGGAATAAGAGACACTAATTATGAAGCCGAAACAATTTTACAAGGTGAAATTGGTGCCAAATTTGGAACCTCAAAATTCTCTGGATCTGTTGCAGCATACTATGTAGGATTAAGTGATCGTATTAGAATAGACCAAGCCATTTCAGGAGGACAATTAGTTGACCAAGCTAGAAGCGAACAATCTACACAAACTTTAGGTCTTGAAGCAACTGCTAAATATAAATTTACAGATTATTTAAATGCTACTGCTACTTTAACATATCAAAATCATGAGATTACAACTAATCAAACCGAAGATTTAGTTAATGGTACAACAAGTACTATTAATGAAGGTAATGAAATAGCTAGACAACCTAATGTATTAGGGAACCTAGGAATTAATTTTGATAACAAAGTATTTGATGCAAACTTCTCTGTAAATCATACAGGAAAAAAGTTTACAGACGACACAAATAATGTAGAATTAGATGCTATTACAATTGCAAGATTAGGCGCTGGTTACACATTTAAAACAAACGAAGAAACGGCTTTACGTTTTGGTATATCAGTATTTAATTTATTTGATAGTTCTGGAATTACAGAAGGTAATCCAAGAGCTGGAATTGCAGGACAGTCTGCAGATGGAGACTTTTTTGTTGGACGTCCAATCTTACCAAGACGTTTATTTTTAACAGCTACTTTCAACTTTTAATTTTTATAATTCAATATTCAATTAGTCATATAACTCATCACTTTTAGCTAAGTAAAGTGATGGGTTCTTTTTTCAAAAAAAAAAAAACAATCTTTATTATATGAAGGATTTACAAAACAACGCTATTAAAGTATTAAACAATAACTGGAAAGATAAATTTAGCATACCATGCGAAAAGCTATATCCATTTCAATGGTTTTGGGACTCAGGATTAATTGCAATTGGATTTGCACATTTTGATATGCCTAAAGCAGAAAAAGAAATAGAAACATTACTTGATGCGCAATGGAGCAATGGCTTTATACCTCATATAATTTTTCATACAGAAAGCGATTCGTATTTTCCTGGACCAGATTTTCACCGTTCAGATTTACATCCGCAATCATCAAAAAAATATAAATCTACAGGAATGACTCAGCCACCTGTAACAGGATTTGTATTACAGGATTTATACCGTATTAGCAAAGACAAAAAAGCGACGCTTAAATTTATTGAAAGCGTAATAGATAAAGTTTACAAAAACCACGAATACTTTTACAGCCAGCGTGATCCTAAAAATGAAGGTTTAGTTTACATCTACCACAATTGGGAGTCTGGTACAGACAACTCTCCTATTTGGGATGACATTTGGGACACCATGAATCCACCAGAATATACTTTTGAAAGACGAGACACAACACATGTTGATGCTGCTCAAAGACCTTCTAAAAGAGAATACGACCACTATTTACATATTATAGAAATTGCAAAACAAAACAATTATAACGATCAAAAAATAGCCGAACTTTCTCCATTTTTAGTTCAAGACCCATTATTTAATGCTGTGCTATTAAAATCTAATCAAAGTTTAATAGATTTATATAGTATAATTGGCAATAATGAAGATAAAATTAAGCAACTTCAAAAATGGCAGAAAAAAGGTACAGAATCAATTAATAGCAAACTTTACGATTCAGAATTAGGTGTTTACGTGCATTATGATTTAAGAAATGAAAAATTATTAAAGCACGTATCATCTTCTTCTTTCTCTCCTCTTTTTGCAAATTTACCTAGTAAAGATGTTGCAAATAAAATGGTTGATGTTATGATGGAAAAATTTGGCAATCCAGACCAATATCTTTGTGCTTCTTTTGATCCTACAAGCGAAAGGTTCAACCCTAAAAAATATTGGAGAGGTCCAGTTTGGGTTAATTTAAACTGGATGCTATACCATGGTTTAAAACAAAATGGTTTTAACGATTTAGCAAAACGAATGAAAAAAGACACTATAGAAATTATAGAAAAAAATGGTTTTTATGAGTATTTTGATTCGAGAAAAGAAGAACATAATAATGGAAAAGCTGGTTATGGTGGCCATAACTTTTCATGGAGTGCTGCATTATTAATAGATTTATTAAACGACTAAACAAACAACCAATTACAGATGAATTACATAGACTATATCATTATAATTTTATACCTAATAGGTTTTTTAGGGATTGGATATTTTTTTAAAGAAAATAAGAACTCTAAAGATTATTTTTTGGGTGGTCAGTCTATGGGTTGGTTTCCTTTAAGTTTATCAACTATGGCAACACAGCTTTCTGCCATAAGTTTTATTTCAGCTCCAGCATTTGTAGGTCTAAAAGATGGTGGAGGTTTACAGTGGTTAACTTTTGAGTTTGGTGTGCCATTAGCAATGGCTTTTCTATTAATTGCTATAATTCCTACTTTATACAAGTCTGGGATAGTAAGTGTTTACGAGTTTTTAGAACGCCGTTTCGATGCATCATCTAGATTATTAATAAGCTTTGTGTTTCAAATAAGTCGTTCTGTTGCAACTGGTGTAATGGTTTACACAATGGCTTTAATTTTACAAGCTACAATTGGTATAGAATTTTGGATTTCAATATTAATTATTGGAGTTATTACCATGATATATTCATTTCAAGGTGGTATGAAAGCTGTAATTTGGGGAGATGTAATACAAATGTGCATACTGTTTTTTGGTATAGTTATTTGTCTCTTTTACGGTTTAAGTGAATTAGGTGGTTATGATAATTTTATAAACCTTGTTGATAAAGACAGATTAACAGCTGTAGATTTTTCAAAATGGGGATTTAATAATGCCGATAAAAACGATGAGTTTGGCTTTTGGC
The DNA here is from genome assembly GCF_001874145.1 of Lacinutrix sp. MedPE-SW. Classification (GTDB taxonomy): domain Bacteria; phylum Bacteroidota; class Bacteroidia; order Flavobacteriales; family Flavobacteriaceae; genus Lacinutrix. The sequence continues at coordinate 50,099 of NZ_MPCX01000009.1, read as the reverse complement.
CAATGGTTATTGGCGGTTTGTTTTTATATGCTTCATATTATGGTACAGACCAAACACAATCACAGCGCTTATTATCTGCTAAAGGATTACCTACAATTAAAAAACTGCTATTAGCAAATGGTTTGTTTAGGTTTCCAATAACATTAACTTACTGTATAATGGGCTTAGTGCTAGGAACTTTAATACTTCAAGATGCTAGTTTTCAAGAACTTTTAAATTCGGTTTACCAATCTAACATCACCAGTTTAGAAGGAAAAAAAGCCGACTTAATGGTGCCTGTTTTTATAATAAAATATTTACCTAATGGTGTTATTGGTATTTTAATTGTAGCAATTATGTCTGCTGCAATGTCATCTTTAAGCTCTACAGTTAACTCACTATCGGCAGTAACTTTAGAAGATTTTATTAAACGTTTTAAACCAGATTTACCAGATAAAAAATATGTAAAATACTCAAGGCTTCTTTCTGTTTTTTGGGGATTAGTATGTTTATTTTTCGCCTTTTTTGCAGGTAGTATAGAAGGCACAGTTATAGAGGTAATAAACAAAGTTAGCTCTGTATTTTATGGCCCAATATTAGCCGCTTTTATATTAGCTATTTTAACTAAAAAAACACATGCATTAGGTGCAAACTTAGGTATTGTTGCTGGTGTATTATTTAATATATATTTATGGCTTTATGTCCCTAGTATTTTTTGGTTTTGGTGGAATGTAATTGGTTGTTCAATTACTATTATTATAGCATTAGTAGTTAGCCGTGTTGTAAAAAAAGAATTAAAACCAGGATTAGATATTTCTATTTATAAAGCTGGTAAAAAAGAAGTTGCTATATTATTATCTTACTTTTTATTAATAGTAATATTTGCCATTTTTATTGGTGAAATTCTAAATTAAATTAGCAATATGAAAATTGTAATTGCTCCAGATAAATTTAAAAATTCTCTTACAAGTTTAGAGTTTTGCGATATAGTTGAAAAACAAATAAAATTAAATTTACCAGCAACCAATATTGTAAAATTACCTTTAGCAGATGGTGGAGATGGTACAATAGATATTGTTAATTATTATTTACATGGTATAAAAAAAATTACAACTGTTTGCAATCCATTATTCGCTTCTACAAAAGCATCTTATTTATATGCAGAAAATTCTAAAACCGCTTTTATAGAAATGGCAGAAGCATCTGGTTTAAAACTATTAAAACCAGTTGAAATAGATTGTAAAAATGCTACTTCCTTTGGTACAGGAGAACTTATTCTAGATGCTATAAATAATGGCGCAAAAAAAATTATTTTAGGAATTGGAGGTAGCGCCACTAACGACTGCGGTATTGGTATGGCTACTGCTTTAGGCTATAGGTTTTTAGACAAAAAAAACAAAACAGTACATCCTGTTGGTGCTAACTTATCTAAAATTAAAACAATAGATGTTAGCAAAGTAAACACTAAAATATTTGATGTTGAATTTCAAATTGCTTGCGATGTTACCAACCCTTTATATGGAGAAAATGGTGCTGCACATGTTTACGCCGCACAAAAAGGTGCAAACCAAAATGATATTTTATTATTAGATCAAGGCCTTAAAGATTTTTCAAAATTAATAATAAAAGTATTTAATATTAACCCACAAAATGTTGCTGGCGCTGGTGCTGCTGGAGGCATGGGAATTGCATCAAAAATATTTTTAAAAGGAAATCTTGAAAGTGGTAATAAATTAATTAAAAAATTATCTAATTTTGACAATCAAATTTTAGATGCAGATTGGATTATTACTGGTGAAGGAAAATTAGATTACCAGACACTTTCTGGCAAAACTATTCAAGGTATTTTAGACGTTTCAGTTAAAAAAAATATTAAAGTTGCTGCTTTTTGCGGCGCCATAGATATAACTGAAAAAGACCTAAACACAATGGGAATTAGTTATGCATCCCAAATTATTGATGAAGCAAAAAATTTAGATGATGCTATAAATAATGCAGACAAACATTTAAATACAATTACAAAACACTTCATTAAACAAATACAGTAAATTGCTTAAAAATGAAATTATATCCGTTAACATTTAATCCAGTATATAGTTATAGAATTTGGGGAGGAGACAAACTAAAAACTGTTTTAAACAAAAAGTATTCTCAAGAAAGTATTGGTGAGTCTTGGGAAATATCAGATGTTAAGGATAATGAAACCCTAGTAAGTAACGGCAATTTAAAAGGAAAGACTTTAAAAGAGTTAATTAATACTTTTAAAGCAGACTTTGTTGGTGAAAAAGTATACAATTCTTTTGGTAATGATTTTCCGCTACTAATTAAATTTATAGATGCCAAAACACCATTATCTATACAAGTACACCCAAGTAATGAATTAGCAAAAGCAAGACATAATTCCTTTGGAAAAAATGAAATGTGGTATGTAATGCAAGCAGAAAAAGATGCAGAGTTAATTGTTGGTTTTAATAAAGAAATTAAACAAGAGCAATACAAACAGCACCTTAAAGACAATACTTTAAAAGAAATTTTAAATATTGAAAAAGTAAAATCTGGAGATACCTTTTATATTCCTACCGGAAGAGTTCATGCTATTGGCGCTGGTGTTTTATTAGCCGAAATACAACAAACCTCTAACATAACATATCGTATTTATGATTATGATAGAGTAGATAAAAAAACGGGCGAAAAAAGAGAGCTACATACAGATTTAGCTTTAGATGCAATAGATTACAATCTCTATAAAAATTACAAAACAGAATATAAAACAGAAACAAACACTCCAAGTCCATTAGTAAACTCGCCATATTTTAAAACCAACATACTAAATATTCAGGGCTATTTAAACAGAGAACTATCTACTTACGACTCATTTGTAATATATATGTGTGTTGAAGGAAATACATCGCTTAAAACAGCTAAAAATAACGAAGAATACAAATTAAGTATTGGAGAAACAATAATTATTCCTGCTTGTATAAACAATATAAGTTTAGAAGCTACTTCTGGAAAATTAATTGAAGTCTATTTATAACCAAAACATTTTTTCCTGTTTTAATAACGTTTAGTATTAAAAAAAATAAACCTAAAAAAGGAACTCCTTTATAACGGAAAGAAGATATAATTTTCAAGTTGTATAATGTTGAAATACGAAAGGCATATTCACTTAGTCTAAAAATTATATTGAAAAATATAAGCATACAATTTAAAATTTGACATTTTATATAAAAAGCTAAAGAAGGTTATAAAAAACCTCTACACACCACTATATAATAGTTTACTATATCAAGCTTATTGCGAAATTCTTTAAAATTTTTTTGTTTTTTATTTTTAGTAAATTAGTTAAAACCAAATAACTACGTATAGTCTATAACCACAAGTGTAACTAAAATTAATTAATTATGAATAAGAAAAATTATACCACTTTTATATTAATGTTAATTTGTTCTGCAATCTCAATGTATATAACAATGTACTTTAATACTTATGAATTTAGTCATGTTTTTTTTAGCTGGACTAGAATGTATATGACGTTAATTGGAATTGGAGGCATGGCATTAATCATGTTCTTTTTTATGAAAAACATGTATAAGAATAAAACTAAAAATATTACAATAATTATTAGTAGTCTAGCAATAATTGGAATTTCAACATTTTTAGTAAGAAAACAAATTCCTATAAACGACATAAAGTGGATGCGAGCAATGATTCCTCATCATTCAATAGCAATTCTTACAAGCAAAAATGCAGATTTAAAAGATCCAGAAGTAAAAAAACTAGCTCAAGAAATTATTAAAGCTCAAGAAAAGGAAATAAAGGAAATGAAGGCAATGATTAAGCGCTTAGAATCTAAGTAAATCAATATTTTATTTTAATTAACTATTCTAAAAACAATTTAATTTATATCACTAGCTATTTCTTAATGCTAACTAGCTGCTTTTCATCATAAAAATTGATTTTTGAAGGTAAAATATTAATAATAATAATAAAAGACGAAAACTAATTAGTTTTCATCTTCAGCTTTAATGAATTCAGATTGGTATTTTTCTAAAAAATCCTTTTGTCTCTCTATCATTTGCTTTCTTATTTCATCTATATCCATAAAGTCTTTTCCAAAAGAGCTTTTAAAAAAATCATCATTAAAAAAGTGTTTACTAAAAAGTGAATCTTGAGAAAAAACGTCTTCGAATCCTTCGTTTTCAAATTTCGAAAAGTTTCTATAGAAATTTGATTTAAAAGATTGCATCAAGCTATCTTTATTTAAAGAAGAAAGATTATTAAATTTATTGTTAGATGACCAAGTATAAATACTATCGTATCTTATTAAATTTCCATTTTCATCAAATTCTTTATCAACTTTCCAAGTGCCTTTAGGCTCTTTAATTACATGCGCTTCACTCTTTTTTGTTTCAGCTTTATTTAGTTCATTATTTTGTCCGCTACAACTAAAGCATAAAAAAAGCGTCACTAGCAATAATACATGCTTTTTCATTTTTTTAAATATTAAGATTAGACATCTATTTAAAATAAATATTAAAATTTTAAGATGAGGCTATAAAATAGCCTCATCTTAAATAAATAACCATAATTTTAATAGTTAAGAAATGGTAATGGTTTTTGCAGGCTTTTGTTTTGCCTCTTCTTTTTTAGGTAAATGAATATTTAATATACCTTCGTTATAACGTGCTTTAATTTTATCTTCATCTACTGTCTCTGGCAAACTAAAGGTTCTTTTGAACGAAGAATATCCAAATTCACGTCGCGTGTAATTTTCTTCTTTTTTTTCATTTTCTTCCTTTACCTCAGTAGAAATTGATAATATTTGGTTTTCAAGATCAATATGAAAATCTGATTTTTTTAATCCTGGAACAGCCATTTCTACAATATACGAATCGGCAGTTTCTTTAATATTAACTTTTGGTAAGGTAATTCCAGTATTAAAATTAGACGTAAATACTGATGGTAGGTCTCTATTAAATATATCATCTAACCAGCTAGACCAAGTTGGGAAGTTTCCATTTGAATTCGTGTTTGTTAAACTTCCATTTTTAGGAACAGTTACTAAATTGCTCATAATTACAAAAATTTTAAATTAAACATTATTTCAAACTTGAAATCTTTTGACTTCAATACATATTTTACAAATAAAATACCAAAATGAATTAGCTTTATTTTAAGGTGATTTTTTATTAAAATTTTAAGAAAAAAAACACCATATAGCTAAGATTATTGTCATTTTTTCATGTAAAAAAATGTCAATTTGACATTTTAAATCTTAGGGTTGTAATACCATGATATTTTATAATAGTATAATTTACAACTATTAAACATTTTGCTCTATTTATATAGTTAAAATTAAATACGTTGCTCAAAACAGTATATAATGAGCTAAAAAGATAATTTGCTTGTAAATAAATAATTACTATTTATAACGTTATGAATAAGATAAGTGTAACAGCTATTTTAAAAATTATAGTTTATTTAAATAATAGTACTTAAAAAAATCAAGATTTATTGTAATAAAAAAGCTTCACATTTCTGTGAAGCTTTACTTAGTAGCGAGTAAAATTACAATATCTAACCAATTAAAACAAGATATAATTAAAGTTTATGAGCTATCAAAAACGCTATTAAAAAAATAAAATACTGAGAATTTGACATAAAGTCAGACTTTAAACAGAAAGATTATTAGTATTTAAGGATTCAATGTTTTTTATCTGTAATTTTCATCGCTTCGTCTAAAACAATATAACAAACTGACAGACAGGCGTCATTGGCTTATTATTTGTTAAAATAATCTAAAAAAGATATGGCAATAAATAAAAAAGAATATCTACAAGAGGTATTAGAGACTCACAAAATGTCTCACGTTAATTCTTTATTAGACAAATACAGAGATAAGCGTAAATCTATTAAAGAGGCTTTAGAAGAGCACTACACTGACAAAATTTATAGTCCGTTGAATTCTGGTTCGTATGCTAAGCATACAGCTATCAATACTAAATTTGACTTGGATGTTGTGGTACCTTTTAAGAAAAAATCCTTTTCTACTCTAGAAGAAATGTTTGATGATGTTTTCGATTTCCTTAATGAAACTTATGGTACAGAAGCAACAGTAAGGAAACAAAAAGTTTCCATTGGTATTATATTTTATAGTGACAATGACGGAGACGAAATAAGCATAGACATTGTACCTGGACGAGAGCTAAATGAAGACCAATATAATGAGGATAATAAGCTCAACTTATACGTTCATTCTCAATATGGTTTGTTAGCAGGAAAAACCCATCTTTTAACCAATATAAAGGCTCAAATTGAACATATTAAAAGTAGAGATAACGAAAGAAAAATTATCCGTTTACTAAAGATATGGAAATCCTCTAATAATGAAGACTACAAGTCATTTTTGATGGAATTGATTACTATTAAGGCGTTTGACAAGGATAGTATTTCTGGTGATTTATGTGAGATGCTTGAATCTACGATGGAGTACATCCGTGATAACATTACAAAAGACGGTTTTACACTAAGTGACCCAGGTAATAGTGGCAATAATGTTGCGGACACTTTAGAATCTTGGCAGAAAGAAAACTTATCCTCTAAGATGAAAAATATGCTGGATAGAATCGAAGACAACTCTGATAATCTTAAAATATATTTTCCTATAAATCCAGATTTTAAAGAAAATGAAGATACTAAATCTAGTGAAGGTTATGGTGTGAAAACAGGAGCGAGCACATTTTCAATACCAACACAAAATCAACGATTCGGTTAATGAAAGAAAATCGATTAGATAATATATTACAAACATTAGACAGTATACCCTATGTAAAGGTGAAAGAACCTTTCTCTGGTGAAGTAAATATACAGGGAAGAGTATCAATTCAATTTGAAGGATTATCAGAACCTTTAGAGTTCTATGTCGTTATTTATCCTCAATATCCGTTTAGGACTTACGATGCTGAAACCATCAAGTTTATAAATAAGGATTACTTAAAGTACAATCACGTTATGGGTGATGGTACCGTCTGTATACATACTTCCCATAATCCTAATATTGAAAAAAAACTACTGATTGATTTTGAATCACTTAAAAACTGGATTGAGAAATATTATATTAATATAGACTCCGACCTACACTATGAACACCTTATAACCCGAGAATCGGACTTTAAAGGTATAATTACTTCATATATGTTTACGGATGTAGATTATACATTTAATCGTAACCAGTTCGGGTTTGTAAATTTATCCCTGTTAAGTGAAGGGAAAAATGGAAACAAGCCTATTCACAATTATTTGACAAAGGGTTTTGTAGACGAATTCGGAAAAGAAATAGTAATATGTAAATGGAGTAATATCTACAAGGAACTTGGTCGTCCGAATCACGGAATCTTTTTTTATGCTGAAAAGCAACCTGCTACTTACAATAGATTTGCATATTCAAATTGGAAAGAATTTATTGATGTATTCACAAGTGATTTTCTGGAATTTTTACACCAATGCGAAAAAGAATACATTAAGAAAAAGAGACGTGGACAATATGTGCCGTTTTACATCGGCTATAAAATACCGAATGGAGAAGTACATTGGTTAGTTGCTACTATAGAAATTGGAAATTTCCCCATAGAAGGAACAAAAGAGAATCAAATTTGGACATCCAAGTTGTTAAATGAAAATATAAAATGGGCTACGTCTAGAAATTCATCCTACAAGTATTTTTTTGGCAGAGGAGCATTCAGTTCGAAATTAACAGAAAAACGAATTTTAATAATAGGTGTTGGTGCTGTAGGAAGTAATGTTGCTAGGACATTTGTAAAATGCGGATGTACAAAGATTGATTTGACTGACTACGACGTAAAAGAACCTAAAAACGTATGTCGTGCCGAGTTTCAATTTGCATCGGGAAGAACCGATAAAATTGAAGAAATGAGTAATGTATTATCTCACATATCACCCTTCGTAAATATACATACAGTCAATCAACCATATTTTGAGATAATGTCTAAAGCCTTATTTGGAAAAGATAAGTCTAGGAATGAATTAGAAGACTTTCTCAATAGCTATGATTTAATAATTGATTGTTCAACTGATGACGATTTAATGTTTGTTTTAGACAATTTGAGTCTGAAAAGTGACCTTATAAATTTGTCTATTACAAACCACGCAAAAGAATTGGTTTGTGCATTTCATCCTAATACTTATGATTTTGTGAGTAAACAGTATTCAGAAATACTTGACAATGACGTTGAAGACCTTTATAACCCAACTGGATGTTGGAGTCCAACTTTTAGAGCATCTTATAATGATATTAGTATGCTGGTTCAGATTGCTTTAAAGAAAATAAATAATATCTATAAAAGTGATTCTCCTAAAGACAATTTCATTGTAAAATCAGAAATCAACGATGAATTAAACATTAAAATAATACAGTATTGAAGCTTCGGAATTTAAATATGGACGTTGAGGTACAAATTCCTAAGGGACTTCTAAATAAAATTGTAGATGCTGGAATAAAAATGTACCCAAAAGAATACGGTGGCTTTTTAATTGGTTTCTATTCTGAAGATTTTAAAACACTACACATAACAGAAACCATATTACCTAGTGAATACAGGAACTCAAAATACTCATTTGAACGCAGTGCAAAGGGAATAAAGGGAGAATTAAAAAGATTGTATAGTCTAAATCCTAAACAGCATTATGTAGGTGAATGGCATACACATCCAGACAATAGCACCCAATTCAGTATAACCGACCTCAATGCCATGATAGAAATAGCAGAATGTAAAACCGTTGGAATAAACAATCCAACTCTAATGATATTAAGCATCAATAAATCGAGGTTAAACGATTTTGAATTCTATGTGTATAATGATAAAAAACTTTTAAGATATGAGTAAAGTAGACTTACAAACTCTTTTTGCTGGATTACAAAATCAAATGGTAGCTCAGTTAAACACAAGTAGAGCCAATATTACCCACCAAGGTGCAAAAGGAGATGCTTTGGAAAACGCTTGGATTGAATGGTTAAAAAAATATCTTCCTAATCGATATAGTGTAGACAAAGCAATTGTAATAGACTCAGAAGGTAATACAAGTCACCAAATTGATATTGTGATTTATGATAACTGGTTCACTCCTTTTATTTTCTCACAAAATGGTTTTCATTACATTCCAGCTGAGGGTGTTTATGCAGTATTTGAAGTGAAACCAGATATACAGGGTCACGTAGATGAAAAGTCATTTATCGAATATTCTGCTGAAAAAATCGAGAGTGTTAGGCAGCTTAAACGTACAAGTACAGATATGATAAATTCTGGTAGAAAATTTCCACCACGTCCGCTTACAAAAATCGTTGGTGGCATCTTAACTAGTACGAATACATTTTCTCATAACAATGATAATAAGACAATTAAAGCTCACTTGGCAAACCAAAAAGAACTTAGAAGTATTGATATGGGATGTATTGCAGATTATGGCTGTTTTGTTGTTGATTATGAGCCAAATGAAGAGATTATGGAAACTGGAATAGATAAATTCATAGAGCATTATCAAAACAGAAACATAAAAAGCATCAATTTTAGTAAAACTGAAAATTCGTTGGTGACTTTCTTTTTGCAACTTACGAGATATTTACAGCAAGCCATCGGTACAATCGCAGCAATTGATTTAAATTCATACTTGTCAACAATTGGAGAAACTTTAGATGAAGAAATCTAGCAAAGAAAATTTACAATTAGGAGCTATAATAGGTGGAATTTTAGGACTGATTATTAATGGTTCACAACAACTAGACAACAAAAATCCACAACAAAAATTTGATTATCAGTCATTTGTTCTAGCAGGGACAATAGGTGCTATTATTGGCTTAACGAGTGCAAGTGTGCTTAATCTGATTATGTCTATTTTTTCAACAAGAAAAGAAATAATTGATGAAGCGGATGAGATTTCATATTTGGTTAGTGCTATAGGTTCCTACACACCCGATGAAATAGATAAAGAAGTCCTAATAAAAGGGAGAAAAGTAAAATCAGCACTAAAAAATAAGTTTGCCAAAGACATTCTAGGCAATGTATCGTATCAAGGTTCGGTTAAACAGGGTACTGCAATAAGTGGTCTATCAGATTTAGATATTAGAATACAATTCAAGAAAACTAGTTTTCCTAGCGAGAGCAAAATGTATAACACAGTTTACAATTTCTTCAAGTACCATTTTAAGGATTCTGAACTAAAAGACGTGAGAAAACAAAAAGTTTCCATAGGCTTAATTTATAAGATAGATGAACACGAAGAGATAATAGATGTCGTTCCAGCTCTTAGAACAGACTTTGTAAGAGGTAAGAATGATTATACCCTTTTCAAAAATCCTGAATTATGTGAAGGTAGTTGGAAACTCAAGATGAATCCTAAAAAACAGGAAGAATTTGGAACTTTCCAGAAAGATAAAATTGATATAATTAAATTACTAAAGCTTCTTAAGACAGAGGTTCAACTGCCTATAAAATCGATACTTTTAAAAGAATTCACGAAAAAAGCTTTCGAGAAAAATTCATTTATCCCAAATGGTTTAAATGAAAGATTACTTATGACATTAGAATTTATCAGAGATAATATAGAAACCATAAACATCAAAGCTCCTGACAATGTTCGAATATCTTTAACGGATAACCTAACTAGTAAAGAAAGGAAATCTATTAAAGTGAAAATTGATAGAGTGATTTGCGATTTACTGGATGATAGAAGGAATTTTACAGAGTATTTTCCTGAGAGAGTTTAGTCTTTTAAAAACTCTTCAACCTCAACACCTATAGCATCAGCTAGCTTCTTTAATGTTAAAAGAGTTGGGTTTTGTCTGCCGTTCTCAATACTGGACAGATAGGGTTTGTCCATTTTAAGTTCAACACATACGTCAACTTGCGTAAGCTTTTTACGTCTTCTAGCTTTAGCTATATTTTGCCCTATTGTAAATAAATATTCCTTGTCTGCTTCAATCATTTGAAGTCAAGATGCTGAATATTACATTTTATAAGGTTACGATAAATCGTAACATTTTGTATATTGGTGTTTTTTTACCAATCTGATTATAATATGAAAAAAAGAGTTTTTAAAGCAATAAAAATTATAATAGCTATTGTTGTAGTGGTAATAGCTATTAAGGCATACTCTCATTACACCCAACCAAAAACACGTAGTGACCATTACACTATAAAAAATTATGATAAGCCAAGAAGTAATACTTCATCCAACGAAAACTATAATACCCAGAACAATAGAAATAATAAGACATACTGTAATTTACCTAGTAGCGAAACCATCAAATATTTGACAACATCCAACTTTACGTTGAATGGTAACGGTTATGTAAAATTTGACACGAAGTATAACCTTAGTACAGGCGCAAAGCAACCGAGTAGATTTATTGTCTCTGGTGGTGGATATAGATTAGAAGGCGATTGGTATTTATCGACAAATGGTAGAATAGCCATTGCGGATTATCGGGTAGTTTCTGGGTCGTTCGATGCTTCAAATAATAGCAAAAGTCGTGGTTCATTGAACATCGAATGCAACGGCAATTTAAAAGGTATTCTAGTTGATTATAACGGAAATAATACTGATTTATTCATCAAACGTTCAAACTAAAACTAACAACAATGATATATTTTATTCGAACTAACAAAACTAGACTAGCTTACATACTTCCAATTTTAGCATTAACTCTTTTAAGTTCATGTTCATCCAAAGGTGATGAATATTTAGGGTTTTGGGTAGATAAAAGCAGAGAGGAAAAAGTAATCTACATCACCGAACAACAGGAAAATTATTTGGTTGATTTTTACGGAGAAACTAGAGTTCCTGCAAGATTAAATGAAGGAATGTTAGATATATCAATATTTAACAAAACAGTTTCTGCACTTATTGATGAAAATGATGTAATGGTTTTAAGTAATGCAGGTAGCGACAATGAATATATAAGGCTAGATAAATCTAATAATTTCCAGATTGTAGAATTTCGGGATTGTGAGATGAAACCAATCGATAACAATCGAGATGATGTGAATATTATTTTTAATAATTTAGAGCCATTTCCTACAAACAGCAAAAGAATAAAGAAAATGGGTGTTCCGCTTTGCATTGAAGATTCAAACGGCAGCATAATATCCAACCCAAAATATCAAGGTAAAAAATTTGTTATTAGATGGAAACAGGATAATAGTTTGCAAATGAAACCGCTGATAAAATATTTGATGAAAGTAGAATAAATAAGCCATAATTGATATCAAGGAGCTTATTTATCAGTACATTTTACATATAACCTCTGCACCTGTATAGCGTGAAACTGCTTTCCTGTTCTGGTTGTATATTGTAACTTATTAAGCTTATCCGCTATTTGCTGGAAGGTCAAGCCCTCTTTTCGAGCTGAACATATAATATCCTTAGCTTGAATGTTAGCTTTATTGGTTCTGGCGTTCTCTTTAATCTTCTCAACTCCGAGTTTTTGGAATTCCCCAAAACCATTAGGATTTCCTAAACGAACTTTACCATCTACCATCTTCATTTGAGAACCATCCTTATTAGTATAGTCTCCTCTCGCTATCTTTTCTTTCTTGACCCTTAATGCATCTTTAATTCTTGTTGAGATAACAGAAGCTTCGTGTTCCGCAATGACCGACAGCAATTGGATTGTAAGTTTGTTTGCTTCTGGGTTATCACAACATACAAAGTCGATACCACCATTAAAAAGAGCTGAAGTAAATTCTACATCCCTTGAAAGCCTGTCGAGCTTTGCAACCACTAGAGTAGCTTTTTCTTTTTTGGCTAACTCAATAGCTTTATAAATTTCTTTACGCTTCTTTTTACGGGTTCCTGTTTCAACTTCGGTAAACTCACCTATGATTTCACCTTTGCCTCCAGTATGACGAAGAACAGCATTTTTCTGAGCTTGCAGACCAAGCCCAGATTTACCTTGCTTTTGAGTACTTACTCTATAGTATGCTACAAACTTCTTCATTAAGCAGCTTCTTTACCTTCGATATAGTCTATCACATCTACTAGCATATCACAATAAACACCGTGACGAACTTTTACAACCTCAACATCTTCATTTATAAAAGAAACTGTATACTCATCTAAATATGTAAGTTCTATAGTTACCCAACCTTGATGTTTAAGACCATTAACTTTAAATCGTAAACCACCTTGAAATTCTTTTGACTTTGGTAGTGCTACAAAGTTTCTAGCTCCCCAAGCCATAAGAGCCATTTTGTCTAGATATTTAATTTGTCCTAAAATAGTTTTTGCGATTTCCATAATTCTGATTTTTTGTCTTTCAAATTTTGTAAAATACAAATAACCAGGTTTTTATAACAAATTGCAAACATTAGTTAGCGATTTGTTATAAATATTTTATTTTGACTTTTGAACCCTTTTATTTCTATTAGTATGTTTGGTTAAGAAGTGTTTTTTAGATACATCAAGCTTTACATTTGCAAATGGTAAATAATTTGCAAAATTTTCTATCTCATAAAATGATTTTCCAGTAGATAGCTCAACGAATTTCATTAACATTTTAAATTCTACTTCTCTTGGATTTTGAGCTTGCGCATAATAGACGGAAACATTATTTAAACAACTTAATAGTTTTAACCAGTAACCACCAGTATGCGGCCCTTTCTGACCTACCTTATGAGAGTAAAACTGTTTTATCCTTTTTTGTAGCGGATTTGTAGGCGATGATGATTCACCTATATACAGTATATTCTCGTTTGGGTTCCAAAATTGCTTCAAATATTGCTTTACCTGTTCCTTCTTCGTCACTTTTTCTCCATTAATTTGTAAGTCGGTTGCTTGACTCAGCCAGTATGAAAAAGTATCGTCACAAATCTCAAAATTGAAGGGATGAGGTTCTTTGTCATTGGGATTGGATGTCAATGCTAGTACGTAAACACCATTATAATTTGCATCTAGAGGATGATTCCAACTGAAAGAACCTTTGGGTTTAAGTCTAAATTCTTCAAATAATTCCGCTACAGAAACTGCCATAATTCAATTAGCTAAATAAGTAGTTTTCAATTTTCCTAATTTCAGTTTCCTTTCTTGCTAGTGCTTGTTCCAAGCCCCATTCAGGATATTTAGAGTTTAATCCCTTTACACATTTAAAATAACTAGTACTATACTCTTTTACCTTTTCACCATATGATTTATTGCTAATTTTCCTGTTTATATTCCTTTCAAGTAAAACAAGATTACCAATAGAATGGAGATTTTCTCCCCATTTATTTTTTATAGATTCTCTTTCATCAATATTCTCATCATTAAATGATTGTATGTGTTCTATATCGTTAGGAAACTTTTGAGAGTGAAAAAGTCTTTCTCGTCTTTCATTTATATCAATGTCAGAATTTAAATCCTCTTCTAATAAAGCAGATAATCTACATATTAGGTTTTTCTTTTTCGCATTATAAACAATATTTCCATTTAGTTTACTCAAGAAAACTTCTTTACCATTTATATCGTGATAAGGTACTAATCCAGAAATTTTATCTTCCAACCTTTTAATTAAATCATTTAAAGGTTTTTCATCAACTATTAAGTCATCTATTAATTTATAAGTAAAAGTATATATGTTATTAATCGCTTTATCAAAGTAGATACTGTAAAGTATGAATAACTTACTCAGTTTATTAATAAAACGAAAAACATCATTTGGATTCTCATTAAATCGGTACAAGAAAATAATAACTATTTTCCAAAATCTACTATATCTAGACCACCAAACAAAAGACATTAAACTTGCATCTTCAAGCGTTGGATATAATAGATTTTCCCATTGAAACCTAGCCTCAATAACTCTGTCAATGTCAGTTAAAATTAATTCAACCTCATTAATTTTAGTGAAGTTCTCCCATTGGTAAAGATTAAATAGACTATCAAATAAACGGTCAAAGAAAGTAGTGGTACCTAAAGAGAAAAGAACATTAGGTAAATTATATCTTGAAATAAGTATGTCTTGATAAATACTTAAGATTTCAGTGAATGATATATTTATCTCATTAACCCTATTATAATTGTCAACTTTAGCATAGAGATTGTTAATTTTATCAAATGCGGTTTCTTCCTGCTTCTTTTTGTCCTTCAAATATTCATACATTCTAATCTTGAAGACGTCACTTCCATTTAAGTCAAGTCCTGTAGTGTTAATAGCATCAAATATTTGAAGTGTTTTAGAAAGCCCCGCAACAGTTTCAATAACCACAAAATAAACATTAGAATAGAGGTGATTTACAAAACCATCTATATCAAAATCATTTCTGTTGCCTTCGTCATTTTTAATACCACCTTCTATTAAATTATTTATTATAAGGGCATTTGTAATATATGGATTTAGGTTGTTTGTGCTTGCTTCTGGTAAAGAATTAAGATTAAGGAAATGTGATAAATTCTTTTGTTGCTCTCCACTATTTACTTTGGTTTCTAACCAATCAAAATCTAACTGATTCAATTCTTTATTCTGGCTAAATTTCTGAGAAAGTATTTTTAAGAAGATGAATAATGTTGTTAATCGCTGTTGACCGTCAACTACCTCTTGAATTATAGAACCATTTTCTAATTTTCTTTGACCAGATAATTGCATCGTACCGATAAACATAGGTTCTGGTTCTGAGTTTCTATCAAAGCCGTAAAATGACCGAAATATATCAGAAATGAATTTATCAATTTGCTCTTCGTTCCAAGAGTAGGGTCTTTGGTAAACAGGTATAATATATTTTATAGAACTATTGAGTATTACATCCTTTTCAGATGTTTGATTATGCTTAATCGTATATGTTTTGGCTTTTATTGAAAATTTGTTTTCCATTAATCTAGTTTTCAACAAAAGTCACCTCACAAGCTTTACATAAACGTTTTTCTTGCAAGTATTCATTAATATCATACCATCCACCTGTTTTTTGCCAAATATCCAGCCCTCGCCCTAGAATGACCTTCCAGCCGTTATCTAAAATGATGGAACGGTCATGAATGAAATCATCAAACTCGTAAGTAAAAATAATTCCTATTCCTTCCAGTGAATATTGCATTTGTTTGAAGGCTTCTTTAGCATCTTCAATATAATCTTCATTATTTGCTGTTACTAGATGAAGCTTGACCTCAACATCTGGGTCTTTCTTTTCAGAAAGTAGCTTAGCAAATTCCATAAAGTTTCTCAATTGGTAGGGAAGTCGCACATATGGGTCTATTACTTTTACATCAGTAGCGCCTACCAGATAAGCACCGAATAGTAAGTCATATGAAATACCAGATTGGTTGTCTCGTATTATTTTTTGTCCACCTGAAAGCTCGATTGGTTTTGGTTGAAGTGCCTCAACCATATCTTTATTAGAAACGTCTGAAGTCTCAACCTGATTAATAGTGTTTAAATTTCCTCCGCCATTCTCAATTACTTCCAAGGTTTCTACATTTACTACTTCACCTGAACTTTTAATGGTATAACTAAAATCTACAGGTTGTTCCAAGAAGGTTTCATCCATCTTCTCAAGCTGTTGCTTTACACGCTTTCTATTTTCTATGGCAAAATCTAACAGCTCTTTAGCCTCATCCTCATCAAAATCTCCTTGCGGATATATGACTTTGATTAATCCAGCAAATGTCTTTTCAATAGCTGTTTTATCACGAGTAGTGATAGAGTTAGATAACTCAAAAAACTGCGTATACTCATTGGTTCTATCTTCCTTACGTAGCCCTCTTAGGATTTCAGCTAGATAATCAACTATAAAACCATAGTCAGAACTAAACATTTCATTACGCAATTTGAGCACTTCCCAACCTGGTAAATAAGCGTGCATTCTATCTAAAAAGGCAGTGTCATAGTAGTCCTTTGGTAACGCTTCAAAAAGGTCACTATGCTTAAGCATATAGGGAACTGAATGGTCTGTATTACCCACAAACACCATTGACGCTGAAGCTCCATATTGTTGTGTTCCTCTTGAGAAGAACTTGTTTGCCATATAATTCTTTAAGATGTCTACTAAACCTCTATCAGACCTTTTGGTTTTTCCAGCAAACTCATCATAAGCCACAACATCCCAATAGCCAACCAAACCTATTTCTCCAGTGCTATTATTTACAAAGAGTTTAGCTTTGGAAACTTCTCCACCTGATATAAGCATTCCGTGTGGTGATAATTCTGAAAATATATGAGATTTACCTGTTCCTTTTGGCCCCAATTCGATGAGGTTATAATTGTTTTCTACAAATGGAACTAATCGTGTTAATTGTAAGAGTTTAGAACGTTTGGTAAACTCATCTGGGTTTAGACCTATCGATTGCATCAATACATCCATCCACTCATCTGTCGTAAATTGCTGTCTTGCACTTTTGTATTCTTCTATATCTACATTAGATATTTGAATGGGCTTAATACTTTCTATTATCCAAGGAACGGTTCCTTTTTCATCTGAAGAATAGTATGCTAAGGTCAAAATACACCAAACTCCGCTTGAGAGTAGTTTTTTATGTTCTTTAATGACGTCACTGGAAATCGGAATACGACTTAGTCCAAGATTTGCAAAAGATGCTTCATACTGGTCTTTAACGTCATTAAGTCTTACAGAAACTTTATCTATAATTCTATGCGACCCTTTTTCTTTAACTGTAGATTTGATGAGGTTAGCTTCATCTCTATGTACGAAGTGTTTTGATATTATATTCTTAACGGTTTCTACGCCCTGATTAATGGTTTCTTCATCATCTGTAGCGCAATATTGACCTAAAAGGTACTCCAATACGTAAGTAGGTACAATTGCATTTCCTTTAACCAATTGGGTTAAGTCTTTTCTAACTACTTTTCCTTCAAAGTGCTCATTAAGTTTTATATCTAGTTCCTTCATATCTTATATGTCATCAAAGTCGTTAGTAAATGATATGTTTAGTGTGTAAAAGAAGCTTTGGTATTCTTTCCACTTTGTGGTTCCTTCTACAGGTTCTTCTAAAACTAATTTTACACGTTGGTTCTTATACTTTCCACTGGCTTTAGACATCAATTGGAAACGATGTTTTACCTCTCGTTGTCTTTCACTTCCTTCATCTATATCAAAATTGTAGGTAAACAAATCACTTAATCGTTCTCCATCTTCTGCATAAATGGCAGCTCTAATGGTTCTTCGTAATACTTGCTCAGTAACTAGATTAGATTGGATGAATGAAACTGCAAGAATATTTGTAGTAATTCTATCTGTAGATTTAATAATATCAATATCTACTTGAGATGTGGTGTCTTGACGTTTTTTACTCACTTTAAGCAACGGAATAACAATTTCCTGCATCGTAGCTCCACCGTGAACAAATCGTGAACCAGCTCCGCTTATTCTCAATCTATTTACAGATTTTGGTATCAATACATCTACATTCGTATCAATATTTAACTCAGAACCTTTAAAGGCTTTTGTGGTGTCATCACCTTTTAGGTCTTGACCAATAACAAAGCGTCTATTTTCTTTCCAAATGGTTCCTGAATGCCTTGAGGTTACAAAATCACTTTCATCTAAATCACTATGTTGGTAGATATAACCGTGGTCTGCGGTAATCATCATATTGTTTCCGTTCATATTAGCAATCTTCTTCATCATATCCATCAAGAAATCGAACTCTTGTTCTACAGCATCAAAAACTCGTTCTTCAGTAGCTTTATCGTCACCTGTTTTGTCTATTCTATTGTGATAGATGTAGATGAGGTCGTATTGCTTTACAAAAGCTCTTCCCTCTTTATTCGCATTCATATTCATAAAGTCATCTGCCTTAATTGCAGTAGCTCTTACACCTGAATTTGTTGCTAAAATTTTAGAACGTCCCTTGGTTCCAGCACTTGACATTCCATCAATGAGTATGGTATCTGTTTTCGCTTTAAGCGAAATACTACTATGCGGTAATAAAGAAGCCATTCCTAATTGAGTGTAGCAAGGCAAACTACTTACCATATGCTCTATGGACGACTCGTACCTATTTTCCGATTGTAATCTTCTACTTAATTCTGCGCCATTCTCATAACGTAAGGCATCTGAAATAATAACAAATAAACGTTGTTTCTTCTTTGCAAATGGTTGTACGTGTTGTTCAAAAAAGCGTTGTTGACTATAGGGTTCTTGAGTAGGCCATACAGTCAAGTCATCTACTACTTTTTGCCAGTTGTTGTTATATTTTAACAACCAATCGTTAGCATAGACCTTTTCTATTTTTTCTGCTAGCGTTGCAAGTATTCTGTTTTGTTTTGATTGTTTAAAGCTCCAAACAAACTTTCTATAGGCTTGGTCTACTTCATACAATTCTGAAGCATAACTTTCTATCCCATCACTAAAATTTGAATAGGTAGTTCCGTTGTATTTACGGATGAGATGTAAGGTCTCCGCACCATATTCTAAACCATTATATAAAGCTTTTGAAGTAGCATACCAATATTTATTTTCTCTTTGTTTTTTAAACTGAACTACTTTGTCATAAGCAATACCTTCTTCTGCGATGAGGTTGACTAAATCGTAAATAATCTTTTTATCGCTTAAGCGAAACAAATCGTCGTTTATAATAGCTGAAATTTCTGCTTGTTGCATTTTGGTTTCTACGTCAATGTCAGTCGCGATTTTATCTGAAACCGCACCAAAGCTTTCTCGATATTGAATGGTATCCTTCCAAAGAGCAATGAGTAAACGAGATTCTTTAGTCAATTCTGAAGGACGACCTAAACTAAAGCTGTGGTTAAAGACTTCTAATAGGAAATCGTAAATAGATGGTTCTTCTGCTACATAGTTAAATGCATATTTAATTTTTCCCCAGTAGTAGCTTTTTAAACTAAAGCGGTCTAAGTCTTTATCAAACTTCTCGTTACCATCTATAAATGCTGCACTATGTGAGTGTATAAACGTACTAAGATTTACATAATCTGTATTGAATAACACTGCTAGCATTTTACTACGGATGTCTTCGTGCTCATCTCCAGCACCCAGCAACTCTTTAAGCTTGTTCCTGCGGTCTTTGGCTTTAAAAAATTCAATATGCTCAGCAATCAGTTCTTTTAAATGATAACCTAAACCTATTTCTTGTAAGAACATTGCTTCTTGGTCTGTATGGAATAGATGATGTGCTAGTTCTATATCTAGTAGCCAGTTTTCTTCGTTACTAGGTTTCTTGCCTGTGAAGTAGAGTAAGAACTTATCTTTTGGTTTTTGTTTCGTGATAATATGCTTTACTTCAAACTCATTTTTGTTGACGTGAATTTTCTCTACATCAGATATGGAAAGTGTATCAAAATCTTCGATGAAGTCTTTCTTTTCATCATACCAGAAAATGACTCTATGGTCTTGAAACCGTTTTATTAATGCTTCTTTTATCTTACTCACCTTTAGTTATAAATTTTAAAAATTCTGAAATAGCTAATTCAATCTTAGCTTTTCCGAAGCCTTTTAAATACCCTTTTGATTTCTTATTTGATATTATTTTTTCAAATTCTTTTGCTTTGTACGAGCTATCTGAAAAGACACCTCCAATATCATTTTCCATCATTGTATCATAACATTCTCCAAGTGCTTCTACCCATTCTGTTTTTTTACCTAGCTCTTTATTATTTTTAAGCATTTGGTCAAATGTTATTTTAACCATATTATTCTTTTCTGGATTCTTATTTTTTTCATTAGAAATATTCCATTCAAAAACTGGAGATTTTGTTTCTGATAATTTCTTAGTTCCTAAAAAGTTGCTAAGCATATTTTCATCTAAACTTTTATTGAGAGTAACATTCGCAGTATAGTTAGCTAGTAAGTTCATAACCTCTGTACTTGAATCTATAGAGGATAATAAAATTTTTGAAAGGTTAGCATAACCGTATGCAGAACCCCAAAGTGCATAGGTCATTCCATAATTTTGATACTTGTTTTTCTCCATAAAATCTTGAAGCTTATCCATTGCTTGATAACGTGATAAAAAACAAGCTAGTGATTGTAGGGCGTTGTTTGTTGTTTCACTAATTTTAAAACCAACTCCAACAGTTTTTAAACTTTTATACAAACGTCTTAAAAACTCTAATTCTTCAGACTCCTGTTTAAAATTTTTCTTTAATTCTTCACCAATATGCTGGATAATATCTAATCGCGTTTGTGCAATTTCATCAGTTGTTGAGAGTTCTAGTCGTGATAATAATTCGTTGCTTATTACACTAAAAGTTTCTTTTTCATCATTGTTAAAGCCTTCCAACTTATAACCAACTATGGAATAATCTTTACCAGTTACAAACGGAATGGTATCAAATGAACTAGATAATGCTACTTCTTTTTCATAGTCAGATATTTTGGCATTAATCAATACTCTGTATTCGTTGAAGGAATCATCTAAAGCTTTGTAAAGACTAAAAGAATTATATCTGACAAATGATTTAGCTTTCTGGATTAATACTTCCATTAGCTCATCAATTGCATATAACTCTGTGTTTCTCTCTTTTAGGAAACTAGCAACAATTGAATAGATTGAATTTCTTGTCTTGTTGTAGTTTATGGCTTTGAATTCTTTAATTTGAGCAGCATCAATTGCAAATGTTTTAATTAAGGCATTATCAACTTCTAACTCTTCATTCCCACCAAATAGGATACTGATTTTATCTTTTAGTCCTATTAGGTAATCAAGTTCATTTTTAATTCTGACCTTGTCTACTTTTCCTTTCTTAGAATCACTGGATAATACCGAGAATTCATTCATCAATACTGAAAAGGAATTAATAAAGTCTTGAAAATATCTTTTCCCTTCAGTAAGTTCGCTAGGTTGTTCTTTTAGTTTACCTGAAACAAAACCGTAAACAAGCCCTTTTAATTTATTTAGCTTCTGGTCTTTTATAATTTGGTTTTGATTATAGTTTTTATAATCTCGAATATTATCTAAAATAGTCTCATTCCAATCGATAGTTTCAAAATTGTAATCTGTAACCAAGCAGAAATTTTTTAAGTATAAATCTGCGTGCTTTATCTCTAAACTCCTTTTGGTTCCTGCTGCTAACTTCTTTCTATCCTCTTCATTTTTAGCAATAAAAAAACATTCCTTCCAGTTTATATGAATGGAAGCATCTGTCTGTAAAACGGTTACATTATCTGTTGCAAACGCTTTATGGTCTGCTGGAATATAAGATTCTGGAACAGCTAAGTAAATAGGATATTCTTCTCTATCACTTTTAGGTGTTTCTATAGCAACCACCTTAGTATAAGCGAGAATAGAGTTAGGTAATGGATTTGCGTTAATGCGCTCAAACCTTCTAAAACCAAAACCTCTTTTTTCATAAAAAGACGCTGGTGATATACTTTCTGAAGATAGAATATTATTAAAGTTTAAACTGTTAACTGGTATAAATAAATAGTTTTCCATTGCTTTCTATTAAAATGGTAAATCGTCGTCATCTTCAGTTAAATCCACAATCTCAAATAGTGTTTTTGGAATTGGCTCTAGTAAATCTGTTAATGTATTTGTATACATCACAAATAAATCTTGATATGTTCGTGTTAATGCGACATAGAGAGGATTTAAGTTTCTTTTATTAATAAGACCTTCTGAACAACTAGGTATAAATACAGCCTCAAATTGTAAACCTTTAGCACTGTGATACGTAAGAATTTTAGGGTTTTCACTATGAAAGTTTAAAGAAAACTTAGTATTATCTGGCCAAGAGATATCATATTTTGCTTCTACTCTAAAGTTTATATCCTTATAATACTCGTCAGCAGATTTTACAAGTTGGTTATCTGGAAATAAAATACCAACATCTGTATAACCTCTTTCTTCTATAGTATCTTTAATAAAATTTAGTTGTTGAGCCCAATCATCAGCTTTTACTAAAAATGGCTTATTTGCTCCTTCTTTTGTACATCTACTTTCTAAAGAATCTCCTGTTTCATTAATATATTCGGCAACACGCCCTATTTTTTTAGGCAACCTATGGTTAAGTACTAATTGCTCCATTGGTAATGAGGTATGATAAGCAATTTGCTCCATCGTCATTAAATCTGGCTTAAGACCTTTGTAAACCTGTTGTGCTGAATCTCCAAACAATATAAATGCTTTGTTTGCAGATTTTTGCAGTTCTGATAATTCATCTTTTGTAAAATCCTGTACCTCATCAATAATCACATAGTCTGCTTTAGGCTGATTAAGTCTATTTTTCCAATGCCAATGATGTACAACCTTGCTTTGCGCTAAACCTACTTCATTAACACCATCGTTAACAAACTGTCTTAAAGCCTTGGTATATACTACAACATAATAGCTCCCAAGTTCTGCATCATCTATTTCTCTAGCTTTCCAGAGAGCGAGTACTGTTTTACCAGAACCAGCACATCCTTTAACCACAAAGGAATTGTTTATTTTCTTCTGAATTATTGGTGTCTGGTAATCATCTAATTCTGATTCATTAATGTACCAAGCTTCTTTAGCCATAATATTTTTTATTTTATAGTTGTTGTATCAATCCAATCAAACTTCATCACCTTATCCTTTGCTTTTTTATCGTTTAAGCCTTTTACTAGTTTAATGGCGTTACCAAACTTGTTATAGTTTACTAAAACACCATCATCTAGGTCTATTACAATACGCTCTGTAGCGAGTGGATATAACACCTCTCTTTCATATTCTTGTAGTTCTATTAAAACCGCTTTTAGGTTGTCTTTTTCTTTGGCTGCTTTGGTTTGCTCGCTAGAGGAACCTGACTCAATCAAATGGTCTAGATGCTCCATACGTGTGTTGAGCTTTTCTCTGTATTCTACTAAGTAGCCGTTTAATATTTGGTTAAGCGTATCTGGTGTGTAACGGTGCATATAAATAAGCACGTTAAAGGCTCCTTTAGGTGAAGAGAACATCCAGTAGATAGGGCGTTTTTTATAACGTTTGATGTGGTCGTTATAAAAGTCCTTTACAAAGAACTTACGGATATCTTTACCAATACAATCTTCAACAAATGCAAGATTTTTTTCAAATTGGCTTTCGCCAAAAGTAACTTTTAAAAACTCATAAAAACGACCTACAATATCATCTTCAAACCACTCGTCATCTAGTATTGGGATGATGTTATCATCATCTGGAAGGAAGGACACCTTGTCTTCTGACTTGGCTACCTTTTCAATGTAGTCTTCTAAGGTTTCTCCTTGATTGGCTAAGATTAAACCTTCTTTATCTAAGCTGTAACGACCAAACATACAACCCACAGCGTAGCTAATAAACTGTATCAATACTTCTTTAGCATCAAAAACCAACTCACCATTGACGATATCTGTTTCTTCTTTGAGGATGGTAATATCTTCTAGCGGAACATCTGGTGTGAGCTCATCTTGCAACCCATAGATGTCTATAAACTGCTTGTTAAGCTCTTCCTCGTTTTTATGTAATTGAAAGAATTTATTTTTCCAG
Source organism: Lacinutrix sp. MedPE-SW (assembly GCF_001874145.1). Lineage (GTDB taxonomy): Bacteria > Bacteroidota > Bacteroidia > Flavobacteriales > Flavobacteriaceae > Lacinutrix. The sequence goes on along the minus strand of NZ_MPCX01000009.1, from coordinate 25,694 downwards.
TAGTGTTGGTATGAGTCGTAGGATTCTTCTAGAGTATCAGCTTTTTGTTCTATTAGTTCATTTCGAGTGTAATCCCAAGATAAAGATGATTTTGTATCAAAATATTTTCTTGATATTCCTTCACAATCTAGAACTAAAGATTTGATAGATTCTTTATTCTTATTTTCAGGCATTTTAAACGGTAAACGACCCAAATCACCTGAGTTATAATTGAGAGTTGGGTTAATAGCATTTAGAAAGTAGTAAGCAACATTTGAGTTCAAGTAACCAGCAATTATCTCAAAATATCGTCCTTCACAAAATGCAGAAGGCCCAGCTACGTCAAATATAAAACCACCTCTACTTAACCTACAACTGAACATCCCAGCTCCAATCATTCCCCAGGTGATTGATGGTTTAAAGTAATATTTTATGTTTTTAATTGTTCTTGTCGGGCTCCCGTACAACATTTTTGCTTTTGCAATAATCTCCTCACCATCATTATCCCAATTAATTACATAGTAGTTATTTCCATACCATTTTTGAATACCTCCACCTTTGTTGTGTGGCACCCATTTTATTCCTTTAATAACCGATTCATCACGTGAACTCAAGTTTGCCTCAAACTTTAAAGTAGATATTTCACTCCAAAACCTAATAAATCTTGTTACGTCTGAACTTGCTAATCCCTGCCTTGGATTAGCCAACTCTTCAATTATAGGGTTTTCAGTAAATGCTTGAAAAGCGCAATTACTTAACCAATATGCTATGGGGTTACCTGGAATCTTTAAAAATTCACGTTGAGAAATAAAATTATATCGATTATTTTGAGGTGGAAATTGCAATGGTTTTTCTTCTTTACTAAGATTTTTGTAATCCATAAAGGAATAAACTCCTTCCCGTCTTTTTGAATCATTCAACTCTAATATAAATGCTACTGTGCCGAATGCTATACGCATAACGTGCCAACCAAAATGTGATAGACTATGGATGAGTGTCTTTTGGAGAAGCATCTTTCTAAACTTTTCATAACTAGATAAAAACATCCAACTTTCCATAGTTACTAAACCATTAAATCCTTTATTATGAATAAAGTTTATTGAGCGTTCAATAAAACAACAAAACAAGTCAGTCTTTGAAATTGGATAATTAGTTTTAACCCAATCAGCCATTTTTTTGTTCATTTTTCCTCCACCCATATATGGTGGATTAGCAACAACACAATAAAACTTTCGCGAAAGCGAAACCAACTGTCGTAAAGCGATTACAAGTTGTTGTAGCTTTTCTTTTAAAAAGAGGTCTGAGCTTGTTTGCGCTTTCTCTATTAACGTGCTTAGTGTTTCTTCTAAAAATGAAGTACTTGAATGTGGTATGATGAGTGAACCAAGATTGGTTGCTTGTTGTATGTTTCCTAAATCTTGTAGCAGTTCGTTAGATAGTTTGGTATCTATATTTTTAAATACTTCTTTTATCTCGTCTGTCGTTAACTTTAAATCTTGGTAGCAAAGTATGTGCGGTGTAAGTTCTTTTCTAAACACACGTTTATGGTATTCACGTGCTTTCATCATTAAGGCAAGCCCTGCTAACTGTGCAGCACGCTCATCTATCTCAAAGCCATACAGGTTTTTTTCAATGATAAGCTGCGGTATCTCGCTAGGGCTATACCCTTCTTCTTCATAGATTTTGGTCAATAACTCAAAACCATACACTAAAATATGACCGCTACCACAGGCTTGGTCTAACAAGGTTATTTCTTCTACAGAGTCAATCTTTAGAAAGTCATCATTCTCATTTGCTGGTGACTCAATGTAGTATGGCATATGGTCTTTCAAACTAGAGTTGGGTCTATTTTGTAACCATAGTTTCCCTACTGTATTTTGCACCATATATTCTACAATCCAACGAGGTGTAAACAATTGCGTAGCTGCTGGAATGTCTTCTTTTTTTACTTTGCCCTTAGCAGCAAAGACCTCATCTTTCCGTTCAGAAATATAAAACTGGTAAATCCACCCAATAATTTCTACCTCAGCACAATCATCAGTAGACATTCCGTCTCTTATGTCTTGAACTATGGAAAACTCAGAAGTTAAATCGTCTGGTAAGAGCAACTCTGCATAATCGTTAATTTTTTCAAACAGAAAAGGAAAAATTGTGTTGAGGTGGTTACAGGCACCTATAAGCAGTTCTTTATAGGCTTCGTTTTGTACATCGCTACTGCGTATGGTACCATCTAGTAATTCAAAAATATGCTTAGTATCTACAGGTAACTCGTCTGGAATGTTGCCTTGTTTGGCTTCGTCTAATAGTTCGGGTAAGGTATAACCATCCTTAGGTGTGACTACGCCTATTTTTATAGGTTGGTAGTCGTTAGCATCCATAAAACGCAATGCCATTAACCTGTTAAACCACGTATAAGCCACCTTGTCTACCACCTGTTCTTTTGAGGTTTTTTGTATTTCAGCTTTTAGCTTTTTTACCTGTGCTACTTTTTCACGTAATACCGCAGAGTCTGTAGTTATCACATAATCTAGCTTTGCAGCGACTTGTGAAACGATTTTTATACGAGCTTCTTGAGCAAACTTTTTAAGTGCGTTTGTGTTCATTTACAGGGTAATCTTTAAGTTTTGGTTAATACGCTCTAAAAAGGCTTTTTTTAAGGCTTCTGTGTATGCTAGCACATCTTCTTCAGAGGTTAATTCACGTTTTGGGAATTCTACGTGAATGGATTTCTTTCGTATGTATTTCGCCTCTGGTTCTGCTGCTTTACCAGAATCATCTTTTGGTGCTAATAATTTTGCAATGTGGTTCAGCTGGTCGTTATAGAAATTATCTTCAACTTTTCGTGTTTCATTACGAATATTACCAATAAATCGTTCGGCCTTTACTTTCGCTTTAAGCGAAATAATAATCTTCTCAATTTCATCTTGTTGCGAAGTGTCTAATTTCTGGAAAGGTTCCGTTTTCTCTAAATCTGAGAAAATAAAGTTGAGTTTCTCATCAAACTGTTTTTTCTCATTATCAATTCCTTCAATCACCTTCTTGGTTAAGCTATCCTTTGCTGCTTTAGCTATCTGTATGGCGTTTCCTTTGTAAGGGGTTTTACTATTGATTAGTGTAGTTAAGGTTTCAAACTCATCACCATCAATGTAATCTATGTTTGCTGTATTACTGTTGACCAGCTTTTTAATATCTAAGTAGATGTTTGCCTGTTCACCATTTATAAAACTTTTGATAGGGTCTAATAGGTCTTCTTTATTGTCTAGTAAATCATCTTCAAAATCTGAGATACTGGTTAAGAAGTATTTGTAATCTTTATCAGATAATCGTTGCAATCGCTCACTAAATCCTTCTAAAACTGACAAGAATGGGAAGTCACTTTTTCTGTAATACAACTGCTTTACTTCACCAGCGAGGTCTTTGATTTTTTCTTTAAAGGCTACTGCTACATCTTTTGCTTCTTTAAGACCAGAAGTCTCATCAAAAGCATCTGCATAGAGTTCTTTTAAGTGTTTTAGTTGTTTAGGGTCTACTTCGGTTTGTGGTTCTAGTAAAGTAGAACCGTGATTAGAACTGTTAATTAATGCGGTAAGAATATCCTCATCTTCTAGCAAGCTGGCATTTTGCTTTACCTCAACCTTACCACGTTTGTACAATTTTGCGGTAACTGTCCAAATAGCGTTAGGATACCAACCGTATGGTTTTTTAGTAAAGTGGGTTTTAATATCATTTAAAGACGTTCTGTCTGATTGTTTCTTTCTTCTTTTGATGAAGTTTAAAATTTCAGACTCGGCTTCAGAAATGGTCTTATCATCCGTACCAAATAAATCATCTTGCTTACTACGTACCGTATTACGGATGGCATCTTCCGTGATTAAAGTACTACCAAGCATTTTTAAGTTAGGGTATACTTGCTTGATTAAATCTTGAAACGCATTTACAACCTTGGTCTTACCATCTTTACTATGACCAGACTCGTGCTTACTACCATTCATAAACACTACAGCGTCTGCAAGCGTGCCATTTGCCATTATGATGAGGTTGCGTCTGCGTTCTGCATTTTGCTGTGCTTTTTCTTGAAGAATACGTTTTACCTCAACACGGTTTGTAGTGGATTGATTCTGCTTTACGTACTTGTTGGTACGTAAATACATTTTTAAATCTTTCATAAACAAGGCGTTTGAAGCCAGCTTCAACTTCATTCCTGTGGCACCCATTGTTTGTGATTGGTGGAAGGTATCATTATCATAATCCACAAAATTCTCTGTGATAATTTCTATAAATAGCTCCTTTTCTCTACCTAATAGACTACCGTCTATTTTGCTGGTAAAATCATAGTCTTGCTTGTTATCTAAAAACTTAATCTTGTTATCACGAATGATTTCATCAAAGAACAATTCTTTAAGTAATTGGGTGACCGCTTGGTCATCAATGTCCGTGTTTTTAATTTCTTCTTCAACATCCTTTTCATCATCGGTTAAAAATTCATACACATCTCCATTACGTTGTACATAACTCTGGTTCTCCAAAATATTTAAAGCCTCTTCAATCTTCTGGTTATGTTCATTCAAGTCTACTTGAATATCATCAATAAGAAGCACCGAAACGTTTCTCTTGGTTGTTTTAAAGTTTCCGAAGTACTTTACAAGAAATAGTGCTTTAAGTACTTTAATCGCAAAGGGATTATCCAAATTACGTTCTGCCATAATCACAGAACTTTGAATCTCACCACGAAGTTCATTTCTAATACCTTCGTACATTAAGTCAAAACTCACCAAAGCTTGTACATCCTTATCTTCAATGGTTTGAGTTACCTGCTGAAACACACCTAGCATAGAACGTTCTCCTACAGAAGCGTGTTTTCCTTGAAAGGCATTGTGCGTAGACAATGCTCTTCTACATTGCTGAAACAAGTCAAACTGATACGGTACAAATGGAAACTTATTTCCGAAATCAGATGCATCGTTAAAACCTTTAAATTGAACACCAGCCTCAGAGAAAGATAACAATGTATCTAGTTGTGCACTAGTCTCTTTATATGAAGCAACCAGTTGTTTCTGAGCATCTTCATTTTTACTTAACAATCTTTTTTCTATTACCTCATCAACATTTGCAGAGGTTAATGGTACTTTGATGGCAAACCTAGCTTGAATACGAGAAAAGTCATTTTGCTGGCTTTTATTCATATCTCCAACTACCTTTTCCATATCTTCTTGAGAGGTAACTAGAATCCAAGAATTCCCTTTGGTTCTTGTTGCTAATGTTTCTGCGACCGTTTGAAGGTTTAACATCAACTTAGTGTTGTCACTAATATATTGTCCAACCTCATCTACAAAAAAGTTCAACCTGAAGCCTTTAGGTTTCGTGGAAATATATTCTTGTACACGTTCACAGAAGTCCTCGATAGATGAGGTGCTGTCTTTACGCATTGTGTCAATGATATTTTGATATTTAGAAGCATCATCATCAAACAACTCACCTAAAACTTCACCTAGCTTTTGTTTTACCTTTGGGGCAAAATATTTTCTTCTATCATCAGTCCATTTATTACCGCTTTTTTCTAGGTATGTCTCTTGAAAAGATTCCCACTTGCTTTCGCTATTCAACCACATTTCAAACTCAGCTACTGGCGTTTTAGAACCGTAAAAACCTAAGTGGTCATAGAAGACTTTGTAAAAAACAGATAGAATGGCATTTGGGTCTTCTTTACTTGTGATTTGTGCTTGCTGGTCAATATTGAACAAAACAGATTCTGATGGAATTTTAGTAGCTGCTAGAACATCACCTTTGAGCATTTCATCATTCGTTATTTTACTAGCAAACACTTTTCCGCTTTCTTCCCCATTAAACTCTTTGTTTTCAAAAACGTATGATAGTATTTTAAGTAAGTGCGATTTACCACTTCCGAAGAATCCTGATATCCAAACACCATTAACACCGCTGTAATTGTTATATGATTGAAAGAGGTCTCGTATTTTTTTACCAATCTCATTGGTAATTACATATTCTTCAACTTCATTAGAAATTTGGTCACGGTCATCTGCTTTGATAACAGTTTCTATATTTCTATTAATGTCTTTTTCAAAAAAGTCTTTTATTATCATTGTTTTGCTTCTATGTTATCAATGTTAAATGCTCTATAATAGTTGTCGTCCTTCAGTAAACCGAATAAATTTAAAGAATGACCATTATAATCACCAGGGAAGAATGCTACCGTTGGTGAATCTTTTGCTATGCTTTGTAAATTATTTAGAATGGTGTGTGAACGTATAAAAGGGAATACTAAGCCTATTCCTGTTAGGAAATATACCTTAGCTGAAGATGCTTTGATTAAGCTATCAATTTTTGGCATTAATACTTGATGAATTTCAAGAACTGATTGAATGGCATCTAAAAATTCTTCTTTATCCATTTCTTTCTCAATACTGAAGAACTCATCCAGTCCAATTTCTTGTTCAAGTATCTCACAAGCAACATCGTAAAGGTTAATCTCTAGTACTGGAACACCAGAGGTTTCTAATTTTTTTATGAGACGTTTGGTCGCATCTTCAACTTGAAGTTGCTGTTCAGCCTCATATGCTGCGATAAAAAAAGGGATTTCACCACCTAAAGCTTCTTTGCTAAGGAATCTGTCTGACGATATAACATCATATAGGTGTTTGAACTTATTTGTTAGGTTTTCCATCAGTTAAAATTTTCAATATCCATATCACTAACAAAAAACAGTTTAAGCCATTCCTTATCATCATTTGCTATAATTCTCATTAATTTGCTGTCAACAAGTTGAGGTTGTATCTCTTTGTTTTTGGTGTTATCAATTATACCAGCTTCTTCCAGAATTTTAAAAAGTACTTGTCGTATTTTGTTATGAGTTAATTCTGAGAAGTCATTCATTTTTATATGCTCATCTAGTTTTCTACGATGAAATGAAAGGTATTCTCCTTCAGAAATTTGATAATCGAAGACTAACACTTTCTCTCGCAAAACTTCAACCACAAAATCCCTGATATATCCGTGTACCTTGCAGACCGACAAAAAAGCTATTTGACGTTGCGTGTGAAGGTCACTATCAATAAAAAAAGCCATTTGCGCCTCAGTAAGACTTTCAATTCGTTTGTTTATTTCGTTCAAAAACTTTTTGGTCGTTGAGGTCTTACCATTACCTATTTCTTGCACTGCATTAAACTCACTATTTTGAGTTTTTGCATTAGCAACTTTTACCATTTCCTTCAATCGTAAAGAGAAACCAGTAAAAGAAAAATCATATTTACTTTCTATCACCATCTAATGCACAAGGTCTTTTATAGGAACTTCAAGTAGTTCACTTAGTTTTTCTAAATTTTTCTTATTTGGGCTAGATTTTTCTTTTACCCAATTAGACATCGTAACCACACTAACACCCATACGTTGAGCGAGGTATGACTGCTTGAGTCCTTTGGATTTAATAATATCTTTCAGCATCAGTTTAAAAAAAATTAAAGTTTTACTTCAGTAAAGATAAAAGACTTTCGGACTTTTTTAATTTTTATTTCAAGAAAAAGTGACTTTTCTGTTTCACGTGCATATTTATTATAAACAGTAAATAATTATGAGAAAAATTAAAACATACTACAGTACCGCTGATATTATGGAATTGTATGACATAAGCGAAAGAACCATCAGGTATCGCTTAGTAGAACTAGTAGATAAGTACAAGGGTAGACCAAGCATTTTATCTAAAAACAATAAAAAGTGGAGAATCCACAATAGTATAATCGAGCAATTTGCTCCAAAAAGAAATAACAAAAATTAAAACTAAAACTATGTACGAAGTAACAATAGAAACAATCGACTTTATGCCTTTGCTAAAACAGCAATTAATAAATTATAAAGGCGTAACCTATGGTAATGATGCTGATTATTCAAACTACTCATTGATTGAAGAGTATCATTACCTAGATAGAAATAATCTACTAAATGAATTACACAAAACTGAATGTATGACCTCACCTTTGAGATTAGAATTAAAATATGGAGTCTGATAAGTCTACATCACCGCTCTTACCATAGTGGCTCTTAAAAGCACTATTGCACGCCTTCAGTGTTCCAAATAAAATTTATATAGAATTTTACGTACGGGCACAGAGGACGTGCAATAATGACTTTATATTAGCTACAGGTAGTAAAATCCATATTTTGACCAATTACAGTCAGAGAGAAAAATATTTTGAAAAATAAATTTGCTTAAATAGTTAGGTTACCTGCAATTGAGAGTATACTCAATCTCGCAGTAATGAAGTTTCATAATCAGTCCTACGTGGTTTCTTTTGAAGTTTGATATGACTCCATTTGGTTTGATATTTTGGTTTAAAGTTATTGTTGTCAAATATTTCTTCTTTCAACCAGTCCTTGTAGGTATTTTGGACTCTAGAAATTTCACCAGTTAAGCCTTTCGTTTTGGTTAGATAGAACTTGTAACATTCTTTTTTATAATCTCTCACAAATTTCTCTATATCCTTCTCAAAACGCTTAATGTCGGTGTCGACAGATTTAATTTTTAAAACTTCATTAAGTTTTTCCTCCAACAACAGCTCAGGCACATCTTCAAGTATTTCAATCGCTCTTTCTTCGTATTGTTTTGGAGTGAGTAACTGAATAGAACCACCTATACTAGCTTTAGTAGTTTCAGATTTGGCTTGATTCTTTTTTGAGTGAGAGGTATAGGGTAGTTTTTTAAGATTTCCGTTCGCATCTTTTTCAACTTGTAAGTTTCCGTACTCTGAAATTGTATAGAAATACGAAAAGCCATTTTTCTCACCTCTTGGCTTTTTGGTCATCTGCAAATATCCATTCTCTCTCAAGTTTTTAGTAGCGTTGCTCAATTTGTCTTTTGACCATCCCAAAAGCTTCCTGTAATAAGCTAAACTTATTTTTGTACCATCAATTGCATCGCCTAGCAATTGAAGTAACCGTAAAGCAGAATCGGTTAATCTTTTATCTTTTATTATTGATGTAGAGGTCTGAATAAACCTACCACCTTCTAAATTTCTTTTAATTATAATTCCATTTTTTAAATTTTTCGTCATTTTAATTTTTCATAATTTTCTTTTGGTTATTTGTAAAAACTGGACACTCATCCAGTTACTGCAATAAGAGTAAAAAAAAGCTTTGTCGTCAAGTATTTTTTCAAATATTTTTTTTTGAAATGGAAAAATCTATAGCCTTGACATCCTGATAAACAGTACACTAGTGTCCTGAAAAAGCCACCTTAATACATAAGCTATTTAATAAATAGTTGGAATTACTATTTTATTACATTTTGAATTTAATGAGGTTGGTTGCTTAGGCAACCTCAACCATCATTAATTCATTTAGAAGATTATTAAATAATATTTTAAGTCTTCAACTTTATTTAAAATAAATTAAAAAACTTCATCTCAACTTTTTCTTAAGAAAATTTAGTTTTCGATTGACACCAAAGCTTTTTTTATATATAATTGCTTTAGATTCAACAGAAAAGCTTTTTTCTGGTCATTATCTCAACCGATACCTCATCGGTTGCTCAGATGCTAATAGGGTTGAAAACCTATTTCATCTCTAGTTTATAAATTAATCTATTATTATCTAGAACTACCCATTCCTACTGGATATGTGGAAAGGATTTCTTTTGTCAGATTTCAAATAGATTTCCAAAGTCGAGTTTGCATCGCATAAGAATTTAGCACCGCAGGAGACTTTAAAAGAATAACCTTACTGTTTAGACAGTGAGGCTTTATTAACCTTTTAAATAATGTTTAATGAGAATTGTGCTTACAATGACAGTAACGCAAACAAACTCACTATTGAAGAACTGAGAAAATATGACGGTTTAAAAAAATTAAGTGACGAAGAGGCCATAGAAATCATAGATGGGCTTTATAAATTAGCTATGATAAATGTAGAATTTTATAATAATAAAAAATGGGATTAGAATATTTCAATCAATTTATGGGAACCAATCCCATCGATAAAAAAACAAATAAAAATGTATGGTCATACACGAGAGTATCTAGTAAAGACCAAAAATCAAATAAGAGTTTAAGCTACCAGAAAGAGTATGCTGAAAAGTATGCTGAAAAGAAGGAATTTGTAATTACAGAGGAGTTTGGTAACACTTTTGAAAGTGCAAAAGGAGATTTTACCAGAAAAGAATTCTCCAAGCTTCTAGACAGGGTTAAAAAGGCTAGAGTCAAGCCATTTGCCATCCTAATCTATAAGATGAACCGCTTTTCAAGAAGCGGAGGAAAAGGAATCGCCTTAGCTCAAGAATTAGTTAATAAATACGGTGTGCATTTAGTAGAAACTAAGTCTGGTATCTCAACGGTTACCGAAGAAGGTGAATATCAAATATGGAAAAAATTGCTGAAGGCAAGAAAGGAAAATATGGAACGCCTAGAACATACCATACCTGGTCTTAAAAAGTTTTTGGAAGAAGGCTATTATTTAGGTAAAGCTCCTGTGGGTTATAGTTTATATGGAACCAAAGTGCAAGACTTCAACAATAGAGCCACAGAGCAAAGAGTGGAGATAAATGAAGATGGCAAGCTTTTAATGAAGGCTTGGAAAATGAAAGCCAATGGAGAACGTGATTATGTCATACGTGCTTTTCTTGAAAAGAGAGGTTTGAAGATGTCCAAGCAAAAGATGAGTGCAATGTGGACGAAAGCAACCTATTGTGGTATATCTACAAATAAGTTTTTAGATAAACCAATAAAAGGAAACTGGAAACCTATTGTTTCTGTTGCTGACTTTAAAAAGGTGCAAGCTATTCTAGCTGGAAGCACTAGAACCAGTGGTTACAAAGTTGAAAAAACCAACGTAGACCGACCTTTGACAGGATTCATATACTGTAGTAAATGTAAAGGAAAGCTTACCAGCTACAGCGTCAAGAAAAAGGGATTACACTATTATAAATGTCAATCTTGTAAAGGAGTAACCCTGAATGCAAATAGTTCACAAAAATCTATTAAAACTGGAGCACATAATATGTTTTCAGACTTGTTACTAACTTATAAATTAGAAGATAAACTAGTAGCACCTTTTAAAGAACAATTAAAGCGTGTTATCAAAGAGAATAGCAATGAAGAGTATGAACTTCAAGAAGCTCTTTTAAAACGTCAGAAAAGCATTCAAAATAAGATTGATAAACTTACTGATGCCTTAATAGATGAGCTAATAGATTCTGAAGTTTACAAACGTAAAAAAGATATTTTAGAACAAGAATTAGAGGAGATAAATGGTGAACTTAACATTGACGCTAAAAAAATATCTAACCTCGAAAAAATGATTGATGATTCTGTAGAATTATCTCAAAACATCAATGTTTACTGGGAGTCTGGAGCGTATGAAGTAAAAAGAAAGGTACAAGAACTGGTATTTCCAGAGGGTTTGGTCGTGAACTCCGAAAAAAGACAATATCTAACCAAGAAAGTAAATCGTTTATTTCAGTTAAAAGCAAGTATAGCAAAGGATGCGAAGGGTACTAAAACGAAGAAAGTCAGCAAAAATGCTGACTTGTCTTCTCTAGTAGCGGGAACTGGACTCGAACCAGTGACCTTCGGGTTATGAGTTTAAAAAAAAACATTATTCACCCTCCTATTTTGCTATATTTTAATAAAATCGTGTACTAAATTGTGTACTCTGATTTATAATTATTTTCTATTCAAATTTACATAAAATTTTAACTTGTATTACATATTTATAGATAGGTATTACAAATTAAAATGCTATTGTAAAAGAGTAAGCAGAATTGAATAAAAAGAATTTTACACTCAAATATAAATTAACACCTGTAGAACAATAAATATTAGTCTAATTTTAAACTTTCTAAAGCTTTCAACTCAACACCCAACTCATTAAACATTTCAAGAATACTACTAATTTTTAATTCTTCTTGTGTGTATTCATGAGTATTAATACTGCAAGTAAATTCCCAAATCTCTAAAACCTCTTCTATAGGAACACTATAATCATGATACTTCTTATTATCAGACATTAGTAACAAAGAGTTGTTTAAATCTATATTATTAAATACTCTTTTATATACCATACCATCATTAGCAGTAACTAAAATGTATGTTTTTCCTGTGGTAATCTCACTCCTATCTTCAATAAAACGACCAATTACAAACGAGCCATCTTTCATTGGTAACATAGAATCTCCTTTAATTGGAAATGCACGATGTTTTCCAGTAGGTAAAAAAGGTAATTTTATTTTTTGAAGCTGTTCAATATATTCAGGGTCATCATATCCTGCTAAATATCCAGCAGAAGCCTTAACAGGAACAACTTCAATTAAATTTTCATTAGCATCATCAACTGTTATTGGAAATAAAACACGTTGATTGTTTAATTCTATAAATGAAAAGTCTTTAGCTTTTGTAAGGTCATTACGTAATAAAATATCAATAGGTATTTTAAAATAATCAGAAAACGCGATTAAAAATTCAATTGTAGGCGATGAACGATTCTCTTCGTATGATCCAATTCTAGACCTAGTAACATTTAACTCTTCAGCTAAACCTTCTTGAGATAGCTTTTTGAGATTTCTTAAGTGTTTTATGTTTTTAGATATATAATTCATAATACTACAAATGTAAGCAATAATTACTAAAATATGTAGCTAGTTTTGTAGCATGCAAAAAAATATTTTACACCTAGATTTAGATACATTTTTTGTCTCATGTGAACGTTTAATTGATAGTCGTTTAAAAAACAGACCACTATTGGTTGGTGGCACAGGAGACAGAGGCGTTGTTGCTGCTTGTAGTTATGAAACTAGAACTTTTGGAGTGCATTCTGGAATGTCTATGAAAGTTGCTAGACGCTTATGTCCTGAAGCTATTGTAATTAAAGGTAATGCATCAATTTATACCAAGTATTCACATTTAGTGACAGAAATAATTAAAGAAAAATCTCCAGTTTTTGAAAAAGCTAGTGTAGATGAGTTTTATGTCGATTTATCTGGTATGGATAAATTTTATGGTTGTTATAAATATGCTTCAGAGCTAAGACAACAAATTATAAAAAATACAGGATTACCCATTTCGTTTGGACTTTCGGCTAATAAAATTGTTTCAAAAGTAGCTACAGGTGAAGCTAAACCAAATAATCAATTACAAATAGATTCTGGTTACGAAAAAGATTTTTTAGCTCCGTTATCTATTAGAAAAATACCTTCTGTTGGAGAAAAAACATATCAAACTTTAAGAGGATTAGGTGTAGATAAAATTAAGGTTGTACAACAAATGCCATTAGAAATGATGACGAGTGCATTAGGTAAAAATGGTAGAACAATATGGAAGCGAGCAAACGGAATTGACAATCCGCCATTGGTTCCTTTTTATGAGCGCAAATCATTATCAACCGAGCGAACTTTTGGGAAAGATACTATAGATGTTGTAAAGCTTCGCACTACCCTATTTGCTATGGCTGAAAATCTAGCTTTTCAATTAAGAAAAGGAGATAAATTAGCAGGAACTATAAGTGTGAAAATTAGATATTCAGATTTTAATACATACACAAAACAAGTTAAGATACCATACTCTAGTGCAGACCATGTTATAATACCTAAAGTAATTGAACTTTTTGAGAAATTATATCAACGTAGACTATTGATTAGGTTAATTGGAGTTAAGATAAGCGATATAGTAACAGGACATTACCAAATAAACTTATTTGATGATACAGAAGAAATGCTAAGTCTATACAACGCTATGGACAATATTAGAAATAAATATGGAGAATTAAGTGTAATGAGAGCTTCTGGAATGGGTGCAAAAACCATTGGTAGATTTAATAATCCTTTTAATGGTGAACCTCCAATTTTATTAGCGCATAGAAATCAATAATGTATTTAAACTGTCACACATATTACTCATTAAGATATGGAACGTTTTCTGAGTTAGACCTGTTAGATTTAGCTAAAGAAAATAATTACGACTCTATTGTACTTTCTGATATTAACAATACATCAGCATGTTTAAATTTTATTCATCAAGCTAATTTAAGAAACATTAAACCTGTTGTAGGTATCGATTTTAGAAACGGAGCAGAACAAAAATTTGTTGGCATAGCAAAAAACAATGTTGGATTTAAAGAACTCAATGATTTTATGTCTCAAAATTCTCAACATAAAATGTTGATACCTGATTTAGCACCTAATCTTGAGAATGTTTTTATTATTTACCCTTTTGAAAAAGTATTACAACTCAACAAAAAATGTTTTGAGCCTTATGAATTTATAGGTGTTTCCATAAACGATTTAAAAAAACTCAGGTTTTCACAACTAAAAAAACATAGTCAACATCTTGTGTTTCTTCAACAAGTTACCATAAGAGATAAAGGTGATTTTAATGCTCATAGGCTTTTAAGAGCAATTGACAACAATATTTTGTTAAGTAAACTTGAAAAAACTGAAGAATGTAGTATGCAACATAAAATGTTGTCGAGTGTTGAACTAGAAAAAGCTTTTGTTGAATTTCCTTTTATTTTACAAAACACAAAAAACATATTAAACCAGTGTAGCATTAATTTTGGTTTTGGAAATGAGCGTAAATCTCAGAATTTAAAGGTTTATACCGATTCTTTTGAAAACGATTATAAATTATTAGAACGTTTATGTAAAGAAAAAATATCAACACGATATGTGGCACCAAGTAAAAAGGTAAAAGAGAGATTATATAAAGAATTAGAGACTATTAAGTCAATGCGGTTTGTTTCTTTTTTTCTAATAAATTATGATATTATATCGTATGCAAAAAGTAAAGGGTATTTTCATATTGGTAGAGGAAGTGGTGCAAATAGTATTGTTGCCTATATAATTGGAATTACAGATGTAGATCCCATTGAATTAGATTTATATTTTGAAAGATTTATAAATCCGTTTAGAGCTTCACCACCTGATTTCGATATTGATTTTTCTTGGAAAGACCGTGACGATGTTACAGCTTATATTTTCAAAAGATTTAAACATACAGCATTGTTAGCAACATATAATACATTTAAATATCGAGCAGCAGTAAGAGAGATTGGTAAAGTGTTTGGCTTGCCAAAAGAAGAAATAGATAAGCTTTGCAAAAACAATTTCAACTATTATAAATTAGATGAATTTTCAAAATTAGTATTAAAATACGCTAAACTTATAGAAGGTTTTCCAAATTATATAAGCGTTCATTCGGCAGGAATATTAATTTTAGATAAGCCAATTCACAATTATTCAGCTACAGATTTACCACCTAAAGGCTTTCCAACTGTACAATTTGATATGAATATTGCAGAAGAAGTTGGAATTTTCAAGTTTGATATATTAGGTCAAAGAGGATTAGCTAAAATAAAAGATGCTTTAGAAATTATTTCAGAGAACAGACCAGATTCTCCTCCAATTGATATAACAAATATTGAAGCTTTTAAAAAAGATCCAAAAATTAATAATTTACTAAAATCGGGAGGCGCAATAGGTGCTTATTATGTAGAGTCACCAGCTATGCGTGGATTAATGCAACAATTACAAACTCAAAATTATATTGAATTAGTCGCAGCAAGTTCTATAATTAGACCAGGAGTTTCAGGCTCAGGAATGAAAGAAGAGTTTATAAAACGACATAGATATCCAGAAAAAAGAAAAGAAGCACACCCAATATTGTATAAAATTATGCCAGAAACTTATGGTGTAATGGTATATCAAGAAGATGTATTGAAAGTAGCAAATCAATTTGCCGGTTTAACACTAGGAGAAGCAGATGTTTTAAGAAGAGGAATGAGTGGCAAGTATAGGTCTAAAAAAGAATTTGAGGCTGTAGAAGAGAAATTTTATAAAAATTGTAGAAATAAAGGTTTTGATGAAAAACTAATAACTGATGTTTGGAATCAAATTAAAAGTTTTGCTGGTTATGCTTTTGCAAAAGGACATTCTGCTTCTTATGCTGTAGAAAGTTATCAAAGCCTTTATTTAAAATGTTATTACCCATTAGAGTTTATGACTGCCGTTTTAAATAATGGTGGCGGATTTTATAGTGCAGAACATTATTTCCATGAAGCAAGAAAACAAGGTGCTAAAATTTGTGCTCCATGTATTAATAGAAGTGATCATCCAAATAAATTAATAGGAAAGACCATTTATTTAGGATTTGGATATTTAAAAAATTTAGAGCTATTCACTATTAAGCGTATACTATCAGAAAGACAATTAAATGGCGATTTTACATCTTTAGATAACTTTATTGACAGATTAACAATTAGTATCGAGCAACTAACTATTTTAATTAGAATTGACGCATTTAGGTTTACTGGTAAATCTAAAGTAGAATTGTTATGGCATTCAATATTTAAATTAAATGCAAAGCGCGATTATAACTCACAATCAAAACTTTTTATATCAGAACACAAAAAATTTAATTTACCTAAGTTAAATGTAAGTTGGATTGAAAACGCATATGATGAAATGGAGTTATTAGGATTTCCATTATGTGATTACTTTAATTTAGTAAATGAAAATACAGATGATGGAATTCTTGCTCTTCAAATGAAAAACTATGTAGGCAAAAATGTTTTAATATATGGTAGTTTAGTAACTACTCGTTATAACAACACATCAAAAGGCGAACTAATGCGTTTAAGCACATTTATAGATAAAGAAGGTAATTATTTTGATGCAGTGCATTTTAGTAATGTAGTAGATAAATTTCCAATAAATGGTCTAGGAGTTTATGCCTGTTTTGGAAAAATAACGAATAGGTTTGGTTTTTGTAGCATGAGTGTAATTAGAAGCAGGAAAATGGGTGTTATAAAGGATCCAAGAAATACTTAATTATCAACAACATTGGCATATTGTTTATTGCGTTTCAAATATCTAATTTATCCATTAAAACGGAAGAGAATATTCCACAGAAATATTAGTAAACAAAATCGAAACTAGAAATAAAATACAGGTAATGTTGTGAGTTAGTTTTTTTTATTAGAAATCTCGTTTAGCTTTTTTTCTTATTATTTACTTGAAAATAAACGCCTTAAACTTAAAGATGTTTTTTATTTCTTATTCCGATTAAAATTCTGCTTAGTTTTTTTAACTCTGTTCTTTGTTAGCTACAGTTTTTTTTTGTTTCCACCATTCCAATAATTCATCTATTTTCTTTTGGTCATAAATCTCACAAATATAAATTTCATTCGGAAAAGGTTCATTTTTTCGGTAAGCCTCTAATATAGAAATGGCTTGATTTCCGATAGTCATTTTTTTGGAATCAGGAATAAATGATGATATCATTCTATTTATACATTTTGCTTGTTCATCAGATTCAATTATAGAAATCAGATATTCAAGGTCATTTTCAGTTAGCCAATCGGTTTCAGTTTGTCCAATCGTTGTCAGAATGTTTAATTCATTTTTTTTCGTTTTTTTAACTTTCAATTCAGACAGTAATTCTTTAACGTTTAGTTCCGATATTTTTATAAAACCATTTTCCATAGTGTAATCCCAATATTCTTTTTCTTTTATTTCAAGATTATCATATATAACATTTTGTCTTTTTTTATTTGAATTATTTTGACAAGAAATAAATAGAAAAAATAGAATTATAATGTAATATGATTTTCTCATTGTATTTCGAGTTCAAATTGTAGCTAACGTGTTTGTGTATGGTTAGTTGCGTGTTTAAGCAACTAATTTAGTAAACAAAAACGAACGCGAGAAAATTCCGAAGGAATTTTCCAAATAGGCAACGACCAAAGCAATTAATTATACACGTTGTTGTAATGCGTTTTTTATTCAAAATATTCAATTTCTCTAGTCCAAACGAATAGTTTTTCTCCATTCACAGATTTTATTTGTTTGGTCCAGTTTTTTTGGCTGTCAAATTCGTATTCAAATTCAACAGTTACAGGTTTGTTCTTTTCGATACAAATTAGTTTTATAATGTTTCCTTTTTTGTCATAAAAATATTCAGAGGAACGATTGTTATCTGGATATTTCGTAGAAATAACAGTCTCTTTAATCTTTCTGTTCTGCTCGTTGTATTTATATTCTCTGTAACTATTAATTGTATCTCTTATGTTTACAACTTTTTCTAAAAGTCCATTTCTATAAATGTTTTTTACTTTTACTGATAGTTTTGAAGGTAGATTATCCGATGAAACATAATTGTAGTAATGAGTTTCTAAAAGATTGTTATTATTATCATAAAAGTATTTTTCACAAATTTTATCGAGTCCTATACTATCTCTTCTGGAAGTTGTTGACCTGCCTTTTTTGATATAAACATATGGTTTGTGAATTGATTTAGATATTTTTCTATTTTTTGAGTCGTATTTGTATTTCCAAGAAGCAAGTTCTCCATCTTCATCAAATCTTTTGATTTCAATTAAATTTGATAATGAATCTCTGACATATGCTGTATACGAGTATAAATTTGGGTCATCTGAAGCGTAGTAAATTGTAGACCTTATTTTGTTTTTATAATCATAAGTGTAATTTCTACAAGTATAATCGTTAATCTCAAAAATATCTTTTTCTTGAATTAGATTATCTTTCTTGTCGTATTTGTATTTATAGGTCGTGACTGTATCTCCATCTTTGTAAAACCATATTTCAGATTTTGGTTTTCCTTTTTTATTGAATTCCTTATAGTAGTTGGAATAATGAACAAAAGGTGTGTTGTACCACCAATTATGAAACCTGCTTTTTGTGAAACGAGCGCTTGAAAACCCATAATGACCATAATCTCCTTCTGTGCTAAATAATTTCATATTCTGACGGTCTTTGTCAAGGAAATTTAATTGCTCTCTTACTGATTTTACTTTTCCATAAATAGTATCCTTTTGTTGACCAAAAGAAATTGAAAAGAAAAAAAGTAATAATAAGGTTATGAGGATTGGCTTATTCATTGTGGTTGATTTTCGACTAATTTATTTCACTTTTTAATGATTCAGAAGTATAAATGAGTGAAGTATTCTTTTTGTTTAGTGAAACTGTTTATTGGTTTAGTCAAATGCATTACAACGGTCTCGTATAACCGTCAGTTACGGGTTAATATGCGTTAATTTTCGGTTTAGCACTGACGTTAGCAATTCCGAGTGGATTCGGACGTAGTCGAATCCGCCGTAATTGCGGTTATACATTGTTGGCTACAGTTTTTTTATTCATTTTTTTCAGTTCCGTTCCGATTTATTTTTAGTTCGGTTTAGAATTTTGTTTTGATTTTAGGTTTTAATATTCAATTCCGCTTTAGTTCCACTAACACTTTTATTTTTTTTCTAAAATTCTCAATATTCTAATTCTGTTATATCGTTGCAGAAATATTGGGTAAACATTTGCATATAAATTAATTGCAATTATCAATATCCATTGTACGACCGATAACTGGTCATACTTAAAAACAACAATCAGTACACTAACCAAAATGAAAATCAAGTGTATTATTTCATATTTTCTTGTTTCCTTTTCTGCTTTCTGTAATTCTAATATTCTACTGTTTCGATTTAAATTAATCTGCTTTACGTTTCTCCATTTTCTAACTAAATCTCCATCAGTAATCAAATATTTTTTGAAATGCTTTATTCCCAAATATTCATAGATGGTTTTTTGATTGTATGTTTCAAAATATTTAGGTTTAAAATATTCCAATGTTTTTTATAATTATGCTAATTTTCAAATTGTAGCCAACGGTCTCGGCTATGAGTAGTTGCGTGGTTTAGCACTGAGCTTTGCAAGTACACACCAAACTGAAAATCCACGAGGATTTTCAGAAGTAGGCGAGAACAAGCAATTACTTATAGCCATTGTTATGTTGCGTTTATTTTATTTTTAATTTCATTATAATATTCTGAACAGGCAAAAATGTAAAAAACAAAACAACTAGTTATTGTATTTACAATCTCTAATTCAGTCCAGTCATTTGCTGAATGTGTATCATTGTTTCTATAATAATACGATGTTTGAATATGCTTTCCGAATTTATATTTACGAGCACTTCTAGAGTCTTTATATCTTTCTTTAGTAGGGTCAAGCTTATCCAGCTTTTCTATAACGTTGCCCAATCCTTTGTTATTTGTTGTAATATAATTGTAATCAACTTCATTTACTAAAAACAAGATTTTTTTGAATAAAGGGTCTAAACAAGTTAAAAATTGTTTTAGATAATTTAACTTGTCTACACTATCTGAAGCTGTTAAGTAATACTTGTTTAGATTACCTAAAACTCTTTGGTTTAAACCATCAAATTCAGAAATATTTGTATTGAAATCTATAAATTCATTGAATAACTCAATGCTTTGTCTCAAATCAAATGTATATGTAGGTGAAAGAGTTGGATCGGAAAAATAATCTCTTAAATCTCGATAAAGTTTCTCCTTAATTGATTGCCAATTAAATTCATCAATTGCTATATTGGAAACATCTTCTTGTTTTAACTTTATTACAATTTTGTTTCCATTTTTAGACTTTATGAAATATTCGGGTTGTTCAAATAATTTGTAGAATGAAACTTTAGTGTATTTTTTGTCCAATGATTCTAAAGATTTTATTATCTCGGAAGCAAAGGATTGCTTAGACTCTTTTTGATTTAAGAATTCTATAACCTTTAATCTTTGCTCTAATCTATGTTCGGGTTCGTGAGTAACTTCACGTTTTTTTCTCTTCAAAAAGGCTAGACTCGAATATTTTTGTTTCCATTCAGGTAATATCCATTTACCAGACTCAACTTTTAAACAATCTCTTCCAATTAATGCTCTCACAGCTTTTTCTTTAACTTTTGGGCGCTCTTTAATTACTTCTGCAAAAATTTCTTCATAACTGCTAGGTTTATCAAGCTTGTAAAGTGCTTTTTTAATTAAAATTTCAATTTTATCTGAATTTTTCCCCCATATTTTTAAACCCCAATAACCTGTTTTTCCTAACGCGGTAAATCTTTTATCAGGCGCAATTGCTAAACTATGTCTATCGTATATCTTAGAAGTGTTAGAATGTACTAGTCTCCGGTTTATTTCAGATACTATGTTGTCGATATACATAGTGTCGCCATTTTCAATTAATACACGGAATGCTCTATCACTAGCACTCGATAAAAACTCAAACTTTACTTGATATAAATTGGTTTCTTCGTTCTGTATCATTTCAATTTCTGGAAGAACTTCGATTGCTTTTAGAATATGATTGTTTGTGAGGGTTTTACTCTTTTTTTTGCAATTTATTATAACCTGCATCTCATTTAATGGAGTAATTGCTTTTTTAAGAGTTCTAAGTACTAAATCGGCAGTTTTTAGAAATTTTTTCTTTTCAGATTTGTCAACAACTAATATGTCTGCAGTAGTAAAATACGTTTCAACTTTACCACAAGTATTTATTGAAAACAAATCAATTATCAAATTGATAACTTCTGCATTTTTGTTGTTATAATTGTAGTTCTCCACTAAAAAGTCTACTAGTGTTTCTTTACTTAATATTTTTTGACTTAAAATTTCTCGTTTTAGATTTTGGTAGTTTGAGCTAATGTCTTCTACACAATTACATCTCATTTGTTCATCAACTCCAACAGTAAGAAATGAATCTAATTTATTAAGAACGAATATTTTAAGCTGTCTTATCCGCTCGCTAGTTTTTTGGTAATAATCTGATAGTTCATCTAGTGTATACTTATCAGAGTTGTTTAACCCATAATAGTGATTAATAATACCTTTTAATAAAGCATCACTATTTAAGTTTAAATAGTCACTTACAGTTTCATTTATCAGTTCTATAAATGAATTAGGATTTAAATTATTGTAATCTAAAGGGATTAAATATTGTTTAGTTTTCGATTCCTGTAATTGAATTAAATCAATAATATTGTTCTCAATATAGTCTTGATACTCCTCAAGTTTTGAGATTACAGATTTTCCAATTCCTTTTTTTTTAGAAAATTCCTGTACATCAATTTCCTCTACTTCTTGAAGATTAGTAATCCCTAAGGAATTAAATTTTTTTAGTAGGATTGATGGAATTGTTTCAATAATATGTTGAATTTTAATTTCTGATTTATCCATTTATAAAGTTTTTCTCAAATGCAACATAACGGTTTTGTGTATGATTTCGTTGCGTCTTTCAGTACTAAAGTTAGCAAATAAATCACATAAAGAAAGTCCGCGAGGACTTTCGTAAGTAGGCTATAACTAGCAATGAATTATACACGGTGTTGTGTGTAGTTTTATTTTATAATGGAATCAACTATTACTCCTCTTTCAGCTACTAATGTTTTAATAACTCTTCCTTTTTTATCAAAAAAATAAATATTATCAGTTAAGTATTTATTTTTAGCTTTTAATTCTTGTTTTTTTTCTCCTGTTTCATAATACTTAATATATTTTCCATCAAGCACATTGTTCTTTAATTGCATCCATTCTTTCATATTTTCGTTTTCATAATATGTAATAGAAACCCCATTGAGTTTATCATTTTTAACTTCACTCTCTGTTTTGAGTTTGCCGTTTGAGTAATAAGTAAACTCTTTACCATTTGATATTTTTGAAATAGTATCCAATGATACAAGAGTCATTTTTTCTAAAGTACCATTTTCATAAAAATACATTGAAGTGTCTTTTACTATTCCATACCATGAATTCGCCCAGAATCTTTTAGAGCCATTAGGATAAAATTGTTCAATTCTTCCATGAATTTTGCCATCCTTAATAAAATGCTTTTCGTCAATTTTTCCATTTTCATGGTAAATTATTCCTTGCCCAGACTCTTCACCCATGTCCCAATATACAATATTTCTCTTATTTCCATTTTTCCAATAATTTTCACTTTTACCATGAGCGAAGTTGTCTTTCATTTCAGTTATTCTGATTAAAGAACCATCTTCACTTCTGTAGAACTTCCAAATACCTTGTCTTAAATTATCTTCAACTAATCCTTCTTGTATTACAGGTCCATTAGGTGAATAATTATGTTTGAAGTATCCATTTTCTAAATGCTCTTTTATTAATGAGTCTTTTTTAACCCAATGATTTTTAATGAGTTCTTCATTTTTGTCATAATATTTTACCGTTCTATTAGGAAATGAATCAATAATTTCAATCTCACTAAACACATTGCTATTATCATAAAAATAAGTGAGATTTCCTTTTTTATATTTAAAGTTTGAGTTTGGACTTATTTTTTGCCAATATCCTTTTTTCCCATCTTCCTTATAAAAAAGATAATTGGAATTTCTGTACTTATCATCTTTAATATTATCCGAACATGAAATTAAGATTGTAAAAAGCAGAAGTGATGACAATATTTGTTTTAACATATTAAGGTTTAAATTACACACAACGTGTTTGTGTATGATTTCGTTGCGTTTTTAAGCACTAAATTTAGCAAATAAATCACAGATAGAAAATCCGCGAGGATTTTCGTAAGTAGGCGAGTACTAGTAATGAATTATACACGGTGTTGTAAAACGTATTTATTTTCTATTGAAATTCTTTGTCAAAATCTTTTTGGTCAAATTCAATTGGTATTTTGCTCCAACTTTCATTTAAGTCAGCCAGAGTATCTGTCACCGGAATATCTAAAAATATTTTACTTTTATTTGGGTCAGTAGGTAAGTATATCACGAAATATTTGTCTGTTTTTAATTTTGATCCATTCAAATAGTTTGATTGAATATATTCTTTTCCGTCAACATAATATTTGTAACGACAAGCCATACCGCCTTTCATGGCATAAGTTTCGATAATTGTTCCAATTTTATATCTTCCATTTTTTAATAGTTTTTTGTCAACATCATTAAAGTAGAAATAGGCAATTATTGTAAATATTACTACAGCTATAACTCCTATAAAATCTTTTGAGTTGAGTAGTTTTCTGAAGTTCATTTTATATCGATGTGGTTCTGTTTAAATGTTTTACAACGTTGTTGTATATGGTTTGTTGCGTGGTTTAAGCACCTAATTTAGCAAATAAAAACCGAATAGAAAATCCGCAAGGATTTTCGTAAGTAGGCTAGAACTAGCAATAAATTATATACGGTGTTGGCAAACGTATTTTAATTCCAATAGATATATTTATTTTCCGTTATCCATTTCAGATTCGGTTTGTCATCTAAAGTTGAAATAGATTTAAGAATGTTTTTGTTTTTATCATATTCATAAACAGTCTTTTCTTTAAATACTAATGTTGTGTCAGAACCTTTTATAGAATATCTTATATGTTCAATTCTATTACCAAAGTCGTCATTTATTGAACGATATATTGAATGTGGTCTATCCTTTTTTGAATACCAGTCTGTACCAGAAATATACCCGTTTTTATCATAATAGAATTTTATTAGACTTTTAAAATTGCCGTTTTCGGTAAAACTTTTTGATTCAATTTTTTTATTTTTATTATCATATTTTAATTCCGTATTATAATAAAATTTTCCTTTTTTTGTTCCTGTTTCTTTTACAAGATTACCGTTTTTATAAAAGAAATGTTTTGTAACTCCCCATTTAGTTTCAAGACGAATAAGCTGATTTTTGCTGTTGTAGAAATAATCTGTTTGGCTATTAATTGAACCATCAGATTTATAACTTTTAGTTTGCTTAATATTTCCATTTTTAAGATAAACATATTCTAGCCCACAACCACTATTTATACTCCCATCAGGTTTGAAATTTTGTTGATTGATTATTCGTCCTTTATAATCAAATTCAATTACGTCTTTGTATGAATTATTTCTTGCTTTTTCTATATCATTATTTTTAACCTCAAATAATCTAGATTCTACAATTTTCGGTTTAGAATTTAGTCCTTTAAATTCATTCAAATATTTTAAGTTTGAACAACTAAAAGAAATTAATATTATTAATAATAAGTATGAGTGTTTCATATGTTTGCCAACGGTTACGTATAAGAATAGTGCGGTTTTGTGTGCGAGGATTTTCCGCAGGAAAATCAGATGTAACAAAAGCGCACGAACTCTTGATTAAGCACTAAACTACGCATTATTTTTATACAATGTTGCCAGTAGTATTTTATTCCACTTTCTTTTCGATTAGTTTTAATTCTCCGTTTACAACTTTCCAATGTTCGTAATATTCTTTGTCCTCTGAATTGTGTCCAATAACAAATCGTTCGGTCAATTTTGGAATTCCGTTTATCAATTCATAAACATCTCGTCCGTGTTCGCAACAACCGTTTCTCCAAGTCGAATTTATCTGCTTTTTTTCGTAATCAAATTCAGGTGAAGTTATTTCTCCGTAATCTTTGTTTTCTTCAAAGAGTTCATTTTTCGGATTATAAATCCAAAATAGAAAAGGAACATTCGGTCCAGCAGGAAGAAATTCCATTAGCCTAAAATCCGTTTTTCCGTCAAAATTCATATCCTCAATTGCGAAAAGTTGGTCGTTTGGAAATGTTTTGCTGAAATAGTTTTCGTTCGGTTTTATAGTTTGCGTTAAGATTCCATTTTTCAGAACCTCAATTTTAGTTATTTTACAGTCAGTTTCTCCGCATTTTTTTGTCAAACAAAATTCAAATTCCGCATCTGAAAACTTTATTATTTCTTGTGAATAAAGTTCAAATGAAAGTAGAAATATTAATATTAGCAGAGTTTTTCTCATATTACTGGCAACGGTTTTGTATATGATACGTTGCGTGGTTTAGCACGTAATTTAGCAAATAAAAACCAAATAGAAAATCCGCGAGGATTTTCGTAAGTAGGCTCTCACTAGCAATGGATTATATACGTTGTTGTAAGTAGTGC
>NZ_MPCX01000008.1 GCF_001874145.1 Lacinutrix sp. MedPE-SW | reverse complement strand
AGTGTAACTCGCGCCTGATAATCCGCCGGTTATTGTTCCTGTGGTTGCATCTATTACTGAGCCATCTGCAGGATCTGGATTTAATACATAGGTGCCGCCTGGTGTGGCTACGGTATCTACAGTAGCTCCATCACAGGTTGGCTGCATGGTAAAGGTTGAATCGTCTTGAGGTGTAACTACTAAATTAAATATAAAAGTAGAAGAACAAGTTCCGGTTGTTGTATATTCAACATTATAACTCGCTCCTGGTGTACCATTTAAAACCTCTCCAGTTGTAGTATCTATAGTAGCAGCATCTGTTGGCGCTGGATTAAAAGCAAAAACACCACCACTTGTTGCTATAGCATCTACCGTTCCTCCATCACAAGTTGAAATCATTGAAAAAGTTGCATCATCAGCCTGTGTAATTGTCACAGTTTCAATATTTGAAACAGAACAACTTCCTCCTGTAGTATATTCCACTGAGTAAGTCGTCCCAGATACTCCATTAGTTATTTCTCCAGTTGAAACATCTATTACTGCACCATCGGTAGGAGCTGGACTAAAGGCAAATGTTCCTCCCATATCTCCAGTTATTGTAGCTAATGCTCCATCGCAAGAAGGTGTTAAAGAAAAAGAAGCGTCTCCTTCAGAAAAATTAATTATAACATCATCTTCTACGATACAACCAGCATCTGTTATAGATACACTATAAGTACCAGAATCTGGAGAAGATACTGTAAGCGTAGGATTAGTTTCTCCAGTAATATCAACATTATCTAAAGCCCATTGATATGTAGCAGTAGTTGATGAAACAGTAGCGTCTAAAACTACATCTGGATCACCAATACATAAGTTTTGATCTGGACCTAAATCTACACTAACTGGAACAGAAACAACAACATCATCTGTTACTACAATAACATCTCCGTTACAGTTATTATAAGTTACTCTTGCTGTATATGTAGTAGTTGTAGTTGGACAAACATTTAAACTTGGTGTTGTAGCAATTATAGCACCAGTATCATCTAACCAAGCAAAATCTACAACACTCGGTCCAGCTGGTGTAAATCTCCATGCTTCATCATTAGTAGTCCATGGAGAGTCTGAAACATTTCTTCCTGGCGGAACAAAAGCAGTTGTTCCTGCATTATTTTGAATACCAATTGCAGCTCTACCACCATTAAAAGTTGTACAAGTTGGTTTATCTCTCACATAAATATCTATAACATTTGTAGTTTCATATAATACCGCCATGTGAGTTGCTTCTAAAGAAGTACAAGAATAAAGAGGCACTTCAAAATAAGAAACTGCCAAAACTCTATTTGGAGCTGTACCTATAATTTCCCATCTAATTTCGTTTGTTGTACTAGTTGCGGGATTAATATCGTGAACAGGTGAAAAAATATTTGCTTCTCCTAAAGTAGGGTTCGTATTGTTTGGTAAATTATCACCAGCACCTAAAGCAAATCCATTAGTTATATCTGTAGGATCTACATCAAATCTAATTACACCATTTGATCCTACTTGAAATTGTGTTTCTGTATTAGTGAAAAAACAAAAATCGAAAGGTAAATCCTCTACTCCAGCCCATCTATCATCTATATTAGTATTTACAGAATTTGTTAAACCACTAAATGGAAAAGGAGGTACAAAGGCTATTTGACTAACATTATAAGTATCAGTTAGACCAATATCTAAATAACTAGCATTTAAATCAACACAACCTGTGGTACAATCTATAGCAACATCATTACCTGCATCAACACTTGGATTACCTGGACTTGAAGCTCCTGCTATTACTTGTAAATTAATATTATTTGTACTTTGACAGCCATTAGGATTTGTATCTGTAATAGTTAAAGTCACATCAAAAATCCCAGTTGTTGTATATGCATAATTAACAGTTTGACCTGTTAATGAATTACCGTCACCAAAATCCCATGTATAAGTTGCACCTGCACCAGAGTTTGAAAATACACCACTACCATTAAATGTAATAACCTCATTTAAATCTGCTTCAACTTGTCCTGCTCCATTTACTGTTGGATTTGTACTATCTAAAACAGCTGTAATTGTTTGACAAGGTTCAAAACAAGAAATTTCGGCTACCCAACCTGTAGTATTTCCTCCAGCATCACTTATAAACTCAAGCGTTAAACAACCTGTTGCATTTGCTATGGTAGCTTCAACTAAACCAGGATTACTAGCGGCTCCACCTCCAGAAAAATTTCCTAAAACGGGAGCTGTTGTATCGTCTCCATCATATATAGTTAATATATCTGCTCCACCTTGAGTACTAAATTGCGAAAAGTTTAATTGTAATATATCTCCTGCGTTTTCTGGACATATTGTATATATAAAATTTTCTCCACTACTATAGTTTCCTGATGGTCCTCCAGAATCATAAAAAGTTCCTGAACATTGTGTAGACATACCATTTTGCATCAATATATCTTGTGAAAAGATAAAATTTGATATAAGTAGTGATATTACTAAAATAATTTTTTTCATTTTTTATATCTATTTAGATTTATTGATACTGAGATTTAATATTTATAAGATAGTTTGTATTATCAATTCTATAAGTGATAGTACTCATGTCTCTTGTATAAAAATTAAAATTATATTTTAAAGGGTTAAAAGTTTCCATATTAAAAACATTATCCCTTGTTAAAGTTTTGTTATAGTTATTAAATAGTTTAACTGATGATAAAGGTTTATAACTTGACAAATCTTTATTTGCATGTTCTACAATAGAAATTCTGTTTCTCAAAATATTCTTTATATCCTTAATTCTCTGTGGTTTACTTAAAACATATTCATTTGCTTTATCGGCATAAACCTCTTTAATAAATGCTAATTCCTTTTTAGTTAAATCTGCATTAACATTTTCATTATAATTTATAACTGGTAAAGGGTTTTGTTTTTTTGTTTGTGCTGAGACACTGTAAACACTCAAAAACAATGCTATGGCACATAAGAATAATAATTTCAGTTTCATAAAAAAATTTGATTTAAGATGCTAAAAATAGGAAAAAATAATTAACTATTTGTTAACGTTAACAGGCTATAAAAACTAAACAACACAAATTAAAAAACTCCTACCTAGTAGCACTCTTTTTTTTATTACTTATCTTTGCAGACTAAAGATTTTTTTTCAAAATATGAAGGTTGAAAACACAACAAATGACTATGACGAATTAGGAGAAAACCATGTTGGCACTTCTTCTGATACTCCCATGAAATCTGACGCTTTTAAGCTAACAGACAAAGAGAAAATAGACCGTATTCAAAATGATGTTCGTAACATCATGGAAACACTAGGTTTAGATTTAACAGACGATAGTTTGAGTGGTACACCAAAACGTGTTGCAAAAATGTTTGTAAACGAAATTTTTGGTGGTTTAAATCCAGATAAAAAACCAAATGCTTCTACTTTTGATAATAAGTATAAGTATGGTGAAATGCTAGTAGAAAAAAACATTACACTTTACTCTACCTGCGAACACCATTTATTACCAATAGTTGGTAAAGCACATATAGCTTATATTTCTAATGGTAATGTCGTTGGTTTATCTAAAATGAATCGTATTGTAGACTATTTTGCAAAACGCCCACAAGTACAAGAACGTTTAACTATACAAGTTGTAAAAGAACTTCAAAAAGTTTTAAATACAGAAGATGTTGCCTGTGTAATAGATGCTAAACACTTATGCGTAAATTCAAGAGGTATTCGTGATATTGAAAGTAGCACGGTAACTTCAGAATTTGGTGGTCAATTTAAAAACAAAGAAACCAAACGTGAGTTTTTAGATTACATTAGCTTAGAGACTAAATTTTAATATTTTTGTCTTCCATTTAAAACACAAAAAGTTTCATTCTAACTATAAAAGCAATGCAGTTATACAAAAATCAACAAATAAAAATCTATAATTCTTTAACAGGAAAAAAAGAACCTTTTAAATCTATAAACGAAGGTTATGTTGGTATGTATGTTTGCGGTCCTACTGTTTACAGTAATGTACATTTAGGTAATGTAAGAACATTTATGTCTTTTGATATGGTTTTTCGCTACCTTAAACATTTAGGATATAAAGTACGTTACGTTCGTAATATTACAGATGCTGGACATTTAGAAAACGATGCAGATGTTGGAGAAGATAAAATAACAAAAAAAGCACGTTTAGAGGAAATAGAACCAATGGAAATTGTACAGCGTTATACTGTAGATTTTCACAATGTAATAAACACATTTAATTTACTACCTCCAAGTATAGAGCCAACAGCAACAGGACATATTATTGAGCAAATAGAACTTATAAACGCTATTATAGAGAATGGTTTTGGCTACGTAGTAAATGGCTCTGTATATTTCGATGTTCACAAGTATAACGAAACCAACGATTATGGTATTTTAAGCAAGCGAAAACTTGAAGACTTAATACATAACACCAGAGCATTAGACGGACAGAGCGACAAAAAAAACCCTCAAGATTTTGCACTTTGGAAAAAAGCCGAACCAACACACATTATGCGTTGGCCATCACCATGGAGTGACGGTTTTCCAGGTTGGCATTTAGAATGTACAGCCATGAGCACAAAATATTTAGGTAATCAATTTGATATTCATGGTGGCGGTATGGATTTAAAATTTCCACATCACGAATGTGAAATTGCCCAAAACCAAGCAGCACTTGGGCAATTTCCAGTAAACTACTGGATGCATGCCAATATGTTAGAACTTAACGGTGCAAGAATGAGTAAATCTACAGGAAATATTATTAATCCTGCCGAGCTACTTTCGGGCAAAAACAATATCATGTCTAAAGCCTACAACCCAAGTGTTGTACGATTTTTCATGATGCAATCTGCATACAGAAGTGTTTTAGACCTAACAGACAATGGTCTTTTAGCAAGCGAAAAAGGCTTTAATAGGCTAATGAATGCTGTAGACGATATAGAAAAGCTAAAAACAGCAAACCAAACCAGTTTCGATATACAAGCATGGAAGCAATCTTGCTACGATGCCATGAACGACGATTTTAATACACCAATTTTAATTGCAAATCTATTTGAAGGCGTAAACCAAGTAAATGCAATAAAAGAAGGAAGCAAAACAATAACAACCGAAGACTTAAAAACACTAAAAGACGTGTTTAATATTTTTGTGTTCGATATTTTAGGCTTAAAAAACAATCAAGAATCTGGTGCCGGAACAGAAAAACTATCAGGAGCCGTAGAGCTACTAATAAAATTAAGACAAGAAGCAAGAGCAAATAAAGACTTTGCCCTATCAGATAAAATACGTGACGAATTAGCAGCAGTAGGCATCACATTAAACGACAGCAGAGAAGGCACAACATTCACAACAAATTAGTCTAAAAAAGACTAATAACTGTTGTATAAAAAATGAAAAAAATAGCAATCGCACCCTTTCTATTTATAATAAAAGTCTATCAAACTTTTATATCACCATTTACACCAGCAACATGTAGATACCAACCTACATGCTCACAATACACCAAAGAAGCCTTAACAAAACACGGTTTTTTAAAAGGAATGAAACTAAGTATAAAGCGAATATTGAGTTGTCATCCTTGGGGAGGCAAAGGTTACGATCCAGTACCATAAAAAAGAATGACAACTCTCCAACGCGCCAGCTCGCCCAATCGCTTAAAATGTACACTGTACATTTTTTTTCGCTCTGTCGCCTTGAGGAGACAAAGGTTACGATCCCATACCATAAAATTAATGGCGTTACCAAGCCAGCAAGCATGTCTTGGTCAGGCTGTACACTATATCTTTTTTTTGCCATATACGGCAGCAAAAAAAAGGATGCCGTTTCCATCCTTAACGCACTACCAAAGATTAGTTTTTAAATAAACATTGTAATCTCCAATGGTTAATACTATATTTACGCTTATTAAAAAACAACCTATGTACTTATTAGAATTCAACTGGAATCCATTAACAGGAATTGATATTGTTGGAAATTTTAAAATTCACTTTTACAGCCTAATGTGGGTCATCGCATTTGTTTTAGGCTGGAATATAATGAAACGTATTTTTTTACGAGAAAAAGTAAACATAGAATACTTAGACCCACTATTTATTTACACCGTTTTAGCAACCATGCTTGGTGCACGATTAGGTCACGTAATTTTTTATCAACCAGAACTATTCTCTCAAGACTTTTTTAGTGTATTTCTACCATTTCGTTTTAATCCAGTGTTTGAATTTTCAGGATTCTCTGGTTTAGCAAGTCATGGTGCCGCAATAGGAATTATAGTTGCCATGTATTTATACCGTAAAAAATATAAGTACAAATCTATAATGTGGATTTTAGACCGTATTGTAATAACCGTAGCATCTGGTGCTGTATTTATAAGAATAGGAAACTTTATAAACTCAGAAATTATAGGAAAAATAACAGACTCTCCATTAGGCGTAAGGTTTATACAAGAATACTACAGAAAAGAAGAAATTGTCAAACTTACTGGAATTCAAGATTACAAAAAGGCTTACCAAGCTGTAACAAACAACCCGCAATTTCAAAACCTATTAGAAGCCGTACCTTATAGGCATGCAGCACAATTATATGAAGCATTTGCTTACATATTTGTTTTTCTAATACTTTTATACTTTTATTTAAAAACAAATAAAGGCAATCAACCAGGTTTCCTATTTGGGTTATTTTTAATCTTATTATGGACTGTACGTTTCTTTGTAGAATTTGTAAAAGAAGCACAAAATCCAGAGCGTGCAGATTGGTTACTAAATACAGGACAATTATTAAGTATTCCGTTTATTTTAATAGGGCTTTACTTTGTATTTTTTTACAAACAAAAACAAACTAACTAATAATGAGAATTTTTAAAATATTACTTTTAAGCTGTTTTGCTCTATCTACAATTGTAGCTTGTAAAAGTGAACCCAAAACAGTTAAACAAGCCAAAGTTACTTTCTCTAAAGAAGGAGAATTAACACTTTACAAAAGTGATAGCGATACAATTATAGCAAAATTAGATATTGAAATTGCTAAAACAGATTTTGAAATACAAACAGGGTTAATGTATAGAGATAGCATGAAAGAAAACCAAGGCATGCTGTTTGTTTTTAATGAAATAAGAGAGCGTAATTTTTACATGAAAAACACACGCTTTCCTTTAGATTTAATTTTCTTAGACCATAATAAAAAAGTCGTTAGTTTTCAAGAAAACGCACAACCTTTAGACGAGCGTTCTCTACCATCTAATGCATTAGCTCAATTTGTTTTAGAGGTAAATGCAGGACTTTGCGAAAAATGGTTTTTAGAGGTTGGTGATACAATGGATTATTTTGAATATAAATTAGTACGATAAATTGAAACAGTTTGTTGTAGAAATAGAGTCGAGTAAAAACCATTCTGTTTCTATAACTCAATTTGTTCCTGTATCTAGCAATAACAAAAGCATTGTAATCTCATCTGCAACCGGTGTTTTACAATCGTTCTATTTTAAATTTGCCGAGCATTTTTGCTCATTAGGCTTTACTGTTTATACTTTTGATTATTCTGGTATTGGCTTATCTAAAAAAACAAGCTTAAAAAATAACACTTGCGATTTATACGATTGGGCTAATAACCAAGCCGATGTTTTAAAATTTGCTAAATCGCAAAACACTTTACACTCTATTACTTTAATTACACATAGTATTGGCGGACAACTTATAGCGTTTAACAAACATATTTCGCTTGTTTCTAATATTATTACTGTTGGGTCGCAATCTGGCTATTGGAAATTATTTAGTGGCTTAGGCAAACTAAAAATGTTTTTATACTGGTATTTGGTTATTCCTGCCACTACGCCTTTATTTGGTTACTTTCCTGCTAAAAAGTTATTGCTTTTTGAAAACTTACCTAAACAGGTTGTATACCAATGGCGCAGTTGGGGAATTAAAAAGAGTTATTTTTTAGATGTTGCCACAACAAAAGCCTTATATGTAAGTAGCATTAAATGCCCGTTATTAGTTTTAAGTTTTCCTAATGATGGTTTTGCTCCTAGAAAAACGGTAGATTGGTTAGCTCATGTTTTTAAATATGCTAAAGTAGATAGGCAGCATATTATACCTAGTGATTTAAATATTGAAGATGTTGGCCATTTTGGTTTTTTTAGAACACGTTTTGCTAATTCACTTTGGGTTAATACAAACCGTTGGATTGAGAGAAACACTTAGGCTAGCCCGCGTTAAGGATGGAGCAATTGTTGGAGCTCATTTTTAATAGCGACTTGCGAGAGCCTGACCAAGACATGCTTGCTGGCTTGGTAACGCCCAAACCATTATTTTTAATGTATAAAAAAAGCCTTTTAGTTTAAAACTAAAAGGCTTTTTTATTGTTTAAGGTTTTAGATTAAGCTTTTGCTTGGTCTAATTCTTCTTCTTGTACTTTGTTTTTTAAAGCATCTGTTGCATCTCCTTTTTTAACACTATCGTACATGATTGGTGTTGCGATAAATAAAGATGAATATGTACCTACTATTACACCTACTATTAATGCAAACATGAAACCTCTAATAGATTCTCCACCAAAAATAAAGATGGCTAATAATACTACTAATGTAGTTAAAGAGGTGTTTAATGTTCTACTTAATGTAGAGCTTAAAGATTTGTCTATTACTCTATCGAAATCCCAGTCTGTGTGCTCGTTAAAGAATTCACGAATTCTATCGAATACAACTACGGTATCATTTAATGAGTAACCAATTACTGTAAGTATGGCTGCTATAAATGCTTGATCTATTTCCATTGAGAATGGCATAAACTTGTATGTTAGTGAGAATACTCCTAATACGATTAATACATCGTGGAATACTGCTGCTACTGCACCAAGTGAGAATTGCCATCTTTTAAAACGGAATAAAATGTATAGGAATACTACAATTAAAGATCCTAAAACGGCCCAGAAAGATGCCTTTTTAATATCGTCTGCAATTGTTGGACTTACTTTATACTTTTTCATTAGTCCTGCTGTTTTACCTTCGGCATTACTAATAAATGTTGCATAATCCATACCGTTTAAGTGTGGTTGTAAAGCATTAAATAAAGTTTGACGCATTTCTTCGTCTGCTTCTTCTGTTGCTTCATCAATTCTATGCTTTGTTGTAATTTTTAACTGGTTGTCTTCACCAAATGTTTTAGCATCTGCACTACCAAATACTGCTGCGTCTGATAATGTTGCTGTAATTTCTGATGCGCTTACTGGCTGGTCAAAACGTACTTGGTACGTTCTACCTCCAACAAAATCTACACCTTCGTCTAAACCATTTGTAAATAATGATGCTAAACTTCCTACAATTAATACTGCAGAGATAATGTAGGCTGTTTTACGTTTCTTTAAGAAGGCTATATTAATGTTTCTAAATAAGTTTTTAGTAATTCCTGTTGAGAAATCTAACTTACCTCCTTTGTTTGCATACCAGTCTACTAATAACCTTGTAATAAAGATTGCTGTAAATAATGATGTACCTATACCTATTAATAATGTAGTTGCAAAACCTTTAATTGGTCCTGTACCAAATATAAATAATATTAGTGCTGTTAATCCTGTTGTAATGTTTGCATCTAAAATTGAAGATAATGCATTACTAAATCCATCTTTTATTGCAGATTTTTGGTCTTTACCTTTTGCTAACTCTTCTCTAATACGCTCGAAAATAAGTACGTTTGCATCTACCGACATACCAATTGTTAATACAATACCAGCGATACCAGGTAATGTTAATACAGCACCAATTCCAGATAATACTCCAAAAATTAATAAGATGTTTAATAACATTGCAATGTCTGCAAATAAACCTGCTTTACCGTAGTAAAAGAACATCCATATTAAAACTAATGCTAAAGCAATACCAAAAGACATTGTACCACTATCTATCGCTTCTTGACCTAATGTTGGTCCTACCTCATCACTTTGAATAATTGTTGCCTTAGCTGGTAATTTACCAGCACGTAAAACGTTTGCTAAATCTATTGCTTCGTTTACTGTAAAGTCTCCTGAAATTTGAGAACTTCCTCCTGCAATTGGTCCATTATTAATACCTGGTGCAGAATATACTAAGTTATCAAGTACAATAGCAATTTGGCTTCTTTCTTTATAAGCCTTAGTTGTCATTTCTTCCCAAATTCTTGATCCCTTTGCATCCATTTGCATAGAAACAACTACTTGGTTCGCTAAGTTATAATCTTGTCTTGCATCATCTATACTACCGCTTAATGGTGGTACATTATCTCTATTACCTTGTAACGCATATAATGCTACTAATTCACTGTCTTTTTCTGGCTTACCAAATACAAATTTAGCTTCTTTAGCATTTGCAGGTAAAAGTGATTTTATCTCAGGACGATTTAAGATATCTAATACTTTTTGTTTGTCTGTAATATTAAACATTCCAAGTATTGGACCTCCTTGGTATCCAGGACCTTTAACTAAATCTAAAAATGGGTTAACTACCGTTGTAGTTTCATCTGTTTCACCAGTTAAATCTCCAATTAAATCATCGGCTTCTTCTGCTTCGTCTGCTGCTACTGCTGTAGAGTCTGTAGCTGTACTTGCTGCTTCTTGTTCGTTTTTTAAGAAAGCGTTTACATCACTCATATATTGATATAAACCATCTGCTTTCATAGCAAACCAAAACTCTAATTGTGCTGTTCCTGTTATTAATGCTTTTGCACGCTCTACATCTTTAACACCTGGTAATTCTACTAAAATTCTACCAGAAGTTCCTAAACGTTGAATGTTTGGAGATGCTACACCAAATTGGTCAATACGTGTACGTAATACTTGTAATGCAGAGTTTATTGACTCATCAATTTTTCTTGTAATTACTCTTTTTACGTCTTCTTCTGAAGAGTCCATTCTTATTTCATCTTCTAAAGAACGTGTTGCAAAAATGTCTGGAGATGATAATTTTTTATCTCCTTTTATAGCATCAAATGATGTATAAAAATCTTCAATATAATCGTTTTGAGAATTTTTTTGAAGCTCGTCTGCATCTTCTAAAGCTTTATTAAATACAGGATCTTTACTGTTATTAGCTAATCCTTTTAAGATATCTTTTACAGATACTTGTAAGATAGCCTCTAAACCACCTTTAAGGTCAAGACCTAACTTCATTGAGTTTTCTTTAACCTCTGCATAAGTGCTTCCCATGAATACACTTTCTTTTGAAGATGCTAATGAATCTAAATAGCTTACTTCTAAGGCTTTTCTTTTGTTTTTAAAATCTTCTACGGAAGCATCTATTTTTGATGCTGCGAATTGTTCGGCATCAGACTCTATAATATTGTTTCCAAATGAGAAAGACAATTGATAGATACTTACCAAACCGAATAAAATAGCAAATAATATTACTAATCCTTTGTTTTGCATGATTGTGTTAATTTGTAGTCAAAATAAACGTTTTTAGCTTGCAAATTATGCATTGCTATTTTATTTTGACCTTTGTTTTATTAAATGTTGAAATGAATTTTGCTCATTTTTGGTTTAAAAAATAAGCGCTTTTTAAATTAAAATAACCTGTTAGCAGATTGGTCCAGCACGAACCTCAGGTATTTTGTATGAGTAATTATCTATTGCACTGGCAACAGATTTATTAATTTTATACGCAACTTTAACTAAATTAGTTGTTTCGTTGTTTACAATATTTACACAATATAAAACAACATTAGGATTGTAGAACCTAACATATTCTTGTTTTAACTCGAATACAAATTTATCACCAATGCCTGAAGTAGAATCGTTTGCTTTTAAAATTTCATAAACATCAAGATTGTACGTTTTTTTATCTTGATTTAATGGTGTTTCTCCATCTTTAGTACTTTCTACATCTATAGTGTTTGATAGCGCTGCTTCTACATTTGCTGTGTTTGTAATACTAAGGTAAGTGATTTTTAAAGTTCCGTTTTTTAATTCTCGAACTTGAATATGTTTAGCACCAACACTTTTTAACTGTTGTTTTACAGTTAAAAGCGCCTCTTGCTTTTCACTTACATCTATTTTATTGTTAGAGAACTGAAGTAAGACTTCTTGATTTGGTACAACGCTTTGCTCTTGCGACATCCCTAATACCGCAAAAACAATTATTAAAGCACTTATGTACCATTTTATCTTCATGCGCCAAATATAGAAAAATAATGGTGTTTTGTACTAAAAACTCTTAATAAAAAAATACTTTAAAGTCTTACTATATAATTGTTTTAAACAAAAAAAAAGAGCAACATTTCTGTTGCTCTTTTTTAGTAATATTATTTATTACTGCTTTCTTTCTTCGTAACCTTCTGGAGGCGTCATATCAAATTTATCAGCCGAAACAGATTCTTTTTTGATATCTGTAACTTCGTTAAGGATAGTCATTTTTGATCCTCCTTGATCCATTGTCATTTTAAAGTACAATGGAAACCCTTCAACTTTTTGAGAAAAACCTGCTGTTTGTTGAGAGTAAGCATTTATTGCTTTAGTTGCAAATATTTCCATATCCATACTTTGCCCACCTTGAGTCATTGTTACAACGTATTGATCACAATCGTAACCTAATATTGTTTTTGTCTCTGTACCTTTTTTTACAATAACACCTTCTAAATCTTCTTCAGAATCTTTAATTTCAGATTTTGAATACATTTTTCCGGCCATAGGATTATTCATTAAAATCATAAGCTCTTTAGCTTCATTATCTGCAATTGTAATAACTTCACCAGTCATTGGGTTGTTAGTTTCATTACGAGATTTAAGGCCTTTAAAATATGTTGTAGATTCTAAGTCTCCTACCATAGCTAATTGAGCATTCATTTGCTCATTGTCACTTGACATTGTCATTTTACTAACTAAAACACCTTCAGCTAATTTTTCTTGTGCAAAAGCGTTAAAGCTAATGGCTACTAATAAAATAAGTACTAATTTTTTCATTGTTTAAATTTTATTGATTATAGTATATTTTTTTGTTACTCTATACAAATAGGCAATTACCTTGCCACAAGTATTTAAACAACAAAATGTGTTAATTATTAAAGCTCTAAAAGACCGTTTGTTTTCTTAACACCTTCAGCAGATTCTGATAGTTTTTCTTTTTCAGCATCTGTTAAACTTATTTCTACAATTTCTTCAATTCCGTTAGCACCTAATACACAAGGTACTCCAATTGATAAATCGTTTAAACCAAATTCTCCATCTAATAATGCAGAACATGGGAATATTTTTTTAGTATCGCAAGCAATTGCTTGCACCATAGCTGATACTGCTGCTCCTGGAGCATACCATGCAGATGTACCTAATAAACCTGTAAGTGTTGCGCCTCCAACTTTAGTATCTTGTACAACTTGATCCATACGTTCTTCTGATAGAAACTCTGAAACTTTCACACTGTTTCTTGCTGCTTTACCAATTAAAGGCACCATACCTTTATCGCTATGTCCACCAATTACCATTCCGTCTACATCACTAATAGGTGCTCCTAAAGCTTCTGCTAAACGGTATTTGAAACGTGCTGAGTCTAATGCTCCACCCATTCCAATAATTCTGTTTTTTGGTAAGTTTGTTGTTTTATGTACTAAATACGTCATTGTATCCATTGGGTTAGATACTACAATGATTATTGTATTTGGAGAATGCTCGATTAAACTAGCAGATACAGATTTTACAATTCCTGCATTGATACCTATTAACTCTTCACGAGTCATACCTGGTTTTCTAGGAATTCCAGAAGTAATTACACAAACATCAGATCCTGCTGTTTTAGAATAATCATTAGTACTTCCTGTTATTTTTGTATCGAAACTATTTAATGAAGCAGTTTGCATTAAATCCATTGCTTTACCTTCGGCAAAACCTTCTTTAATATCTAAAATTACAACTTCGCTAGCGAAATCTTTAATTGCAATATACTCTGCACAACTTGCTCCTACTGCTCCTGCTCCAACTACTGTTACTTTCATTTGTTTTTTATATTTTTAGTTTGTGTATAATTTTAAGATTCAAATTTACAACTTTTGCATCAAAAATTAGCTTAATATTAGACTTTTAAAAGCTGAAATTCATTCCTAAAGATGCACTATTAAAATCTGCAATTGTATAAGCTGCATTTAAACCAAAAAATCCTAATTTTAAGTTTGCTCCTAAAGTTGCAGTTACACCTTTTGTGTCTGATTCTATTGTGAAAGGATCTACGATATCTTCTGAAAAGAAAACACCATCTGAAACTGTATAAGTTCCTAATAAACTTGTTTCATTTTCTCCAGTAATATAACCTACAGCGCCAAAGAAATTAACAATTTTTAAACGTGTACCTACTATGGCCTGAAACAAAAGTGTGTTAGTTTCTGTCTCTACTCTTTGGTTTTCTCCTGCTACACTGCTTGAGCTTGTAAAATCGTAACTTCCATCTAAATGCGTATAGGCTACTAAACCAGAGATGGTTATTGGTAGTACTTTATCTGCTGGTAATAATTCTGTAAAATCTTGTTGCAACCCTAAGCCATATAATCCTACTTTTACATCTTCTGTTTCTACTTTAGGAAAAAAACGTCCTTTAATTTGCGTGCCTTTAAATGGCGAAAAACTAGCTTGTAAAAATACTGTAGGTATTAAATTTACGTTTTGAGAACCTATTCCTGTAGGTAATTCGAACTCTTGTTCTTGATCACCAAAAATAGGATCATCGTAAGTTATTATTACTGTTTGCGGCGGATCGTTATGACCTAATGCTGTTGCAACACTTTTACTTGGACTATTATCTGGAAAACGAATATTCTCGTAATCACTAACGTTTAAAACAAATTGTTTGTCTTCATCATTTATAAATGTTGCATTACCTATTACAGATAGCTCAAACCCAAAACGCTTTGGTGTTTTTGCATTATTAAACCAACCATTATTAATACCATAAGCAACACCATCGTTTGCTGGCTTTATATAATTTGTTGAAAATCGCTTAGCATCATCTATACCAGCTGCTAATAAATCGTCTATATTTTCTTGTGCATTACTGCTAAAAGTTAACACTATAGCAATAAGAACGAATCCAATTTTTTTCATGTTTTATTTTTTTTAAGATTTGGTACTTTTACATATAAACGTAAAAACACCTTCAATAGTTTACTGAAGGTGTTTTTTAGTATTTAGTATTTATAGTTACGCATCAATATTGGCATAAATAGCATTTTTCTCTATAAACTCACGACGTGGCGGCACTTCGTCTCCCATTAACATTGAGAATACACGATCTGCTTCTACTCCATTATCTATATGAATTTGACGTAATGTTCTAAATTCAGGATTCATTGTTGTATCCCAAAGTTGTTCTGCATTCATCTCTCCAAGACCTTTGTAACGTTGAATTTTTGAAGATTCTCCAAACTCTTGCATTATAGCTTTACGTTCTTCATCATTCCACGCATACTGCTTTTTGGCTCCTTTTTTAATTAAATATAAAGGTGGCGTTGCAATGTAAATATGCCCGTTTTCAATTAATTCTTTCATATAACGGAAGAAGAATGTTAAAATAAGTGTTTCAATGTGAGAACCATCAATATCGGCATCACACATAATTACTATTTTATGGTATCTTAATTTTGAAAGGTTTAAGGCTTTACTATCTTCTTCAGTACCAATGGTTACACCTAAAGCTGTGAAAATGTTTTTAATTTCTTCATTTTCAAATACTTTATGCGTCATTGCTTTTTCAACATTAAGAATTTTACCACGTAATGGTAAAATGGCTTGAAATGCTCTATCTCGACCTTGTTTTGCTGTACCACCTGCAGAATCTCCCTCGACAAGGTATACTTCACATTTTGCAGGATCTTGCTCTGAACAGTCTGATAATTTTCCAGGTAAACCACCTATACTCATTACTGTTTTACGCTGTACCATTTCACGTGCTTTTTGAGCGGCGTGACGTGCTTGTGCTGCAAGTATTACTTTTTGTACAATGGTTTTAGCATCTTCTGGGTTTTCTTCTAAATAATCTGATAACATCTCTGAAACAGATTGACTTACTGCTGCAGAAACTTCACGGTTTCCTAATTTAGTTTTTGTTTGCCCTTCAAATTGTGGTTCTTGAACTTTAACAGATACAATTGCTGTTAGTCCTTCACGAAAATCGTCTCCTGCAATATCAAACTTTAACTTGTCTAACATTCCAGACTCGTCTGCATACTTTTTAAGTGTATGTGTTAAACCACGTCTAAAACCAGAAAGGTGTGTACCACCTTCGTGTGTATTAATATTATTTACATAAGAGTGAAGATTTTCGGCATAACTAGTATTATATACCATGGCAACCTCAACTGGTACTCCATTTTTTTCACCTTCAAAAGAAATTACATCTTTCATTAAAGGTTCTCTTGTTGCATCTAAAAATTTGATAAATTCTTTTAATCCTTCTTCTGAATGGAATGTTTCACCTTCGTAAGAACCATCTTCTTTTTTACTTCTTTTGTCTATTAAATGTACTGTAATACCTTTATTTAAATACGCTAATTCACGCATTCTACTTGCTAAAGTATCGTAGTTATACTCTAATGTTTGAGTAAATATTGTTGGGTCTGGTTTAAAAGTTACTA
The DNA here is from genome assembly GCF_001874145.1 of Lacinutrix sp. MedPE-SW. GTDB lineage: Bacteria > Bacteroidota > Bacteroidia > Flavobacteriales > Flavobacteriaceae > Lacinutrix. Next base: position 128,907 of record NZ_MPCX01000008.1, on the reverse strand, counting down.
TTGTACCTCTTTTATCTGTCTCACCAATGGCTTTTACTGGATATAAAGATTTACCTCGTTCGTATTCTTGTTCCCAAATTTTTCCGTTTCTATAAACTGTTGCTGTTAAGTGTTCTGATAATGCATTTACACAACTTACACCAACACCGTGAAGACCACCAGATACTTTGTAAGAATCTTTATCGAATTTTCCACCGGCACCAATTTTAGTCATTACAACCTCAAGTGCAGAAATGCCTTCTTTTTTATGTAAATCTACAGGAATACCACGACCATCATCTTCTGTTGTAATCGAGTTATCCTCGTTAATTGTTACTGTAATATTATCACAATGTCCAGCTAAAGCCTCATCGATTGAGTTATCTACTACTTCATATACTAAATGGTGCAAACCACGTACACCAACATCTCCAATATACATAGAAGGACGCATACGTACGTGCTCCATTCCTTCTAATGCCTGAATACTATCGGCCGAATAATTGTGTTTGTTAAACTCTTCTTTTTTATCGCTCATATAGATATTATATTTCTTAAATTAATTTTCAGAGTCAAAAAAACTGAATTTTTGACGACAAACAAATATACGAAAACATTAAGCTTATTTAACACCGTTTAACGGATTTACGTGTTTTTTATTAACAATTGTTGATTTCTTAAAAGTTGCTTAAATCGCTTATAAAGTACCTTAAATTGGATTTTAACCCGTGTAAAACGATTTGTTTTTTAAGTAAAACAAAAAAACCTCGCAAATGCGAGGTTTTAAAGCTAAAAATCTTATATAATGATATCTAAAAAAGCTTTATTACGTTGTCGCATATGATTTATCATGAACGTTTGCTATTGCTCTACCAGAAGGTTCGTTCATGTTTTTAAATGCTTCATCCCATTCTAAAGCTATTGCTGTGCTACATGCCACACTAGCTTCTTGTGGTACACTTTTAGCTGCTGCATCACTCGGGAAGTGACTTTCGAAAATAGAACGGTAATAAAACTCCTCTTTATTGCTTGGTGTTTGTATTGGGAAACGGAATTTTGCATTTTCCATTTGCTCATCACTTACTTCTTTTTCTACAATTTCCTTTAAAGTATCTATCCAACTGTAACCAACACCATCGCTAAATTGTTCTTTTTGTCTCCATGCTACACTTTCTGGTAACATATCTTCGAATGCTTTACGGATTACCCATTTCTCCATACGCTCTCCATTAATCATTTTATCTTGTGGGTTGATGCTCATGGCAACGTCCATAAATTCTTTATCTAAAAATGGTACACGACCTTCAATTCCCCAAGCCGCTAAACTTTTGTTCGCTCTTAAGCAATCGTACATGTGTAACTTATCTAACTTACGTACTGTTTCTTCATGAAATTCTTTTGCATTGGGCGCTTTATGAAAATATAGGTAACCTCCAAAAATCTCATCTGCTCCTTCTCCAGATAATACCATTTTTATACCCATAGATTTAATAACTCTAGCCATTAAATACATTGGTGTACTTGAACGTATTGTTGTTATATCATAAGTTTCGATGTTATAAATAACATCTTTAATAGCATCTAAACCTTCTTGAATTGTAAATTTAATTTCATGGTGAACTGTCCCAATATGGTCTGCTACTTTTTGTGCTGCAGCTAAATCTGGCGAACCTTCTAATCCTACCGAAAAACTATGTAATTGAGGATACCAAGCATCAGATTGATCATCACTTTCAATACGTTTTTGTGCATATTTTTTTGCTATTGCAGATGTTACTGAAGAATCTAAACCACCTGAAAGTAAAACACCATAAGGTACATCACTCATTAATTGCCTGTGTACTGCTGCTTCTAAAGCATCTTTTACTTTTTTAATACTGTCTGAATCTACATCTTTTACTGCATCATAGTCTCTCCAGTCTCTTTTATACCATTGTACAAACTCTCCATCTTTACTAGACATATAATGTCCAGGTGGGAATAATTCTATTTTTGAACACGTTCCTTCAAGTGCTTTAAGCTCTGAAGCGACATAAAAAGTTCCATTTTGATCCCAACCTATATATAAAGGAATAATACCCATATGATCTCGAGCAATAAAGTACTCGTCTTTTTCTGTATCGTAAATTGCAAAACCAAAAATCCCATTCATATCATCTACAAAATCGACACCTTTTTCTTGGTATAAAGCTAAAATTATCTCACAATCGCTTTCAGTTTGAAAGTCGTAATCTGGATACTGCTTTCTAAGCTCTCTGTGATTGTAAATCTCTCCGTTTGCTGCTAAAATCAATTTTTTATCAGGACTGAATAATGGTTGTTTTCCAGAAGCTGGATCTACAATAGCCAAACGCTCGTGTGCTAAAATAGCTTTATCATCGCTATAAATACCAGACCAGTCTGGTCCACGATGACGAATAGTTTTAGACATTTCTAAAACCTGAGGTCTTAAATCTTCACTTTTTTGTTTAAGGTCGAAAGCACATACAATTCCACACATAATTTTATATATTTTTTAAATTCTTTAATTCTAATTGATATAGCAAATATTAGCTTTATGTTTAAATATTAAAACATTAAACCTAATAACGCTTACAAATTAAAACTTAATTTAAAATATTTTGTAAAATATAAAACTTCAATATACAAAATAACAACTGTGAACTACAAATTGTTAAGTTTAGTACTTTAAAACAAAAAAGCCTTCAAAATTGAAGGCTGTTTTTTTAAGGTATGTTTAAATATTTGTGAGTTTGCAAGGATACTTTCCATTTAGGATTTTCCATTACATAATCTACAATCATTGGTACTACTTTATCTCTTTTACTCCATTCTGGCTGTAAGTATAATATACAATCGCCATTTACTTTTTCGGCTTGTTCTTCTGCAAAGCGAAAATCATCTTTATTATAAATAATACATTTAAGTTCGTTTGCTTTATCGTAAACACCTTGAGTAGGTAGTTTCATTTTTTTTGGAGATAGACAAATCCAATCCCATTCACCAGTTAACTCATAAGCTCCAGAGGTTTCAATATGAATACTCATACCTTCAGCTTTTAACTGTTTTGTAAGCACAGTCATATCCCATGTTAATGGTTCGCCACCAGTAACAACAATTGTTTTACTGTATTGCTTTGCATTAGCAACTATTTTTTCTGTCTCTGTTGGTGGATGCAATTGTGCTATCCAACTTTCTTTCACATCACACCAATGGCAACCAACATCGCAACCACCAATTCTTACAAAATAAGCAGCTGTACCTTTATGGAAGCCTTCACCTTGTATGGTATAAAACTCTTCCATTAACGGTAACATTTTACCTTGATTTACTAAATCTTGAACTTCTTGCGTCATAGCTTGCAAAGATACATTACACTAGACTTTTAAGTCTTAAATTTTTCTAATTATTTTTTATATTTTTGTACACATAACAAATAAAAACTCCCTCAATTTTATTATTTAATGGCACAAAAAACATTAATTACACTAATTATCGTTCTTTTTTATTCTTCAATTATTTATTCTCAGGTTGGTATTGGTACCACAAATCCTGATGATGGTTCTTCCTTGCAAATCGATAGTACCACAGGCGCATTTGTACCGCCTAGAATGACTACAGAAGAAATGAATTTAATTAACACACCTCTAGATGGTGCTCTAATTTTTAATACAACTTTAAATGCCCATTGTGTTTTTAAAAACAGTAATTGGTCTAGCTTAAGTAATAGCTCGATTATTTTAAATAAAAGCTTTTCAAACGGTAACAGTGCATTGTTAACACCAGATAACACTTATGTAGATTTCCCAATTGGTAGTGATGATGTTATTGCTACAAACCCAAATGCCTATGAGGTTGTTAGTGATGGAAATGTAAAAATAAAAGAGGCAGGTAATTACTTGTTTAGCGCATCGCTTTCTACCTCAAACATGCCAAGTGGAAATAAAAAATACATTTTAGCAATTGAAATTAATGGCAACTTAGTTGGGTATTTATCGAGAGGCTACTCGTCTTTACCAAGTACTAATTATTGGGGAACCAGCGGAAATATTATGTATCCGGTTTCTGAAAATGACACTGTTACATTTCGTTATGTTTTAAATAATGGCAACAGTTCATTACATGCTAAATTTATTAATTTAGGAATTAGTAAACTTAACTAGTTTTCTAAAAATTACAGTCTATAAAATGATTACCTAATCGCTAAAAAGCTTATTTTTTTCTTCTTTATTTTTCATGTATTTTTATCCAAAATTATATTAGCATGAGCAGACAAGAAGAATTCTTTAAACACATTATAGACGGCAATACAACAAAAGGTGAATTTATAACTTTAGGTTCTGCAATGCTTGACGGCGAGACTATAAAAGATGCTTTTGTAAAAATACCTTTAAAAACCATGAATCGACATGGTTTAATAGCTGGAGCCACAGGAACTGGAAAAACAAAAACTTTACAAGTTTTAGCCGAAAACTTAAGTGAGAAAGGTGTTCCTGTTTTGTTAATGGATATTAAAGGAGATCTAAGTGGTTTAGCTCAACCAAGTCCTGGCCATGAAAAAATAGATGAACGTCATGCTAAAATAGGATTAGACTTTAATGCTAAAGGATTTCCTGTAGAAATAATGTCCCTATCAGAACAAGATGGCGTAAGACTTAGAGCAACTATAAGTGAATTTGGTCCTGTATTATTATCTAGAATTTTAGACCTCACTAATACACAATCTGGTGTAGTTGCAGTAATTTTTAAATATTGTGATGACAATAAATTACCACTTTTAGATTTAAAAGACTTCAAAAAAATTCTGCAATATTGTACAAACGAAGGTAAAGAAGAATTTAAAGAAGAATATGGAAGAATCTCTTCTGCCTCAACCGGTGCTATTTTAAGAAAAGTAATTGAAATTGAACAACAAGGCGGCGATTTATTTTTTGGAGAAAAAAGCTTTGATGTTGAAGATTTAATGAGAACTACAAGAGATTCGCGTGGTTATATAAATATTATTCGCTTAACAGATATTCAAGACAGACCAAAACTATTTTCAACTTTCATGCTTAGTCTTTTAGCCGAAATTTATGAAACTTTACCAGAACAAGGCGATTCTGGAAAACCAGAATTGGTAATGTTTATAGATGAAGCACATTTAATATTTAATGAAGCATCAAAAGCATTATTAAACCAAATAGAAAGCATTGTAAAATTAATTCGTAGTAAAGGCGTTGGTTTATACTTTGTAACCCAAAACCCAACAGATGTTCCTGAAGGTGTTTTAAGCCAATTAGGTTTAAAAATCCAGCATGCATTACGTGCATTTACTGCAAAAGACAGGAAAGCTATAAAATTAGCTGCACAAAATTATCCAGATACAGAATATTATGATACTGCCGAAATACTAACAGCTTTAGGTACCGGTGAAGCTTTAGTATCTGCTTTAGATGAAAAAGGGCGTCCAACTCCATTAGCTGCTACAATGATGCGAGCACCAATGAGTCGTATGGATATTTTAACTCCTACAGAATTACAAAATTTAATAGACGATTCTAAATTGGCTTTAAAATATAACGAAACAATAGATAGAGAAAGTGCTTACGAAATGCTCAATAAGAAAATAGAAAAAGCTGAAGAAGCTAAAGCAAAACTAGAAGCTAAAGAAGAAAAGGAAAAAGCTGACGCTAAAGCAAAAAAAGCCTCTAGTCGTACCACAACAAGAAGACGAAGCACTGCACAAAACCCAATTATAAAAGTACTAACTAGCGCAACATTTATACGTAGTGTATTTGGTATTTTAAAGAAGGTAATATAACGTATAAAAAAATAAAACAATTACATAACTAAATAGTTTTCTAAAAAAAGAAAACAAAAAAATTCATGAAAAAAACAATTTTTGCCCTACTAACAGTTTCAATAGTATTAACCTCATGTAAAAACGAAGTCGATCCTTTTTCAGTCTCTAAACAAAACATTGGTTTATTAACAGATTCTACACAAGTAAAAGATTTAGAAACTATATATGCTAACGATTCTATAGTTAAAAATATCGCTGGAGACGAGTTTTTAGGTAATGTTAATGATATACAAATTTTTGAAAAGGGAGGAAAAAAATTATTAGAATTATCACCTGCAGAAGCTTTAGATTCTACCTCAACAATAAGCAACATTAAAATTTTAGATAGTAGATTTAAAACCGAAAAAGGAGTAAATATCTTAAGTACATTTAATGACATTAAATCTAATTATAAAATATCTAGCATTCAAAACACACTTAAAAATGTTGTTGTTTTTGTAAATGAAAACAATACATTTTTTACAATTAGTAAAGAGGAATTACCTGCCGAATTACGTTTTGATATGTCTAAAAAAATTGAAGAAGCTAATATTCCAGATACTGCAAAAATTAAATATTTTATGGTTGGTTGGTAAGCTTTTTTTTTACAAAAAGTAGCATTATAAAATACGAGTACTAACACATTTATAAAAATTAAAATCAATAAATAAACAAATTTAAAATCACACTATATAGTAGATATTGTTTGTTTTTTTGTGGTTTTAGTTTTTTAATTGAAACTAAAAAAATAATAATGAATCCACTTTTTAGTAAATTTCTAGTAGACGTCGCTCGTAAAAGAATAGAAGGAAAACAACAAAAAAAACAGCCTATAACAGAGCTACAAATTGCGCCAGTAGTAAACAACTTAAAAGTTGAAATTATTCACGCCGTTAAAGAATTTGTATTTATAATTATTGGTGTCTTTTCGGCAGGATTTGGACTAAACGGATTCTTACTTCCAAATAAATTTATAGATGGTGGCGCAACAGGTATTTCACTTTTAATTCAAAATATAACAGGTTTACCATTAAGTTTATTACTACTATTAGTTAATGCGCCTTTTTTAATTTTAGCAACAAAAACTATAAGTAGAAAGTTTGCCTTAAAAAGCATTATTGCAATTGCTTTATTAGCCATTGTTGTGCATTCTGTAAATTACCCAACAATTACAGATGATAAATTACTAATCTCAATTTTTGGCGGCTTTTTTTTAGGCCTTGGAATAGGAATGGCTATGCGTGGCGGAAGTGTTATTGATGGCACCGAGGTTTTAGCAATATTTTTAAGCAGAAAACTATCTCTAACTATAGGTGATGTGTTGTTATTAATAAATATAATAATCTTTTCTGCTGGAGCTTACGTATTATCTATAGAAACTGCACTTTATGCTATTTTAACCTATTTAGCTGCTGCTAAAACTATAGATTTTGTTGTAGATGGCGTTGAAGAGTATGTTGGTGTTACTATTATCTCTAAACATCATGAAGCCATGAGATTAATGATAACTAACAAACTAGAGCGCGCCTGTACTATTTATGCAGGAAAAGGTGGTTATGAAAGCAGTACAAATGGTACAGATAAAGATATTATTTACACCATAGTAACTAGGCTAGAATTAGCAAAACTTAATACAGAAATTGATAAAATAGATAAAAATGCTTTTATTATAATGGGAATAGTAAAAGATTTAAGAGGCGGAATGATTAAAAAGAAACCTTTAAAATAACAAATGAATAAGACTATGAAAAAGAAAAACTTTACAATACAAAACAGTCCTTTTGTTGTACCTACAACAGATGGTAAATTAATAGAAGAACATTTTGGCCAAGCAACAGATGGTAATAAAGACATTAGCATTGCACATATGGTTGCTCCTGCTGGCTGGAGCGAACCATTTCAAACACCAGAATTTGATGAATATACCTATATTATTAAAGGCAAAAAGCAATTTATTATTGATGGCGAAGAAATAGTTTTAGAAGCTGGACAGTCTATTAAAATTGAAAAAAACACAAGAGTACAATATTCAAACCCATTTACAATAGCCTGCGAGTATATTGCAATTTGCAAACCAGCATTTTCTATGGATTTGGTAAACAGAGAAGAATAAATGGCTAATACAATAGTAAAAATTATTGGTGGATCTTTAAACGCACTTAGTTTATTTGCTCCACAATACGCTTCAGAAAAAGCATTAGATTTATTTGCAACACCACGACAAGGCCGCATTTCTGAAAAACAAAAAACGTTTTTAAATACAGCCAAAACTTTTCAACTAAAACATGATGGTTTAAATATTACAACTTACCAATGGCAAGGTGAAGGTAAAACTATTTTACTAGCTCATGGATGGGAAAGCAACTCACACCGCTGGCAGGTTTTAATTGAAAAACTTCAGCAATTAAACTATAATGTAATTTCTATAGATGCTCCTGCACATGGTGCTTCTACAGGAAAACAATTTAATGCCATTTTATATTCTGAATGTATACATGTTGTAGCACAACATTATAAACCTCAAATAATTATTGGACATTCGGTTGGTGGTATGTCTACTGGGTTTTACCAACACACTTACCAAAATAAAACTTTAGAAAAACTGGTTTTATTAGGTGCACCATCAGAATTTACAGGCGTTTTTAAACGCTATGTAGACATGATGGGATATAATAGAAAAATAGAAAAAGGCTTAAACGATCTCGTTGTAAAACGCTATAACAAGGAACCTTCTCATTTTTCTTTAGCTAATTTTGCAAAAAAAATTGAGACTAAAACCCTTTTAATTCATGATGTTGAAGATAAAATTATTCCACATAGCGATGCAGAATTAATTGCTAAACACCATAAAAATGTGGAGTTTATTTCTACAAAAGGTTATGGTCATGGTTTACGAAATGAGGTTGTTAATAACCATGTTATCGATTTCATCCAATCTTAAATTGTATTTTTGCTTTCTATGGAAGAAAAACTAACAAGACTTAATAAATATCTTAGTGAAGCTGGATATTGTTCGCGACGTGAAGCCGATAGGTTAATTGATGCTGGTCGTGTAACAATAAATGGCACTGTGCCAGAATTAGGCACTAAAGTTGGAGAAAATGATGTTGTTGAAGTTGATGGCAAATCTATTACAGAAAGAAAAACAGATTTTGTTTACCTTGCTTTTAACAAACCTGTTGGCATAGTATGTACTACAGATACACGTGTTGAAAAAGATAATATTATAGATTTTATAAAATACCCAAAACGTATTTTCCCTATTGGTAGGCTAGATAAACCTAGTGAAGGTTTAATTTTTTTAACAGATGATGGTGATATTGTAAACAAAATTCTACGTGCTAGTAATAATCATGAAAAAGAATATATTGTTACAGTAGATAAACCTATTTCGCAAACCTTTATTAAACGTATGGCTGGCGGTATTTATCTTGAAGATTTAGATAAAACAACCAAAAAGTGTACTGTTCGCAAAATAGATTCTCAAACATTTAGTATAATACTAACTCAAGGTTTAAACAGGCAAATTAGACGTATGTGTGAGTATTTAACTTATGAAGTTACATCGCTTAAACGTGTTCGAATTATGAATATTAAACTTGATGTACCTATTGGTGAATACAGAGAATTTACCGCTGAAGAATTAAAGACCTTAAATTTACTTTTAGAAGATTCTGATAAAAATTATTCTGAAACTACACCTACTAAAAAGATTCATAAAATAAACAGAAGAAAACCTAATTAATCCTGAAATAAAACCTAAAGTTTATGTCTAAAATATCTCCTTTTCATATTGCTATTCCTGTACATAATTTAGATGCTTGTCGTGATTTTTATAAAAACATACTTAATTGTGAAGAAGGCAGAAGTAGCGACCATTGGGTAGATTTTAATTTTTTTGGGCATCAATTAGTTATACATTACAAAGCTAAATCTACAATAAAAGATGAAGAAGATGCTTCTAATCCTGTAGACGGTAAGCACGTACCAATACCGCATTACGGTGTTGTTTTGCCTTGGGAAACTTTTCACGCTTTAGCTGAAGATTTAAAACAGAAAAACATTGAATTTGTTATAGAACCGTATATTAGGTTTGAAGGTTTAGTTGGAGAACAAGCTACAATGTTTTTTAAAGATCCTTCTGGCAATGCTTTAGAATTTAAAGCCTTTAAAGACATGAATCAATTATTTGCTAAATAGTTCCTTTTTTAAATTTTCCAGATAAATAAAATGGTAAATAAATTAGTAAAAAATAAGGCAAAATAATTATTTCTACTACCAATAAATATATTGGCCAATCACCTAAATAATCTAATAATGAAGCCGATTTTGGCTTTTCATTTAAATAAGAATAATTTCCGCCTAAAGTATAATTAATTCCAAACATTAAAAGCATATATAATTGTAATGCTAGAAAAGATTTAAATACACTTTTAAACTTAGGTCGCATATTTAAAACAAAGGTTGCATAAAATATAATGACTAATAAGCCCAAATGCGCAATCCAATATCTTAAATATGCAAAATTTGGAAATCCATTAGAAACGTCTGGTGTAATTACAGCTTGACTTGTTCCTGCTATAATCCAAAATAATAATATTTCATAGAGCCAATATTTTCTTGAGTGTGTAAAAGTAAATATAAACAGTGCCATGAAACTGCACAAGTACAATGGCAAGTCTGTTACAATACTATAACCACCTTTAAAATAGGCGTACAAATGATATATTAATACAGTAAGCGATACAAAAACACCTAAGCTTTTAAATACGGTAATTTGCTGTTGCTTGTTTAGTTTTTTATTAGAAAAAACAATTAAGTATAACGCAATTATTACGGCAATAAGTATAGGTACTATATGCTCGAGGCTTCCAATAGTAACCTGCAAAGCTGTAAGTGCATTAGTAAAAAACACCTTAAAAATTATCTTAATCTATGTTGCTCTCTTGCTAGTAATGTGTTTTTAAGTAGCATAGCAATTGTCATTGGTCCTACTCCACCTGGAACTGGCGTAATAAAACTTGCTTTTTTACTAACATTTTCAAAATCTACATCTCCCGTAATTACATAACCTTTTGGGTGAGACTCATCTGCAACTCTTGTAATTCCAACATCTATAATTACAGCATCATCTTTTACCATTTCGGCCTTTAGAAAGTTTGGTACACCTAATGCCGAAATAATAATATCTGCCTGAGATGTTATTTGTGTAATATTTTTTGTGTGACTGTGTGTAAGTGTTACTGTAGAGTTTCCTGGGAATCCTTTACGTCCCATTAAAATACTCATTGGGCGACCTACAATATGCGAACGACCAATTACTACAGTATGCTTTCCTTTTGTAGAAACATCGTAACGGTCTAAAAGTTCAAGAATACCAAATGGTGTTGCAGGAATAAAGGTAGACATATCTAATGCCATTTTTCCAAAATTCATTGGGTGAAAACCATCAACATCTTTTTCTGGATTTACTGCCATTAATACTTTTTGTGTATCAATTTGTGGTGGTAATGGTAACTGAATTATAAAACCATCGATATCATCATCATTATTTAAGTCTTCAATTTTATCTAATAATTCTATTTCACTTGTTGTATTAGATAAACGCACCATTGTAGACTCGAAACCAACGCGCTCGCAAGCACGAACTTTACTACCAACATACGTTAAACTGGCACCATCATTACCAACGATTACTGCTGCTAAATGCGGCACTTTTTCGTTGTTAGCTTTCATTTTATCAACTTCGGCTTTGATTTCTTCTTTTATATCGTTGCTAATTTTTTTACCGTCTAAAATTGTCATAGTATCTTAATGGTTTCTATGCTAGGTTTTAAATTTTAAAACCGTTGCTAATTTGTTTATTTATAATGTGAGCTCTAATTTAATTTTCGAGTTCGGGTTTGTTTTATTTTTATTGTAAACAAAAAAACATGAGTTACCTCATGTTTTTCATTGCATTCATCATTGCTTTTCCTTTTCCGCCTTGCATCATTTTCATCATTTTGCTCATTTGGTCAAACTGCTTTAGTAATTGATTTACTTGTTGCACAGATGTTCCTGAACCTTTTCCTATTCGTTTTTTTCTACTGGCGTTTATAATTGCTGGATTTGTTCTTTCTTTCACGGTCATAGAATGTATTATTGCTTCTATGTGTTTAAAGGCATCATCGTCTATGTCTATATCTTTCATCATTTTTCCTGCTCCAGGAATCATGCCTACAAGATCTTTCATATTACCCATTTTCTTAATTTGCTGAATTTGCTTTAAGAAATCATCAAACCCAAATTGGTTTTTGGCTATCTTCTTTTGCAGTTTTCTTGCTTCTTGCTCATCAAACTGTTCTTGGGCTCTTTCTACTAAAGATACAACATCTCCCATTCCAAGAATACGATCTGCCATACGTGAAGGATAAAATATATCTATCGCTTCCATTTTTTCTCCTGTACCAATAAACTTAATTGGTTTATTTACTACAGATTTAATAGAGATTGCTGCACCACCACGTGTATCACCATCTAATTTGGTAAGTATTACACCGTCAAAATTTAAAACATCGTTAAATGCTTTTGCTGTATTTACAGCATCTTGACCTGTCATAGAATCGACTACAAATAGTGTTTCTTGTGGTTGAATTGCCGTGTGAATATTTGATATCTCGGTCATCATGGCTTGGTCTACTGCAAGACGACCAGCGGTATCAATTATTACAACATTGTGACCATTTTGTTTTGCGTGTGCAATACCTGCTTGTGCAATTGCAACAGGATCTGTATTACCTTTATCGCTATAAACATCTACCTTTATTTGATCTCCAACTACATGTAATTGGTCTACGGCTGCTGGTCTATAAACATCACAGGCAACTAATAAAGGTTTTTTAGTTTTTTTACTTTTTAAGAAGTTTGCTAGTTTACCAGAAAATGTTGTTTTACCAGAACCTTGTAATCCAGACATAAGTATTACGGTTGGTGTACCAGAAAGGTTAATACCTTCGGCATCACCACCCATAAGCTCGGTTAATTCGTCTTTAACGATTTTAACCATTAATTGCCCTGGTTGTAAGGTTGTTAATACGTTAGCTCCTAAAGCTTTTTCCTTTACACGGTTTGTAAAATCTTTAGCTATTTTAAAGTTAACATCGGCATCTAAAAGTGCACGACGAACTTCTTTTAAAGTTTCGGCAACATTTACTTCTGTAATGCTTCCGTGACCTTTTAGTACGTGTAGCGCTTTATCTAACTTTTCACTTAAATTATTAAACATAGTCTTTTAGTATTCTATAATCAGGTTGCAGTAGGCAGCCTGACGCGTTCTTAAGATTCGCAAATTTAATAATTTGAAGTGTATTTATAAAGTTTAAGAAGATATAATATTAACAAAAAAAGAGCGACCAAAAATGGCAGCTCTTTTTACTTAAAAACTAACTAAAAAAAGTAATTATGGCATTACTTTAATTTTTAAATTAATTACAATCTTTTTCTAAAACTAATTCGTTCCCGTTATTACTAACATCGTGAAATATCATTTGGTTTGCAGTACATTCTACTACTATGTATTCTCCTTCTATAATTTGTACATTTCCTCCTGTTATATTAGATAAGTTAACAATTACTTCTCCGCTTCCTGTTTGAGAGGTTGTCCATTGTCCTGTATAATTTTCGTTAGTAGATTCTATTATCATTTCTTGATTTGCATTAAAGCTAATATTAAAAATACTAAAACTAGAATCTCCTGCGTAATTGGTTATTGTCCATTCGCAATCGTTTAATATTGCATCTACATCTTGCTCTGTACACATACCATTATCTATACAATCTTGCTCTATAACCATGGTATTATTTTCTTGATTCATTTCTAAACGGTCTGGGTCACATTCTGTTATTAACCAGTTTCCAGAAATGGCTTGAATATTTGGACCATTTACACTATTAAAGGTTACCCAAACACCATCGTTTGTTTCACTAGTTGACCATGTTGATGTTATGGTTTGACCGTTTGCTGTTATTAATAATGTTCCATTACTATTAAAATCTAGGTTGTAAACAATTAAATCGTCACTACCATTATAGTTAACCACATTCCAAATACATGCTACTAAATAATTATCTACATCAACTTCTGTACATGATGAAACGCAACTTTCTACCAATAAATTTATTTGATAAGTCTGGAAAGTTCCATCTTCTAGTAATTCTACTCTTGCATAGTATGTATTGCTTAATGTGGCATTAAAATAGACTACTGTTAATGGATTTACTGCTGTTTGAGCGTCTACAATTGTTTCATGATAAGTGACTATAACATTGTCGTTTAAACAGTCTTGGTATATAGACTCTAAATTATATTCTCCAAAACCAGTAGTATCGCATTCTACTATTTCAAGATCTTGAAAACAGTTAAAAGGAGTTTCATTTTCATCATCATCTTCCCAATCGTAATCATCATCTTCATCGCAATCGTCTTCGGCTTCATTTATTATAATTTCGAGTTCTTGATTACTATTTACTTCAACTGTATTACCATTGCTTAAAACCATAGTAATTGGAAAGTTTAAACTTGCTAAAACGCCATTTTCTAAATTATCTATAAAATTATATAAAGCTGCGTCATTTTCTATCTCTACTGTTTCTGTAATTTGAAAATCTGCATTATAAATTGAAAATGTAATTGGGTATTGAAAATCGATACACTCTATATCATCATCATTTTCATTTTCTCCAGCACAATCTGAAATAAAAGCTTCTAATTCTGTTTCATTTGCTATTTCAATCTCTTCGTAGTTATTTAATGTTATTACTATAGGAAATAAAAATTCTATTGTATCATCATCTGTAGTAAATTCATTAAACAGTGTTTCAATCACTTCAAAATCTGTTTCATTTTCTACAATAACTTCTACGCCATTAACCGTAATTGTTACTGGTAAATTAATTAAAATACAATTTGCACTATCTAGTATATTATCTATAGAACCATCAAGTGTAGCTGTATTTTGTAATAAGATAGCTAGGTTAGAGTTTTGTGTAATTGTTTCTTGATCGTTAGGCGAAGAAATTTGGGTAATTTCATCTTGACATGAAAGAAAACAACATAAAATTGCAACTAAAACGGCAACATATTTTAAAGTATTTTTAATTAAGCTTATAATCATAATCTTGTTAATTTTAAAGTTTGTTTGCTTTCTACTATTTACTGCTAAAACAATTTACTTTAAAAAATTCCTAACTCTGTATTTGTTTTTTTTTACATTTAGAACGTATTAAAAATATAATATGCCAAAAAAGCTACATGATAATATATGTGATGAATTTAGATTTAATGCTTTATTTAAAAAGCACTCTAAAGATTTATATAATTTCTTGTATTATAAGTTTGGAGACCATTTAAACCCAAAAGATAAAACACAAGATGCTTTTATTAAACTTTGGGAAAATTGTAAAAAAGTTAGTCCAGAAAAAGCAAAAAGTTACCTATTTACTATTGCTAATAATTTAATGTTAAATGAAGCAAAGCATTATAAAATAGTTTTAAAACATCAAAAAATAAAACCGAAACACCATACTAACGAGTCTCCAGAATTTGTATTAGAAGAAAAACAATACCTTGAAAAATTACAAATAGCACTTAGTAAATTAACCGATGCACAACGTACTGCTTTTATGATGAATCGTGTTGAAGGTAAAAAACATAAAGAAATTGCAGACCTATTAGGAATAAGTAGAAAAGCTGTAGAAAAACGCATTTATGGTGCGCTAAAAAAACTTAGAGAAGATATAAACGAATTATAATACTAAGTTATTAATTTTTAGTAGGTAGGAATTTAAAACATTAAGTTGTTATATGGTTGATAAGATATTATGAAACGAGAAGATTTAATAAAAAAATGGTTAGATAACAACCTTAATCCACAAGAACTTGAAGCTTTTAAAAAGCTTGAAGATTATAATGAGTTGATTAAGATTGATACTGCGTTGCAATATTTCAAGGCAGATGGTTTTAATTCTAATATTGAATTAGAAAAACTAAACACTACCTTAAAACAAAAACGTAAGCAAAAAAATACGTGGCTAAAACCTATATTACGAATAGCTGCTATTATTGCTATTTGTGTTGGTTTTTATTTTTATAATTATAATTTAGATACTAACATTAACACTCAAATTGCCCAAAAAGAAAATTTAAATTTACCAGATAACTCTCAAGTAAAACTTAATGCGGTTTCTACAATAGCTTATAATAAAAGTGATTGGAAAACAGAAAGACAATTAGCGTTAAATGGTGAAGCATATTTTAAAGTGTCTAAAGGAGAGAAATTTACTGTAAATACAACATCTGGTTCCGTTACAGTATTAGGTACAGAATTTAATATAAAAAATAGAGATAATATTTTTGAAGTTACTTGCTATGAAGGTAGTGTAAAAGTAATAAGCGATAAACATTCGCAAATTTTAAAACCAGGCGATCGTTTTTTAATTTTAAACGGAAATTATATTGAAAACACTACCGTTTCTGAAAAATCTCCTTACTGGATTAATAACGAAAGTGCTTTTAAGAGCATGCCATATAGTCAAGTAATAGCAGAGTTTGAAAGGCAATATAACGTTAGTATAAACGTTACTAATGTTAATACTAACGAGCTATTTACAGGAAGTTTTGGGCATGACAATATAGATATTGCACTAAAAGCAATTGCTTTGCCTCTAAACTTAACTTACACTAAAAATAGTAACAAGATATCGCTAAAGCGTGAGTAATAACTTTAAGACTACTCTCTTAATATTTCTCTTTTATTTTAGTATAAACAGTAGTTTTTCTCAAACTATAGATACTGAAAAACAACCGCTTGCAACAATTTTAAAAACTATAGAAACAAGGTTTGGCATACGCTTTACTTACATAGATAAAGCTATACAAGACCTATATATTGAAGCGCCTTTAAACACACTTTCTTATAACGATACACTAACCTATTTAGAAGTTAAATCTGGGTTAGATTTTAAAATTATTAATAGCCGCTTTGTTGCAATTAACAAACCCAAAACCAGTAGCAAAAAAATAGAACAGTTAGAAGAAGTTTACTTAAACAACTATTTAACTAGTGGTATAGAGCAAAACAAAACAGGAGAAATTATAGTAAAACCAAACGAGTTTGGTATTTTACCAGGACTTATAGAACCTGATATTTTACAAACTATACAAGCACTTCCTGGTGTTTTAAGTATAGACGAAAGTGTCTCTAACCTAAACGTTAGAGGTGGCACACACGATCAAAACTTAATACTTTGGGACGATATAAAAATGTATCAATCTGGTCACTTTTTTGGTTTAATATCTGCTTTTAATCCTTATTTAATTAATGAAGTTGTTATATCAAAAAACGGAACAAGTGCTATTCATGGCGATGGCGTATCTAGTACTATAGATATGCAACTAGATAACGAAATTAACACCAATAGTAGCTTTGGTGCTGGAGTTGATTTAATTCAAGCCGATGCTTTTGCGAAACTAAAACTTAAGGATAATTTAGAACTACAAATTGCAGGAAGACGCTCTATTACAGATGTGGCTGAAACACCAACATATAAACAATATTTTGATCGTATATTCCAAGATGTTGAAGTGAATAACACAATGCAAAATCAAGAGCAAAGCCTAACCTCAAACGAAACGTTTTACTTCTATGATGCCGCAGCAAAATTGCTATACGATATCTCTAAAAAAGACAAATTAAGATTAAGTTTTATAACCATTTTTAATGCATTAGATTATTTAGAAAACCCATTAGAAAACACTTCTATTCAAGCTAAGCAAAGCCAAATTAAACAGCGAAATATAGCTACAGGACTTACTTATAAAAGAAAATGGTCTAGCACATTAAGTAGTGATTTAAAACTACATTATTCTAATTACAAATTAGATGCTATAAATGCAGATATTGTTAACGATCAAATATTACTTCAAAAAAATGAAGTATCAGATAATGGTATTGCTTTTAAAACAACCATTGACTTTAGTGAAAATTTCAATTGGATTATTGGGTATCAATACAATGAGATTGGTGTAAGTAATTTAGAAGATATTAATAATCCTCAATTTAATAGCAACATTAAAAAAGTAGTAGAAACTCATGCTACATTTAGTGAGTTTAATTACACTTCACAAAACCGAAATACAAATGTAAAAGCTGGTGCGAGAAGTAATTATTACAAACCTTTTAACTTACTATTTATTGAACCCAGAGTTAGCGTTAATCAGAAAATTTTAAATTATTTTAAAGTAGAATTTCTAGCCGAATTTAAAAGTCAAGCTGCAACACAAGTTATAGATAGACAAAACGATTTTTTAGGCATAGAAAAACGCCGTTGGGTATTGGCAAATAATACCACAAATCCAATAGTTAGAAGTACACAAACATCTATAGGCTTACATTATAACCAAAATAAATTATTGGTAAGCACTTCTTTTTTTACAAAAAAAGTAGAAGGTATAACTTCTAGAAGTCAAGGTTTTCAAAATCAATTTCAAAATGTAAATGCTGTAGGACAATACAATATTAATGGTATAGATTTTTTAATTAACAAACAGTTTACTAATGTAAGTACTTGGTTAAGTTACTCTTTTAGTAATAACAAATATAATTTTCCAACATTAAATAACGGTCAAGATTTTTTTAACAATACAAATATATCTCACGCTATTACTTTTGCAGGCACATACTCGATTAATAATTTAAAACTAGCACTTGGAGTTAATTGGCGCTCGGGTAAACCCACAACTTTCCCTAATAACGAGAATCCTGTTTTTGACAATACTATACATTACAACACGCCAAACAACTCTAATTTGAGTAGTTATTTTAGAACCGATTTCTCTAGTACATATGGTTTTAAGTTTTCAAATAAAATAAGAGCAAAAGTTGGTCTTTCCATCTGGAATGTATTTAACAGAAAAAATATATTAAATACATATTATATTCTTAATCAAGACGACTCTTTAACAACTGTAGAAAATAAATCGCTAGGTTTAACACCAAATCTTAATTTTAGAGTTTCGTTTTAGACTAAAAAAGAATAATAATTAAAATTTACATCTATAATTACTAATCCCTAATAGTTACCTTTGGTTTTATTCACTTTATTAAAATTTAAAGTTTTAGTACATGTTTGAAAAACTATACAATTTATTAAATAATGAAAAAGGAACACGTGTTTGTAAAGATATTACAGATGATGCTTGTAAGCATGTACCAAAAAACTATTTTTTAATAATTTTTAGTAATACGTTTACATCACTTGGAGACACTTTAAGCAACCCTAAAACAGTATTAACATGGTTAATGAGTTATGTTAGCGCTCCTGTTTATTTAATTAGTTTAATAGTTCCTATTAGAGAATCTGGATCAATGGTGCCACAGGTAGCTATTGCAAAATATATTAATACAAAACCTATTAGAAAATGGCTGTGGGTTATTGGTTCTTTAATTCAGTTTTTAGCTATTGCTTCTATTGGTTTAATTGCTTTAAATTTTAAAGGCTCTACTGCCGGATGGTTAATTATTTTAGCTATAGTAATTTTTAGTTTAGCTAGAAGTGTTTGTTCTTTATCTTCTAAAGATGTTACAGGTAAAACGATTCCTAAAACAAGACGTGGTAGATTAAAAGGTTATACTGTTTCTATTTCTGGAATACTTGTATTAATAGCTGGATTATACATTTTATATACATCTAATAATGGTGAGGCTACAGTTTCGTTTTATAGTAATCTTATATTTTTTGCTTCAATAACTTGGCTTGTATCTGCATTAATATATTCCAGAATAAAAGAATTTCCTGGAGAAACAAACACTAAGTCTAAAAACAAAACGACCTTTATATCTAAACTTAAATTATTAAAAACCGATACTCATTTTAGAGATTTTGTTATTACAAGATCATTGTTATTATGTTCTGCTTTAACGGCTCCTTATTATGTTATTTTAGCACAAAAGCATGTAGGTAAAGAAAGTTATTTATTAGGATTATTTATTATTGCCAAAGGTATCGCATCTATAATTAGTTCTCCTTTTTGGGGAAAACTAGCAGATAAATCTAGCAAAAATGTTATGGCACTAGCTGTTTTAATAGCTTCGGTTTTAGGTATTTTTACTTTTATAATTATTTCCTATTCTGAAACTTTAAAAACTATAAACTGGATATATCCTGTTGCTTTTTTTATTCTAGGTGTAGCGCATGGTGGTGTTAGGTTAGGACGTAAAACTTATATTGTTGATATGGCTACAGGAAATCAAAGAACAGATTATGTATCTGTAAGTAATACTGTAATTGGTTTAATTTTATTAGTTACTGGAGGTTTAAGTGCCTTAGTGTCTTTAATTTCTATAGAAGGTGTTGTTTTAGTCTTATCCTTATTTGGTTTATTAGGTGCTTACAAAAGCTACAAACTTCCTAATGTAGAATAAAAAAAGCACCAAAATGGTGCTTTTATATTTACTAAATTTTAATAGTTATTCTCTAATTAATGGCATTGTACTACAGCGCAATAAACCTTCTTGCTTTGCAATTTCTGCATAAGGTACTTCTTCAACTGTAAAACCGTTTGCTCTTAACCACGTGTTTAATCTTGTAAAGTTTTTTTCTGAAATAATAACATCTTCTGAAATTGAAAAAATATTACTATTCATATTATACATTTCTTCTTTTGTAATTATGAAACAGTTTTCTTTTCCGAAGAAATTTAAAAGCCATTCATATTCATCTTCATTTAAAAATCCTTCTTTATGTAATATTGCTTTATCTTTTCCTACTGGTTGGAAACAACAATCTAAATGCAATGCATTATCTTGAGCGTTAGTTTGTGATTTACGTAAATTAAAAGACTTTACTTTTTTATGCGGAAATGTTTTTTCTATAAAAGCAACGCCTTGAACATTTGTTCTTGCTACTATATAGTCTGAATAATCGTCTTCCCTATAAGTCCCAACAAAAATATAATCGTTATAAAGCATTACATCACCACCTTCTATATGTACTTCTTCTGGTGGACGTATAACTTTTTCTGGATTAATTTTATCTATTACATATTGTATCGCATCTAGCTCGTTTTCTCTGTCTGGTAATATATTAGACTTTACAAAAACGTCGTCTATTACAAATGCGATATCTCTTGCAAATATTTGATTACAGTTTTCTATAAGTTCTGGTCTAAACACTTGTACATCGTATTTTTTTAATACGGCAGCTACAGCTTCCATCTCTTTAACCATATCTTCTTCTACAGGATATGTTCCTGCTTTAATATGTTCTGCAGATTTTGGATCGTATGCTTCTTCTAATTTTGGTGTTGGTCCATTGCTTTTTGCTGTACCTAAAACAACTGCTTTAAGCCGTGATGTTTCGTTTTTTACATTGAGTTTTAACATAAAGTAAAGGTATAAAAAAGCTCCATAATTTCTTATGAAGCTTTCTCTATAATTTTAAAAATCTATTATCTTTTTTCTAATGGTGTAAACTCTCTGTGAGTTTCTCCAATATAAACTTGTCTTGGACGCCCTATAGGTTCTTTACGTAAACGCATTTCTTTCCATTGTGCAATCCATCCTGGTAAACGACCTAATGCAAACATTACTGTAAACATTTCTACAGGTATACCCATAGCTCTATAAATAATTCCTGAATAAAAATCTACGTTTGGATATAACTTACGTTTTACAAAGTATTCGTCACTTAAAGCTTCAGAAGCTAAACCTTTAGCAATATCTAATACTGGATCTTCAATACCTAAATCTCCTAAAACTTCGTCTGCAGCTACCTTAATAATTTTTGCTCTAGGATCGAAGTTTTTATAAACTCTATGACCAAAGCCCATTAAACGGAAAGGATCTTCTTTATCCTTTGCTTTTGCCATAAACTTTTTAGTGTCTCCACCATCTTCTTTTATTGCTTCAAGCATTTCTAATACTGCTTGGTTAGCACCACCGTGTAATGGTCCCCAAAGAGCAGAAATACCTGATGATAAAGATGCGAATAAACTTGCGTGAGATGATCCTACCATTCTTACTGTTGATGTAGAACAGTTTTGCTCATGATCTGCATGTAAGATTAATAATTTATCTAAAGCGTTTAATAGAATATCGTTTTGTTTGTAGTCTTCATTAGGTTTTTCAAACATCATTTTTAAAATGTTTTCAACGTATCCTAAATTTTTACTACCATAGTTTAATGGTTGTCCTTGAGACTTACGCATTGTCCAAGCTACTAATACAGGAAATTTACCTAATATTTTTACAATAGCTTTATACATATCCTCTTCTGAATCTACATTTACAGATGATGGATTAAATGCTGTTAATGCACTAGTTAAAGAAGATAAAACTCCCATTGGATGTGCAGACTTAGGAAATGCTTCAATTATTTTTTTAACATCTTCATCTACATGAGATTCTTCTTTAATATCGTTGTGAAATTTCTCTAACTGCTCTGTTGTTGGTAGATCTCCAAAAATTAATAAATAGGCCACTTCTAAAAAGTCTGCTTTTTCAGCTAAATCTTCTATAGCGTAACCTCTATATCTTAATATTCCTTCTTCTCCATTTAAAAACGTTATTGCGCTTTCACAAGATCCTGTATTTTTATATCCTGGATCAATAGTAGTAACTCCACCTGTGGCAGCTCTTAATGTTTTTATATCGATTGCAACTTCATTTTCAGTTCCTGTTATAAGAGGAAACTCGTGCTTTTTTCCGTCGATTTCTAACGTAGCGGTTTTTGACATATTTTCTTTTGAATTTACTTAGTTTTTGCGGATTGCTAAATTACAAAATAAGTAGCTATTTATGAAACTCATTAACAACCATTTTAACAATTACAATATTTATAAAATTTATAGTATAAAAAAAGCGATTATTATAAATTTAATAATCGCTTAATATAAAGTTATTGTTGCTATGTAATTAGCGTTTAATTTTAAATGCTTTTTCTTTTGGGTAGTATGCAACGTTACCTAATTCTTCTTCAATTCTAATTAATTGATTGTATTTAGCCATACGATCACTACGAGATGCTGAACCTGTTTTTATCTGGCCACAATTTAATGCTACTGCTAAATCTGCAATAGTATTATCTTCTGTCTCGCCAGAACGGTGTGACATTACAGAAGTATAACCTGAATTATGGGCCATGTTTACAGCTGCAATAGTCTCGGTTAAAGTTCCTATTTGGTTTACTTTAATTAGTATTGAATTTGCAATTTCGTTTTTTATACCTTTAGATAAACGCTCTACATTTGTTACATATAAATCGTCTCCAACTAATTGAACTTTATCTCCTATTTGTTCTGTAAGGTATTTCCATCCATCCCAATCATTTTCATCCATACCGTCTTCAATTGAAATAATTGGATATTTTTTAGAAAGTTCTGCAAGGTAATCTGCTTGTTCTTTACTTGATCTTACTTTACCTGCTTCGCCTTCAAATTTTGTGTAATCGTATTTTCCATCTACATAAAATTCTGCTGCTGCACAATCTAAGGCAATCATCACATCGTCTCCTAAGGTATATCCTGCATTATCAACTGCTTTTTTAATAGTATCTAAAGCATCTTCTGTTCCTCCTTCAAGGTTAGGTGCAAAACCACCTTCGTCTCCAACTGCTGTACTTAATCCTCTATCGTGTAATACTTTCTTTAAATTATGAAAAATCTCTGTTCCCATTTGTAAGGCGTGTGAGAAATTTTCTGCTTTTACGGGCATAACCATAAATTCTTGGAAAGCAATTGGTGCATCACTATGTGAACCACCATTAATTATATTCATCATTGGAACTGGTAGTGTATTAGCACTTACTCCTCCAACGTATCTATATAATGGCATCCCTAACTCTGCTGCTGCTGCTTTAGCGACTGCAAGTGAAACTCCCAAAATAGCATTAGCTCCTAATTTTGATTTATTAGGTGTTCCATCTATTTCACACATTAAGGTATCTATATAGTTTTGCTCGAATACGTTAACTCCTAAAAGTTCTTCGGCTAGTATTGTATTTACGTTTTCAACGGCTTTACTTACTCCTTTACCCATAAACTTATCTCCACCGTCACGTAATTCTACAGCTTCGTGTTCTCCGGTTGATGCTCCAGATGGTACTGCTGCTCTTCCTAAAAATCCATTTTCTGTTTCTACATCAACTTCTACTGTAGGATTTCCTCTTGAATCGAAAATTTGTCTTGCGTGAACGTTTATTATAATACTCATAATTGGTAAATTTATTTATTTTTAATCTTTAAATTTAGCATTTAATTCTTGGTTGTAATGCGTAATTACTTCAAAATTAAATAAAAAATCTGCTATAACGTTTTAGTTAAATTAAAAAAGCAATAGATTTTAATTTCTATTGCTTTTTTATAATTAGTTTGATTTTATATTATTTATAAACTCATCAAATAAATATGATGAATCATGTGGTCCAGGACTAGCTTCTGGGTGATATTGTACAGAAAATACATTTTTAGATTTCATTTTTATACCTGCTACAGTATTATCGTTTAAATGTACATGAGTAATTTCTATATCCTCATGTGCTTCGGTTTCTTCTCTGTTAATTGCAAAACCGTGATTTTGAGAGGTAATTTCACCTTTTCCTGAAATTAAATTTTTTACGGGATGGTTTATTCCTCTATGACCATGATGCATTTTATAAGTTGAAATTCCATTTGCTAATGCAATAACTTGATGCCCTAAACAAATACCAAATAGTGGTAAATTTCTTTTTATAATTTCTTTTGCTAAAGCTTGAGCCTCGACTAAAGGTTCTGGATCACCTGGTCCATTAGATAAAAAATAGCCATCTGGATTCCATGAACTTAAATCTTCAAATGTAGCATTATAAGGAAATACTTTTATATAAGCACCACGTTTTGCAAGGTTACGTAGGATATTCTTTTTTATACCAATATCTAAAGCTGCTATTTTTATTTCTGCATTTTCATCTCCTACAAAGTAAGGCTCTTTAGTAGATACTTTAGAAGCTAATTCTAATCCATCCATATTTGGAATGTTAGCTAGTTCTTTTTTTAAACCTTCTATGTTTTCAACATCTGTTGAAATAACAGCATTCATAGCACCATTATCACGTATATATGCTACTAGTGACCTTGTATCAACATCTGATATTGCTAATAAATTGTTTTCGTTTAAAAAATCTTCTAATGAACCATCTGCATTAGCACGAGAAAAATCGTAACTAAAGTTTTTACATATTAATCCAGAAATTTTGATTGAATCTGATTCTACTTCATCATTATTTACACCATAATTTCCTATGTGTGCATTTGTAGTAACCATTAATTGCCCATAATATGATGGGTCTGTAAAAATCTCTTGATAGCCAGTCATTCCAGTATTGAAACAAACTTCTCCAAATGCGCTACCTTCTTTACCTACAGCTTTACCATGAAAAATAGTACCATCTGCTAAAAGGATAATTGCTTTTTTTAATTTTTGATATTTCATTATAGTAGTTGTGTAATTTTGTTTGCTTTAAGCAAAACAAAAAGTTTTGCAAATTTTCAAAAAAAAAAGGATAAACTAAAATAGTTTATCCTTTAAATATGAAATGCTTATTAACATTTATTCTTCTTCGTTAGTTGCTTTTGTTTCAACTGGAGCAGCAGTAGCTTTTCCTCCACGACGACTTCTACGAGTAGATTTCTTAGCTTTTTTATCTGCATTATAGATTTCATTGTAATCTACAAGCTCAATCATTGCCATATCTGCGTTATCACCTAAACGGTTTCCTAATTTGATAATTCTTGTGTATCCACCTGGGCGATCACCAACTTTAGCTGCAACATCTCTAAATAACTCTGTTACTGCTTCTTTTTGGCGTAACTTAGAAAATACTAAACGACGGTTATGTGTCGTATCAGATTTAGATTTAGTGATCATTGGCTCAACAAATTGTTTTAAAGCTTTTGCTTTAGCAACTGTAGTGTTGATGCGTTTGTGCTCTATTAAAGAACAAGCCATGTTTGCTAACATTGCTTTTCTATGAGCTGTTTGTCTTCCTAAATGGTTAACTTTTTTTCCGTGTCTCATGACGTTTTGTTTATCATCTTGCTACCAAATCTAGATTATCTAGAGAGCAAAATATGATTAATTAATCTTTGTCTAATTTATATTTTGATAAGTCCATTCCGAAATTAAGACCTTTAACGTTTACTAATTCTTCTAGTTCTGTTAAAGATTTTTTACCGAAGTTACGGAACTTCATTAAATCATTTTTATTGAATGATACTAAGTCTCCTAAAGTATCTACTTCTGCAGCTTTTAAACAATTTAATGCACGAACAGATAAATCCATATCCACTAATTTTGTTTTAAGTAACTGTCTCATATGAAGAGATTCTTCATCATAAGTTTCAGTTTGTGCAATCTCATCTGCTTCTAATGTTATGCGCTCATCTGAGAATAACATGAAGTGGTGTATTAATGTTTTTGCTGCTTCTGTTAAAGCATCTTGAGGCGATATTGAACCATCAGATTGGATTTCGAAAACTAACTTTTCGTAATCTGTTTTTTGTTCTACACGGTAATTTTCAATGCTATATTTAACATTTTTTATTGGTGTGTAGATTGAATCTGTAAAGATTGTTCCTATTGGAGCTGAAGCTTTTTTGTTTTCTTCTGCAGGAACGTAACCTCTTCCTTTTTCAATAGTAATTTCCATTGTTACACTTACTTTTGGATCAAGGTTACAGATTACTAAATCTGAGTTTAATACTTGAAATCCAGAAATAAATTTTTGAAAATCACCTGCTGTAATTTTATCTTGACCTGAAATTGAGATTGAAACAGATTCGTTATCAACATCTTCAATTTGACGCTTAAAACGCATTTGCTTTAAATTCAAAATAATTTCTGTTACATCTTCAACTACACCTGCAATTGTTGAGAATTCATGGTCTACACCTTCTATTCTAACTGATGTAATTGCAAATCCTTCAAGAGATGATAATAAAACTCTTCTTAAAGCATTTCCTACTGTTAAACCATAACCTGGTTCTAATGGTCTGAATTCGAACTTACCTTCAAAATCAGTAGAATCGATCATGATTACTTTATCAGGCTTCTGAAAATTAAATACTGCCATACTTTTTCTTCGTTTTAATTGTTATCTAGTTGCGCGATTTAAAAGTTTGAAGAAGACTAATAAATCCTTTGGCTAAATACCAATGTGATTAATATATTATTTAGAGTATAATTCTACGATGAATTGCTCGTTGATGTTTTCTGGAATTTGAATTCTAGCAGGAACAGTTACATAAGTTCCTTGCATAGTTTCAGCATTCCAAGTAATCCACTCAAATACATTACTTGAGTTAGATAATGATCTTTCAATAGCTTCAAGAGATTTAGATTTTTCTCTTACTGCTACAACATCACCAGCTTTTAATTGGTAAGATGGTACATTTACCAACTCGCCATTTACTGTAATATGTCTATGAGATACTAATTGTCTTGCTGCGCTTCTTGTAGGAGCGATTCCCATTCTAAATACAACGTTGTCTAATCTAGACTCACATAATTGTAATAAAACTTCACCTGTAATTCCTGGAGCTGCAGTTGCTCTTTTAAACATATTTCTGAATTGCTTTTCTAATATACCATAAGTATATTTAGCTTTTTGCTTTTCCATTAACTGGATTGCATATTCAGATTTTTTTCCACGACGACGGTTATTCCCGTGTTGTCCTGGTGGGTAATTTCTTTTTTCGAAAGCTTTATCGTCTCCGAATATAGCCTCGCCAAATTTACGAGCTATTTTTGTTTTAGGACCAGTATATCTTGCCATTTTAAATTGTTTTTTTGAGAGTGATTGTGAATTAAGGTCTAAATCTTATCCTTCGACAATCGTAGTTCTCTCATTAATACTTGATTATTATTTTTTAGTTTGCAAATTTATACAAAAAAATAACATCAGCTATGTAATATAGCTGATATTATTTATAATAAGTTGTATAAATTATACTCTTCTACGTTTTGGAGGACGACATCCATTGTGTGGTAATGGAGTAACATCAATAATTTCTGTTACTTCAATACCTGCATTATGGATTGAACGGATAGCAGATTCTCTACCATTTCCTGGACCTTTAACGTATACTTTTACTTTTTTTAACCCAGCTTCTTTTGCTACGGCAGAAGCATCTTCTGCACATAATTGAGCTGCATAAGGAGTGTTCTTTTTTGAACCTCTGAATCCCATTTTTCCAGCAGAAGACCATGAAATAACGTCTCCTTTTTTGTTTGTTAATGAGATAATGATGTTGTTGAATGATGCCGTAATGTGCGCTTCTCCAACTGATTCAACTATAACTTTACGTTTTTTAGCTGATTTTGTATTTGTCTTTGCCATATTTCTATAGTTCTAAGTAATTAGTGTATAGTCGCTAGAATCCTAAACTATTATCATTTCAAACAGATTCTTTCCAACGTCTAAATACTAAAGACTAAATAATTAAATTATTTTTTAGCTTGCCTTCTTTTTGTTAGCAACCGTTTTTCTTCTACCTTTTCTAGTTCTAGAGTTGTTTTTAGTACGTTGCCCTCTTAAAGGTAAACCTGCTCTGTGACGTATTCCTCTGTAACATCCAATATCCATTAATCGCTTAATGTTTAATTGTGTTTCAGAACGTAATTCACCTTCAATAGTAAAAGTTCCAACAGTCTCACGGATTGCTCCAATTTGCTCATCTGTCCAATCTTGTACTTTGATGCTTTCGTCTACTTTAGCTGTTGCTAAAATCTCTTGTGCTCTACTTCTACCTACTCCGTAAATATAAGTTAAAGCAATAACTCCTCTCTTGTTTTTTGGTATGTCTACACCTGCAATTCTTGCCATAATTACCCTTGTCTTTGTTTGAATCTAGGATTCTTTTTGTTAATGACGTAAAGTCTGCCTTTTCTGCGCACGATTTTGCAATCTGCACTTCTTTTTTTAACTGATGCTCTTACTTTCATCTCTGTTAGTATCTATAAGTTATGCGAGCCTTAGTTAAATCGTAAGGACTCATTTCTAATTTTACTTTATCTCCTGGTAGTAACTTAATATAATGCATACGCATTTTACCAGATATGTGTGCTGTCACAATGTGACCGTTTTCTAATTC
This sequence comes from Lacinutrix sp. MedPE-SW, assembly GCF_001874145.1. Taxonomy (GTDB): domain Bacteria; phylum Bacteroidota; class Bacteroidia; order Flavobacteriales; family Flavobacteriaceae; genus Lacinutrix. The sequence goes on along the minus strand of NZ_MPCX01000008.1, from coordinate 99,940 downwards.
TACACGAAACATAGCATTTGATAATGCTTCTATAATTGTTCCGTCTTGTTCTATTGCTGCTTGTTTTGCCATATATATTTTTTTTTAGAAAATCTAGTACAAATACCTTGCCTAATTTATTTTCTAAAGTTTTACATTAAGCTACTGCTTTTCTATTTTTACCAGTTTTCATCAAGCCATCATAGTGCCTATTTAACAAGTAAGAATTTACTTGCTGCATAGTATCTATTGCAACTCCAACCATAATTAGTAATGATGTACCTCCAAAAAATAAAGCCCATCCAGATTGTACACCCATTAACTTAAACACAAAAGCTGGAAATACAGCTATTAATGCTAAGAATATAGAACCTGGTAATGTGATTTGTGACATTATTTTATCTAGATATTCCGATGTTTCAGATCCTGGTCTAATTCCAGGAATAAAACCTCCACTACGTTTAAGATCGTCTGCCATTTTATTAGTTGGTACTGTAATAGCTGTATAAAAATAAGTGAATATTATTATTAATAATCCAAATACTATATTATACCATAAACCAAACATATCTGAAAAATTAGCTTGCATCCAAAGTCCTGCTGAAGTATCTTTTAATAAAGATGAACCTCCAATTAAACCTGGTACAAACATAATAGCTTGTGCAAAGATAATTGGCATTACACCCGAAGCATTAAGCTTCAATGGAATAAATTGTCTTGCTCCACCAAATACATTTTTTTCATAACCACCGGTTGCAGATCGTCTTGCATATTGTACTGCTATTTTTCTTACAGCCATAACTAATAAGATAGATGCAGCAATAATTGCAAACCATACAACTATTTCAAATAAAATCATCATTACATTATTTCCAGTATCTAACCTAGATGCTGCATTTTGTAAGAATGATTTAGGTAATGTAGCAATAATACCAACCATTATTAATAGCGAAATACCATTACCAATACCTTTATCTGTGATTTTTTCTCCTAGCCACATTGCAAAAATACAACCAGTTACTAAAATTACTATTGATGAGAAATAGAAAACGCCGCCTTGACCTAATAAAAATGCTGAATCAGGAATACCAAACATTGGACCTAAACTTGCCAAATAACCTGGTGCTTGAACTAAACAAATTGCAATAGTTAACCAGCGTGTTATTTGGGTAATTTTCTTTTGCCCGCTTGCTCCTTCTTTTTGTAATTTTTGTAAGTAAGGAATTGCAATACCCATTAATTGTACAACAATTGATGCTGATATGTATGGCATAATACCTAATGCAAACACTGATGCATTAGCAAATGCACCTCCTGTAAATGCATTTAAAACACCTAAAATACCTTGACCTGTTGCATCTTGTAAGTTAGCTAATTGACTAGCATCTATACCTGGTAATACAACTTGTGCTCCAAAACGATAAACTAATAATAAACCTAATGTAAATATGATTCGGTTTCTTAGTTCCTCTATTTTCCAAACATTTTTTAACGTTTCTATAAATTTCATATTCTTTAGTTGGTCTTATAAAGTTGCTGCTTCTCCTCCTGCAGCTTCAATAGCAGCTTTTGCAGTAGCAGTAAATTTATGTGCAGTTACATTTAATTTTGCTTTTAACTCTCCTCTTCCTAAAATTTTAACTAGTTCATTTTTACCAGCTAAACCTAAAGAAACGATAGTTTCTAAATCTAATGTATCTTTAATTTTATTATCATCAACTAATTGTTGTATAGTATCCAAGTTAATGCCTTGGTGCTCTTTACGGTTGATGTTTGTAAAACCAAATTTAGGTACACGTCTTTGAAGAGGCATTTGTCCACCTTCAAAACCAACTTTTTTAGAATATCCTGAACGAGATTTAGCTCCTTTGTGACCACGAGTTGCAGTACCACCTTTTCCAGAACCTTGTCCACGTCCAATTCTTTTTCCTTGATTTTTTACTGAACCTTCTGCAGGTTTTAAATTACTTAAATTCATTTTTCAGTATGTTGTTATTTAGTTTCTTCTACAGAAACTAAGTGATTAACTTTTCTAATCATTCCTAATATATTAGGAGTGTCTTCGTGCTCAATAGTTTGACCAACCTTTTTTAATCCTAAAGCTAATAATGTTAGCTTTTGTCTTTTTGTACGGTTGATTGCGCTCTTAACTTTTGTTACTTTTATTTTTGCCATTTCTGTAAATATTAACCGTTAAAAACTTTCTCTAATGAAATTCCTCTCTCACGAGCAATAGCTTCTGCACTTCTTAATTGCAATAATGCATCAAAAGTTGCTTTAACTACGTTATGTGGGTTTGATGATCCTTGAGATTTAGATAATACATCATGAACTCCTACTGCTTCTAAAACTGTTCTTACAGCTCCACCAGCAATTACTCCTGTACCAGGAGCTGCAGGAATGATGTTTACTCTTGCTCCACCAAATTTACCTTTTTGTTCGTGTGGTAAAGTACCTTTAATGATAGGAATACGAACTAAGTTCTTTTTAGCATCTTCAATAGCTTTTGCAATTGCACTAGCTACATCTTTAGATTTTCCTAAACCGTGTCCTACTACACCTGCTTCATCACCAACCACTACGATTGCTGAAAAACCAAATGCTCTACCACCTTTTGTTACTTTAGTAACTCTTTGTACACCAACTAAACGATCTTTAAGATCTAATCCACTTGGTTTTACTAACTCTGCGCTTTTGTATTTTTGATACATAATTTCTTAGAATTTAAGTCCTGCTTCTCTAGCTCCTTCAGCTAATGATTTTACTCTACCATGGTATAAATATCCACCTCTATCAAAAGAAATAGTATCTATTCCTGCTTTAATTGCTTTTTCGGCAACTGACTTACCTACTAATGTAGCTACTTCACTTTTATTACCTTTTGCAGAACTAATGTCTTTATCTCTAGAAGAAGCTGCTACTAAAGTTTTACCTGTAACATCATCAACAATTTGAGCATAAATTTCTTTATTACTTCTATAAACAGCTAATCGAGGTCTTGCTTCTGTACCAGAAACAACCTTACGGATTCTGCTTTTTATTCTTAGTCTTCTTTCGTTTTTTGTTAACGCCATAACTTAATTATTATGCTGATTTACCAGCTTTTCTTCTTAGTATTTCACCTACAAACTTGATACCTTTTCCTTTGTAAGGTTCTGGTTTTCTAAATCCACGAATTTTCGCAGCTACTTGTCCAACTAATTGTTTGTCATGTGATGTTAACTTAATGATTGGATTTTTACCTTTATCTGAAACTGTTTCCACTTTCACTTCTGGTGCAATACTCATAACAATGTTATGAGAAAAACCTAAAGCTAACTCTAATTTGTTACCTTGGTTACTTGCTCTATATCCTACTCCTACTAGCTCAAGCTCTTTTGTCCATCCTTTAGATACACCTTCAATCATGTTGCTTACAAGTGATCTGTATAAACCGTGCTTTGCTTTACTTTCTTTATTATCTGAAGGACGAGAAACTATTACATTTCCTTCTTCAACTTTTACATCTACAGTGTCAAAAGGTTGAGTTAATTCTCCTAATTTTCCTTTTGCTGTGATTACGTTATCTTTTACTTCTACAGTAACTCCTTCTGGAATTGCCACTGGATTATTTCCTATTCTTGACATCTCTTTCTTGTTTTATAGATTAGTAAACGTAACATAAAACTTCACCACCAACATTCTCACGTTGAGCTTGCTTACCAGTCATTACTCCATGTGAAGTAGAAACTATAGCTATACCCAAACCGTTTAAGATTCTTGGTAATTCTGTTGAACTAGAGTACTTACGTAAACCAGGTTTACTGATTCGTTGTAATTTTCTAATTACTGGTTCTTTTGTTTCTTTATTGTACTTAAGGGCTATTTTAATTGTTCCCTGTACAGAAGAATCATCGAATTTATAACTTAAAATATATCCTTGATCGAATAATATTTTTGTTATATCCTTTTTTAAATTTGATGCAGGTATTTCAACTACTCTGTGATTAGCACGCACTGCGTTTCTAATTCTAGTAAGAAAATCTGCAATTGGATCTGTATACATATGTATTAATTTGCGGACTTGGTTTTCACACTATTGTGAACCTTAGACCAATTTATAATTTACCAACTTGCTTTTTTAACACCAGGTATTAAACCTTGGTTAGCCATTTCTCTAAACATAACACGAGAAATTCCAAATGTACGCATGTAACCTTTTGGTCTTCCTGTTAATTTACATCTATTGTGCTGACGAATTGGAGAGGCATTTTTTGGTAACTTTTGTAATGCTTCATAATCTCCAGCTTCTTTTAAAGCCTTACGTTTTTCAGCATATTTAGCTACTGTTTTAGCTCTTTTCACCTCGCGGGCTTTCATTGATTCTTTAGCCATAACTTAGTTTTTTTGAAAAGGTAATCCTAATTCAGTTAATAATGATTTTGCTTCTTTATCTGTTTCAGCAGAAGTTACAAATGTAATATCCATTCCTGAAATTTTATTGATTTTATCAATATCTATTTCTGGAAAGATAATTTGCTCAGTAATTCCTAAATTGTAATTACCTCTTCCATCAAAACCTTTAGCTTTAATACCACTGAAATCTCTAACACGTGGTAATGCTGAAGTTACTAAACGGTCTAAAAATTCGTACATTCTTTCTCCTCTTAACGTAACCATTGCTCCAATTGGCATTCCTTTACGTAATTTGAAAGTTGCAACATCTTTTTTAGATAACGTTGCTATAGCTTTTTGTCCAGTTATAGTTGTTAATTCGTCTACTGCGTAGTCTACTAACTTTTTATCTGCAACTGCAGCACCAACACCTCTAGATACAACGATCTTTTTAAGTTTAGGTACTTGCATTACATTACTGTAACCAAATTCTTCTGTAAGAGCTGCAATTACTCTGCTTTTATACTCTTCTTTAAGTCTAGGTGAATATGCCATAACTATATTACTTCGTTTGATTTTTTTGAAAATCTTACTTTCTTTCCATCTTCCATTCTATATCCAACTCGTGTTGTTTCTCCTTTAGAAGTTAACAATGATAAATTTGATATTTGAATTGGAGCTTCTTTCTCTACGATTCCTCCTTGTGGGCTTTGTGCACTTGGTTTAGTATGTTTCTTAACCATGTTTACACCCTCAACGATCGCTTTGTTCTTACCAGATAATACTTTTTGTACTTTCCCTTCAGATCCTTTGTGATCTCCAGCAATTACTTTTACAGTATCTCCAGATTTTATTTTAAGCTTTGTCATCTTATTGTTTTTTTTACAATGGAGTAAACCTCCTTTGTTATAGCACTTCTGGTGCTAATGATACAATTTTCATGAATTGTTTATCACGAAGTTCTCTCGCAACCGGTCCAAAAACACGTGTTCCTCTCATTTCTCCTGTTGGATTTAAAAGTACACATGCGTTATCATCAAATCTTATATAAGATCCATCTGGACGTCTTACTTCTTTTTTAGTACGAACAACAACTGCGGTAGAAACTGCTTTTTTCTTAATGTTTCCATTAGGAGTTGCATCTTTAACAGAAACAACAACTTTATCTCCTACAGAAGCGTATCTTCTTTTAGTTCCTCCTAATACACGGATAACTAAAACTTCCTTTGCACCAGTATTATCTGCTACTTTTATTCTTGATTCTTGTTGTACCATAATTACTTCGCTCTTTCAATTATTTCAACTAATCTCCAACATTTTGATTTAGATAAAGGTCTTGTTTCCATGATCTTTACTGTATCTCCAATGTTACAGTCGTTTGTTTCGTCGTGTGCTACGTATTTTTTCGTTTTTAAAACGAATTTTCCGTACATAGGATGTTTAACTTTCTTTACTTCGGCAACAACGATTGATTTCATCATTTTGTTACTAGTAACTACTCCTATACGTTCTTTTCTTAAGTTTCTTTTTTCCATCTTTCAGCAGAATTATTGTAATTCTCTTTTAGTTAATTCCGTTGCCAATCTAGCTACATCTCTTCTTACAGATCGTAATTGAATTGGGTTATCTAAAGGAGATATTGCATGTGCCATTTTTAGGTCTGAATAACTCTTTTTTGTCTCACTAAGTTTCTCTTGTAACTCAGCTACAGATAATTCTTTAATTTCTGATTGTTTCATAATATCAAATAAATTATGCTTCGTAATCTCTAGCGATTAAAAACTTAGTTTTTACAGGTAACTTTTGTGCTGCTAAACGTAATGCTTCTTTTGCAACGTCTAGAGGTACTCCTCCTATTTCAAAAAGTACTCTACCTGGCTTTACAACTGCTGCCCAATATTCTACGGCACCTTTACCTTTACCCATACGTACTTCTAGAGGTTTCTTTGTAATAGGCTTGTCTGGAAATATTTTAATCCAAAGTTGCCCTTCTCTTTTCATGTAACGTGTAGCGGCAATACGTGCTGCTTCTATTTGACGCGAAGTTAAAAAGTTCGAGTCTAGTGATTTTATTCCAAAAGTTCCGTTTGAAAGTTGGTGCCCTCTTCCGGCATTTCCTTTCATACGTCCTTTTTGTTGTTTACGAAATTTTGTTCTTTTAGGCTGTAACATTTTTCTTGTTCTTTAAAAAATTACTTTCTACGACGAGATTGATTTTTATTATCTCTTCCGCCTCTTCCACCTTTTCCTTGCTTCTTAGATAATCCAACAAGCGGAGAAAGTTCTCTTTTACCATATACTTCACCTTTCATGATCCATACTTTAACACCTAATCTACCATAAGTAGTATGTGCCTCAACTAAAGCATAATCAATATCGGCTCTAAAAGTTGATAAAGGAATACGTCCTTCTTTATAGTGTTCTGAACGTGCCATTTCTGCACCGTTTAAACGACCACTAATTTGGATTTTAATTCCTTCAGCATTCATACGCATTGTTGCAGCAATAGCCATCTTAATTGCACGTCTGTATGAAATTCTATTTTCAATTTGACGAGCGATGCTTGTTCCTACTAAAAATGCATCTAATTCAGGTCTCTTTATTTCAAAGATATTGATCTGAACTTCTTTACCAGTAATTTTCTTAAGCTCTTCTTTTAACTTGTCTACCTCTTGTCCTCCTTTACCAATTATAATACCTGGTCTAGCAGTAGTGATAGTAACGGTTACAAGCTTTAAAGTTCTTTCGATTATTACTCTACTTACACTAGCTTTAGATAAACGCGCGTGAACGTATTTTCTAATCTTATCGTCTTCGGCAAGTTTATCACCATAATCGTTTCCTCCGTACCAGTTAGATTCCCATCCTCTGATAATTCCTAAGCGATTCCCGATTGGATTTGTTTTCTGTCCCATATCTATCTTAGCTTTGTGTATTATTGTTAGCTCCAACTACGATTGTTACGTGGTTAGAACGTTTTCTTATTCTGTGTGCACGACCTTGAGGTGCTGGACGTAATCTTTTTAACATTGCGCCTCCGTCTACTCTAATCTCTTTAACAAATAATTCTGCTTCTTCAATTGAAGCATCTTCGTTTTTAGCTTGCCAGTTTGCAATTGCAGATACTAACAATTTCTCTAAACGATTAGAAGCTTCTTTTTGAGAAAACTTTAAAATGTTAAGTGCTTTTTCTACGCGTTCACCTCTTACTAAATCGGCTACTAAACGCATTTTTCTTGGTGATGTAGGACAGTTATTAAGTTTAGCAAAAGCAACTTGCTTTTTACCTTCCTTAATAGCGTCTGCCATTTGTTTTTTACGACTTCCCATAGCTTACTACTTTTTACCTTTATTTTTAGCACCAGCGTGTCCACGGAATGAACGTGTTGGTGAAAATTCTCCTAATTTATGACCTACCATGTTTTCTGTAACATATACTGGTACAAATTGGCGGCCATTGTGTACTGCTATTGTTTGCCCAACAAAATCTGGAGTAATCATACTAGCTCTTGACCAAGTTTTGATTACAGTTTTTTTGTTAGCTTCTACATTAGCAGCAACTTTTCTTTCTAATTTATAATGAACGTAAGGTCCTTTTTTTAATGATCTTGCCATGTCTTATTTTTTTCTACGTTCTACAATATATTTATTACTTGCTTTAGTTTTAGAACGTGTTCTAAATCCTTTAGCTGGTATACCGTTTCTAGAACGTGGATGTCCACCTGCAGATTTACCTTCACCACCTCCCATTGGGTGATCAACCGGGTTCATTACTACTGGTCTAGTTCTTGGTCTTCTTCCTAACCATCTTGATCTACCTGCTTTACCTGAAACTAATAATTGGTGATCTGAATTAGATACTACTCCAATTGTAGCCATACATGTAACTAAGATTAATCTAGTTTCACCTGATGGTAATTTAACTGTTGCAAATTTACCATCTCTTGCCATTAATTGAGCAAAAGCACCTGCACTACGAGCCATAACTGCTCCTTGACCAGGACGCAACTCTATACAAGAGATAATTGTACCTAATGGTATGTTTGCTAAAGGCATTGCATTTCCAATTTCTGGAGCTACATTATCACCTGAAACAACAGTTTGTCCAACTTGTAAGCCATTTTGAGCAATTACATAAGTTTTCTCACCATCTTGGTAATTTAATAATGCGATGAACGCTGTACGGTTTGGATCGTATTGAATTGAAGCAACTTCTGCAGGAATTCCTGTTTTAGCTCTTTTAAAATCGATAATACGATACCTTTTCTTATGACCACCACCTTTGTAGCGCATAGTCATACGACCTTGACTGTTTCTACCACCTGAACGTTTTTTCGGAGCTAATAAACTTTTCTCCGGCTTATCAGTTGTAATGGCGTCAAATCCATTAACAACTCTAAATCGCTGTCCTGGTGTGATTGGTTTTAATTTTCTTACTGACATTTGTCTTTAATTACATGTTAGTGTATAAATCAATTATCTCACCTTCCGCCAGTTGTACTATCGCTTTTTTTAATGCGTTAGTTTTACCATGTTGAATACCAGTTTTTGTGTATTTGGTACTTCTATCTGGACGGACATTTATAGTACGAACTTTTTCTACAGAAACTCCATAAGCAGCTTCAACTGCTTTTTTAATTTCTACCTTGTTCGCCTTAGTGTTCACAAAGAAGCTGAAACAGTTGTTTAATTCGCTGTTTGCAGTTGCTTTTTCTGTGATTATAGGTTTAATTAAGATACTCATTTTGTTTCTTATTTACTTAAATTCGTTACAATTCCTTCTAAAGCTCCTTCTAAAAGCACCACTTGATTTGCATTTAAAATCTTGTAAGTACTTAATTCTGAAGCAGTTACTACCTCAGAGCCTTTTAAATTGCGTGACGACAAATATACATTATTATTTGACGCACCCAACACGAAGAGTGATTTTTTATTTTGTAAGTCTAAAGCTTTCAAAATATTAGTGAAATTTTTAGTCTTTGGAGAGTCGAAATTGAAGTCTTCTAAAACAACAATTGCTTTCTCATTTGCCTTAATACTGAAAGCTGATTTACGAGCTAATCTTTTTAAGTTTTTATTAAGTTTGAAACTGTAGTTTCTTGGTCTTGGACCAAACATACGTCCACCACCTTTAAAAACACCAGACTTAATAGAACCTGCTCTAGCTGTACCAGTTCCTTTTTGCTTTTTAATCTTACGTGTTGATCCAGTAATCTCAGCTCTTTCTTTAGCTTTGTGAGTACCTTGTCTTTGGTTTGCTAAATATTGTTTAACATCCAAATACACTGCATGATTATTAGGCTCAATAGCAAAAACATCGCTAGAAAGGTCTGCCTTTCTGCCTGTTTCTTTTCCGTTTATATCTAAAACTGCTACTTTCATTATTTTCTAATAATTACATAAGCGTTTTTGTGACCAGGAACACATCCCTTAACCACAAGTAGATTCTTTTCAGTTACTACTTTTAAAACTCTTAAATTTTGAACTTTAATTGTGTCTCCACCCATTCTTCCTGCCATTTTCATTCCTTTGAAAACTCTTGCAGGATAAGATGCAGCTCCAATAGATCCTGGCGCTCTTAAACGGTTATGTTGACCGTGAGTAGCTTGACCTACACCACCGAAACCATGACGTTTTACAACACCTTGAAATCCTTTACCTTTTGATGTTCCTGAAACATCTACAAATTCGCCTTCTGCGAAGTGCTCTACAGTGATTGCATCACCTAACTTGTACTCCTCCTCAAAACCTTGAAATTCGGCGATTTTGCGTTTTACAGAAGTTCCTGCTTTTTTAGCATGACCAAGGTCAGCTTTTGTAGCACTTTTTTCTGTCGCGTCATCGAAACCTAATTGAACAGCTTTATAGCCGTCAACTTCTTCAGTTCTGACTTGGGTAACGATACATGGTCCAGCTTCGATTACTGTACATGGAATGTTTTTTCCATTTTCGTCGAAAATGCTGGTCATACCGATTTTTTTTCCAATTAACCCAGACATAATTATTATTTATTTATTGTTATTATTTATTAAAAAACATTCAAGGCTGAAAATACGTTTCAGCCTTGAATTGTATTTTTATCCGTTTTTCCTTAACCATCGTTAAGGACATGTAAAGTTTATACTTAAACTTTGATTTCTACTTCTACTCCACTTGGTAACTCTAATTTCATAAGAGCATCAATTGTTTTTGAAGATGAAGAGTAAATATCTAATAATCTCTTGTAAGAGCTTAATTGAAATTGTTCTCTTGACTTCTTATTTACGTGTGGTGAACGTAGTACAGTGAAAATTTTCTTGTGTGTTGGTAATGGAATTGGTCCCGTTACAACAGCTCCAGTACTCTTTACTGTTTTTACAATCTTATCAGCAGACTTGTCAACTAAATTGTGATCGTAAGACTTTAATTTTATTCTAATTTTTTGACTCATTTTCTTTAGTTTTAAGCTTCTACGCCTTTAGCTGCTTTAATTACTTCCTCAGATATATTTGAAGGTGTTTCAGCATAGTGTGAAAATTCCATTGTTGATGTCGCACGTCCAGAAGATAATGTTCTTAATGTTGTTACATATCCAAACATTTCAGATAATGGTACAGTTGCTTTTACAGTTTTTGCACCAGCTCTATCTCCCATGTCACTTACTTGACCTCTTCTTCTGTTTAAATCACCTACAATATCACCCATATTCTCTTCAGGAGTAATAACTTCTAATTTCATAATAGGCTCCATAATAACTGCTTTAGCTGCCTTTGCTGAATTTTTAAATCCTAATTTAGCTGCTAATTCGAAAGATAACTGATCTGAATCTACATCATGGTAAGATCCATCTTTTAATGTTACTTTCATAGAATCTACTTCATATCCTGCTAATGGACCATTTACCATTGCCATTTTAAATCCTTTTTCAATAGACGGGATGAATTCTTTAGGAACGTTACCACCTTTAATAATAGATTCAAACTGAAGTCCTACTACTCCTTCATCTGCTGGCTCAATTGTAAATACAATATCAGCAAATTTACCACGACCACCAGATTGCTTCTTATAAGTTTCTCTATGGTCTGCAGCTTGAGTAATAGCTTCTTTGTACTCAACTTGAGGTTGCCCTTGATTTACTTCAACTTTAAACTCACGTTTTAAACGATCTACAATAATATCTAAGTGTAACTCACCCATTCCTGATATAATTGTTTGTCCTGAAGACTCGTCTGTTCTTGCTGTAAATGTTGGATCTTCCTCTGCTAATTTAGCTAAAGCCATACCTAATTTATCAACATCTGCTTTAGTTTTAGGCTCAACCGCAATACCAATTACTGGATCTGGGAAGTCCATAGATTCTAAAACGATAGGATTCTTCTCATCAGACATAGTATCACCAGTCTTAATGTCTTTAAACCCTACTGCTGCTCCAATATCTCCTGCTTCAATAAAATCGATAGCATTTTGTTTATTAGAGTGCATTTGATAGATACGTGAAATACGTTCTTTTTTTCCAGAACGGTTATTTAAGATGTAAGAACCTGCATCTAAACGTCCAGAATAAGCTCTAAAGAATGCCAAACGTCCTACGAAAGGATCTGTAGCAATTTTAAATGCTAAAGCTGAAAATGGTTCTTTTACATCTGGTCTACGTAATTCTTCTTCATCTGTCACTGGGTTAATACCTCTAATTCCTTCTTTATCAGTTGGAGAAGGTAAGTAACGACATACAGCATCTAATAAGAATTGTACACCTTTGTTTTTGAATGCTGAACCACATATCATTGGAATAATCGCCATATCCATAACAGCAGCTCTAAGTGCAGCGTGCACTTCTTCTTCTGTGATAGAATCTTCATCTTCCATGAATTTTTCTAGTAAGTTCTCATCGTAAGTTGCAACTTCTTCAATTAAAAGCGCACGGTACTTACGAGCTTCAGCTTTCATATCCTCAGGAATTTCGATAACATCGAAAGTTGCTCCTTGAGTTTCATCATGCCATACAATAGCACGGTTTTTCACTAAATCTATAATACCTTTAAAATCTGCTTCATCACCAATGTTTAATACGATTGGCACCGCGTTAGATTTTAACATATCTTTTACTTGTTGGCAAACACCTAAAAAGTTTGATCCTTGACGGTCCATTTTATTAACGAAACCAATTCTTGGAACTTTATAGTTATCTGCTAATCTCCAGTTAGTTTCAGATTGTGGCTCAACACCATCTACTGCACTAAATAAAAATACTAAACCATCTAATACACGTAAAGATCTATTTACTTCAACAGTAAAATCTACGTGACCAGGAGTATCGATAATATTAAAGTGATACCCTTTTGTTTCTGGAGTTGGTTGTGCATTTTCTAAAGGAAACTGCCATGTACAAGTTGTAGCTGCAGAAGTAATAGTGATACCACGTTCTTGCTCTTGCTCCATCCAGTCCATTGTTGCAGCACCATCATGTACTTCACCAATTTTATGTGAAACTCCTGTATAATAAAGAATACGCTCTGTTGTTGTTGTTTTACCAGCATCAATATGAGCTGCAATTCCTATGTTTCTTGTGAATTTTAAATCTCTTGCCATTTTTTCTTAAAATCTAAAGTGAGAGAATGCTTTATTTGCTTCAGCCATTTTATGAGTATCTACTCTTTTCTTAACCGCTGCACCTTCTTCTTTAGCTGCTGCTAAAACTTCTGCTGCTAAACGTTGAGCCATAGATTTTTCGTTTCTCTTTCTAGAAAAGCTAATAAGCCACTTCATAGCTGTAGAAACCTTACGGTCTGCACGTATTGGGTTAGGAATTTGAAATGTCGCTCCACCAACTCTACGACTACGTACTTCTACGTGAGGCATAACGTTAGATAAAGCATCTTTCCATACTTCTAATGCTGTTTTTTCTTCGTCTGTTTTCTTAGACTCTACGATATCAATTGCATCGTAAAATACTTTAAAAGCTACTGACTTCTTTCCATCCCACATCATCATGTTAACAAAACGAGTTACTAACTGATCGTTAAAACGTGGATCTGGTAAAAGCGGTCTTTTTTTCGCTGCTCTTTTTCTCATGTCTTCTTCTTAAAGTTTTAAAATTACTTTTTAGGGCGTTTAGCACCATATTTAGATCTACGTTGCGTACGACCATCAACACCTGCGGTATCTAATGCTCCACGTACAATGTGGTATCTAACTCCTGGTAAATCTTTTACCCTTCCACCTCTAACCAATACTATCGAGTGCTCTTGTAGATTGTGACCTTCTCCACCAATGTATGCGTTTACTTCGTTACCATTTGTTAAACGAACCCTTGCTACCTTACGCATTGCTGAGTTTGGTTTTTTAGGTGTCGTTGTATACACACGAGTACACACACCACGTCTTTGCGGACAAGAATCTAAAGCAGCCGATTTACTCTTCTTGGTTATTTTGGCTCTTCCTTTTCTTACTAATTGTGAAATTGTTGGCATATATATTTATATATAAATTTAATTGACCTCTTCTAAGAGGGCTGCAAAGGTAGAAATTAATTTTTGAAATTCAAACCGTAAAAGATTAATTTTCAATAGTTTTTTAAATTTATCTTACAGTCTATATTATATGGAAAGTTTTTGCGTTAGATTTACATCTCTATATAGAACAAAAATTCGTGCACAAATATACACCTATCTTAATTATTAGTCTTTTAATATTCTCTTCAGAATTAATTGCTCAAAATTTAAATTTAGAAATAATTGGATCTAATGATAAGGAAACCGAAATAATTAAAAATTTAAATTACAATAAAACTCATATAGATTACAAGAGTGTTTTAAATGAGATAGATTCTCTACAAAATAGAGTAACAAAATCTGGTTACATAGAAAATAGCATTTTTGCTTTAACTAAATTAAACGACAGCACTCATCTTTCAAAAATACATTTAGGAAATAAGTACGAGGTCATTCACATTTATTTTGAAAAAAACCAAATAACATCTCAATCAATCAAATTAATTACAGATAATATTTTTGATTCTTTTTTTGTTATTCCTTTTGAAGAAGTAGAAAACACCTTATCCTTTTTAAATAAAGACATTGCAAATCAAGGCTTCCCTTTTACCAAGTTAAAATTATCTGATATAAAAATTAATGATGAAAATATAATTTCTGCAAGATTAATAATTAATAATGGAGAGTCTAAAAGAGGCTTAGACAAAATAATTGTTAAGGGCTATGAAAAATTCCCTAAGTCTTATTTAAAAAGATTTTTAAAAATTAAACCGTCTAAGACTTTTAACATAGACGCCATTAAAAACAAAGTAAACTCATTAAATAATTTACGTTTTGCTAACCAAATAAAACCACCAGAAGTTTTATTTACTAAAGACTCCACACAACTTTATCTATATATTGAAAAAGCAAACAGCAATACTTTTGATGGCTATTTAGGTTTTAGCACAAATGAAAATACAAACAAGTTAGAGTTTAACGGGTATTTAGATTTACAACTTAACAATAATTTCAACTATGGTGAGTCCTTAAAACTCCTTTATAAAGCGAATGAATTAGAACAGAAAAAATTTGAAATCAACATCAACCTCCCATATATACTAGGCTCACCTATTGGAACAGAATTAGAACTAAATATTTTTAAACAAGATAGCACATTTAATACTGTGAACCAGAAAGCAAAATTATTTTACCAGCTAAATGCTAAAACTAGAGTTTTTATAGGCTTAGATGCTATTGAATCAAACAATCTTTTAGAGAATACAAATACAACTCAAATAAATGATTATAATGCTAATTTCTATACCATAAAATATGATTTTGAAAATAGAAAAACCGACAACACAACGTTTCCAGTAAAATCTCTTTTAAAAGTCGAGCTTGGATTTGGGTCCAGACAGTTTAATAACACTAATGAAAAACAAACTAGAATAGTTTCAGAATTACATCATATTTTTAATTTAAACCAAAACAATAGTATTTTTCTAAGATTAAATGGCGCATTACTAAACTCAAAAAACCATCTTGAAAACGAATTATTTAGATTTGGTGGTATTAACTCGATAAGAGGTTTTCAAGAAAACAGTCTTTTAGCAACACAATACGGAGTTTTAAATACCGAATATAGATATCGATTAAGCAATTCTATTTACGCACACACTATTATAGATTTCGCAACATTAAATAACAAAATAGATAATATAAAAGAAAACCTCTACAGTTTTGGTGTTGGTTTTGGAGTTACAACCAAAGCTGGTTTATTAAAATTTAATTACGCCAATGGAAAAAGTGAAAACCAACAATTTAAGCTGAATAATTCAAAAATACACTTGAGCTTAACCTCTGTTTTCTAGCAATTTCCAAAAAAAACATTAACAATATATTAAACTTTAACTCTTTCAATGTAGGTTTTCTCCTTAATTATTAAGAAATTTAGCATAAGACTAATTCAAATCAAAAATCAACATGAAAACAAAGTTTAATGGAATTTTAACGCTTTTCCTAGCGTTTATTGTGCAACTTTCGTTCGCACAAGAAAAAACAATTTCCGGCACAATAACCGATGAAACCGGATTACCAATGCCTGGAGTAAATATTGTTTTAAAAGGAACCAGCAATGGTACACAAACAGATTTTGATGGTAACTATAATATTGACGCAAGTAATGGCGACATATTAGAGTTTACTTTCATTGGCTATTTGTCAAAAGAAGTCACTATAACAGATGATAGCACAGTTAGTTTCGCTATGGAGCCAGATGTAGCAGCATTAGATGAAGTTATTGTCACTGCAGTTGGTATTAAAAGAAAACCAGATGAGATTACCACTGCTTATGAAAACTTAAAATCTGATGAAATTGTAGCTGCAAACAACCCGGATGCAGTACAAGCTTTAGCTGGTAAAGTTTCAGGATTACAAATAAATACTGTTAATACAGGTGTTAATCCTGATACACAAATATTACTTCGTGGTACCAGATCTCTTTCTGGAGACAACTCTGCATTAGTTGTAATTGATAATGTAATTTCAACCGCTGGTATATTATCTGATTTAGATCCTGAAATCATAGAATCTATAAACATTTTAAAAGGTCCAAACGGCGCAGCTCTTTATGGTTCTCGAGGCGGTAATGGAGTTGTTGTAGTTACAACAAAAAAAGGATCTAAAGAAAAAGGAAAATTAAATATTAGCCTATCTTCTACAGTAACTCTAGAAGAAGTTGCTTTTTTACCGCAATTACAAGATCGATACGGTAAAGGTTATTGGGGTGAAATAGATGCGTTCGATCAAGGCTCTTGGGGACCAGAATATGATGGTTCAATTCAACCAACCGGTTTACCTTATCCTACAATAACAGACTTTAGATACAATACATATGAATTTAAAGAAGACAATATTAAAGACTTTTTTAACACAGGTGTAACATTACAAAACACATTATCACTTTCTGGAGGAGATAGCGAAGGTTTCTTTTCTTTATCTGCTAACAAGAGAAAAACAGAAGGCTTAATTCCAGAAGATGAATTTAAAAAAGACTTTTTTGCTTTAAGCGCAGGAAAAACATTTGGAAAATGGTCTATTTCTGGAAATGCTAGATTTACAAATGAAGATACAGAAGTAACCTCTGCAATTTTTGATAGTGATGGCACTACATTATTTGGAGGTGCATATAGCCAACTCTCTCAAGTACCTAGTGATGTAGATGTAACACAATTTAGTTCTGGTAGTAATAGCGATCACTGGACAGCTTTTGGAAACAGTCCATATTGGGTAGCACAAAACCAAAGAACAAATACAGAAAACTTTAGATCTGATCTTTCTGGTGAATTATCTTACAAGTTCAATGACAACATTAGCACATTAATTAGAACCAATATTGTTACTAATAGCTCAAAAGGTATCAGGTATAATAATGATTATACTTCACCTTACACAGTTACAGGAGATGGAAGAGACATTCAATCATCTTTAAGAGTTACAAGTTCTAGAGACAGAAGACTATATACAGATTTAATTACAAATTTTAATTATCAATTAACTGAAGATATAGAATTAAAATCTTTAATAGGTTTTAATGCTACAGATTATGAGTTTTCATCTCAAACTGCATTTGGAAGACAATTAACTTTACCAGGTCTTTATACTGTTGAAAACATATCTGGAGGTACAGTTGATACAGATTTTGCTACAAAACAAAGACAACAAGCAATATTTGCAAATGTAGATTTAGGTTATAAAGATTATTTATTTTTAAACTTAACAGGTCGTCAAGAATGGGATAGTAGATTACAATCTCCAGGAAGAGAAATTGGTGACATTGGCTTCTTTTACTGGTCTGCCGGTACAGCATTTATAGCTACAAAAGCATTTCCTGAATTAAAAAGTAAAGCTTTAAATAAATTAAAAATTTCTGGTGGTTATGTAAAAGTAGCAAACATTTCTGCTTTAGATGCTCACGATTTATATGATACAGGTTTTAGACCATCAGCATTTCCTTACCCAAGTGGTGTAAATTCATTTTTAATACCTTCATCAACATTTGATAATAATATCGAACCTGAATTTATTAATACCTACGAAGCTAATATAAATTTAGAGTTCTTAAAAAAAGGAGGTATTCCTAGAATTACTTTAGACGGTAGTTATTCTTTTTACACTAATGAAAACCAAATACTTAGCGCATCCGTATCTAGTTCAACAAGTGTATTTAGCGCAGGAGTTAATGTTGGTGAAACAGAAACTAAAGCCTATGAAGTTGACTTAGGGCTAGTACCAATTAAAACAGATGATTTTAGATGGAATGTAAACTTTGGGTATGCTTCACAGAAAACCATAGCTAATAAAATTACAGAAGATTCAGATATTTTAGGATCTGGCTCTCCTGGTATCTACGCAGTACAAGGTGAAGAATTTCCATTAATAAGAGGTAGCGCATATGAAAGAGACGATCAAGGTCGTGTTATAGTTAATGCTAATGGAGAACCTCAAGTAGCTTCAGGATTAAAAGTATTAGGTAAAACAACTCCAGATTATATTTTAAATTTCGGTACAGAATTTACTTACAAAGGCTTCAAACTTAGTGCTGTTGCAGATTTTAGAACAGGTCATGTATTCTATTCAAATATATACAACAACCTTACAGGTCAAGGACGTAGTTTTGTTACAGCAGAAAATGGAAGAGGATATTTTGTGTTTCCAAACTCAACAGTAGAAGGTTCTGGAGTAGCAAACACCAATGTTTTAACTGGACCTTCATACGGTGGACCAAGCGAATATGCTCAATACCAATCTTTCGTACAAAGTGATGCTTTCACTGGTGTAGACGAAAATTTTATTTTAGACGCTACAGCATTTAAACTTAGAGAAGTGGCACTAAGTTATACACTTCCTAATAAATTTTTAGAAAATACATTTATAAATGGCTTAGCAGTTGGCTTAAGCGGTAGAAACTTACTAACTGTATTACCTAAAGAAAATAGAGGTTATAATGATCCAGAAATTGGTTCAGGTATAGGTGGATACGCACAAACTCCTCCAACACGATTTTATTCAATGAATGTAAAACTTAACTTTTAAAAAATGAAAAAGATAAATATATTAACCAAGTTACTTTCATTAGCAGTAGTCCTTTTTGCATTCTCATGTGACGATGTATTAGTTAATGAAGACCCAAATGGAGTTGTAATAGACGAGCTTCCTCCAGAAGTTATACTTCCAGGAGCGCAAACGGTTCCTGCAGCAACATTAATGACAACCATGAACGAGCTAGGAAATACCATGATTGCTACTTGGTCTGGAAATGCTCAACAAGTTCAAGCACCTTATTTTGAAGAGTTTCAATATCAACTTTCAACAGATTTTTATAGTGGTGTTTGGGATAATTTAATGGCTAGAACAGGAAACTTAACGCAAATTATAAATAGTGAAAATCCTGGGAATTACGATTATTTTAAAGGCGCTTCTAAAATTTATAGAGCGTTTTATTTTCAGTATCTAGTAGATCTTTATGGAGATATTCCATTTTCTGAAATCCATCAACGTGGTGACAATCTGTTCCCTACTTACGACAGCCAAGAAGAGGTTTACATGGGCCTTATTACTCAAGTTAATAATGCTATAGAGCAAATTAACAATACAAATGAAGACACTGTTATTTCAATGGGCACCAATGATGTTATGTTAGGTGGCAATATGACGCAATGGATTAAATTTGCTAATTCATTAAAATTAAGAATGCTATTAAGAATTAACGATTATGCTCAAACTAATCCTGAAATGCAAGCCTTTGTAAATAATGAATTTGCTTTATTAAACCAAACTAACGCAGAGTTTTTAGGCAGTGGAGACAATGTAACTATTAATCCAGGTTATACAGACCAAAGTAATAGAATGAATCCATTTGTTGAAGTGTTTGGTTATGACCCTAATGAGTTTGGTAATTCAGGAAGTCAAACTTTCTCAAATTTAAGAGCAGGACCAACAACTTTTCTAGTTGAATTTTTAAACGGTACAACTACTGGAGTAACAGACTCAAGACTTCAAAGTCTTTACGCAACTAGAGGAAGTCAAACTGTGATACAAGGAAACACTCAAGGCGGCGAAGAGCAACCATCTAGAATAGGTCCTGGTTTACTAATGTCTCCTTCTCAGGATGGTTACATTATGACTGCTTCAGAATCATTATTCTTACAGTCTGAAGCTGTGTTTAAAGGTCTTTTAACTTCTGGAGATGCTAAAAGCCTTTTTGAAAGCGCTATAGAGTCATCATTTTCAAGATTAGGAGCAAACTTAGGTACTTATTTAAGTGATATAAATATGGTAAATGGTATTGGCTGGGATGGCAGTACAAATAAATTAGAAGCAATTATTACTCAAAAATGGATAGATTTAGGCGGTACAAATGGTGCTGAAACTTGGATTGAATATACAAGAACCGGTTTCCCTAGTAACATGCCATTACCAGATATTTCAAATAGGCCAAATAGACCTTTAAGATTACTATATCCAACCTCAGAATATTCAGGAAACTCTGCAAATGTAAACCCATACGGTCAAACCGTAGACACCGCATTTAATGAAAATATATTTTGGGACGTCAACTAATAAAAATAAAAAAAATGAAAACATTTAAAATTTTATGCCTAAGCCTTATTAGTGCGTTTTTACTAAACTCTTGTTTAGTTGATGATGACGTACAACAATTAGAAGGTGATTTTGCAAACACACCATACGTTGTTGGATTTAGAAATTCAACATCAACCACTGCTTTTTTAACAGATGGAAGTACACAAGTTTTTAAACAACCTGTAGATTTATTAACTGGTTCTAATTTTTCATCAACACCAGAAATAACTGTAACTTTTGACGTAGACCCATCAAGTACAGCTGTTGCTGGTACAGATTACGATTTTGTTTCAAGCAACTCTTCAGCTACAATAGAAGCTAATAGAGATTTTGGAACTATTGATATTAATGTTTACACAGAAAATATTGATGTTTTAAATCCAAAAACTATTGTTTTAAAATTAACAGATACCAACGTTGGTGTTATTGGCCAAAATGGAGACGAAGACTTAGAAGAAGAATTTGAAACCGTTACCATTAATTTAGGAGGCGTTTGTTTTTCTAATGCAGGCGGAAGCTTTGATATTGTAGTAACAAGACAATCAAACGGTCAAGTCTATAACTTTTTTAACGAAACAATTACACAAACTGATGAAGCTACATACTTAACAGAATCTACGGGTAGATTTAGTGCTCAACCAGGTGGAATTGATTTAACAGGACCACCAAATAATGCTACAAGAAATGGTTTTGTATTTACAGAAAATTGTGGTGTAATTACAATAGAATCGCAACCATTAGGTGCTACTTTTGGAGGCAATCCAGTTAGTGGTTCTGGAACAGTTGATGATGCTACAGGAAATTTATCTATGACTGTAGTTGTAGGATCAGATGATACTTACGATGTAGAATATATTAAGCTTTAAAAAACAACATGATGAAAAATATAAAATATATAATAATACTCTTGTTCGTAGCAGCTTTTAATTATGCCTGTGAAAATGATGATTCAATTGAACGTAGAGGAAAACCAGCAATAACTGTATTAAATAAAACAGTAACAGTAACAGAAGGAGAAACAGCAACATTTGATTTAGAAGTTGACTACGCTGTAGCAAACCCAATTAACATAAGAATAGATGTACTTGATGACCAAGGAAACCCATTAGTAGTAACCTTACCATCTGGAGCTCCAGACTCTGGAAATGGACTATATGATTTAGTAACGTTAGAAGACGTATTTGTACCATATAACACTTGGTTTGAATCTGGTTACTTTCAATATGGATACACTGGAGGAACTGGCTACATAGCTAATTTCCCTGCTGGTCAAACTAGCTTACAAATAAATATTGAAACACTACAAGATTTTATTCCTAACGATACTAAGATTGTTAATTTAAAATTTACTTCTACTAATTTACTAGAAGCAACAATTGATGAAGTTGTTTCAATAAATATAGAAAACTTTGTTAGCAATAGTTTAATTACCCGTTTAGATTGGTCGGGAGATTACCTAGACAACGGTATTAATCCATGTGATGGAGACACAGCATTAGATTTAGATTTAGAATTATACTACAACGGAGCTTTTACAGACTTTAGTTATTCTGAATGCCCCGAAGAATTAACAATTTTAGACACTGATCCTGATGGGACCTATGAAATTGATGCAAGTTTCTGGACTAGTAATGGGAACACATCCTCTACAATAACAAATATTCCAACAACAATCATTTTCACAAAACCAGGAATATTTTATCAAGAAGTAGATATATCAAGTGTATTTCCTTTAGCAGATGGAGGACTTTCAGATGGAAATCCTTCAGCAATAACAACATTTACCGTTACAAAGAATGGAACAACATATACAGTAACAGACAGTAATAATACACAAGTAGCACAAGGAAGAA
This sequence comes from Lacinutrix sp. MedPE-SW, assembly GCF_001874145.1. GTDB lineage: Bacteria > Bacteroidota > Bacteroidia > Flavobacteriales > Flavobacteriaceae > Lacinutrix. Next base: position 77,640 of record NZ_MPCX01000008.1, on the reverse strand, counting down.
ATTCTAATTATAGAATTTCTTATAAAGATAAGTTGAAACTTAAATAAAAAACTAATATTTTAAATAAAAAAAAGGTTGGAGTCATTCTCCAGCCTTTTTTTTATTTAATATACAGTTTAATTTAAATTAATATTTAATTAACAAGAGCGTAATTCAAATATTAAAATAAAATCGGCCGTAAACGTGCATATATTGTATAACAATTGAAATATTTATGACAAAAAAGTTGGTTAATTAACTTTTTATTATGATTTTTGGCACAGACTAATTCAAATAAAATATAAAATGAAAACAAAGTTTAGTGGAATTTTAACGCTATTACTAGCGTTTGTTGTGCAACTATCGTTCGCACAAGAAAAAACAATTTCAGGAACGATTTCCGACGAGACCGGATTACCGTTACCTGGAGTAAATATTGTAGTTGAAGGTACAGGTAATGGTACTCAAACAGATTTTGATGGTAAATACTCAATATCTACGAGTACTGGAAGTGTAATAAACTACTCTTTCGTTGGTTACAAAACAGTTACTAAAACTGTAGGATCTGCAAACAACATAAGTTTTGGAATGGAGATTGACGCTTCAGGCTTAGACGAGGTAGTAATTGTTGCCTATGGTAGTGAGAAAGCTTCAAATGTAACATCTGCGATTTCTGTAGTAAAAGCTGAAGCAATAGAGCAGGTTCCTAATGCATCATTAGACCAAGTTCTTCAAGGTAAAGCTGCAGGTCTTAACATCCAAACTAGTTCAGGACAACCTGGTGCCAGTGGTACTATCCGAATCAGAGGAACAAACTCTGTTCAAGGTAATATTGAGCCACTTTTCGTTATTGATGGTGTACCAGTTAACGAAGACAACTTTAGAAGTTTAAACTCAAATGATATTGAGTCTGTATCTATATTAAAAGATGCCTCTGCATCGGCATTATATGGAAACAGAGCTGCGGGTGGTGTAGTAATTGTTACTACTAAAAGTGGAAAAAAAGGTTCTGGTACTAGAGTACAATACAGATCTCTTTACGGTGTTTCTGAAAACATTGATCCAAATTTTGAATTAATGAACTCTCAACAATACCTAACTTTAAGAAGAGCAAATGGTTTCAACTCTTTTTCTGATGCTGAAATTGAAGCTTTATCTAATCAAACAAATACAAAGTGGGAAGATTTTTTCTTTAGAACAGGAAAAACTTTATCTCATGAAGTAAATATTTCTACGGGTGGTGAAAATTCAAGTTCTTATAACTCTATTGCGTATTTTGATCAAGAAGGTGTTACTAAAAGAAGTAACATTAAAAGATTTACATTACGTTCTAATACTTCATCTAATTTAAATGATAGATTAAGTGTTAATACTAACTTAATTTTAGGTTATACTAAAAATAACTTTTCTTCAAATCCAGGAACTGGTCAATTAGACAATCCATTTATAAATGCATATATTGGTAATCCAGCATTAAATCCATACAACCCAGACGGGACTTTAGATTTATATGGAACTGGAGACACTGGATTTGCTAACTCTCCAATTGTTGCACTTAACCAAGCTACATTAAACACATCTAGTATTGATGAATTAAAAATAGTTGGTAGAGTAGCTGCTAATTTAGAAGTTGTAGATAATATATCTGTTGGAGGTTCTGTAGGTATGGATTTTGAACAACAAAAAACCACTACCATTGTAACTCCTGGAAGTTTAAGAGGTATTAACGATGCTACAGACATTAACTCAATTAATAAAGGTAGTTATGGTGAAGGATATACTAGAACTATTGGTATTAACGTAAACTCAAATATTTCTTATAAAAATGTTTTCAACGAAAAGCACGATTTAGAAGTATCATTATTTACAGAGTATTTTAAAGAGCACTTTGACCGTTTTCGTTATACAGGTTATGGTTTAGATCCAAAATTAATAGGATCTGGAAATGCAATTACTCCTGGTCTTTCTACAGAACAAGATGGAAATGGAGACGACCAATATTATTACATACCAGATATTTCAAACTATGCTGCAACAAACGGTACTGTAGTTACAACTTACGATTCTGGTTTATTTTCATATTTTGGAGTAGTTAAATATGACTATGATAATAAATATGGAGCTCAAGTATCTTTACGTCGTGATGCATCATCTAGATTTAACAAGACAAACAAATGGGGTACTTTCTACTCTATTTCTGGTAAATGGAATATTCATAACGAACCATTTATGCAAGATAGTAACTTATTCTCTGAACTAAAATTAAGAGGTAGTTACGGTACAACAGGAAACGATGAAGCTGCTGCAAGATTTGGCTCATTTAGTCTTTACACATTAGGTACTGGATATAACGCAAGTAATGGATATTTCTTAAATCAAATTGAAAATCCAGATCTTAAGTGGGAAACAGTTGTTCAAACTAACTTCGGTTTAGATTTTAGAATGGTAGATAATAGATTAAATGGTACTATTGATGTATACAAAAAAGTAACAGAAGATTTATTCCTTAACCAACCTCTTTCTAGAACTTCTGGTCAACAGTCTATTGCTGCCAATGTAGGTGAAATGGAAAATAAAGGTGTTGAACTATCTTTATCTTATGATTTAATTAGAAGCGATGATAGAAAAGGATTTAACTTATCTGTTAATGGTAATGTTGCATTAAATGAAAATAAAATTATCAGTTTAGTTGGTGATGGTTTAATTGAAACTGGACGTACAGTTTTATCTGAAGGTGATGCATTTGGTTCTTTCTATGCAGTAAGATGGGCTGGTGTAAATCCTAATAATGGATCTCCATTATATTTAGACAAAGATGGTTTAATAACAGATACTTATAGTGATGATGATAGAGTAATTTTAGACAAGTCTTTTATCCCTAAGTACACTGGTGGTTTTGGTGTTGATATGAGCTATAAAAACTTCTCACTAAATACATTATTCTCTTTTGCTGCTGAACAATACAGAAACAATGGTAGTATTGCAGTTGTTGAAGATCCAAGTTTAATTAGTATTTCTAACCAATCTGTATCAATTTTAAATGAATGGCAAACACCTGGACAAGTAACAGATATTCCATCATCTGCTTACGGTTCAACACGTTTACTTTCTACAGATAGATATATCGAAGATGCTTCTTTTTTAAGACTAAGAAACGTAACATTATCTTACAGCTTAGATAAAGAAATTTTAGAGAGAACAAAATTATTTACTGGTATTAGAGTTTATGCTCAAGCACAAAACTTATTAACTTTCTCTAAGTGGAGAGGTTTCGATCCAGAATCTAACATAAGCTCAACATTCTTTGAATTCCCTACTCCAAGAACTTTTTCTGTAGGGTTTGATGTAAACTTTTAAAAAAAAATGAAAATGAAAAAAATAAAATATATAATTACGACTTTTTGTCTCTTTGCTTTATTCGCTTGTAATGATGCTACAGAGATATTACCTGAAGATAACATTAGTGAAGAAAATGCATTTGCTACTGTTGATGATTTAGTAGTAGGTATGAATGGAGTATTTTCTAACTACTTCCCAGAAGCAAATATTAGATTCTCTTCAATATTTACAGATGATACTAAAATTGGAGAAGACTCAGGAAATCAAGAAGATAATTTCCATAACTGGACTTTAACATCTTCTACAGGTAACGCCAATTCAATTTGGATTAACAGTTACTTTTTAATTAATAGTGCAAATCGTTTAATTCAAGCTGCTTCTACTATAGCTCCTAGTGCAGATGAAGTAGATACATATAATAACATTTTAGGTGAGTGTTATGCTCTTAGAGCTTTAGCTCATTTAGATTTATTATCGTTCTATTCAACAGATTTCGAAGCTAATACACCAGCAGTTCCATACATTGACTATGTTGTATTATTAGACCAACCTGCAAGAAACACTTTCGGTGAGGTTGCAGAAGGAATTAAGAATGATTTAATAACTGCTGATGGATTTATAGATGAGTCTATTGTTGATAAAACTAGAATAACTAAAGATTTCCTTAAAGCTGTTCGTGCAAGATTAGCACTATATGAAGGAGATTATGCTACTGCTGAAACATTATCTGGACAATTAATAGCAGATTACCCATTAGCAAATCAACAACAATACCTTGATATGTATAATGCAGATGACGAAACTGAAGTTATCTTCAAGGCTGCAAGAGTACAAGGTGATTTTATAACTGGAGGTATTTGGATGTTTACTAATAATGGTGGTTCTTTTATTGAAGTATCAAATGAACTAGTTAGTATTATACCTGCTGGAGATGTTAGAGATTCTGTAATTTGGACTAATGTAGACGCTACAGGAACAGTTGACACTCAAGAACGAGTAAATAAGTATCCTGCCGGAAGTACTTCTGGTGTAAATTACTTAAATGATATTAAAGTATTTAGATCATCAGAAATGGTATTGATAAATGCTGAAGCTAAAGCTAGAAAAGCCGGTCCAGATTTTGCAGGTGCTGCTATGATGGTTCAAAGTATTAGAGATGCACGTACTGGGTCTACTGGAACTCCTCCTAATTATACTTCGGTTAGTGTAGCTATGGAAGATATTTTATTTGAAAGACGTTTAGAATTAGCTTTCGAAGGACATAGATATGTTGACTTAAGAAGAACGAGAAGTATTACTAATTTAGGAATTGAAAGGTCTTCTGATTTAGGTGATTGTGAAAGTAATGTTACTCCTGAGTGTACATTATCTCCAATAGACCCAAGATTTACTTTACCAATCCCTAATACAGAATTAGATGGTAACGCTAATATCTCACAAACACAAGGGTATAACTAAAAAAAAAAGAAAAATGAAAAATATTTTTAAACTAATTGTATTATCACTGTTTTTGTATTCTTGCGGTGATTTTGAACCAGTAATTTATGATGAATCAAACGTTGGAATTGGTTTCAACACAGGTTCTACTAATGCTGTTGTTACACCTTCAGGAACTGTTGTTACAATTCCTGTTGAAGCAACAAACATAACTAATACAGACAGAAGCTTTAATGTTTCTGTAGATACAGAAGAAGAAATTGACCCAGAAACTACAACAGGATCTGCTGCAGACTATACTGTTGGAACAATCACAATTCCTGCTGGAGAGTTTCAAGGTAATTTAACAGTAACTTTTGGTAACTATGATAACTTACCAGATTTAATTACTCAAAAGTTAGTACTTGACTTAGATTTGCCTGCTGGAGTAGGTGTTATTGGTAGCGACACTACTGAAATTAACTATATTAAAGCAGTTATATGTAATGATTTAGTTTTAACAATTAATGAAGATGCGTATGCAGATGAAAGAGATTGGAACATAACAGATAGCGATGGAAATATTGTTGTTCAATGTTCTGACTTTACAGATTGTCCTGGAGGTGCTCCTTCTGGTTCAATACCTGCTGCTCAATATGTTTATGACATAACTTTAGAAGATGGGTGTTATACTTTTAACATCACAGATTCTTTTGGTGATGGACAATTTGATGGTAGTATTACTGGAGGATATTCTTTAGAATGTTCTGTAATTACGCATGCAGCAAACACAGGGAACTGGGGTGCATCAGATAGCACAGATTTTTGTGTTAATCCTTAATGATTACAATAATTAAAAAATTAAATACAATGAAAAAATATATTAAAATAGTTGCATTATTTTGTGTTACAGTATTTTTATTTAACTGTAACGAAGATGACAACTACGTTTCTCCAGATACAAGTTCTGGATGGGTAGAATTTGCTGGAACTGCTACAACAACAGGACAAACTTCTCCATTGGTAACTATTCCTTTAAGTGTAAATGTACCTGTGTACAGAGATGGTTTAGACATTTCTTATACTATTACACCTGTAGAAGGTGATTACACTCAATTTATTAGTGGTGGTGCAACGGGAACTGCTTTCGCAAACCCTGCAGATTATTCTAGAACTACTACTATTGATTTAGAACTAATGAATATGGAAGAAGGTAGAGATTTTGTAACATCTTTTGATATTACTTTAACTGCAGTTAGTGGTCAAAATGTATCTTTAGGTCTAGACGAAACTAGTGTTCTTGTGCATAGAGTTACAATACCTTGTTCTAATCCAGAAAGCATTCCTGCTACTTACTTTGTAGGAGATTATGCTATCTCTGATGTTGCTGCTACTATTGGACCAGGAAATGGGACTGAGAACTTTGCTGCTGGTACAGTAACTTTAAGTGTAGATCCAACAGATCCTAACAAAAGAGTTTTTACTGCTAGTGTCTTACCTGCTTTTAACGCGCAACCAGAAATTGTTGTAATAGAGTTTAGCACAGATAATACAGCTAAATTAGATGGCTTTGTTGATCCAGGTTTAGCTTGTAGTGCAGCAGGACCATACATCTTTACAGCTTCAACAGGAACTAATAATCCTTGGGATATTTGTAATGATCAAACAATTACCATTCAATACACAGAAGATCCTAATGCTTCATGTGGAGGTCCTTTTGCATCTTCATTTAGCTTAACAAAAATCTAATTTAATTAGATAATTATATTTAAAGAGGCTGATTTTATCAGCCTCTTTTTTTATACCATAATTTTTATACCTTTGGCACATGGAAAACAACACGCAAGTATTTGGACTTAGAGCAATAATTGAAGCAATAAATTCAAATAAATCTATTGATAAAGTTTTTTTACAAAAAGAACTTAAAGGCGAATTATTTAATGAGCTAGTTCAGCTTATTAAAAAAAACAGCATAAATTCATCTTATGTTCCAGTAGAGAAACTTAATAGGTTAACTAAAGGAAATCATCAAGGTGTTGTTGCGCAAATATCACCTATAGCGTTTCATGATTTTGAAACACTAGTAGATAATACTATTGCTAGTGGTGTTACTCCCCTATTTTTATTACTTGACCAATTAAGTGATGTAAGAAATTTTGGTGCTATTATTAGAACTGCAGAATGTACAGGTGTACATGGTATAGTAATTCAAAAAAAAGGTGGAGCTCCTGTTAATGGAGATACCATTAAAACTAGTGCTGGTGCTGTATTTAAGGTTCCTATTTGCAAAGTTGACCATATAAAAGATGCAATGTTTCATTTACAAGCTTCAGGAGTAAAGGTTATAGCCGCAACAGAAAAAACTAATGATACTGTTTTTGATGTTTCTTTTAAAGAACCATGTGCGATTGTAATGGGTAGTGAAGGTCGAGGTATAAATCCATCTGTACTAAAATTAGCAGACGCAAGAGCAAAACTACCGTTATTAGGAGATATAGAATCTTTAAATGTATCTGTTGCTTGTGGTGCTTTTTTATATGAAGCTATAAGGCAAAGATTATAAATCGGTTTTACTTTTATAAATATAGTTTACTTCTTGTGGAGTATTAGATTCATCATTCTTATTAATAGAAAGTTCATCTAATGTCTCTTCCTCTAAATTTTCAATAAAGTTTCCATTTTCGTCAAAATGACGTAAAAATTCATCATCATCTTCATTATACGAAGGTTCTTCCCAAACATATTTTTTAGGTTTAGCAATTTGTTTTCTAAATACTAAAGCAAATAGCAAACCTGTAATTAATCCAGCTGTATGTCCTTCCCAAGAAATTGTATTGTCTATAGGAAATGCATACATAAACATACTTCCATAAATAAATATTACACCAAGCGACAAAGCTATTAATCTATAATGTTTTGCAAATATTCCTTTAAAAAAATTAAAACTAAAAAGTACATAAATTAAACCACTAGCGCCTATATGGTAAGATGGCCTTCCTATTAACCAAGTAATAAAGCCAGAAATAAGCACACCGTATATTATAACCTTAAACGCTATAGGCCTATAAAAATAAAAAAGTGCAGAAGACAATACAAATAAAGGAATAGTGTTTGAATAAAGATGCGAGATCCCAGAGTGTATAAACGGACTAAAAATAATGCCTTTTAAACCGCTTACATCTAGTGGCAAAACACCAAATTTATTAAACCTTAATCCAAATCTTATTTCAATTGCAAATACTAACCAAATAAGTAAAACAAATAGAATAGGATATAGAATTACATCAATCGAAAATTTAAATGAATCTGTAGAATCTTTCATTATGATAATATAACAAATAACTTTCCAAGTTAATAATATGGAAATAATGTCAGTAAAAAAATAAAGATACTAACATCTCTAATTGAAAAAAAATAAAGTAATTTTACAATATGAACATACCTTTAGCCGAAAGATTAAGACCTAAAACACTTGAAGATTACGTAAGTCAATCACATTTAGTTGGTAAACAAGGTGCACTTACAAAACAAATAGAGCAAGGTCTTATTCCTTCTATAATACTTTGGGGACCACCAGGAATTGGTAAAACAACATTAGCCAATATTATTGCTAATGAATCTAAACGACCTTTTTATACTTTAAGTGCAATTAGCTCTGGAGTAAAAGATGTTAGAGAGGTAATAGAAAAAGCAAAACAAAGCGGTGGACTATTTACTACTAAAAACCCTATTCTTTTTATAGACGAAATACATAGATTTAGCAAGTCTCAGCAAGACTCACTTTTACAAGCCGTAGAAAAAGGTTGGGTAACTTTAATTGGTGCTACTACTGAAAATCCAAGTTTCGAAGTAATACCGGCTTTATTGTCTCGCTGTCAGGTATATATATTAAATGCATTTGAAAAAAAGGATTTAGAGTTACTTTTACAGCGTGCTATTGAAAAAGATGAGTATTTAGTCAACAAAAAAATAAACATTAAAGAAACTGAGGCTTTAATTAGAATTTCTGGTGGAGACGCTAGAAAATTACTTAATATTTTTGAATTAGTTGTTAATGCTCAAAACAGTGATAATATAACTATTACAAATAAAGATGTTCTAGACAAGGTACAAAACAATACCGTGAGATATGATAAAACTGGAGAACAGCATTATGATATTGTTTCTGCTTTTATTAAATCTATAAGAGGTAGTGATCCCAATGCCGCTGTTTATTATTTGGCTAGAATGGTAGAAGGTGGCGAGGATGTAAAATTTATTGCACGTCGCATGTTAATTTTAGCTAGTGAAGATATAGGTAATGCTAACCCAACAGCTTTAGTTATGGCTAATACAACTTTTCAAGCAGTTTCTACTATTGGATATCCAGAATCACGTATAATTTTAAGCCAATGTGCAACTTATTTAGCTTGTTCACCTAAAAGCAATGCCGCTTACATGGCAATTGGTAATGCGCAACAATTAGTAAAACAAACTGGAGATTTATCTATACCATTAGCCATTAGAAATGCACCTACAAAACTCATGAAAGAGATTGGGTATGGTGAAGATTATAAATATTCTCACAATTATGAAAACAATTTTGTAGCTCAAGAATTTTTACCAAAAGAGATTAGTAATACACAATTATATAATCCTGGCAACAATGCAAGAGAACAAGCACAAAGAGAATTTTTAAAAAAAAGATGGAAAGAAAAATATGGCTATTAAAATTTAATATCTATAGCTTTAACCTCTAAATTATTATTTATAAATTGAGATATTACCCAGTTACTATTTAACTTATAGATTATAGCATCTTGATCTTTTACTATGTAAACGTTTTTTTTTCCAGAATTATAAATAGTATAAACTAATTTTGGTGTTTTATCTACTAATTGAAATCCATTATTAATTTTTTGTGCATATAATGTATGCTCTTTACTATCTAAAGTATTATTTACTGGCTCTTTAATAGTTTTTAAGTCTTTATTGACTTCAACTTTTTCTTCTTTATTTTCTTTTAATTGTTTAATTTCTTTTTTTAATTGTTCAATTTCAGAAATTGTTTTTTCTGTTGGGATTTCTAAATTATTATTACCAAGTGTGTTAGAATTATTATACTTGTAATTAATTGTAGCAAAATGATTAAAAGCATTTCTAAGCGCTTCGTTATATGCAGACTTATATTCTTTTCTTCTAGATTCTCCTTCTGGAGTTGTGTAAATTACTTGTCCGTTGCAATTTTTAAGTTGGACTTTAACTTTAGTTTTAAACATGCTTTTGCTTTCAATAATTCCTGCTTGCAATGCTAAACATCTATTACTTTTTAAATCTTCTGGTAAAGTTTTATTTTCTAAATATGCATTAAACTTGTATTTATTAAATAAAAATTCTGATAATGAATTAAGTTGATATTTATCTGCTTCGTTTAAAAAATCGTATTTAATTGGGACTATAACATATTTATAATCATTTAATCTACTTTGAGCAAAGTTTACTGAAGTAATAAAAATTGCTATTACTATTAATATCTTTTTTATCATTTTAATTTTATTTTAAAGGAATTTTTTAATTTCTAATAAATGATTTACATACTTAATATTACTATCAAGTGTTTCATTATGGTAGTTAAAGCAAATAGCATCTAGACCCATGTTTAAAGCTCCTAAAATATCTGCTTCATAATTATCGCCTATCATAATACCATTAGAAACATCTACATTAGCAAGTTTTAATGCGTGGTCAAACATTTTTCTGTTAGGCTTTTTTACGCCCACCATTTCACTGTTGGTTACAGTTTCAAAATAATGAGAAATATTTGCCTTGTTTAATTTATGTTGTTGTACTTCCTCAAAACCATTTGTAATTATATGTAGCTTATATTTAGGTTTTAAATAGTCTAACAGTTCTATTGTACCATCAAAAATATGATTATGTGTTGTAAGATATAAAATATAATCTTGCGATAAGGTATGTATTTTATCATCTTTCACCAGTACTTGCATTGCATTAAAAGTATCTTTTAACCTACCATAACGCAAGTTTGCTTTATCAACTTTTTCTTCTCTATATAGTTTCCAATATTTTAAATTAATAGGTTGATAGTGGCTTAAAAACTCATTTAAATCTACTTCAATTTTATTTCTTTCAAATATTAAATTAAAAGTAAGTGCAGAATTTTTATCAAAATCCCAAAGTGTATGATCTAAATCGAAAAAAACATCTGTAATCTTATTTTTCATTTTCTGTATTTAATATAATATTAAAAAGTGCTTTAAAATGCTTCCAGGTATTTGTTTTACTAAATGTATAATTATGAAAAACAGGAACAAACATACCGTTAACTTTTTTTACTTCGGAAGTGATTTGCTGTAAAATCATTTTTTTATCTAACAACGACTGGTGTTTAAGTAAAGCGTAGTCTAAAACATGATACGAATAGACTTTTAATGGCGTTTGTATTTCGTAATCTAAATCGTAGAAAAAAAATGGTGTACAAGTTCCTGCTCTAAATCCAACTTCATTTATATAACCCATTGTATAATCTTCTAAAATTTCTAATTCTACTAAATTTCTATAAGATTCTGGTAAATTTAATTTTGAAAAAGAATGCCTAGAGGCTAATAGTGAGGTGTTAATTATTTTCTCTATTCTTAATTTTTCGGTTTTTAAAATCTTAATATTATCAAGAGCGAAATATGAAGTTTTTAAACCAATACTACTATAATCACTTACTTGTTTTATAAGGGATACAAAAGGTTGTTTTTGAAAATTTATATTTTTATCAAAGGTCGACAAGTCACCTATTAAGAAGAAAAATATAAATTTAAATTTACTATTTTTTTGTCTGTTTATAATATATTTAAACGTATCATAAGGATCTTTTTTTAAACCAAAAAGCACAGAATACCTAATGTATAATTGTTTTAATTTAAAGCTAAATAAGTCTTTAAAGGAACCTCCAAAAGTCCTCATTAAACCTTTATATTTAAATAAATAGGCGCTTGGAACATCAATAACAGGCTTTACTGTATATTGTCTTTCTTTAAATTCAAAATTTGGAAAATGAGATTGTAACAGCCTTTTAAATTTGTATGCCCAGATATCTACAACCGGTTGTTTTAAAAATTTATTCTTGTAAGCAATACTTTCGGCTGCTGTAAACCGACCAAAATCATCTTTTACGTGAGGTAAATATTCTTCATATCTACTAAGCAAATAAAAGGTTGCTGCAAAAATATCAAACGGTAAAGCACTTTGTTCTCCATTTGCAAAAAAACACTTAGTATCTTCCCAATCACTAACATTAATATCTAAATCGTTTATACCTTGCTCGAACAATAATTCTTGAGAGCGAATAAACAATTCATGACTTAAAGGTTGTCTTGTATAAGATATTTTTAAACTTTCATGCGCTATAAAATCTTCTACTTTAGTTGTAAACTCAACTGGAACACCAATTATTCTATTACAAATTTGTTTAAAAGTATAACGTAATCGTGGTGTAATTTTATGTGTGTAAACTAAAAGCATAGATTGAGGCAAACTCAAGAAATAAAAGTGAGAAAATTTTTATTAAAAAGTTGCTATTAAATTTTAATTTTAAAGTATAGATTCGTCTGCAAAGCTAAAATAGCTATTTTCGGTTATAATTAAGTGATCTAAAATTTTAATATCTAAACTTAGCGCGGCAGTTTTAAGCTTTTGCGTTAAATTTTTATCTGCTTGACTAGGTTTTAATGTTCCTGAAGGATGGTTATGAACCAAAATTAAACCCACTGCTCCAACCTCTAACGCTATTTTTAGTGCCAAACGCACATCGACTAATGTACCAGTTATACCACCTTTACTTAATTGATTTTTTTGTATAATTTTATTAGAGTTATTTAAATAAATAATCCAAAACTCTTCGTGTGGCAACTCGCCAATTTCTGGTTGCATTAATTCGAATACAGATTTACTTGATGTTATTGTTTTTCGCTCTAAGGCTTCACTCCCACGGCGTCTTCTTCCTAACTCTAAAGCAGCTAATATTGTTATTGCCTTAGCTTCACCAATACCTTTAAATTCCATTAATTGCTTAATAGAAAGCCTACCCAACTCGCTCAAATTATTTTCTGTACTAGCTAATATACGTTTACATAATGCCACTGCACTTTCTTCTCTGTTTCCAGAGCCAATTAAAATAGCTACCAATTCTGCATCACTTAATGCAGCTTTACCTTTATATAAAAGTTTTTCTCGTGGTTGGTCGTCTTGAGACCAATTTTTAATAGAAAATGAAGTAGATTTTTCACTCATTTTATAAATCTACATCTTTTTTTTTATTTATACTTTTTAATACTCAAAGTCTCGAATTAAAACAGATAAATTATTGTAACTTTAAAATTCAATTTTTTTTAAAAAATTATGGAGTCAATTTTTAATACACAAACTGTAAATTCAATTTTTAATCGTATCGATAAAATTGATAAAAATACTCAAGCTATTTGGGGTAAAATGGATGCCGCACAAATGTTTTATCACTGTCAAGGTCCATTAAATATAATGCTTCAAAAAAAAGATTACGGTCTTAAACCTAATTGGTTAATGAAAATTTTAATAAAAAAATCGTTGTACAGCGATGCACCATACCGAAAAAATTTACCAACAATTCCGGCTTTTAAAATTGTAGAACCTAAAGATTTTAAAACTGAAAAAAAAGCATTAGTTGAATTGGTAAAAGAATTGTACACACAAAAAGGAAAAGAAAGTTGGGAGCCACATCCTGTTTTTGGTTACTACACCAATGAGCAATGGGCAAAAATGCAATACAAACATCTTGACCATCACTTAAAGCAATTTGGTGTATAAAACGAATAATGATAATGAATTATCCTCCAAAAAAACACCAAGATAATAATATAGATAATCTTGTAGAAGTTGTAAAAAACTATCCTTTAGCAACTGTAATTTCGGTTAATAATAACAAACCATATATAACACATTTACCTCTAATTTATAACAACAACGGAAAGCTTGTTGGGCATATAGATATTTACAACCCACAAAAAAATTTATTAAAAAATAACAACGACGTCACCATAATATTTTCTGGGCCAGAATGTTATATTTCACCAAGTATTTATACTACTACACAATTACCAACTTGGAATTACATAAAAGTTCATATTACAGGAAAAGTTAAAGCAATAGAAAGTAAGGCCGAATTAAAAAAATCTTTAATAGAAATGACTGCTTTTTTAGAGCAGCCAGACCATAAATATGTTTTAGAACCAGATAATCCTAGATTAGATAAAAATCTAGATTATATTGAAATGTTTGAAATTAACATAACCCATTGGGAAGGCAAATTTAAACTCTCGCAAGACAAAAAACCTAAAGATATTGCCAATGCAAGAGCCGAGCTTATTCGTGCTAATCAAGAAAGTATTAAGGCTTTTCTTGATCAAGTTTTTGCCTAATTATTTTTTATTTAATTCTAATTTTTCTGCAAAATAATCACAAAAATCTTTCATTGTAGCTGTCATTTTTTCATCTTGAGTTGCACGATTAAATGTATTACTCATTGCAACTAAGGTTTGGTGAAAAAACACTTTCATTTCATCTACAGGCATATCTTTTGTCCATAAATCTATACGTAAAGATTCTTGTGCAGCACTATCCCAAACAGACAACATCATTGCTTTAGCTTCAGCATTTGTAATGCCTCCATCTTGTGCGGTCCAATGTAATTTTTCTGGAACACGGTTTTCATCTAATTCTACGTTTAATTGTATTTGCGATTTTATATTTGCCATTATCTACGTGGTTTAAATTTTGCGTTATCAAATATTTCTTTGGTACTTTTAGTAAGCATTTGTTTAAAAGTTACATCGTTATTTTCCATATAAGCTCTAACAATTTGCCAACCTATGTACTGCCCTATTCTTCCTGGAGATTCGTTGTCTATCTCTTCTAAATAAAATTTAGAAAAAGGTGCTGGATTTATAAAGCGTGATGGTAATTTAGAATTGGTACTAAATAGTAATTCTTTATCTACAAAGTAGCGCCAAATATTTTCTTCGTTGGCTTTTGCCCAATTTATTTGTTCTTGCGAATAGCCTATTTTTTCGGCATCGGTTTTAAATGGTATTACTTTATCTTTAAAATATAATTGTTTACCAGCGTACACAAGCTCATCTAATAAGGTTTTACGTTGTTTTTGAAATATAAAAGCTTGAGCATAATTTTCAGCTAAATCTACTACCATTTGCTCTGCTTTTAAGTTTTTTCTTATATAATCTTGAATGCCTTGATAAAAGTAATGTGTATCACCTAAATAATTTGCTAAAGGTAAAACAACAACCGTATCTGTTACTACAACTTTATTTCTATAATCTACATTTGAAGCTACTGTAACAACTCTTGGTGTTTTAAATTCTGGAAAATAATATTTTAAATGTTTAAATAGCGAGGTAACTTCGTCTGTTTCAGTTTTAAAATTTTTAAAAGCTTTTTGTATTTCAGTTTGTATTTCTTGTTGTAGTGTATCTTGCATTTGGGCCACCCAAAAATCATCTTCGTATTTAGACGAAAACATAAACGGAAACGTTTGTTTTAGCTTTGGCAAATCTTGAGCTGAAGCATTTGCAAAAGCAAGATCAAAACGTTCAACAGAAATATCTAAAGGTATTTTTGCTATTTCAGATTCT
Organism: Lacinutrix sp. MedPE-SW; assembly: GCF_001874145.1. Taxonomy (GTDB): domain Bacteria; phylum Bacteroidota; class Bacteroidia; order Flavobacteriales; family Flavobacteriaceae; genus Lacinutrix. The sequence continues at coordinate 62,230 of NZ_MPCX01000008.1, read as the reverse complement.
ACTTTATCATCATTTCTGCAGGAAAGCACTGTAAAAATTAGTAAAAGGACAAAAAAACATCTATTCATATTAATCTAAAGGCGTTTTATTTTTATTTAGAATACGTTTGGTTTATTTTTGTTTGCAAAGGTACTATTCTTTGACTTAAAACTCTTTAAAAATGCAAACAGAAAAAGTAGCAAAATATATAATCGATTGGTTAAAAGACTATGCAGTAAACGCAAAAGTTAATGGTTTTGTTGTAGGTATATCTGGCGGCATAGATTCTGCCGTTACTTCTACACTATGTGCAGAAACAGGTTTAGATGTACTTTGTATAGAGATGCCTATTCATCAAGCTGCTAGTCATGTTTCTAGAGCGCAAGAGCATATTAAGCAATTAAAAGAAAGGTATCCTAATGTAAAAGATACTAGAACAGATTTAACTCCTGTTTTTGAAGAGTTTAAAACCGAAGTCTCTCTAGATGGCGACCAAGCTACTGTAGATATGGCTTTAGCAAATACACGTGCACGTTTACGCATGACAACTTTATACTACCATGCTGGACTTTTAGGCTTATTAGTTGCTGGTACTGGAAATAAAGTTGAAGATTTTGGTGTTGGTTTCTACACTAAATATGGTGATGGTGGTGTAGACTTAAGTCCTATTGCAGATTTATTAAAAAGTGAAGTATATAAAATTGGTGAATTTTTAAACGTTCCAAAGTCTATTATGGTCGCTGCACCAAGTGATGGATTATTTGGAGATGCAAGAAGTGATGAAGATCAAATTGGAGCCTCTTATCCAGAATTAGAATGGGCAATGCAAAAAAGTGAGAATGGTATGACAGAAAAAGACTTCAACGGAAGAGAAAAAGAAGTCTTTAAAATTTACAAACGCTACAACAACTCCAACAAACACAAGATGATAGCCATTCCTGTTTGCGAAATTCCTAATAATTTAAAGTAATCGTTAGTAATATTTTAAAAATTACTACCTTTGCATTGCTATTTAATTTTTCAAAACTTAATTGGTAACTCGTTATAGGGAAGCGACTTATCAATTTAATAAAACAAACAAACAAAACGATGGTCAAGCTATTAGTAGTTGACCCATATCCTATTGTGAGTAAAGGTCTCGAACTTGTGTTTGAAACCACAAGAGATATCTCTTTTGTAGGCACACTTAGTGATGGCGAAGCTATTTTCGATTTTCTTAAACATAACAAAGTAGACGTCATACTATGTGAAATAGACTTGCCTAAACTTAACGGCATAACTGCTTTAAGAAAAATTAGAAAAGAACACCCAGAAGTAAAAGTTATAATGTTTAGTGCCCAACCCGAAGAGGTTTATGCTCTAAATGCTATAAAGCTTGGTGCTGCAGGATACCTTTCTAAAACAACAGATATTATTACCATAAAAGATGCTATTATAAAAGCCTATATGGGTAGTACTTATTTAAGCGAAGCCATGACGATTCGTTTAACACAAAGCAAAAAAAATAATTCTGGAACTACTTTTTTTAAAAAACTTTCTAACCGTGAAATTGAGGTTTTAAAACTATTAACCTCTGGTAAGCGTAATAAAGAGATTGCTCAAGAACTTGCTATTAATGAGAAAACGGTAAGTACTTATAGAGCGCGTTTAATGAAAAAACTTAATGTCACTAATATTGTAGATTTAGTAAATCAAGCAAAACAATTAGAATTATAACACGCGATTTAATTTTCTAGATAACAACATTTTTAAACCAGAATAATCTTTTACTTCTTCTAAAACCGAAACATTTACTTGGTTATTATTTGCTATAGTTTGCTGCTGAAACCCAATCACTTTTTGGTCTATTAAATGGCATCTTAAACTTAAAATGGTTTCACTAACTAGTTGCGACACACTATCTGTTTTCTGCTTCGGGAAAATATTATTACGCTCCCAATCTGAAAGTTCGTAACGTTCATCTTCCATTAAAATAGTTGTAATCTGGTTTCCAATTTCGGCATCCACATTATTTATTAAATGCTCTGATGATAAATCTGGATTTTGGTTTAAAGTTTCTATAATACGGTAGTATAAATCTTTAAACTGTGGGTTTGAAAACTCCATTTCATCTTCCTGCAAATCTAAAAATACCTTTTCAAAAACTTTAGATTGCTGTACTACGGGCTCTAAAACCAGCTCGCCTTCTTCGTTTTCTTTAAGCACCAAATCTTCAAAATCTTCGGTTCTATTACCATAAAGCAATAGTACTTCAATAATTTTACGCTCTAAAACATACTGTACATCAACTTTTTTAACTGGTTGCTGGTGTTTTATAACATCAAACGCTTTTGGTGCACTTGGCGCTTGTTTTGCAGCGTTTTGATTGTCTTTTTTATCTATTTGTGCCAAAGTACTAAAAAGCACTTCTTCGCTAATATCCATAATACGTGCACATTCTTGTATGTACACTTCCTTTTTAATACGGTCTGGAATTTTAGCAATACTATTCATTATATCTCTAATAGTATCGGCTTTTTTTATTGGATCGTTTTTAGAGTCTTCATATAAAACCGAAGCTTTAAACTGTATAAAATCTTTAGCATTTTCGTTTAAATAATGCTTTAACTCATCTAAAGTATTTGTTTTAGCAAAACTGTCTGGATCTTCACCTTCTGGAAAAGTACAAACCCTAACATTCATACCTTGCTCAAGTATTAAATCTATACCACGAAGCGAGGCACGCATACCTGCTGCATCACCATCAAAAAGTACCGTTATGTTTTTAGTTAAACGGTTTATAAGTCTAATTTGTTCGCTTGTTAAAGCCGTACCAGAAGACGATACAACGTTTGTAACTCCCGTTTGGTGTAGTTGTATAACATCTGTATAACCTTCTACTAAATAACAGTTATCTTCTTTTGCTATGCTTTGTTTAGCATGGTAAATACCGTAAAGCACTTTACTTTTATGGTAAATATCACTCTCTGGAGAGTTTAAATATTTTGCTGCTTTTTTATCGCTTGTTAAAATACGACCACCAAAACCCAAAACACGACCACTCATACTTTGTATAGGGAACATAACACGACCTTTAAACCTATCAAACTGTTTATCGCCTTTGTCTATGGTTAATCCTGTTTCTGCTAAAAATTCTAGCTTATAGCCTTTTTTAATGGCATGGTCTGTAAATGCGCTCCACTCGTCTGGCGAATACCCTAAATTAAAGGTTTTAATAGTTTCTTCTGTAAAACCACGTTCTTTAAAATAGCTTAAACCAATGGCTTTACCTTGGTTAGTTTTATGTAGGATATCTTGAAAATAATTATTTGCAAACTCACTTACCAAGTATAAACTTTCACGTTTGTTTTGCGCTTCTTTTTGCTCGTTAGATTGCTCTGTTTCTTCAATTTCTATATTGTATTTTTTAGCCAAATACTTTATAGCTTCTGGGTAGGTAAAATGCTCATGCTCCATTAAAAAAGCGACCACATTACCACCTTTACCACTAGAGAAATCTTTCCAGATTTGTTTAACTGGCGATACCATAAAACTTGGTGAACGCTCGTCGCTAAAAGGGCTTAAACCTTTAAAGCTACTACCAGATTTTTTTAATTGCACAAAATCGCCAATAACTTCTTCTAGTCTGGCGGTTTCGTATACTTGGTCTATGGTAGATTTAGATATCAATTATTAATAAGATTTTAGTGTAAAAATATGAGTTTGTAAAGGTACTATATTTACAAGCCTTTTAAAAACATCTATACTTACAAACTTGATTTTGTGAAATAAAAACACTTACTTCGTTAGGCGTTTGGTGTAAAATATACCAATGGTTAATATTAGAACGCATTACCCAACATAAAAAAAACGTAAACTAAATGCAATCAACAATAAAGAAACTTACTACGAATAGTAGACTAATAAAAGAGCATTTAACTAAGTATAGAGATACTTTTCAAGCGTTTCGTGAGTTAATTAACAATTCAATACAAGCAGATGCAAAAAACATTGAAATTAACATAGAATATGTTAATCAAGCCGATTTAAAGTCTCCAATAAAAACGATTCAAATAAAAGATGATGGTACAGGTGTTCCTTATAATGAATTTGATAACCGAATTTTAGAAATTGGTACAACTGTCAAACAAAAAGGACAAGGTATTGGTCGTTTTAGTTCTCTACAAATAGGACAGTTAATGCATATTGAAACAATAGGCTATAATCAATCAAAAAAAGAATTTAGCAAAACAAACTTTAGTATTGACACAATTGATTTACAAAATGCTCAACTTGAAAACACCGAATTTAAAGTAGATTTCGAGTATTTAAAAGGACAACAAAAAACATATTACAAAGTTAACATAGAACGACTTCATCACAACAAGCAAGAAAAAATTCATAAAAGAAATCAAATTTCAGAATCTTTTCTTAAGCCAAATATAAATCAAGCAATATTTGAGAATTATCCATACGAGATATTTCACAATACAGTTAATTTTATTGTAAATGGAAAGCGTTTAGAAAGGAATGATTTTGTTATAAATAAGCCTACATCAAAAGTTGTAGAATATATAGATAATAAAGGAATAGAATATAAGGTTAATTTCTATTTCTATAATATAAAATCAACTTTAAATAAAGTAAAAGTATTTTTTCAAACAGATAATGCTGGATTAAAAAGTGTATCACACCAATATACTTATTCTTCTGATTGGTACACTCCAGATTTAGGAACTTGGTTTATTTATATTGAATCTCCATTATTAAATACTGACCTTTTTAGAAATTTAGATATAGAAACATTAGGAGAAAAAGAAGTTAAAAAAATCAAGGATACGATAAAAGAAACTATAAATGACTTCTTTAAAGCAAGAAATAAACGATTTGATAAGTTTTTAAAAAGCCTTGAAAATGATAAGTATTATCCATATCAAAAAAATGAAAAACCTGCATCTACTTCACAAGAAGTACTTTTTAAAAAAGTTGCATATTTATTAGAAGACGAGCATAAATTAATTCAAAATGATGATAAAATTAGAAATTTTTTATATCCTCTTTTAGATAAGGCAATTAGCAATGGAAATATTGAATATATTTTTGATAAGGTATTAAAACTTTCTGATGAAAGTTTAGAAAAATTTCATCATTTACTTGAAAAAACCGATTTAGAAGATGTTGTTCAATTTGCAAGTATCGTAGCTGAAAAAACAGAATTTTTAGAATTCCTTCACGAATTAACTTATGGAGAAATCTCAAAACATATTAAAGAAAGAAGTCAACTTCACAAAATTGTTGAACATCAACTATGGCTATTTGGAGAAAATTACAACGGAACTCCTAAATTATGGTCAGATAAAAAAATAGGGAATATTTTAAAAGAACTTAGAGATGAATATTTTGATTATGAGCCAAGTATCGAAGACAAGAACATAATAGAACTTAATGAAGATGGTTTAAATGATATAACAGATTTATATTTTTTTAATGAAAAAATCACAGACTCAAATGCTAAAGAGATAATGGTTGTTGAATTAAAATCTCCAAAATGTTCTATTAGTAAAAAAGAACTTAATCAAATTGATGATTATGCATTTACAATTGAACAACATTCTGGTTTGCCAAATGATAAAGTTAAATACAAATTACTTTTAATATCTTCAAAACTGACAAAATACGCTAAATCAAAAGTAAATTCTGCTCGAAAGAAATATCCAGAAACACCTTTCTTATATGACAAGAAAACAGAAAAAAACATTGAGATTTATGTTATGGAATGGTCTGAATTAATTGAGCAAAACAATAGAAAGTTAGGCTATTTGTCTAATAAATTAAATATTAAAGATAAATCAGTAAAAGTAAAATTTGAGAAAGAATACTCTCAACTAATAGACGAAAAGATATCGGCTCAATTAAGATTAGTAAAATAACGTTGGGCAACACCGCATAAAATTAATTGCTAGTTCTAGCCTACTTACAAAAATCCAAACGGAATTTATTTTAAGCTTCTGATTGTTATTTTAATTTAAAAATACTTATTTAGCTTAATCTTTAATATAAACCTCACTAACATTTAATATTAAACAGATTGTAAACATTATGAAGCACCGGCTTTTTAAATTATTTTATATTTTTTCTATTGTAGTGTCTTTAATAATTTTGATTTTCCCATCAAATTATAAAACAGCTGTTTATACACCAAATGTACTAGGATATATTTGGCTTCTATTTTTTCCGGTTATTATAACTTCTTATATTTATTTGATGATTAAGGATAAAAAAAGCCGAATAAAAAATAGCATAATTATATTGCTGTTTATACTTACAACTATATCTATCTGGCTCTATAAAAGTTATGCTAATGGAAACTTTTAATTGTAAACTATAAAAAAAACTGCCTACAACACCGCATAAAATTAATTACTAGTAAAAGCCTACTCACAAAAATCCAAACGGAATTTATTTTAAGCTTCTGATTGTTATTTTAATTTAAAAATACTTATTTAGCTTAATGTTTAATTAAAACCTCACTAACATTTAATGTTAGAACGCATTGTACCACAATATGAAAAAAACTCTAATAATATTAATAATCGCTCTGACTTCTAATTTAGCTGAAGCACAATTTATTAAAGAAAAATCAATAAACGCTCAAATTGGATATGGAATGAGCGCACCAAATAATAGTGTTGATGAAGTTGTTGACGGTGGATTTTTTGCTCAAGGAGAATTAGTACTTAAGGTAAAATCTTGGGTTGAATTTAGACCTTATGCAGGTTTTATACTAACAAGCTCAAATGGAGAAGACCTCAATGGTAATCCCACTAATGAAAAAGCGGAATCGAAAGCTTTTTTACTTGGAGGAAAAGCAAGGCTTAGAGCACCAATTCCTTGGATAGCACCTTATGTAGAAATTGGAATTGGAACTTCAATTGGGAAATTTGAAACCTTTACAGCATTTGATAACATAGATAAAAGCGGAATCATTTACCATATACCGTTTTCGTTTGGTCTTGAATTAGGAAAAAATAATAATGTTGATTTAGGATTCACTTATTATATTCAAGAATCTGTCGAACAGTATGTTGGAGCAATTGCGGTTGGAATTACATTTCCGCTGAATAATAAAAAATAACGTGTTACAACACCGCATAAAATTAATTACTAGTTATAGTCTACTTACAAAAATCCAAACCAAATTTATTTTAAGTTTCTGTTAGTTATTTTAATTTAAAAATACTTATTTAGCTTAGTGTTTATTTAAAACCTCACTAACGTTTAATATTAGAACGGATTATAAATTATGGAAACCTACACCGTTTTTACTTTTAAAAAAAACAAGAAGGCATCAAAAGAAATCCTTAATACAATTAAAGATTGGTTAATTGATAAAAAAATAATTAATCCTATACCTGAAGAAAATTCAAAATTTAATATTTATTATGGTGATTTAGGTTTTAAAGAAGCAACAGATTATGATTGGTTTGGAGAAATTGAGTTTATTGACAAGCAATGCGAGCTCCAACATGTTTTGGGTTGGGATTTAGGTATTGATTTTATGCTTCCAGAAAAAATTGTTTGTCCTTCTTGTAAAACCAATTTGATTGAAGGTATTGACCCAGCAACTTTTTACGGAGAATCGAATAAAAAACAAGATGATGAAGCATTACTATTTCTAGAAGCAATTAAAAACGGAATTAAATCTTTTAACGCAGGAACAGAACCTTTAATTGCATGTTTTTTATGTAATAAAAAACATTTAATTTCTAACTACGACTATAATTTGGATATGGTATTTACAAATTGTGCAATTGTTTTCTGGAATTGGCCTGAACTTAAGCTTTCTTTCCAAGAGGCATTAAAGCAAAAGTTAGGTAGCCAAACTATTATGCTTAAAAACTAAACAGTGTATAATAACTTGTAATGCTTATTATGGCTTGAACCTAAGTATTTATTTGAAGAAAATGACAGCTAAAATACATAGGTTATAAATTTAAAAAAATCCGCTTTCTAAAAACGAAAACGGATTTTTACTTACTAATTCACTTAAAACTTTTTAATCTAAATCTACTCTTAATCCTAAAGAGATATTGTTTTGTTTTAAAGCATCGTTTTTAAAAGTTTCAGATAAATCGTACTTAGCATACAAACTTAAATCGCCAAAACCTATATACGCTCCAACACCGTAAATAAATGGGTTAACATCAAAGTTTCCGTTTTGTTTTACTTTTACATGATCACCATCTTCTTCGTATTTTATTTTTTGTCTTGAGCCAATATTTACACCTGCATAACCACCAATTCCTATTTTAAATTTATCCCAAGTATGAAATCTTACACGGTCTTTTTTCTCTACTTTAGTATATGGACCAAATTCAAAATAAATTGGCACTACAAGATTTGTTGTTCTAAATTTTATTTTTTTAGCATCTATACCAAAAGTATCTATTGTTGTATTGCTACCTTCTTGTGTAAAGTACTGGTTGTCTTTTAAATCGTATTTGTTAAACTGAAAAGAGAAACCGTATTTAAGTCGTGCAAAATTAGAGTTTTTTGCTAATCGTGTTTTCCAGTTCCAGCCTAGCTCTACAAAACCAGAACCTCCTAATTTGTATGGTGAATCGCTTAAAGACACACCATCGATAATTGCATTATTAAACCCAATGGCAAATACCATATCGTTAGATGTGCGAATATCGTATTTTACTGGAGTTGATTTTGTATCTGAAATTTTTAATCCTGCAAGATTAGCATCGTTATCGCCAAAAGTAATTGAAACTTTTCGTTTACCATCTGATCGTTTACTATAAGGAAATGGTAAATTATTTCGTTTATTAAACGCAATACGCTTTTCTAGAATATCGATACGGTTTTCTATATTTAATGCTCTTTTTTTAGCAGCTTCCTGTTTTAAATCTTCGCCTTGCTCGTAAGTAATATCTTTACTACTAACACGCTTGTTTATAGATTCTACTTCAATTTTAAGCGCTTCTTTTTCGTAAGCTCTAATGTTTTCTCTTAATGCTTCAATTTCTTCTGGCGTTGCCTCTACCTCATCGTTTTCTTGTGCTCCTGCTTGTGTTAAAAAGAGACTGATTATTAAAAAAACGGCATACTTAGTAATTGTGTTCATAATTGTTCGTTTTGTGTTTTGTGATTTTAATTGATGTTATTATTGATCTTGATTATTTGTCATGCGATCTGCCATGACGTCTTTTGCGGTATGTAAACCATCTTTTACTACTAGTAGAAGTTTATCTCTAAAAGAACGTTCTAAATCGTCTTCTACTTCGTTTAAAATGCTATTATGATCTAATGCAATTGTTGTATTTGTACTTGTTTTAGAAACCTTCTGTTGTGCTGCTTTTAAAAGCTGCTCTATCTCATCATCAAAAATTACTGGCTTTTCTGTTGATTGTGTTTGCGCAACAGCTTCTAAATTCTTTATTATATTCTTAGCTTTTATGCTTGAGTCTACAGTTGTTACACCTGCTGTTGCTTTGTTATTTTGCGATGTTGTTTTTACAAGCGTCGCATAAGTTTTATTAGTATTTAGGTTGTTTTTACCATTTACTTTTTGCTTAGTACTTACTTGATTTTGATTTTTAATATTTTGATTTTTAGTTTCAATTACTGCTTGGTTTTGCGTTGTAACTTCTGCTGTACTTGTATTAACTTTTATCGCTTTATCTATTGTATTATTTTTATTGATTTCATTTATATAATCTGTATCTATTTCTACAACATTTTGGTTTGGTATTGTTTGACTAGTGTTATTAAACATGATATTATAAACTAATAACATACCAATAAAACTTGCTGCTATTGCTAACCACCAAAATTTATTTTTAGATTTGGTTTGTGGTGTGTTCTCTAAATTTTTAGACAAGGTTTCCCAAGCATTAGCTGAAGGATTTATTGTTCTATTTTCGAGCTTTTCTTTTATGTTTTCTTCAAATTTAATTGGTGCCATAACTCGATGTATTAATTGTTTTTATTTGCTCTTGTAATAATTGTCTCGCTTTAAATAATTGCGATTTTGATGTGCCTTCACTTATATTTAACATGCTAGCAATTTCTTTATGTTTATAACCTTCTATTGCATACATAACAAAGACTATTTTATAACCTTCTGGTAAAGCATCTATAAGTTTTTGAATGTGTTCTACATCTAAATCTGTTTGACTAGAATCGTAAGTTGTATTATGAGATTCTATAGTATCTGAGCTAAATTCAATTTGCTTTTTTTGCCTTAAAAAAGATATAGATTCTCTTACCATAATACGTCTAATCCAACCTTCAAAACTACCTTGAGATTTAAAACTTTTTAAATTTGAAAACACTTTTAAAAAGCCATTTAACATGGCTTCTTCTGCATGTTGTAAATCTTTTATATAGTATCTACATACGCTTAGCATTTTTGGTGCATGTAACTCATACAACACACGTTGTGCTTCTCGATTATTATCGATTGCTTTTTTTATAAGCTTTGCTTCGTTTTTGTATAGTTGAATGACTTTCAAAAAACTAATAGTTTAGTGGTTCTATTTATAAAGACGCAAATAGCGTACAAATGGTTGCCTATTAATTAAAAAATATTGAAATAAGTTTATAAAGCTAACAATTACAATGCTTTATAGATTAAAAAAAATTATTTTTTTCTTTCTATAACGTAATTTACCATAAGTTCTAATGAAGCTCTGTATTCTGATTCTGGAAAGTTTTTTAAGATATCTAATGCTTCGTTTTGAAAAGCTTTCATTTTTTGTACGGCATAATCAAGACCGCCATTATCCTTAACAAAAGCTATAACTTGATCTACTCGTTTTTTATCTTTATTATGGTTTTTAATAGAGTTTATTAGCCAGCGTTTATCTTGTTTTGAGCTATTATTAAGTACGTGTATTAAAGGTAAAGTCATTTTTTGTTCTTTAATATCTATACCTACAGGTTTACCAATACTTTTTGTACCATAATCGAACAAATCATCTTTAATTTGAAACGCCATACCTATTAACTCACCAAACTTTCTCATAGTTTCAACCTCTGGAGTATTTGGTTTTACAGATGCTGCACCTAAACTACAACATGCTGCAATTAGTGTCGCTGTTTTTTGCCTAATAATTTCATAATAAACAGCTTCAGTAATATCAAGTTTTCGGGCTTTTTCTATTTGAAGTAGTTCGCCTTCACTCATTTCTCGAACAGCCACAGAAATTATTTTAAGTAAATCGAAATCTTCATTATCTATAGATAATAATAATCCTTTAGAAAGTAAATAATCACCTATAAGTACAGCGATTTTATTTTTCCAAAGTGCATTTATAGAAAAGAAACCACGACGTTTATTACTATCGTCTACAACATCGTCATGTACTAAAGTTGCCGTGTGAATAAGTTCTATAACAGATGCGCCACGATATGTACGCTCTTTAACCTCACCATTACTAACCATTTTTGCTACCAAGAACACAAACATTGGTCGCATTTGCTTTCCTTTTCTATTAACAATATAATGTGTGATACGGTTTAATAGCGCTACTTTAGAAGACATTGCTAGACGAAACTTTTTCTCGAAAAGGTCCATTTCGAATGCTATAGGCTGTTTTATTTGTTCTGTTATCTTCAAGTATATTAAATATGGTTTGCTAAATTAATAATAAAGTTAATGTTTAGCTATTAATCTTATTCATATTCACATTTTATAAACAGAATATTTCTTTTAAACGGTGATTAACAACCTTTAGTCTATTAGAGTTTGATTAACAATAAGAAATTTCTACTTTTAGTAGTCAACTATTTAAATCTTTTTAATATGAAAAAAATTACTTTTTTATTTTTATTAATGCTAACGATTACGGTTAGTAACGCTCAAGAAACAATTTCGTTTGAAGCGCCAACTTATTCTCTTGGAGATGTGTACGGTCAAAACGGTTGGGTCACTACTGGCGATGGTGCTGGTGGATTTATTGCTAACCAAGTTATTAGTGATGAGCAAGCATCAGACGGAACATACTCTCTTAAAATTGTACCTGAAGGTGCTTTTGGAGGTCAACAAAACCCAATTGTAGGTGCTTTTTATGATTATGCTACTCCGGTATCTTATGTTGATGCTGTATTCTCTGCAGATTTATATTTAGATACATTTGATTCTTCTACAACTTCAGATTTTATTTTTGGATTTGTAAATTTAACTGATGGTGCATTTGTTACTTATGTAAGGTTTACATACACTGGTGATATAAGTATTTTAGCAGATGATGGTACTGGTACAAGTACTATAATTCTGGACGACACTTTAGTAGATTGGACACCATTAACTTGGTTTAATTTACGTGTAGAATTTACTACTGGTGGAGGTATTGAAGTATTTATTGATGACACTTCAATATATACAGGATTGGTTGCTACACCAAACACAGATATTGAGCAATTTAGATTTTCTCATGATAACTATGGTGGTTTTGCACACATGGATAATTTTAGAACTAATGATGAAGCACTATCGGTTGATGAATTTGCATTAAATTCTTTTTCTCATTTTTACGATAATGATACTAAAGAATTAAAATTAAATTCTCCACAAAACGACTTAAACAACTTAGAGATTTATGATATTTTAGGAAAGCTTGTTGTAAATAATAAAATTAGTGGAAACGAAAACACTACAGAATTATCGACATTAAATGATGGTGTATACTTAGCTAAAGTCATTACCAAAAAAGGCACTAAAACTTTTAAATTTATAAAAAGTTAAAAATTACCGATTATAGAAAAAGCGACCAATTGGTCGCTTTTTTTTTTATGATTTATTTGCTAATTGCCCGCAAGCGGCATCGATATCTTTACCGCGACTGCGTCTAACATTAACTACAATATTATTACTTTCTAAAGCTTGTATGTAGTTATCTATTGCGCTACTTGAGGCTTGTTGAAATTGGCCATCGTCTATTGGGTTATATTCTATAATGTTTATTTTACATGGCACATACTTACAGAATTTTACTAAGGCATTAATATCTTCTCTTCTATCGTTTATACCATCCCAAACAACATATTCGTAAGTAATTTTACGTTGTGTTTTCTCGTACCAATATTCTAAAGCTTCTTTTAAATCTTCAAGTGGAAACGTTGCATTAAAAGGCATAATCTCTGTTCTTACCTCATCTATTGCAGAATGTAATGATACCGCAAGATTAAACTTAACAGCATCATCTGCCATTTTTTTAATCATTTTTGGTACACCAGATGTAGAAACCACTATACGCTTTGGAGACATACCCAAACCTTCTGGAGAAGTGATTTTATCTATCGCTTTCATAACATTATTATAATTCATGAGTGGTTCTCCCATACCCATGAATACAATGTTACTTAATGGCCTGTTAAAATATAACTTACTCTCTTTATCTATAGCAACAACTTGGTCGTAAATTTCATCTGGATTAAGATTACGCATACGTTTTAAACGTGATGTTGCACAAAACTTACAATCTAAACTACACCCAACTTGACTAGATACACATGCTGTGGTTCTAGTTTCGGTTGGAATTAATACCGACTCTACAATTAAACCATCGTGTAATTTTACAGCATTTTTTACTGTACCATCACTACTACGTTGCATGGTATCTACACTTATGTGGTTTATTACAAAGTTATCCTGAAGCATTTGGCGCGTTTCTTTAGAGATATTTGTCATATCTTCAAAAGTATGAGCGCCTTTTCCCCAAAGCCACTCGTACACTTGATTGCCTCTAAAGGCTTTATCTCCTTCTTTTACAAAAAATTCGCGCAGTTGCTCTTTTGATAATGCTCTTATGTCCTTTTTTTTATCTGCCATTATGTTACAAAAGTAGTGAAAGCATTGAGTATTTTCACTTTAAGTAATTATAAATAATATAAAAGGCCTTATCAAGATGTTCTTAATAAGGCCTAGGTTTGTTTAGTTTGGAAATGTTATATAATTAACATTGCATCTCCATAACTATAAAATTTGTATTTTTCTTTTACAGCCTCTTCGTATGCTCTTTTAATAAAATCATGACCTGCAAATGCAGAAGCCATCATTAACAACGTAGATTTTGGTGTATGAAAGTTAGTAATCATACAGTTTGCTATACTAAAATCGTATGGAGGGAAAATAAATTTATTTGTCCATCCATCAATTTCATTTAATGTATTGCTAGAAGATACTGCACTTTCTACTGCACGCATTGCTGTAGTTCCTACTGCACAAATACGCTTTTTATCTTTTAAAGCTCTATTAATACGCTCTACGGTTTTAGGTCCAATTGTTACCTCTTCACTATCCATTTTGTGCTTAGATAAATCTTCTACCTCAACTGGATTAAATGTACCTAAACCAACATGTAAGGTTACCTCTGCGAAATCAATACCTTTAATTTCTAAACGCTTTAATAAATGTTTAGAAAAGTGCATACCTGCTGTTGGTGCTGCTACTGCTCCTTCATTTTTAGCGAAAATTGTTTGGTAACGGTCTTCGTCTTCTGGCTCTACATCTCTTTTAATGTATTTTGGTAAAGGTGTTTCACCTAATTCTTTAAGTTTATTTCTAAACTCTTTATAAGAACCATCATATAAAAAACGTAATGTTCTACCTCTAGAGGTTGTATTATCTATAACTTCTGCTACTAAAGACTCATCGTCTCCAAAGTATAATTTATTTCCTATTCTAATTTTTCTTGCTGGATCTACTAATACATCCCAAAGACGTTGCTCTTCGTTTAATTCACGTAATAAAAACACTTCGATTCTAGCTCCTGTTTTTTCTTTGTTTCCAAATAAACGTGCAGGAAAAACCTTAGTATTGTTTAAGATCATTACATCTTCTTCATCAAAATAATCAATAAGATCTTTAAACTGCTTGTGTTCTATTGTTTGTTCTTTTCTGTTAAGTACCATTAAACGAGACTCGTCTCTGTTTTCTGATGGGTATTCAGCTAAAAGCTCTTCAGGTAAATCGAAGTTGAAGTGTGATAATTTCATTTTTACGTCAATCATATTTATTTTTTAGAATGTTGCAAATATACAATCTCAACATAGGCGTTGTCAAGTAAATAGCCAATTATTATTTAGTATTGACAATAATCTTTTAACCTTTTGATTGTTTTTATGCTTTATTTTGAAAACCTAAGCTTTTTAAGTCTTCCCAAAACGTAGGATAAGATTTAGAAACTACCATATAGTCTTCTATTTCTATTGGTACTTTTAATGCCAAAGGTGCAAATGCCATTGCCATTCTATGGTCGTTATATGTACTAATAGAAATGTCGCTGTTTATGTGTGTTGATACTTCAAGATGTAAGCTATTATTTGTAATATTTACTGTACCTCCAAGTTTTTCTATTTCTGTTTTTAATGCTTGTAACCTATCTGTTTCTTTAATTTTTAATGTGTGTAATCCTGTTAAATCACATTTTAAACCTAATGCAAAAGCTGAAACTGCAATGGTTTGAGCTATATCTGGTGCATTTGCTAAATCGAAATTTATTATGGTATTTTTTGATATAACTTTGGTTTTTTCTAAAATTATAGTTGTGTTTTTAAATGTTGTTGTCACTCCAAAACTTTCATATAATTTTGCTAATACCGAATCGCCTTGTAGACTATTTTCTTTATACGAAGCCAACTCTATTATTGTACCAAAGTTAGATAATGCTACTATACTATAAAAATAGGATGCTGATGACCAGTCTGACTCTACAGTTAAACTCTTTTTAACTGTTTGTGTTTCGTTTTTTGGTTTAACTGTTATTTTATTATTTTCAAACTGTGTTTCAATGCCTATTTGGTTTAATAAGCTTAAAGTCATGTTTATATAAGGCACCGAAGTTATTTTTCCGTTTAAGGTTAACTCTATACCATTTTCTAATTTTGAAGCTATTAACAGTAATGCCGAAATATATTGACTACTAACGTCTGCACTTAAAGCAACCTGATGCTTTGTTAGTTTTTTTCCTTTTATTAAAATGGGTGGATAGCCTTCGTTTTCTTGGTATGTTATTTTAGCTCCTAATTGATTTAAGGCATCAACTAAAATTTTAATTGGCCTTTCTTTCATACGTTTAGAACCGGTTAAAATGGTTTCTCTATCTTGTTTTAAAGCAAAGAAAGCGGTTAGAAATCGCATTGCAGTTCCTGCATGATGAATATCGACAACCTTATTTTTTGAAGCTAATGCTTTGGTCATTAATTGCGAGTCGTCACTATTTGAAATATTTTTAATTTCAATGTTAGGATATAATGCCTGTAAAAGTAATAAACGATTAGTCTCACTTTTAGATCCAGTGACTTGGATAGCTGTTTGCTTTTTTATGCTTGATTTTTCAAGTTGTAAATTCATGGAGTGTAGTAATGGATTTCTTCCGTATTAAAATAACAAAATTGCTACTTAAGTTTTTTGTTATTATGGTGCCTATCGTGGTCTCGTTTTGTTTTTATATCTAGTTTTTTATCGAAAGCTTCCTGCAAGTTTATTCCGGTTTGGTTTGCTAAACACAACACTACAAACATAACATCTGCTAATTCTTCGCCTAAATCTTTATTTTTATCGCTTTCTTTTTCACTTTGCTCTCCATAACGTCTGGCAATTATTCTTGCTACTTCTCCAACTTCTTCTGTTAATTGAGCCATGTTTGTAAGCTCATTAAAATAGCGAACGCCATGATTTTTAATCCAATTATCTACTTCTATTTGTGCGTTTTTAATATCCATTTTATTCTCTATTTTTAGAATCTATAATTATTGTAACAGGACCATCATTTAGTAATTCTACTTTCATATCTGCTCCAAACTCGCCTGTTTGAACAGGTTTGTTTAATATGGTTTCTAAAGTTTTATTAAATGCTTGGTATAAAGGTATCGCTACTTCTGGCTTGGCTGCTTTTATATAACTTGGCCTGTTGCCTTTTTTTGTACTAGCAAAAAGAGTAAACTGACTAACAACAATTACTTCGCCATTACTGTTTAGTAGTGATTTATTCATCACTCCATTTTCATCATTAAAAATACGAAGATTTGCTATTTTATTTGTTAGCCAATTAATATCATCCTGAGTATCTTCTGGTATAATACCTAATAAGATTAAAAGGCCGTTTTTAATATTGGCAACTTTATTACCACTAATAGTAACACTGGCTTGTGAAACTCTTTGTATAACAATTTTCATAATGTAGTTTTATAAAAAAGAATATTTTATTCCTGGTTCCAGATATCTGTTCTATAATGCTGCTCATCACCTTCTATTATTTGAAGATAACTTGTATAACGTGAAGCTGCTATTTCATCTCTTTCTAATGCATCTTTTACAGCGCATTTAGGCTCTTCGATATGTAAACAGTTATTAAATTTGCAATCTTGTTTTAAGGCAAAAAATTCTGGAAAATAATCTCCAATTTCTTCTTTTTCCATATCTACAACACCAAAGCCTTTAATGCCTGGTGTATCTATTATTTTAGCATCAAAACTTAAGTCAAACATTTCTGCAAATGTTGTGGTATGCTGGCCTTGCATGTGTTGTGAAGAAATTGCTTTTGTTTTTAGATCTAAGCTTGGTTCTATTGCATTTACCAAAGTTGATTTACCAACACCTGAATGTCCTGTAAACATACTAACCTTACCTTGCATTAAAGCTTTTACTTTATCTATATTTTCACCTGTTTTTGCAGATATCTCAACACTTTCGTAACCTATTTGCTTATAAATATGTGCTAAGTATTTTACATCTAAAATAGTATCTTCATTATAAGTATCTATTTTATTAAACAGTAAAATGGTTTTAATATCATAAGCTTCTGCTGTAACTAAAAAACGATCTATAAAACTGGTAAATGTTGGCGGATTATTAATGGTTACTAATAAAAACACCTGATCGATATTAGAGGCTATTATATGTGTTTGTTTAGAAAGATTAACAGATTTTCTAACAATATAATTTTCGCGATCGTGAATGTTTTTAATTACTCCTGTTTCCTGATCACTTTTGGTATCTAAATCAAAATCCACATAATCTCCAACCGCTATTGGGTTGGTACTTTTTATACCTTTTAATCTAAATTTACCCTTTATACGGCATTCGTATGTATCACCGTTTTGGGTTTTTACGGTATACCAACTTCCTGTAGATTTATAAACTAGTCCTGTCATGTAATACAAAGATGCCATTATTAATTAAATTTTGAAAGTATTAACTAATAATGGCTCAATTAATAAGCTAATATTAATGTTTTATCCTTTAATAATTTTTTCTTGGTGATTTATAGACTCTTGGTGAACGGCTTTAAAAACTTTTAAAATAAATTCTTCACTAAGGTTCTTTTCATCTCCTTGAAGTATCATTTTACCTAAAATCTCATTCCAACGTTTACTTTGTAAAACGGCAACATTTTTTTGTTTTTTAAGCTTACCAATGTTATCTGCTACTTCCATTCGTTTCCCTAACAAATCTATAAGTTGATTATCTACAACATCTATTTGGGCTCTTAAATTTGCTAGCTCATGGTTATATTCTGCTTCTGGATCACTTTCTTTTCTTATTTTTAAATCCACCATCATTTGTATTAGTGTTTCTGGCGTTACTTGTTGTGCAGCATCACTCCAAGCATTGTCTGGATCGTAATGTGTTTCAATCATTAATCCATCGAAATTTAAATCTAGTGCGGTTTGAGACACATCAAAAACCATATCTCTTTTTCCTGTAATGTGAGATGGATCGTTAATTAATGGTAAATCTGGAAATCTATTTTGAAATTCGATTGCTAGTTGCCATTCTGGGATGTTTCTATATTTTGTTTTTTCATATGTTGAAAAACCTCTATGTATTGCTCCTAAGTTTTTAATTCCTGCAGTGTATAATCGCTCTATTCCGCCTAACCATAGAGCTAAATCTGGATTAACTGGATTTTTTACTAAAACAATTTTATCTGTTCCTGCTAAAGCATCTGCCAATTCCTGCATTATAAATGGGCTTACTGTAGATCGCGCACCAATCCATAATAAATCTACATCGTTTTCTAAAGCTAGTTTTACATGCGTTGCATTAGCAACTTCTGTACAGGTTTTCATACCTGTTTCTTCTTTTACTTTTTTAAGCCATTTTAAACCTAGAGCTCCAACACCTTCAAAATTTCCTGGACGTGTTCTTGGTTTCCAAATTCCAGCTCTATAGTAGCTTACATCTGTATCTTTAAGCTCATGAGCTATTTTTAAAACTTGCTCTTCTGTCTCTGCACTACATGGTCCAGCAATTACTAACGGATGATCTAACTGCATGTCATTCAACCAATTTCTCATTTCTTTTTTATTTTCCATAATTCTTTAATTGTCTTGTTTTTATTCTTTTACCAGGTCTTATTAAATAGCTTTTGTTTTTACTGTATTCCGTTTAATATTTGTTTAATATAATTGGTGTCTTGCATTTCGTTATAAACACCATCGTAATTATCCTCTTCTATTAGTTTTTTAAATTGCGAAAGGTTTGCGATATAGTCGTTTAATGTTTCTATTACATTACTTTTATTATGTTTAAATATTGGTGTCCACATGGCTGGACTACTTTTTGCCAACCGTACTGTGCTTTCAAAACCAGAGCCAGCCATATCAAATATATCTCTTTCATTTTTTTCTTTTTCAATTACTGTTTTGCCCAACATAAAAGCACTAATGTGTGATAGATGTGACATGTATGCTATGTGTTTATCGTGAGATTCTGGATTCATATAACGCATGCGCATTCCAATATCTGTAAATAAATTAAGTGCTTTTTCTTGGAGTTTAAATGCTGTTTTTTCTACTTCACATACAATATTTGTTTTGTGTTGAAATAGGTTTTTTATTGCTGCTTTTGGTCCAGAAAATTCTGTTCCTGCAATAGGATGCATGGCTAAAAAATTTCTTCTTTTACTATGGTTTTTAACAGCATCACATATTGTTAATTTGGTAGAACCTACATCTATTACTAGTCCAAAATCTGAAACTTTATCTAATACTTCTGGTAAAATGGCAATAGTTGCATCTACAGGAATTGCTACAATTACTAAGTCTGCTTTATCTAAATCTGTAAGTGTTGCTTTTTTATCTATTATATTTAGTTCTAAAGCTAAATTTAAATTTTCAATATTGCTATCAATTCCAAAAATTGTAGCATTAGGTCTCGCTTCTTTAATATCTAAAGCAAAGCTACCTCCTATTAAACCAACACCTATTATGTATATATTATTTATCATACTCTTGCTATTGCTTCTTCTAAATCCTCATTGCTTGCACATAAGGAAAAACGTACATATCCTTCGCCGGCAGAACCAAAAACTGTTCCTGGTGCGATAAAAATAAAATACTGATTTAATAATTTGTCTGTAAACTCTTCTGCTTTAATTCCTGGAGGTAATTTAGCCCAAACAAACAGTCCTATACTTTCCTTTTTAAATGTACAATTTAATTTTGCTGCTAATTTCCATACTAAGTCTCGTCTTTGCCTGTATACATTATTTAAACTTTGATACCACAACTCTGAACAATTTAAAGCTTCTATTGCACCTTTTTGAATACCATAAAACATACCAGAATCCATATTACTTTTCACTTTTAATACTGCATTTATAAATGTTTGCTTACCAACTAGCATACCTACTCGCCAACCAGCCATATTAAAGGTTTTACTTAAAGAGTTTAACTCTAAACAGACATCTTTTGCTCCTGCTACGCTTAATATACTTAACGGTTTATCATTTAAAATAAAGCTATATGGATTATCGTTAACTAATAGAATACTATGTTTTTTTGCAAAGGCTACTAATTTTGTAAACTGCGCTTCGTTGCCTTTTGCTCCCGTTGGCATATGGGGATAATTTATCCACATAATTTTAACTTGAGAAAGGTTTGTAGTTTCTAAAAGTTCTAAATCTGGAAACCAGTTATTGTCATCTTTTAAATCGTAAAAAACAGGTTCTGCTTCTAATAATTTAGTTACAGAAGCATACGTTGGGTAGCCTGGGTTTGGAATTAAAACTTTATCTCCTGGATTTAAAAACGCCATAGAAATATGCATAATACCTTCTTTACTTCCCATTAACGGTAAAACCTCTGTATTTGCATCTAAAAAAATATTAAAATGCTCATGGTAAAAACCTGTAATAGCACTTCTTAATTCTGGCAAACCTTGATAGCTTTGGTATTTATGTGCATTAGCATTTTTTAAACTATTAACTATAGCTGCTACTACCTGAGTTGGTGGTTGCAAATCTGGACTACCAATACCTAAATTAATTATTGGCTTACCTGTATCTTTAAGAAGTCTTACTTCTTTTAGTTTTTTTGAAAAGTAGTACTCTTCAACAGTTTGTAATCTTTTAGCTAATTCCATTACACTTTAGCGTTTTTGTATTCTCCTAATATTTTAAAATGTGTGGCCATTATTTCTATTATTGCTTTCGCTTTTTCAAAATCTTTATAGTCTTGAAATGTCACATCTACAAAAAATGAATAAAGCCATGGCGTTTCAACAATAGGTAACGACTGGATTTTTGTTAAACTTAATTTACAATCACTCATTACATTTAATAAAGCTGCCAAGCTTCCTCTTTTATGGTCTAATTGAAATTTAATTGAAGCTTTATTTATATTTTTTAAATTACGCTCTGCTTTTAATTTTACTATTACAAAACGTGTTTCATTATGTTTTATACTCTGGATGCTTTTGGCTATAATATCTAGTTTAAAAATTTTAGCTGCCAATGTACTTGCTATTGCTGCTGTTTCTTTTAAATTATTTTTTGCTATTCGCTTTGCTACATCTGCAGTATCTTTATCTTCTATTAGTTTTATATGTGGATGATTTTTAAAAAAAGTTTTACACTGCAATAATGCCATTGGGTGCGAGTAAACCTCTTTTATATCATTAATGGTTTGACCAGGCAATGCCATTAATTGATGTTGAATATCTAAATAATGCTCTCCAACTATTTGCAAGTTGTGATTGTCTATTAAAGCATAATTTGGAATTATAGAACCTGCTATTGAATTTTCGAGCGCCATAATTGCGGTATCGGTTTTACCACTTAATAAGGCGTTTACTGTTTCATCAAAAGACAAACACTCTTCTACAACAGTTGCTTCACCAAAATAGTCTTGTGATACTATATGATGAAAAGACCCTTGTATTCCTTGTATTGCTATTGCTTTATTCAACTTGCCGTGTTTTAATTTAATTCCAAAAAAAAAGTCCCGATATAAAATCGAGACTTAAGTTTAAATATATGTTTTTAATCAAAAATTACACATACAGCGTCTCGTTCTTTTTGCTAAAAAAGAAGTAAAACCAGCTATAATATGTATTTTGTATTGTTCTCATCTATAATTTTCGCGTGAGCGATAATTTATTTATAGTGCTAAAGTAAATAATTATTTCACAAATCAAAATACTAATTGGTGAATTTTAGTGTTTTACTGAAAGAATTAAAGATTTGGAAACAAACCTTTGTTTAATTTACAGAATGTTTATTTTTGAGAAAAGAAATTTAGATGTCTATAAAAGTTGAAAATATATCGAAAGTTTACGGTGAGCAAATAGCCTTAAACAATGTTAGTTTTGAAATTCAAAAACCTGAAATTGTTGGATTTCTTGGACCTAATGGCGCTGGAAAATCTACAATGATGAAGATTTTAACCACTTTTATAAACCCTACACAAGGCGAAGCTACTGTAAACAACCATTCTATTTTAACAAATTCGAAATTAGTACAGCAAAGTGTTGGTTACCTACCAGAACATAATCCCTTATATCTTGAATTATATGTTAGAGAATATTTAGCTTTTAATGCTAACGTACATAATGTGAGTAAAGATAGAATTGAAGAGGTTATAGCGTTAACAGGTTTGCAACCAGAATCTCATAAAAAAATACAACAACTCTCTAAAGGTTACAGGCAACGTGTTGGTCTTGCTAATGCTTTATTACATAATCCAGATGTTTTAATTCTAGATGAACCTACAACTGGTTTAGACCCTAATCAACTAGTTGATATTAGAAACTTAATAAAAGCTATTGGAAAAGAAAAAACAGTGTTTTTATCTACACACATTATGCAAGAAGTTGAAGCTATGTGTGATCGTGTTATTATTATAAATAAAGGTGAAATAGTAGCCAATAAAAAATTAAGTGAACTTAGAGAAGGACAAGAACAAGTTGTGATTGTTGAATTTGACTACCGTGTTGAAGAACCTTTTTTATTAAGATTACCTAATGTAAAAAGTGTAAAAAATACTCACGATTTTATTTACGAAATTACTTTTGCTACTAAAGAAGACATGCGTTCTCATGTGTTTGATTTTGCTCACGATAATGAGTTAAAAATCTTACAACTTAACCAAAAGAATGCAAGTTTAGAAAGCATGTTTAGAGATTTAACTGCTTAAAACCTATTACTCGAATATTACACGACCGTTATATTGCTCTTGAATATCTAGATTTGGTGGTGTATTTGTTGCAATAACATCACCTGTACTTACTAGATTTGCTGTTAAAGACACTTGAGGATTTACAATAATATCATTACTACCGCGATGATAAATTGTTACGTTTTGAGCAATAAGATTTCTAGCTTCAAAACGAGCATCACCAGCAGCAAAAGTCACTCTTAAATTATTTACAGCACCTTCTATAAATGTCGTTGACAAATTATTTATGACAAATTGTAAATTGTTACAATTTACTTGCAAATTAAACAAACCGTCTGAACGTAATGTACTATCTGAATCGTCTTCGGAAATGAGTTTTAAAGTATCATAATTTAAAACGCCATCACTACGTGTTGGCATACCGGTTGCCGAACGTATTTCGGTTAAATTTGGTGCAGATACGTAAACTTTTGTAATACCGTATTCACGTGTAATATTGCAAGAATTATTGTTTTTTAATAACAACCTTCCGTCTTGTACGCTTACATCTATATCATCCATTAAATACTCACCAGATTCTACTATTACTTTGTACTCTGGAGCTTGTTTTATTATTAATTCGGTACGCTCAAATACAGTTATTTTAGTAAATTCTTCTACAAAATATTCTTCTTGTATAATATCTCCAGAATTTTGAAAACAATCTGGTGCACTATCGTTATTACAACTACTAACTAGTATTAATGTTAATATGTATATAAGTTTTTTCATTTTAATTTGATTTCTAATTACTACTAATTACAACCTTACACCTATACCAAACTCAACAGCTTCTGCTTTTGCTCCATGAGATTTTAATGTAATTGCTCCAAAAATTTTATCTCCAAAATAACGCTTTAAGCCTATTCTATTATAAACACGACCTTCAAAATCGTATGGATAATAAACATAATAGCCTAACTGTGTTATAAAAGACATTTTATTAATAAATAACTCATGGCCTACAAATACACCAACACGCTTATAATCTTCATCTCCTGAAACATTGTTTAATGGGTAAGCTATTGAATAGAATTTTATAAGCTCTTTTAAAAATGTTGAAAAGAAAACATCTGTTCCTACTTGTATCGAAGATTTTCTGTTTAAACGTTTATCTGCATAAAAGGATAAAATATAAAAAGGAAATTGGCCAGTATCGTTAATATCACTTTCATTAACTCCACCTCTAAATGCAATGTTATATTTAATTTTTTCGGTGAATTTTTTATCTTCAGTAGATGCTATATAGTCTGGTTGATTATCATAATCTAAAGTGTAATTTGCTCCTATATTAAAGGCAAATGTATTTGTTGAATTATTAGGTGCTTTAAAGTTTGCATTAGAATAATGTATAATTGAAATTCCTGCTTGTAAACCAAATCCTTTAAAAATGTTTTGCTTATCATAATTCAACATTACGTACGTTGAACTTAATAAATCTGAACCATAGGCATTGTTTCTAAAGTTTTCAACTTTATCATACGGATTAGTAGCATAGGCAATACCTTGACCAATTCTAAATTTTAAATTTCGGTTTAAAAAATAAAAATTAAAGTGCGCATACAAACCGTAATTTTCACCTAAATGATAATTTTTCATATCCTGGTAAATAAAAGATGCGCCGTAGTCTGGATAGTTATATCTACTTTCCCAAGCTTTATTACCAAACGTTTTTTGATTAAAACCTAATATAACTCCTGTAGGATGATCTGTAATTAAATGGGCGATATCTGGATTATGCTCTAAAACAGTACCATAAAAATAATTAGCATCAATTGTAAACGGATTTGTTTTTTCTTGTGCAGTTACTGTAAAACAATAAAGCATAAAAAAACAACCTAAATAGTATTTCATTTTTTTGGAGAATTAGTAGGCAAATGTAACTAAATAAAATATTTTAAATTACTGTAAGCGTTTTTGCGTGAATAAATTTAGGTTAATCAAACAATGTAGAAGATAAATACCTATCACCTCTATCGCAAACAATAGCAACAACAACTCCATTATCTAAGTTTTCTATAACTTTCAAGGCTGTAGCTACAGATCCGCCGCTACTCATTCCTGCTAGAATACCTTCTTCTTTTGCTAAACGTTTAGTCATAGCTATAGCTTCATTTTGGCTAACTTCGATAATTTGATCTACTTTTGATTCATCAAATATACTAGGTAAGTAACCTGGTGACCATTTACGAATACCTGGAATTCTAGAACCATCTGCTGGTTGGGCTCCTATAATTTGAATATTCTTGTTTTGTTCCTTTAAAAAAGTAGAGTTTCCCATTATAGTTCCAGTTGTTCCCATTGCAGATACAAAATGCGTAACTTTACCGTTTGTATCTTTCCAAATTTCTGGTCCTGTGGTTTTATAATGTGCTTTCCAATTATCGTTATTTCCAAATTGATTTAATAATAAGTATCCCTTTTCGTCTCTCATACTAAACGCAACATCTCTTGAACCTTCGATACCTTTTTCGGCATCTGTTAAAATAACTTCGGCTCCATAAGCACGCATGGTTTTTACGCGTTCTATAGTAGAGTTTTCTGGCATAACCAAAGATATGTTTAAACCAAATAAACTTGCAACGTATGCTAAAGCTATACCTGTATTACCACTTGTAGCTTCAACAATATGGCCTCCTTTTTCGATATCGCCACGTCTTATTGCTTCGGCAATCATATTAAAAGCTGGTCTATCTTTAACACTTCCGCCAGGATTATTACCTTCTAATTTTAAAAATAATTTTACGTTAGGCTTCGAAAATAAATTAGTAGCTTCTACTAACGGTGTATTTCCTATTTGTTTTAAAATACTCATCTACTATATTTATTAGTTATTTTAATATCTGATTTGTAAGTTACTAAAGAATCTTCTGGTATAGATTTAGTTATCCAAACGTTTGCTCCAATTACCGAACCTTTACCAATAACGACATCGCCACCTAATATAGTGGCATTTGCGTAAATGGTGACATTGTCTTTAATTGTTGGGTGCCTTTTTGTATTCTTTAGTGATTTTTCAACTTTTATACCTCCTAAAGTTACACCTTGATAGATTATAACATTATTATGAATTATTGCTGTTTCACCTATTACAACACCGGTTGCGTGATCTATAAAAAATGAATCGCCAATAGTTGCTCCTGGATGGATATCTGCTCCTGTAATACCATGAGCATATTCTGAAATCATTCGTGGTAAAATTGGAATATTTAATTGCCATAAAATATGACTTAATCGATACATTGCTATAGCATAAAAACCAGGATAGGCCAAGTACACTTCTTTTATACTTTTTGCTGCTGGATCACAGTTATAAGCTGCTTCAGCATCTAATATTAGTTTGGGTTTTAGTGCAATTACTCCTGCTTTAAATTGGTTCCATTTTGTATTACACACCCCACAATCTAAAGCTTTTGAGACGTAAAAAAATTGTGCTTTTATGTTAACCAATAATTGCTCTTGTGCTTCAGCATTTTCTAGCGCACAATAAAACAATTCTTTTGCTAAATCTTCAACTGTTTCTTTAAATCTAAAAGGAATTTGTAGTGTATCCTGCATATTAAAACTTAATTTAAGCGTACAAAATACCTCTATTTTTATATTAAATAAAACAGTAGTAACAGGAATTTAACACAAAAAGCATTACGAAATTGATTTAAAAATCTATTTCTAAACTGTTTTTTTTTGAAAAATTAAAATATTAAAATGTTATATTATTTATTGAATAAATCCTGCACCAACCGTATTTTTTGAATAGGTGTCTATTAAAATAAAAGACCCATTTGTTCTATGCGCTTTAAAAGCATCAAAAAATATTGGCTTATTAGTTTTAAAAGAAACTTGTGCAATATCATTTATACCTAAAACTTCTGTGCTATTATCATTACCTGAATAATCTGGATTAATTTTATGGTCTATTGCAGCTACTTTTGCTAAAACCTTATTAACTCCATGCTGTAAAATATATTTATTTCCAGGTTTTAATTGGTTAGTATCCATCCAAGAAACTGTAGCTGTAAATGCTTTATCTATGGTAGGCAAATCGTTTGCTTTTACAATCATATCACCACGAGAAATGTTAACGTCATCTTCAAGTGTAATGGTAACAGATGTTCGTCTTTGGGCTGTTTGTAGTTTTTTATCGTAAAATAAAATGTCTTTAATTTTTGATGTGGTTTGAGATGGTAAAATTACGACCTCATCACCTACATTAAATTCTCCACCATAAACTTTTCCTGCATAACCTCTAAAATCATGAAATTCATCGGTTTTTGGCCTAATTACATATTGTACAGGAAATCGAGGTGTTCCTGAGTTATAAATTGCAGATTGATCTAAATTCTCTAAATGGTTTAGTACGGTTTCACCTGTATACCAACTCATATTTTTAGATTTTTCAACAACATTATCTCCTTTTAAAGCTGAAACAGGAATAAAAGTAATTTTTTGATCTTGATAATCGCGTTTAGCCATTAATTCTTGAAATTCTGCTTTTATGTTATTGTAAACGTCTTCAGAAAAATCTACCAAATCCATTTTATTTATTGCCACAACAACATCTTTAATACGCAATAAATTATTTATAAAAAAATGTCTGTTAGTTTGCTCTATAACTCCTTTTCTTGCATCAATTAAAATTATAGAAGCTTGAGAGGTTGATGCACCAGTAACCATGTTTCGTGTATACTCAACATGACCTGGAGTATCTGCAATTATATAGCTTCGTTTTTGTGTAGAAAAATAAATATGTGCAACATCTATAGTGATGCCTTGTTCTCTTTCTGCAACTAAACCATCTGTTGCTAAAGAAAAGTCTAAATAATCGTAACCTAAAGCTTTACTTTTGGTTTCAATTGCTTCTAATTTATCTGTAGTTAAAGATTTTGTATCGTATAATAATCTTCCAATTAAAGTACTTTTACCATCATCTACACTTCCTGCTGTTGCTATTTTTAATACGTCCATTTTTTATGACTATTAGCTAATATTTTAGCTTTTTTTTTGAAATTCGATAATTAAATTAATCTAAAGGTTTTTCGGTTTTAAAAGTAACCTACTTGCTTTCGTTTTTCCATTGCGGCCTCACTTCGCTTATCGTCAATTCTCGCACCACGCTCAGATATTGTTGAATTTCTAATTTCTTCTACAACTTTACTTATTGTTGAAGCTTGAGATAGAACAGCTGCTGTACAAGACATATCACCAACGGTTCTAAATCTTACCATACGGTTTTCTACAATTTCATCTTCTTCTCTAAATACGACCTCATCGTCTGCAGACCAGATTAATCCATCTCTTAAAAATGTGGCTCTAGTATGTGCAAAATAAATTGAAGGGATTTCTATGTTTTCTCTTTCTATATAAGACCAAACATCTAATTCTGTCCAATTAGAAATAGGAAAAACACGTACATTTTGCCCTAATTCTATTTCACCGTTAAGCATATCGAATAATTCTGGACGTTGGTTTTTTTCATCCCATTGCCCAAAGTCATCACGAACAGAAAATATACGTTCTTTAGCTCTTGCCTTTTCCTCATCTCGTCTAGCGCCACCAATGCAAGCATCAAACTTAAATTCTTCAATAGCATCTAAAAGTGTGGTTGTTTGCAAGCTATTTCTACTAGCATAACGGCCTTCTTCTTCTTTTACCTTACCTTGATCTATAGCATCTTGAACATGTCTAACAATAAGTTCTAGCCCAAGTTCTTTTGCCAAACGATCTCTAAACTCTATTGTTTCTGGAAAATTATGTCCCGTATCAATATGCAATAATGGGAAAGGAATTTTTGCAGGATAAAAGGCTTTTTGTGCTAACCTTACTAAAGTAATAGAGTCTTTACCACCTGAAAAAAGTAACACAGGTTTTTCAAACTGAGCTGCTACTTCTCTAAATATGTATATTGATTCGCTTTCTAAGGGATTAATTGTCATTGTTTTTATTTTAAATTAATTACGAATGAAGCCCACATTCTCTGTTTCCTAATACTTTAGTAGGATCAAAGTATTTATGTTCGTTTGGTAAATTATATTTTGATAAATAAACATCTAACTGCTCATCTGAAAAATGATAAAATGGGCTAACTTTAATCACACCATTTTTATCTTTTGAAACTACGTCTATACTATCTCTAAAAGCAGTTTGCCCTTTACGTAAATTAGTAAACCAAACATCTGGTTTTTGCTCTTTAAAAGCGCGTTTAAAAGGCTCAAGTTTTACTTGCTCTGTAAAGATTTTGTGATCTGGATGGTTTACATCTGGTATGCCTAAAACAACATCGCGATGTGCAGTAGATTGTTTAGGCACATATAAATCTATATTTAAATTTAAAGTTTTTATTAATTCTTGGGCATGTCTATATGTATTTGGCGTATTATATCCTGTATCACACCATATTACATTAATATTTTTGTTTTGACTAGAAACTAAATGTAAAATTGCTGCTTCGTAAGGTCTAAAATTTGTTGTTACAACAGGTTTTTTAGCGATACCTAATGCCCATTTTACAATAGCTTCGGGACTTTTATTTTTTAAACTATTATTTATTTCTTCTATATTCATTTTTACTTTCCCCATTTAATTTTACTCCAAGCGCGTTCATGAAAGAAGTACAATATCATTTTGGTAAATAATTCTACCATACCAATACTAAATGCCATTTCTAAAGTTCCTGTTATTAGATAAGAAATCACTATTGTATCTAAAGTTCCAATAAGTCTCCAACTAATGGTTTTTATTAAACTCCTACTTACTTTTTCGCCATTCTTACTAGAAGTTTGTTTTTGCTTTTCGGCTTTGTAAAAAAGATCTATTATCATAATAAAAGTTTAATTACTACTTAATCCCTATCGGAATAGTAGACTAATATGCAAATGTATTATTTGATATTAGTAAATACAAGTGATTATTAAATAAAATCTGCTAAAGTTTTGTTATTAAAAATTTTAAGAGAGCTATCTCGCACTTCTTCCATAAGGTTATGCACGGCACAAACTGTTTCATCTGGGCAATCATCACAAGGCTCATAAAAGTTAAGACTAACACAAGGCACCATTGCAATTGGTCCTTCAAGTACACGCATAACTTCTGACATAGCAACAGTTTCTGGTTCTTTAACTAAGTAGTAACCACCTAACTTTCCTTTTTTAGAACCTAAAATTCCTTTTTTCTTTAAAGTAAGTAAAATGCTTTCTAAAAATTTTTGCGAGATATTTTCGGCTTTAGAAATTGTAGCAATTTGAACTGGCACACGTACTTCTTGCTTGGCTAAATATACCAAAGCTTTAATTCCGTATTTTGTTTTTTTAGATAACATGCCACAAATGTAATTATTTTTAATTATCTAAAAATGGCTAATATTAATGCTTAATATTTTGTTTTAAAAGCAGATACTATTAATTATCAATTTATTAAAAAAGTGTAGCTAACTAAGTCAAAACCTAAGTTTATCTTAAAAAAAACAAAAAAAATACTCTATCCATATAATTTTTATATTTTTGCACAAATTATTTAGAGGACGGATTTGACTGATTGCAACCTCAATAAAAAATGCTAAAGGCAGTGTAAACTTCCTTCGACGCTCTCGTCAAATCCATTAAACATTTTAAAATAAACTATGGCGTATTTATTTACATCAGAAAGTGTGTCTGAAGGACACCCAGATAAAGTTGCAGACCAAATAAGTGATGCATTAATTGATAATTTTTTAGCATTCGATACCGACTCTAAAGTTGCTTGCGAAACGCTTGTAACCACTGGTCAAGTAGTACTAGCAGGTGAAGTAAAATCTAACACATATTTAGATGTACAAAAAATTGTAAGAGAGACTATAAACAAAATTGGCTATACTAAAAGCGAATATATGTTTGATGGGAATTCTTGTGGCGTGTTTAGTGCAATACATGAGCAAAGTGACGATATTAATCGTGGTGTTGACCGTGATAGTAAAGAAGAACAAGGTGCTGGAGATCAAGGCATGATGTTTGGTTATGCTACTCGCGAAACAGAAAACTATATGCCTTTAGCATTAGATTTATCTCACAAAATATTAATTGAATTAGCAGAATTACGTCGTGAAAATAATGACATTACTTATTTACGACCAGATTCTAAAAGTCAAGTAACTATTGAATATAGTGATGATAATGTACCACAACGTATTGATGCAATTGTAGTATCTACACAACATGATGATTTTGACTCTAGTGATACTGTAATGCTTGAAAAAATTAGAAAAGATATTGTTGAAATTTTAATTCCAAGAGTTATAGCTAAACTTCCAGAGCATTTACAAGCTTTATTTAATGATGATATAAAATATCACATTAATCCTACTGGAAAATTTGTTATTGGTGGACCACATGGTGACACAGGTTTAACAGGTAGAAAAATTATTGTAGATACCTATGGTGGTAAAGGTGCTCATGGTGGTGGTGCTTTTTCTGGTAAAGACCCAAGTAAAGTTGATAGAAGTGCTGCTTATGCCACAAGACATATTGCAAAAAACTTAGTAGCCGCTGGTGTTTGTGAAGAAATTTTAGTACAAGTATCTTACGCTATTGGTGTTGTAGAACCTATGGGAATTTTTGTAGATACTTACGGTACTTGCCCTTTTAATATGACTGATGGAGAAATTGCCGAAAAGATTTCTAAAGTTTTTGACATGCGTCCTGCAGCAATAGAATCTCGCTTAAAATTACGCAACCCAATGTATAGTGAAACTGCTGCTTATGGGCATATGGGTAGAAAAAATGAAACTGTAACTAAAACTTTTTCTAGACCTAATGGAAATGATATCACACTAGATGTTGAGCTATTTACCTGGGAGAAATTAGATTACGTAGATAAAGTTAAAGCAGAATTTGATTTAACATAAAAATACTTTAAAAATCGTTTGTGAGTATGAGAAACAATATTATATTTGCAAACGCTTTTTGGGGAGATACTCAAGCGGCCAACGAGGGCAGACTGTAAATCTGCTGACTATGTCTTCGCAGGTTCGAATCCTGCTCTCCCCACTAAAACAAAAAAGTCTATACGAAAGTATAGACTTTTTTTATTATCTTTTTTTTATAATAAAACATAAAAAAAGCGACCATTTGGTCGCTTTTAAGTTTATTTATTTGGATTTTCAATTACCTGAGAAATTGAAGACTTTTTAAATATACTATCTTTAACAGTTAAAAACTTAATATTTTCAATTGTTGCTTCTCCAATTTGGTCTGTGTAACCGTCTTTTTCATTCCAATTATGAAATGTCCATTTCGTTGCAAAAGGCACTCCGTTAACCTCTACAAAATCTGAATATTTAATAGCGTGAGGATCACTTTCTGCCTTTTCTAAATCTTTACCAAAGCTCACAATATATGCTGCACCTTCTAAAACATTTGTTTCTGGATTTTTATACACTACATACCAATCGTCTGGCGTATCACCTATTCCAGAATCAAAACTTAATTTAGCACTATCAAATTGTGCGTCTCCCCATTTATTTTTCTTTTCATTACTCCATTGTGTACCATTATCGTTTAATTTATATGGTAAACTTATAAAGTAAGGCCATGTAAATATATCAAAACGTGCTCCTTTATAATCGTCGTTTCTAGAATTTACAAACACTTCGTTACCATCGTAAATAATACTAGTCCACGTTTTTTTGTCTATTCTAATTTTAGAAAAATCTGTAAGCTGTGTAATTTTTGCAGTCAACCTATTATTGCCTCCAAAACTCACGCTAAAATCATAACTTATAGCTTGAGTATTATTAAACGCTTCTTTATTATGAGCTAGTTCTATAGAAGCTGTAAAAGGATTTACTTCTTTAATTTCTACTATTTGCTCTTCAATTGTTTCTTCTATTTCAGCTTTAGTTTCTTTTGTGTTTTCTTTACAAGAAATTGTAATTAAAACGAGTGATGCAATTGCTAAAAATTTAAATTTCATAATATTATTTTGATGGTTTTATAGACTATATATTACCCTAAAGGTTACAAACCTAGGTTGTATAAAATACTCTGTTGCGCTTACTGAAAAATTTCCGACGTTAGTATTATTTTGTGATCTTGTATCCAGTAAGTTTGTTGCTTTTACTTCGTATTCAAATTTACTATCTTCATTTTTTCTATAGGCTAATGATGCATTCCAGAACTGATAAGAGTTGATTGATTTTTCTGTATCACGATAATCATTATAACTATAATCTGTTCTAAAAGTAAAGCTTTTTCCTATTAAGGCATCAAAATCTACTGAAGGTGCATGGGTAAAAAACTTAGAATTGGTTGCTGGTTGATCGTTTATAGAATATGCATAACTTACAGTAAAGTTTGGTGCTTTTCTATAATTGGATCTTAATTCTACGTTGTAAGACTGAATGTAACTTTCGTTAACATTTGCTACACCATTAAAAACCTGATTAAATTTCGAATAATTAAAGCTTCCGCGAAGCGCTGTGCTTAGCTTACCAAATCGTCTTTGAAACCTGCCAAAAACATTTACACTCTCGTCTGCAAATGGTGAATTAAACGATGAGCTAATATCTACAACACTTTGGTTTGCAAAGTTAGTTGTATTTCTAATACCATCTATATTTTTTGTATAATTAATGTTAGCTGTTACATTAGTATAATTAAACATATTAAAACTAAAATAGCCTAAATTTAAGTTATGAGATGTCGCATTTTCTAATTCTGGATTACCCGAGTAAATAGAATTATAGTTGTTAATTACTAAACCTCGTGCAAGATTTGTAACATCTGTAAACTGCGTTTGCATTTTATAATTTAATATAATGTTTTCGCTCTTTTTAAGTTGCATACGCATAGTAAAATCTGGTAATAACCTAAAAAAGTCTTCTTTTACTTCTGTATTAAATTGGCTGTTTTTAGAACTATATGCGTGTGCTGAAACTCCTGGTGTAAATGTAAATATACCTGTAATAAACCTATAATGTAAACCTAGATATACATCGTTAAATGTATATGCAGTATCATTTGTATCTTCTCCATTATTTACAATTGGTGTAGGATTAAAAGTACTACCATTATCTAAGTTTTGAAAAATATTACTATCAAAATCTTGCCTGCTGTAAATAGTACCTAATGTTAAATTAATATTGCTTTTAGCATTAAGTACATTCCAGTAATCTACTTTGGCATCTAATTGGTTAGATTTTACACGTTTTTGTTGTGCTATATCGTAGTTTACCTGAGCATCGTCTAAGCCTAAAGCAGATGCTGTACCCATATAATTTGTTTTATCTTCTAAAACGGCATTGTAAAATGGATCTTCGTCTTGAATAAGGTGTTGCCCTTCGAAAGCAAAAATATTATTCTCGTTTAAAGTATAGTAGTAGTTTAAAGATTGTTTTATACTATAAGGCTTTGTTTCTTCTACTTGGTCTATATTACCTATAACTGAAGAAAACACGTTTTGATATTGTGTTTCTTTAGAGGTTCTTCCTAAAATATTATAATCTAATTGATTATTTGCGTTTGGCTTGTATGTTGTATTTAATTTCAACATACCTAAATCACTTTTTTGCTCTGTATTACTTACTGTGTTTTCATCTGGTCTATCAAAACCGGCATCTATATATTCTACACTACGGTTTTCTTGAAGCTCGGTTCTATTTCCAGAAAATATAGCAAAACCACCAATTGTTAATGCTTTGTTTGGAGACACACTAAAGTTTGCCGCACCAAACTTATTATTAATATCTTTTGCTCTATTATTTTGAAGTTGTAAAAAACCAAGACCGTTATCTCCTAGATTTATATTTGTACCACTTTGTGTACTAGGCGCACGAAAACCACCTGAGAAATTAAAATAGTCTCGTCTTGAAAAGGCAGATTCTCCAATATTATTTAAATCTCCAATAAAGTTTATACTCTTTTTAGGACTATAATAAAACAGTTTAGGCTGTACCAAATAGAGGTCGCTATTATCTGCAACGCCAACACCACCTGTAATTGTACCAAACCAAAAATTCTTTTTACCTTCTTTTAGCTTAATATTTATTGCAATATTATCTTGATTATTTGTTACTCCACCAAGTTGCCCAACTTCTGAGTAGTTTTTAAGTACCTGTACTTTATCAACCGCATCTGCAGGAATGTTTTTGGTTGCTAGTTTAGAGTCTCCATCAAAAAACTCTTTTCCTTCTACCATAACTTTCCCTACTTGCTTGCCTTCTACTTCTATTTGACCTTCGTCATTAATTTCTACTCCTGGTAATTTTTTAAGTACGTCTTCCAGCTTTCGCTCTGTACCACTTTTAAAAGAATCTGCATTATAAACCAAAGTATCGCCGCTTATGGTAACTGGCATTTCGTAAGTAAGTTCTACAGCTTCAAGTGCATTATCTATACTTAAACTAAAGTCTCTTAAAACAGCATCTTCTTTAGTTTCTACAACAACTTCTGCTGTTTTAAAACCTATATAACTTACCTGCACATTATAGGTCGTATTTTTTTCTAAAGAAAGCTTAAATTTACCTTGCTCATTAGTAATGCCGTAAGCATCCATTATTTTTGTTTCTTTATTGATTGCTACAACATTAGCTAGTTCTAAAGGTTCACCAATACTATCTTTTACAACGCCTTCAAATTTAATTTGGGCAATAGTTGTGCTTGTTACTAGTAATAGTAACACAGTTAAAATGTTTTTCATGTTTTGTGGTTGGTTTTTTATTTAAAGCTTTATGAAAAATTAAAATCTGCCGCCACGACCACCACGGTTTCTACCACCGTACATTTCGCGCATTTCTTCCATTTTGTTTTTCACAATCTCGTTGTATTCTTCTTTAGTAACTTCTTTACCTTTAGTAGGTTTTTTAATCTCTTGTTTATCTTGTGGATTCATTACAATTTTAGAGCATAAAATTGTTGTTTTTCCAGAGCTAACTTCTAAAATTAAACCTGGTAATCCCCAATATTCTCCAGGACCTTGGTTTACTGGGATTTGCATGGTGTACCAAGCTACTACTTCTACTTCTTTAGGTGTTTCAATTAAATCTAAAGGATTTGTATTTAAGTCTACGGTGTCAGACTTTTCTTTCGCTTCTGCTTCTGTTGTTACTTCATCATTAGACTTGTCTACTTTTACATCTTTATCTGTTTTTGCTGCAACACTTCTGTTTCCTTTACTTTTTTCTTCACCTTCTTTTTTATCATCACCACGTCTTCCTCTTCTACGCATGTTTGTGAAATCCATCTCATCTACAGGTTTCATTGCAACAGCTTTCATGCACATGTATTGACCAATTTGCTTGGTTTCACCTGTCATTTTCCATTCTAATTTATTTAGTTCATCTTTTATTAGAAATTGTTTACCAAAAAATTCTTGATCTTGCAAAAGCACTCCATCTTTTACATTTTTATATTGAGCACCTGCTGTAAAACTACTCATGAAGCCTCTAAATCTTCCGCCACCAGCACCTGGCGCAGATAGTTTTTGTTCTTCGGCATAAGTAGACTCTTCTCTATTGAATGTTAGCGTGAACGTTTTCTCGAACATGCTTTTCATTCTTTCCATTATCATTTTTTTACGCTCTGGACTAAGTTCTCTTCCTCCCCATTGGTCTAGATCCATAGTTGTTTTAGACTCGTAAGTTGCTACACCTTGGAAATCTGACTGTGCAGACAATCCTGTTGCCAAAAATAGTGCAGAAAGTGTAAATGTAATTTTAAGTAGTAATGCTCTCATTATGTTGTTTCTTAATTATTTAGATAAAAATACAGTTATTAACATCTTTTAGACTTAGAAACATGAGAAAAGTTAAATTAGCATACGTTAAAACTTTCTTAAAATTTTATTAACCACCAACGCTTATCATTACTTCTCTGCCTCCTTTTCTACGGCCTCTAAATTGCTCCATCATTTCTTCAGATTTTTTTTGCAAAATAGCATCAAAGGCTTCTTGAGTTACTTTTTTCCCTTTTTTAGGTTCTTCTATTTTTTCTTTTTCTTCTGCATTTAACACTATTTTCGTGCATACTAGCGTTAGTTTTCCGTCATTAATTTCTAATATTAATCCTGGTAAACCTTGAAATTGTTGTGGCCCATTATTTACGGGTATTTGCATTGTGTACCAAGCGGTTGTAATGCGCTCTTTTGTAACGGTTTCTAATGTGCCTTCATCTGTAAGCGTTTTAGTTTCGTAGGTGTCTTTAAATATGGCTTTATTACAAATGTATTCTCCTATACTTTTGGTTTCTGCCTGCAATTCCCATTGTATTGGTTTTATAGTGTCTTTTATTAAAAAGCGTTTTCCATAAACCTCTGTATCTACAGTATATCTATTTTCTTTTATGTTTTTGTATGTAATATCGCTATTGCTAGAAACACTAATAAATATACCGTTTGATGGTTTTGGTGATGGCGCTGCTAAACTTTTGTTTTGTTTATAAATTGATTCTTCTTTAGAAAAGGTTAAAGTAAATTCTTTTTGAAATTGCTTTTTAAGTTGTTCTCGTAATTGCTTGTGCAGTTCGGTATTTTCATTTTCATTTTCTAATTTAAGATCCATTTTTCGATGCGACTTATAGGTTGCTACACCTTGAAAATCTTGAGAAAACACTGTTGTAACAAAGGCTAATATTATAATAGTTGCTAAAGTTTTCATTTTAATATAAAGTTTAAATTAGTTTAAATAATACTTTTTTGCACCATTATAAATGCGTTCTACTATTTTTATAAATTCTTCTTTTTCTAAATTCTCACTTTTTACACTGTAAGATATTTTTCTTTTAACACCATTAGGTTTAACTGCTGGTTTATTACAAGTAATTTTAAATTCTACTTCACCTTCATTAGCTGTTTCTTCAAGCATTTTTTCAAGCTTTTCAATATTAAAAGCATTTTCTAACTCTTTTAAAGAATCTACATTTAATTCAATTTTTAAATTAGAAACATGAGTTTCTGTAAAATTAACATTTTGTAATTTACTTATTTGTGTTTGTGCACTAACTATTACTGTAAATAAAATAATGTAAGTTGTAATTAAAGTTTTCATTTTGTATTGGTTTTAAAGTTCCCAACAAATATCTATAGTATTAATAAACTTTATAGTTAACTAACGTTAACGAGTGTTAACCAATTGGTTTTGTATACATAATAACTTTACTTTTGAAATATGAATACAACTAAACTTCGAGGCATTCTTTACTTTATTGTTTTTGTTATTGCAAGTACAATTGCAATACAAGTGTATTGGAATTATAAAAACTACCAGATTAACAAACAACAATTAATTAACGATGTACAGGTAAGTTTAGATAATTCTGTTGCCTTGTACTACGAAAACTTGACTAAGCAAAATACCTTAGGTTTAGTTTTTAAAGATAAAAAAGAAGACTCTTTTTTTAAAACAGATGGTAAGTTTAGCTCTATTTTAAAGAATATAAATATTGATAAAGACGGCGTTATGCAGTTGGACTCTATTAATAAGGATCATGTTAAAAACATATCGGTTTTTAGAGGTGAAAAAGCAGATTCTTTAAAAGAAAAAACCATAAAGCAAGAGAATTATTTTAATTTAAGTGATGCTCAAGGAAAAGAAAAATTTCAACGTTTTAAAGATAGTCTTCAAAAAATAAAAAAGGATAGTACACCTAAAGTTTTAAACAGGCTAAACGACTTAGAGTTTTTAACTTCACAAGTAATTATTTCTGTTTCTAGCGATAGCGTTAATTTACAAACTATAGACTCTTTACTTCATTTAGAATTACAGCGCAAAGCATTAAACGTAGATTTTGGTTTAACTCTGGATTTACCAGATAATGAAAGCCAATCATTTAATTTTTTAGAAGAAAAAAATAGTATTTCTACAGTTTCTAAATCTTCATTTTTACCAGAAAATAGTATACTTAAAATTCATTTTAAAAATGAAACAAAAATTATTTTAAAACGTATTTTAAGCGGCATTTTAATTTCTACATTGTTAGTAATTGCTGTAATTGCTTGCCTGTTTTATTTACTAAAAATAATTAATAAACAAAAAGAATTAGCCGAGGTTAAAAACGACTTAATTAGTAACATAACTCACGAATTTAAAACACCAATAGCAACTATTGGTGTAGCCTTAGAGAGTATAAAAGATTTTAATGTAATAGATGATAAAGAAAAAACAAAAAACTATATAAACCTTTCTAGCACACAACTATCAAAACTTAATGTAATGGTAGAAAAGTTGCTTGAAACCGCAACACTAGATAGTGAGAATTTAAATTTAAACAAAGCGCCTGTAAATATTGTTGCATTAACTCAAACCATAGTAGAGAAACATAAAATGCAGGACAAAAGCAAAACTTTAGTTTTTAATGCTTCTGCGGAAGAATTAATTGCCAACATTGATGTTTTTCATTTTGAAAATGCAATTAATAATATTATTGACAATGCTATAAAATATGGTGGAGATACTATTGAAGTTTTTGTAAACCGAGATATAAAAAACACCATACTAGAAATTAAAGACAACGGAAACACATTAACAAAACAACAAGCTTCACAAATATTCGATAAATTTTACCGCGTACCAAAAGGCAATACTCATGATGTAAAAGGTTTTGGTATTGGCTTATACTACACAAAAAAAATTATTGAAAAGCATAATGCAACGGTTAATGTTATTATTAACAACAGCACAACATTTAAAATAATTATTCCAAATGAGCAATAAAACAACAATACTTTTAGCAGAAGACGAACCTGCACTTGGACAAATTATTAAAGAAAGTTTAGAAACTAGAAACTTTAATGTTTTGCTTTGTGAAAATGGCGAAATTGCTATAGAAACATACAATTTACAAAAACCAGAATTATTGGTTTTAGATGTTATGATGCCTAAAAAAGATGGCTTTACTTTAGCAAAAGAAATTAGAGAAACAGATAATGAAATTCCTATTATATTTTTAACTGCAAAATCTCAAACTCAAGATGTTGTTGAAGGTTTTCATATTGGAGGAAACGATTATTTAAAAAAACCATTTAGCATAGAAGAGCTTATTGTACGCATAAATAACCTGCTAAAACGTACAAAAACACAAAAAGCAAGTGAGATTATTAATTTAGCCAATTATAGTTTTAATTTCCCAAAACAATTACTTCAATTTAAAGATCAAGAACCTCAACAATTAACCCATAGAGAAGCTCATTTATTATTTCATTTAGCAAAAAACAGAAATAAAGTTTTAGATCGTTCATTAATTTTAAATAAACTTTGGGGAAGCGACGACTTTTTTAATGGCAGAAGTATGGATGTTTTTATTACCAAACTTAGAAAAAAACTAAAGCAAGATGAAACCATACAAATAATTAATGTTCGTGGTTTTGGGTATAAACTTATTTGTTAGATAGATTTTTATATTTTTGATAATATTTTTTTGGGTTAATAATAAGTTAACAAAGAATAAAAAAATACAGTCTAACTCATTTTGTGGTAATTTAACTTTATGCAAATAAAATCAAAAGTACTTATTGCTGGAGCTATATTATCGTTACTAGCCTTAACAACCATGCAAGGCTATTTAACCTTTAATACTTACGACCTAAGAAAAAAAAGTTTTGCGGTTGAGTCTAGACAAAAAATAGGCCGCATTGTTAAAACAAGCTATGTAGACTCCTTATCTTGGTATTATAGAATGGATTTTGTAAAAAAAATTCCAGAATATAAAAACGGAAACATTACTAAACAGCAATTGCTTTTAGAATTAGAAAATGCTGCAAAAGCAAGAAATGACCAATTTTTAAAATACTATAAACAAGGTGCTAAACATTTTAATCTAGACAATAGAGTTTTATTTAAAAAAGTAGCTTCTACAATCCAACTTATTGATAAAAAAGGAAACGTAGAGAACCTTATTGTTGAAAATAAAAATGAACCTGTTTTTTTATTAGGAAACAATTTCCCATTAAATGAAGGCTTGCTAATCAACAATTGGAACTGGTCTTTTAATGAAGAATTTGTTAATAGCAATCAAGAAAATGATACTGTTATAATTAAATATAGAGCTAGCCTTTATATGAAAATTGTAGACTGGGATAAAATTATTCTTAAACAATTATTGCTTCTATTTTTTATCGCTTTTTTGTTACTTATATTCTTAATAACATTAACAACATATTCTATTAGAAACTTACTTAAACTAAAACGAGTATCTGATATTAAAACAGATTTTATAAACAACATTACTCACGAACTAAAAACACCTTTAGCCACATTATCTATTGCCACAAAAACCTTAACTAATAAGTTTGCAAAAGATAATAAAGACATTGCAGAAGACTCTATAAACACTATAAACAGGCAAAATAAAAGACTGCAAAACTTAATAGACCAAGTGGTAGATAATAGTTTAGGTTATAACGATATAATGCTTAATCTCGAGCAGGTTAATCTTTCGGCTTTTATAAATGAAGTATGCGATGATTTTTCTTTAACAATATCTAAAAACATTCAATTTATTAGAGATATCGATGATACTGAAAAAGAAATTTTAATAGACAAATTCTACTTTAGTACTACAATTATTAATATTTTAAATAATGCTGTAAAGTTTGATGGCACTGTATTAAAGGTTAAATACTTTATAGAAAATAACACTCATATTATTGCGATTTCAGATAATGGTATAGGAATTTCTAAAAAAAATAAAAAACTTATATTTGGTAAGTTCTATCGTGTGAGCGAAAAAAATATACACAATTATAAAGGCTTAGGATTAGGGCTTTATTATTGTAACCAAATAATAAAAGCACATCATGGAACTATAGATGTTGAAAGCAAAGAAAAAGAAGGCTCAACATTTTATATTAAAATTCCATTAGATGGCAGAAAAGAGCATTTTATTAGCAGATGATGATATTGACTTTGGTACAACACTAAAGCAGTACTTGGAGCTTAATAAATTTGAAGTTTTTTGGGCAAAAGATGGAGCCGAAGCTCTAGATTTATTTAAAATGCACACTTTCGACATTTGTATTATAGATGTTATGATGCCTAAACTAGACGGCTTTAAACTCTCTAAAAAAATCTCCAAAAAAAATGCCGAAACACCTTTTTTATTTTTAACCGCCAGAAAAACCAAAGAAGACCGCATAAAAGGTTTAAGCCTAGGTGCAGATGATTATATAACAAAACCTTTTGAAGTTGAAGAGCTTATTTTACGTATTAACAATATAATAAAGCGAACTAAACAACACAAGACCATAGCTTTAGACTCTAAAAAAAAGGACCCCATACAAATTGGAAATTATACTTTTGACATAGAAAATCTAACTTTAAGTATTAATAACAAAAGCTTTAAAATAACCGAAAAAGAAGCACAACTTATCTACTACTTGTATAGTAATAAAGATAGACTAATACCTAGAGAAGATATTCTTGCAAATGTTTGGGGACATAGTAATTTCTTTTCTGGCAGAAGTATGGATGTATTTATTACCAGAGTACGAAAACATCTTAAAGAGGACAATTCTATTAGCATAAAAAGTGTACGCAGTGTTGGTTTAGAATTTAAAATAACTAAAAAATAAAAAAGCAGCTAAATTTAGCTGCTTTTTAAAATCAAAATATTTGCTAATAAATCAATATTTAATAAACTTTTCAACCTTTACTTCGCCTTGATTTCCTTTTATATTTATAAAATACAATCCACTTTTTAAAACCGAAACATCTATAGCATTGCCATTTAAGGTTTTTGTTAAAACTTTTTTTCCGTTTACACTATATATTTCTACAGACGTTATATTATTTCCATTAATATTTAAAGTGTTTTTTACTGGATTAGGATAAATAGATATACTTTCATTAAAATCATAGGTATTTATACCAAGTGAAGGATTGTTTTCATAATTAAAGCTATCAATATATAAATAATCAAAAGTTGAAGCAGGAATATACTTAAATGCTATATAATTATCTGTACCAGAATACATATCAAAAGTAATTGTTTTTTCGTCCCAAGCATCATCTGTCATATCTGCATCAAAATAGGTTTGGTATGCTGTAAATGTTGAAGCATCTGTTGGGTCGGACATTGTACCAACTTCTAAACCTCCATTATAATCATCGTAAACTTGAAAAGTAATTTGCTTAGTATTATCAAAATCTGCTAACATTGGAGAAATTAAAAATATTCCAGCTGATGCATTATTACCACTATAAAACCTAACACTCATAGTGCCTTCTTGAGATTGAACAGCGCTATATCTAACATATGGACTTGTAGAAACTGGATCTATTAAACTAGACCAACATGGTTGTATTTCTTCGTTACTAGAAAAACCTTCAA
Organism: Lacinutrix sp. MedPE-SW; assembly: GCF_001874145.1. GTDB lineage: Bacteria > Bacteroidota > Bacteroidia > Flavobacteriales > Flavobacteriaceae > Lacinutrix. The sequence continues at coordinate 18,530 of NZ_MPCX01000008.1, read as the reverse complement.
AACTAGTGGAAAAGTCTCCAGACTCAGGAACACATGCAGTTGTAAAGTTTACAGGCCCAACCCAATTGCTAAACCCGTCTAAACCACAATCTTTTCTTACATAAATTTCGTAAGGTGTATTAGCCGATAAACTATTAAAATCATTATTTAATGTATTTGTAGTTGTTAAAGTTCCAGAAACTGGTTCTCCTGTTCCAGCCGCTTGAACAATATACTCCCAAGCTGTTTGACCTGGAATAAAATCCCAACTTACCTCAACAGAAGATGCTGTAATATTCTCTGCAGAAACACTAAAAACTTCAGGACATGCTGGTTGATCTGTAATTTCTACATCATCAATATAAAAAGCAATACTTGCTGCCGCGCCTGCTGCATGTTTTAATACCACATACTCATTAGGACTGGCTGGTAAATTAACATAATATTGAATTATCTCTCCTGTAGAACCTCCCGAAGTGATTGGTACTTCAGTTATTTCGCTAAAGGTTGTCGCATCTAAAGGATCACTCATGCTACCTACAATAATACTTGCAGCTGTATTAGCATTAGATTTTCTAGCATAAAACTCTAACCTATGTGCACCATCATTAGCAATTGTATTTTGTGGTAATATTAATAAAACATTTGCATTAGCATCGTTTCCTGTATTCATTAATATACTACTAGAGCCCGATACTGCATAAGATGCAAAAGTACTTACCTGTACTGTTGGTGAACCTGTTGAAGTTACATTTTTATTCCAGCAAAATGGAAAATCGCCATTTGAATACGAATCAAAATTCTCTAAAAAATTTGCCGACAAAGGCGCACAAGCTGTTCTTGTATCATAAGGTCCAAACCAACTGCTATAACCAGTACCGTCACTACCTGCTGCATCACAATTTGCTCTTACAAAAACTCTATAAGGACTATCTGGTATTATTGCTGCACCATCAGAATCTGTTGTAATATTTGTTGTTAGAGCATTAACTACTATTGGCGTCTCTAATGCAGGATTAAAATTTAAATCAGTTTGCACCACAACTAATTCCCACTCTGTTTGTGTTTGAATGTCTGGCGTAATATTTAGGTTAAAAGAAACATCGGTTATACTAGTAGCTTCAACATCTAAAACTTCAAAACAAGATGGTTGCGTTGTAACCACGACATCATCAAGATAAACTATTTTATTAGACGAAGAATTAGTTTCTGGTTTAAATACTAAATGATTAGCAGATGCATTTAAAGGTATATTTACATAATGAAAAGAGTAATTATTTGTATAACTTGAAGAATTTGATAAAGTAATTGAAGATAACTCCACATATGTATTTTCATCAGTAGGATCAGACATTAAACCAATGTTCATAGTTGTTTCAGAACCTGTTACAGAGTTTACTTTAGCAGCAAACTCTATTCTATGCATACCATCTGCAATAATTAAACTTTCTGGAGAAATTAAATACACAGAATCGTCATTATTTAATTGCATTTCATAGTAATTATCTGGAGAATATGCTTGAGAAGCACTTGTGTTAACTTTAATATTAGGCGCTGTTCCTGTTGAAGTTACAATTGTTGTCCAGCAATAAGGTGTTTCTAATTCATCTGGCATACTCTCAAAATTCTCAGAAAAATCATTTACAACGCCACAAGCGGTTCTAAAAACTATTGGTCCAACCCAATCGCTAACGCCATCGGTATCACAATTTGACCTTAAATACAATTCATACTCTGTATTATTAGTTAAACCATTAACTGTTATACTACTTGAAGATACATTCTCTGGAGTTGAAGCATCTGGATTACCTGTTCCAGAAACTTGTACTACATAATCCCACTGTGTAGCTGTAGACGCCCAGTTTACATCTACAGTGTTTTCACTAAAATTAGAAAGCACAATATTTGATGGCGGATAACAAGTTATAGGTGTAAAGTCTATTTCTATATTTGGTCTGTAGTAATCTAAAATTCCGGTTGGCGGTGATGCAGGATCTGGATTTGTAAAATTATTTCCGTAGTGTATTACTCTACCGTTTGCATTACTATACCCTAAATTATGAGTAATAAAATCGTTAGAATCACTATCATCTTGATTTTCATCTACAACAATTACAAGATTATTGGTATTAGAATAATTAAATGGTGTATCTAAAATTATAGAAACCTCATTATTATAAACCGTGTAAACTCCAGCATAAACCTGAGTTAAATTAGTTGAAGCAATCCAACCACTTGAAGAAGCAAAAACATCATTTGGTGTTTCTGCCATATATATTACAACATCATTTGAGTTTTCTAGTACTCCATTTGTGTAATAAGTAATTTTAGAAATGTTTCCTGCTTGATTTATTTCAGATTGTAAATAAATACTTTGCGAGTAAGAATAATTATCATCTGCATCAATTGGTGTTTCTTGAAAAGTACTTGTAGAAATACCTCCTAATGTAACATCATTGATTAATACGTTTTGAGCATTTACATATAAACAGCATAATGTAAAAACAAGAATTAAGTAATTTTTTTTCATCGTGTTAAACCTTTTATTTTAAGCTTTTTAAACCTGCTATATTTTATAACATACTATAATTTAAAGCGTAAACTTATTTACTATTGCTCATTAAACAAAGTCAACTTCGGTTAACGATAAGTTAACGATAATATATTGTCACTTTCTTTGCTCTATATTTTTAAAATTTGTAACACACAAAACAACAAATATCATGACTAAAAGATTACTTCTAATTTTAGCTGTTGCATTCTCGTTTACCATAAATGCACAAACAGATGAAGCTATTGGTGCAACACCAATTCAATTATCTCAAACCTATAATTGTGAAAATGCTGAAACAGGCGACTTTCAAGGTTTTACTAAATCTGATGAATTTACTTGCGCTGGATATGATAACTGGATTGATTCGTGGTATAGCTTTACACCTACAGAAACAAAAACCTATTCTATTGAAATTGAAGCATTAAATGCTAGTAGTACAACTTCTATAAGAATTGGTATTTATACTGGAACACCTGGAAACCTAACAAGTATAACTGGTTGTGCTACCAGATACTACAGCAATGCTTTAAATAGTGGACAAACATATTATATAAATACCAGAGGTATAACTGCAACTACACAATACCGTTTGTGTGTCTATGCATTTCCAGATCCTCCAACTAATGATGAACCAGACAGTGCGACTACACTTTTAGAGTCAACTTTTGAAATTTGTGAAAATTCATCTATAGGTTATACAGCAAGCGCCTCATATACATTCGAATCTATTTGCAGCACCTCTAATCCAGATGTATGGTATAGTTTTACAGCACCTGAAACTGCAGAGTACACATTTAAAGCAGACCTTGTAAACGGCGCAACACCTTTGTACATTGGTATATATACTGGAACACCTGGTTATTTAAATGCCATAGCTGAAACTACAACATCTCCTACTTTACAATGTGAAGATATTGTGTTAGCAGATTTAACTGCTGGAAATACTTATTATATAAGTGTAACATCTTCACAATCGTCACAAGCTGTTTATTTTGAGCTATGCGCATACAAATCGCCTCCAGCACCATCTAACGATGACTGCAACAACCCTATAGCACTAACGGTTGGTCAAACTTTTGAAGATAATTTTATTACTGCAACAACAACATCTGCAACTGTTAATTCTGGAAACTCAAACTTCCCAAACTGTGGTACATTATCTGATTTTGGAATATACGGTAAAGATGTTTGGTTTAGCGTCGTTGTTCCTGCTTCTGGTAATTTTACTATTGAAACAAGAGCAGAATCGACAGAAACATATTTAAATGATACGGCTATGGAAACCTATACTGGGTCTTGTGGTACAAGTACTTTAATTCCTTTTTATTATAATATTCCTCCACCAAATAATGGTACTGCTTATTGCAATAACCAATTTGAAATTGGTGGAAACCCGTTTGCTGGAATATCATTTATAAATAAAACTCCAGGAGAAACTGTTATTATAAGAGTTTGGGGTTGGGCATACCAATTTGGAAAATTTAGAATTTCGGCCTATGACAGCACATCATTAAGCGTTGATGAGTTCGATTTAAATAACTTAAGTTACTATCCAAATCCTGTAAATGATGTTCTTAATATAAAATACAACAAAAATATAGACAATATTACTGTTCATGATATATTAGGTAAGGCAATTATAAGAAAAGAAACATCAAACCAATTGGTTTCTTTAAACTTAATAGATATTGAATCTGGAATCTACATTGTAACAGTACAATCTGGAAACCAATCAACCAACTTTAAAATACTTAAAAAATAGTCTTTCTAAAAATACAAATTTGCACAAAAGCACCTTAAAAATTTTAAGGTGCTTTTTGTTTATATATAATGCTACTATTTTTGTATTTTTCGACTTATAATGAAATACATAAAATATATTTTCTTTCTGTTTTCAATTTTAGTTTTTTCTCAGGAAAATATTAAAACTAAACTTCTTTTAAAAACTGAAATTCAAGCCGACTCTATTATTGGAATAGATAATTTTAATACAAGTATTTACACAAAAAACAATACATTAATAAAAAACAAAGAAGGAGAAATTTTAAAATATAGTAATTTACAACTTGGAGAAATTACATCTGCAAATAGCTTTAATCCTTTAAAAATAAATGTTTTTTATAAGTCATTTAATACCGTAATAATTTTAGACAATAGGTTAGCAGAAATCTTTAAAATAGATTTTAATCTCACCAAACCTTATAAAAATGTATCATATATAGCTACAGGAAGCGATAATACAATCTGGATTTTTAATCAAGATTTAATGCAACTAGAATTATACGATTATAAAACAAATACTGTTCGTGCAAAAACATTACCCATTACAAGTAATGTTTTAGATTTGGCTAGCAACTATAACTCTTGTTGGTTACTCACTAAAAATCACATATATAAATACAATTATTTTGGAAGCTTAGTGTCAAAATTACCAAATAACGGCTACACACAAATAAAAGAAACAAACGAAAATATTATTTTAAAAAAAGAAAACACCCTTTATTTTTTAGATAAAAACACAAATACTATACAAACTATAGACATTCAAAATTTGTTAATAAGTCAGTTTTTGGTAACCAATCAAATCATTTATATTTACACCGGCGGATTTCTCCACCAATATCAATTAAAAATTAAATAATATGCACGTTGCCATTGCCGGAAACATTGGAGCTGGAAAAACTACGCTCACAAAATTATTAGCTAAACATTATAAGTGGGAAGCACAATTAGAAGACGTAGTAGACAACCCTTATTTAGATGATTTCTATAACCAAATGGAACGTTGGAGTTTTAACCTTCAAGTTTACTTTTTAAACAGTAGATTTCGCCAAGTAGCTCAAATTCGTGAAAGCGGAAAAGAAATAATTCAAGACCGTACCATATACGAAGACGCTCATATTTTTGCTCCCAATTTACACGCTATGGGATTAATGACAAATAGAGATTTTGAAAACTACTCTTCGCTATTTGAACTTATGGAAGGTTTTGTACAAGGTCCAGATTTATTAATTTATTTACGCAGCTCTATCTCTAATTTAGTATCACAAATACACAAACGTGGTCGTGATTATGAAAACTCTATTAGTATAGATTATTTAAGTAGATTAAATGAGCGTTATGAGGCTTGGATACATGGCTACAACAAAGGTAAATTACTTATTATAGACGTAGATAATTTAGACTTTGTAGACAATCCAGAAGACTTAGGCTTTATACTTAACAAAATAGATGCAGAAATAAACGGTCTATTTTAAATCAAACTTAACATTCTTCTCACATAATTTGAATAAAAATGCCTTTATTTTGTAGAAACAACTACATATGGCATCCCTTTACAATTCAAAGTATTACCACAGAGACCTATCATGGTTGCGTTTCAATCATCGTGTATTACAAGAAGCACAAGATGACAGAAACCTATTATACGAACGTATAAAGTTTTTAGCCATTTACTCATCTAACCTAGATGAGTTTTTTAAGGTACGCGTTTCAGACATAAGGCAGATAAAAGATTTAGAAAAGCCTCTACGCAAAAAGTTAATTACCAAACCAAATAAGGTTTTAAAAGAAATTAAAAAACAAGTTCACTTACAACAAGAAGAATTTGGGCGCATATTTGTTGGAGATATTATACCTGCATTACAACAAGAAAACATTTTTTTAATTAATGCTGAAGATTTTAGTGCCTCACAAAAAGAAATAGCTAAAGCTTTCTATAATAAAAAACTTAAGTCAAAACTTAAAACCGAAACGTATGCTATTAAAAATAAAGATTCGATTTTTGTTGAAAACGAAGCACTTTACCTTACCACACTATTAGATAAAAACACTTTTGAAATAGTAGCAATACCAGAAGATGAAGATCGTTTTTTTGTATTTCCAACCGAAAATGGAAAACACTACATTACATTTATAGATGATATTTTAAAATATAATTTAAAACTAAAACACAATAATTTTAATTTAAATTACTACGAATTAAAAGTCTCTCGAGATGCAGAGCTATATATTGAAGATGAGTTTTCTGGAAATTTAATGCAAAAAATTAAACAGTCGTTACCAAAAAGAGAAACAGGACAAGCAACAAGAATTTTAATAGATTCTAAAATGCCCGAAACGCTTCAAACTATAATTAAAGACACATTAGATGTCACAAATGCTGATATTATTTTAGGTGGACAGCATCATAATTTTAAAGATTTTTTTTCATTTCCTAATCCAGCAAACAAGACATTATCAAATAAAGTTTTACCTCCAAAAGCTCATCCTTTACTTAACACACACACATCAATGTTTAAAGCCATTGATGAAAAAGATCGACTAATACATTATCCTTATCAATCTTTTGAACCTGTAATTAAATTAATTGAAGAAGCCGCAGCCGATCCCAAAGTCACTACTATAAAAATGACACTTTATCGAGTTGCTAAAGATTCACGATTAAATAGAGCTATTGCCAATGCTGCAAAAAATGGTAAAGAAGTTGTTATTTTTATTGAAGCTAAAGCGCGTTTTGATGAAAAAAACAACCTTAAATGGGGAAACATTTTTAAAGAAAATGGCGCTAAAGTTATTTACAGTTATCCAGGAATAAAAGTACACTCTAAAATACTATACATAGAAAGAGAAGTAAATAATACAACTAAGCGCTACTGCTACATTGGAACAGGAAATTTTAATGAAAACACAGCAAAACTCTATACAGATTTTGGTTTAATGACATCTAACACTAAAATAAACAAAGAGCTAAATAGAGTATTTTTAGTACTTGAAGGCGTTTTAATTGTACCTAAAGCTAAAAAACTACTAATATCACCATTTACTTCTAGACACAAATTCTCTGCAATGGTAGAGCGTGAGATTGCTTATGCTCATGCAGGAAAGGAAGCCTATATTATTTTAAAAATGAATAGTCTGGAAGATAAAAAAATGATTAAACTACTTTACAAAGCGAGTAATGCAGGTGTTAAAATTAGGTTATTAATTAGAGGTATTTGCAGCCTTATTCCAGGTGTAAAGCACCAAAGTGAAAATATAACTGTTACAAGTATTGTAGATAGGTTTTTAGAACATGGTCGCGTATATTTATTTGGCAATAATGGAGATGAAAGATTGTTTATAGGTTCTGCAGATTGGATGACAAGAAATTTAAGTCACCGTATAGAAGTTATCGCTCCAGTATTGGATCCTGACAATTTTAAAATTGTAAAAGATATTTTAGAACTACAACTGGCAGATAATGTTAAAGCTAGAATTATTGATGCAGAACAAAAAAACGAGTATGTAAAAAATAATAACAAACCTTTACAATCTCAATTAGAAACATACCACTATTTTAATTAATGATAAGCGAGAGTAACATATCTAAAGGTTTTATTGCAGCTGGATTAGCAAATATTACAGCAGTACCTATTTTTTCTAAATTGTTTACTAATCAAGTTATAAATGACACGCAACCAGAAGTAATGTCTAATTTCGGGTTACTTATGATTATGGTTTGGGGACTTGCCTACATTGCGGTAAATAAAAAACACAAAACACTAAAGTGGTTAGTTGGAGTATTTGCCTTAGAGAAGATAATCTATGCCTTTATATGGTTTAATTGGTTATTAAAAAACGACTTATCTATAGTGTATAAGCTAGACACTTTAGCAGGTGTTTTTTATACTATTTATGGTGTAAACGATTTTATTTTTTTCTTATTTTTTACTTACGTATTCTTTAAAACGTCTAAACAATAAATCCGTTTTCTCTAGCATGTTCTATAGCTTGAGCGCTATTTTCAACCATTAATGCTGGTGTTGTCTTGTAATGCTCTAACAAACCTTTTACTCTTAGCATTCGCTTTTTATGTTTAACGCTTCGTAAATAAATTGCTAGAATTCTATCTGGAAATTTTTCAGCTATTTCTATATAAATATCGGGATCATGTTCTCCACTATCTCCTATTAAAATAAAAGGCAAATTAGGAAAGGTTTTTAATAAATTTAAAATCTCTTTTTGCTTTTGAGGCTTCTCATTTGGGCCTTTCTTTTTTAAAAAGTTACTTAAACTTCTTAATAAAATTGGTCCTTTAGGAAAGTTATTCTGCTTTAAAAACAACTCAAGATATCTATACAAGTTCCATGGACTATGACTTACATAAAATATAGGATTAGCGTTTTCTCCAGAAACGCCACGATGCAACATATGGTAGAATTCTGCAGCACCTTTTAAAGGCAATCTACTTTTCGCATTTTTAAATAGTGAATTATAAATTACACGCCATTTTAATGTTGAAACAACTCCTGTGTGCAAAATAGTATCATCTATATCACTTGCAACACCAAATTGAGCATTACTAGCCGGTATAAGTATTTCTCCTGGAAACTTATTATCGTTAGTTATTGTACGCTGAATGTTTACATCGTTGTAAGATAATGTAAACGGTAGCCAACCTTCACTATTACATAAATCTCTTAAGTTTTCAAGGTTTTCTTCAATTTTAAAATAACCATCATTATCTGTAATAGCATTTAAAACTTTGTTGTTTGGCAGTGTTATTTTAACTGCAACATTAGCAATCTCATCGGTTTCAAAACGTTTCCAGGCGTTTATAGCTAAGTGAAGAATTTTTTGTGATTCTAAATCTATAGATTCGTCTTCAAGCGCTCTACCTCTAGCGTAAAAATGTGTGTTTGTACCATAGCTTTGAAAAGCAATAATTTGAAGTGGATCTTTTTTAAATATTCCCATGAAAAATTTGTCGTGTTAACAACTGTAAAATAACAAAAAAACCTGCTAATTAAATTAGCAGGTTTCTTAAATAAAATATAAATAGACTTTAGCTTTTATTAATTTCTATTTTTTCGATAGTTTTAATATTCTCATCTCTAGCAATATCATTGGCTGCTTCAAATGCTTTTAATTTTGATTCTACTTGAGCTTTTGTACCTGTAAAAGTTTCTTTTTTTGTTACTTCTTCTCCATTTACAATAGCAGTATAGGTAATTGTTGCTTCAGCATTATCGTTATTAATAGTAATATTATTTTCTACTGAAATTTCTTTAGTAACTGCGGCATAACCTTCTTCTGTATGACCACCTAAAATTGGAGCTACCACTAAACCTATAAGGCAAGTTAATTTTATTAAAATATTCATTGATGGTCCAGAAGTATCTTTAAAAGGATCTCCAACAGTATCTCCAGTTACGGCAGCTTTATGAGCTTCTGATCCTTTATAAGTCATTTCTCCATTAATTTCTACTCCAGCTTCAAACGACTTTTTAGCATTATCCCAAGCACCACCAGCATTGTTTTGAAAGATTGCCCAAAGTACTCCAGAAACTGTTACTCCAGCCATATAACCACCAAGCATCTCGGCAATAGCTTTATGCTCCATACCAAATAACATTGGTAAAAAAGCAATTACTAATGGAAAACCTATGGTTAATAAACCTGGTAACATCATTTCTTTTAAAGATGCTTTTGTTGAAATCGCAACACATTTATCGTATTCTGGTTTTCCTGTTCCTTCCATTATTCCTGGAATGTCTCGAAATTGACGACGTACTTCTTGAACCATTTCCATTGCTGCTTTTCCTACTGCATTCATTGCTAATGCAGAAAACACTACTGGTACCATACCACCTACAAATAGCATAGCTAATACAGGTGCTTTAAAAATATTTATTCCATCTATACCTGTAAATGTTACGTAAGCAGCAAATAAAGCCAATGATGTTAATGCTGCCGAAGCAATAGCAAATCCTTTTCCTGTTGCAGCTGTAGTATTCCCAACAGAATCTAAAATATCTGTACGTTCTCTAACTATTGGTTCTTGCTCACTCATTTCGGCAATACCACCTGCATTATCTGATATTGGCCCAAAAGCATCGATAGCTAATTGCATAGCTGTTGTAGCCATCATTGCAGAAGCTGCTAAAGCAACACCGTAAAATCCTGCGAATGCATAAGAAGCCCAAATTGCACCTGCAAATAAAATAACCGATGGAAATGTAGAAATCATTCCTGTTGCTAGACCTGCAATTATATTTGTTCCTGCTCCTGTTGAAGATTGCTGTACTATTTTTAAAATTGGTTTTTTTCCTAATCCTGTATAGTATTCTGTAACCGAAGAAATTACAGCTCCTACTACCAAACCAACTAAAGTGGCATAAAATACACGCATAGATGATATTTCTATTTTTCCTTCACCAAAAAACGCCATTGTCATTGTTTCTGGCAACATATATTTACAAAGGCCAAAACATGCTAATGCTACTAGAATTATAGATGTCCAATTCCCTTTATTTAAAGCGCCCATTACTTGAGCTTCTTTTGCATCATTATTACTAATTTTAACTAGTAAAGTACCTATTATAGATATAATAATTCCCACACCTGCAATTGCCATAGGTAATAAAATTGGACCAATTCCTCCAAAGGCATCACCAATATTTCCTCCCATATCTTTAATTACATAGTTACCAAGTACCATAGCTGCAAGAACCGTTGCTACGTAAGAGCCAAATAAATCTGCTCCCATTCCTGCAACATCACCTACATTATCACCTACATTATCTGCAATAGTTGCTGGATTTCTTGGGTCATCTTCTGGAATTCCTGCTTCTACTTTACCTACTAAATCTGCACCAACATCTGCTGCTTTAGTATAAATACCACCACCAACACGTGCAAACAAGGCAATAGATTCTGCTCCTAAAGAGAAACCTGCTAGGGTTTCTAGAACAATAGTCATATCCATGGTATTAGTCCAAACACCACCCATAAAAAAGTGAAAGAAAAATATAAAAAATGCTGTTAAACCTAATACTGCTAAACCTGCAACACCAAGTCCCATTACTGTTCCTCCTCCAAAAGATATGTTTAATGCTTTGGGTAAACTTGTTCTTGCTGCCTGAGTTGTTCTTACATTTGTTTTTGTTGCTATTTTCATACCTATATTACCGGCAAAAGCTGAAAATATAGCACCAAAGATAAAAGCGACAACAATTAACCAATGTGTTGTTGGTACAATAAATGCAACAATAGCTAAGAGTAAACTCACAATTACTACAAATCCAGTTAACAATTTATATTCTGCACTTAAAAAGGCTAAAGCACCTTCGTAGATGTGGTCTGAAATTTCTTTCATTTTTCCATCTCCTGCATCTTGCTTCATCACCCATTTTTGCTTAACAAACATGTAAATTAAGCCTAGTACAGCCAATGCTATTGGCAAATAAATCATAATTGAATCCATATTATTTTAGTTTGATTAGTTTTTAATGAAAGCTAATGTAAGAAAATAGCATAAAAGAAAAAAATGTTTTAATTGTGCCAAATTTTTAAGAATTTAATAAAAAAAAAGCCTGTTCATTACGAACAGACTGTTTTTTATTATTAAAAAATTAAATATTAATTTTTTGTTTTATTCTTAAATTTATCAAATTCTCCTTCTTTTACTTCTCTTGGCCAAGAGTTATTAGAAGTATCAACATCTGCTGTTTCTAAATTTGGGTCTACTGTGATTTTTACAATTTCTTTATCTGAAGCTATTGCTTTTGTAGCTTCTTTATCGTTTAATCTCCAGATTTGTGCAGGATAAGTTTCAGTTTTAGATGTACCATCTGAATAAGTATACTCTACAATAATTGGCATTACTAAACCACCTGGTTTTTCAAAAGTTACATTGTAAAAGAATTTTGGTTCTTTCATTTTTGCTCTTTCTGCTGCAGTAAAGTTATCCATTACATACTCTTTTAAAGATGGTGCATTGTCTAATAATTTACCGGTTTTCATTTCAGCTTTATAATCTTCACTACCTTCTTCAACCATAAATACTAATGGTGGTAAATCGCTTAATTTCATACCACGAGATTTAGCCATATCTTTAACTTGCTGTGTAGGTTCTTTTGATACGTAAAACTTTTTTACATCTTTTACTCCTATATCAACGAAGTCTGTTGTATAAAACCAACCTCTCCAAAACCAATCTAAATCAAATGCAGATGCATCTTCCATTGTGCGGAAAAAATCTTCTGGCGTTGGGTGTTTAAACATCCAACGTTGAGAGTATTCTCTAAATGCATAATCAAATAGTTCTGGTCCCATTACCGTTTCTCTTAAAATATTTAAGGCTGTACCTGGTTTACCATATGCATTGTTACCAAATTGGTATGTATTTAATCCTTTTGTCATTATTGGTGCAATAAAGTTTTGATCGCCACCCATGTAACGTGTAATATTTTTTGCTGGTCCACGACGTGAAGGATATGCTGTTTGACCTTCTGATAACGCATCTGGATACCATTTTCCAAAATCTTGCTCTGCTACATATTGTACAAAAGTATTTAAACCTTCATCCATCCATGTCCATTGACGCTCATCACTATTTACAATCATTGGGAAAAAGTTGTGTCCCACTTCGTGAATAATTACAGACATCATACCAAATTTAGTACGGTCACTATAATTTCCATCTTTATCTGGACGTCCATAGTTCCAGCAAATCATTGGGTATTCCATACCTTGTTGCTTTGCATGTACAGAAATGGCTTTGTGATAAGGGTAATCGAAAGTCATACGAGAATAAGACTTTAATGTACTAGCAACTGCTTTTGTAGACCATTGTTCCCATAATGGGTTTCCTTCTTTAGGGTACATAGATACCGCCATTTTAGTAGAGCCATTAATATCTACAGCCATCATATCTAATATATAACGTCTAGAAGTTGCAAAACCAAAATCACGTACATTTTTCGCACTTAATTTCCATGTTTTTTTCTTAGTAGACTTTGTTTTTTCTGCGGCTTCTGCTTCAGCTTGAGTAACAATTACAACAGGTTCATCAAAAGATTTTTTAGCTTTTTCAAAACGCTTCATCATTTCTTTTGAGTATACTTCTTTTCTATTTGTAAGTACACCTGTACCATCAAGTATGTGATCTGCTGGTACTGTAATATTTACATCAAAATCTCCGAAAGGCAATGCAAATTCATCACGTCCCCAAAACTGAGAGTTTTGCCAACCTTCAACATCATTATAAACTGCCATTCTTGGATAAAATTGAGCGATTACATAGTTTCTGTTATCGTCTTCTTTAAAGTATTCGTAACCAGAACGGCCACGACCATTAACGTGATCGTTAATGTTGTACCACCATTTTATTGAAAAAGAAAATTTATCTCCAGAAGCTAATGGTTTTGGCATTTCTACACGCATCATTGTACGATTAATCATGTGTGGTAATGCATTACCGTTAGTGTCTTTTACTTCTTCTATTTTGAAACCTCCATCAAAACCTTCTGTCATGTAAGCATCTGCAAAGCTTGATGCTTGTTGAGCAGGTGCAATACCACTACCTTGAATAAGTGGGGTTTTAGAGTCTCTTGCTCTCATGTTTTGGTCTAACTGTACCCATAAATAATTAAGTACATCTGGAGAGTTGTTTGTATATGTAATTGTTTCGAAACCAGATAAACGAGCATTAACATCGTCTAATTCTAAATCCATTTTATAATCTGCTTGTTGCTGATAATAAGCTGAACCTGGAGCACCAGAGGCTGCACGATACATGTTTGGAGATGAAAACTCCTCGTAAAGTTGTTTAAATTTGTTGTTGTTTGTGTGGCCCTGAACAGGCTCTTGTTTTTCTTTATCTTGCTGTGCAAAAACACCAACTGTAATAAAGAGTGCTGAAAGCACGTAATACTTTAGATTGTTCATTTAGAAATTGTTTTTTTCGGATATTGAGGGCTGAAATTAACAATTTTTAAGAATTTTACATTCTATTTTATTAGAAGTTTAACATTCCTTTATGTTTTTCTGGAATTAAAATGAAAGATTTATGTTTACCATTAATATGAGTTCTTACTATATTTTTTTGGTCACTAAAAACATCAAAAAGTATTTTGTTTTCAATTTCGAAAGATTTGATCGCTTCAATATTTTCAACTTCTAAGTAACATTGTACAACATCTTCATCATATTCTTTACCTATAAATTGTACTGAAACTAATTTTCCGTTTATTGAAATTTTAAATCTAGATAACACATATTTTTCTATGTAACGATCTATTTGTGTTTCGTCTTGATTTGATGCCAAAATAATAGTGTCGTCATAACGTTCGCGAAGAAGTCTTTCAAAATCATCAATAAAAATTCGAGTTATAATTTGAACCGATTTTTTTTCTTTTACATATTCTATTTTAGTGATACTCACATAGTATTTATGTACTGCTGTAAATGCCAATGATGAGATTAAGGCTACGGCCAATATTATTTTTAAGAATTTCATATTATATAATTTCGTTTGCAAACATAGTGAAAGGAGTCAAAAAGTATTCCATAAAAATTGGTTTCATTCTTTTGAGGCCAAATTTTCTTTATATTTTATATACTTTTTTTTCATAAATGCGAGTGCTTCTAAATCGCTTTTTGAGCAATGTTTTTCGAAATCTTTATCTTCTGCACAAAAATAAAAAAAGTCCATTCTCTTGTCTTCTTCTAAAGGATTATTGCTAAAAAAATCTTCAGACAATCTAGATTTCAAACTATACATTAGAGCTGTGTTTGCCTCTAAGGCTATTCGTTTTTTTAGCATTTTTGTTCTTCCTGAGATAGCGTTTAAAATTGGGTTTAAAGGTATAAAACCACCAGTTGTCGCCTCGTTTAATTGTATTTCGCTGTGTGTTTTAGGTTTCCCTTCGTAACCAGGAATACCTACGTTATAAAAATTAATTTTTGGTTTGGCTTTAGAGCTATTAATATCTTGCTCTAGATTACCGCTTAATATATTTCCAACTATTACTTCTTGTAATTCATTTATCTGCTCTGCTAATGTAATTTGAATACTTTTATCGTTAATATTTGTTTGAGTTATAATAATTGTTGCTGGTTGATATTGTATTGAAGTTACAGATAAAGTATCGTTTTTTTGAGCTTCAATTTTAAAAATCCCTAAAGCATTTGTGGTGGTATATGTGTTTTTATTAATGTTTGCTACATGGATATTTTCAAGATTATCTTCGGCTTGAATTTTTCCGAATAATGTTACAGATTGTGCGTTTAAAAAAACACCTAATAATAGAAAAACAGCTATACAAGCATATTTATAAAATTTATTCTTTTCCACTTGTTGCTGTTAAAAATTCTTTGCTCTTAAGATGTAAATAATCTATAAGTTCTATTTCTTTAGTAGGTTCTAAAAGTGAGTAATTAAAATTAGAATTTTCCAGATAGATTATAAATGCATTAACTTTATCTTCTGGTATATTGTAGTTGGATGTATAATATTCGTTTTTAAAAACAGTAGACAGTTTTGAAACAGGTGTATTAAACCGCTTACCTACTCGGTTTTGTCTATCTATTCGTTTTTTATTTTTTTTATTTTTTGTTTTAAAAATAGCATTTACTAGTAATCCTAAAATTGCCATACCATCTGCTTGATACCTTATACGATCGTTTTGATTTCCTATTGCAATATTATCAACTTTTGAATGATGATCATCTGTAACTTCAAGATTTTCAACATCTCCTAAATCAAACATTTGTATTGGTTTTACAACTTTTGTATTAACTATATCACCTTCTAATATACCTGTTAAATCATACTGCAGTAATACAACCTCATCTAAAGTATTTATTTGTTCATTTAAATAAATAGTTAATTTTTTAGAATCTAAAACTTTTTGTGTTATGTATGTTTTAAATGGTTTAAGTTGAATTGCAGATACTTGAATCTCATCATTTAAAGCAACTTTAACTTTAAATCTTCCCAAAGAGTCTGTAATTACTCCTTTATTAGATGATTCGTTAAAAACAGTTACATTCTCTAAGTCCTCAACAGCAACAATAATTTGACCATTAACCTCAACTCGCTTAGTATTTTGAGCTTGCATGTTTAAAATTGAAACTAGAAGAAAAAAGAAAAGTAAAGTCTGTTTCATGCGTAATTGGTTTTGTTATGTAAATAACGTCTATCAATCCTTAAATAAAATTAAAAATGCTTTTAAATTTTTGTTAAAAACTTAGTTTATATAAATTTACGATTAAAATTTATAAAATGAAAAACATTATAATTGCAAGCACTTCTACACTCTATAACGGAAAGCCATTAGAGTATTTATTAAATGAAATAGAACACTTGTTTAAAGATGTTTCTGAAATTTTATTTATTCCTTATGCAAGACCTGGAGGAATTTCTCATGATGATTATACCAACAAAATAAGTGATGCATTTTCTAAAATCAATAAAACTATAAAGGGAATACATACTTTTAAAAACCCAAAACAAGCGATACAAGAAGCTAAAGGCATTTATGTTGGAGGCGGAAACACTTTTGTTTTAGTTAATAACCTCTACAAAAACGACTGCATAAATATTTTAAAAGAAATTGTAACTAGCGGTACTCCCTATTTAGGCACAAGTGCAGGTAGTAATATTTGCGGTCTATCTATGGGTACTACTAATGATATGCCAATTGTATACCCACCAAGTTTTAAAACTTTAAGTTTTGTACCATTCAATATTAACCCTCATTATTTAGATCCTATTGAAGGTAGCAAACATATGGGAGAAACCCGCGAAACACGTATTCAAGAATTTCATAAATTTAATACGCAACCTGTAATAGGATTACGAGAAGGAAGTTACATCAAAGTCTCTGGAGAAAGTATACAATTAAAAGGTGAACATCAAGCAAGAGTATTTGAATATGACACAGAACCTTATGAAATTGAAACAAATACTTATCTAAATGAACTAAAATAAAAAAGCTTCATCTGTTAGATGAAGCTTTCTTTGAGCGAGAGACCAGGTTCGAACTGGCGACATTCAGCTTGGAAGGCTGACGCTCTACCAACTGAGCTACTCTCGCATTTCCGGATGCAAATTTAGTAAATAACTTCAATTACGCTACTATTTATTAATATTTTTTTATGCTTTTTGTCGATTTTTTATGCTTTTTATCGATAAAACAAACCCGTAATCTCGTTTTTTACGTAAATCTTGTCACATATATTATTTTTGAACAAAAGCTTCATCATGAAAAACTACCTACTATTGCTAGTCTTTTTGACTACTTCAACCCTATTTTCACAAGTAAAAATAGGAGAAAACCCACAAAATATTAATAATAGCTCTGTTCTAGAGCTTGAGAGTACCACTAAAACCTTAGTTGTAACAAGAATTACAACGTTACAAATGGATGCAATTACTCCACTTGAAGGTGCAATAATTTATAATACAGATGAAGATTGCCTCTTTCAGTATAATAATGATTCATGGAATAGTCTATGTGTAGACGTAATGGCAAACGAAACAGTAACAGCAATAACTAATAATGAAGATGGCACAGTTACTTATACAGATGAATCTGGTAATAATACAATTATAACTCTAAACGATGCCGATTCAGATCCAACAAATGAAATTAACCATTCGGTTATATTAAATGGAACAAATTTAGAATTAACTGATGCAGGAGGAACTATTATTACAGATTTATCATCATTATCTTCAGAAGTTAACCAAATTGTTACAAATGGAAATCCTATAGCGAATCATCTTTCTGGAAATGGCACACAAACTTCTATTCAGGAAACAATAACAACTCTAGAAGATAATGGAGATGGTACCGTTACATACACAAATGAAAACAACATATCTACTACAGTAGGTATTGTTGGTCCGCAAGGTCCTGCTGGTGCAGACGGAACTGATGGTGTTGATGGTGTACAAGGTCCGCAAGGCGAACAAGGTATTCAAGGTGAAACTGGACCACAAGGACCACAAGGTCCTGCTGGTGCAGACGGAACTAATGGTGTTGATGGCGCACAAGGCCCGCAAGGCGAACAAGGTATTCAAGGTGAAACTGGTCCACAAGGACCACAAGGTCCTGCTGGTGCAGACGGAACTGATGGTGTTGATGGCGCACAAGGCCCGCAAGGCGAACAAGGTATTCAAGGTGAAACTGGTCCACAAGGACCGCAAGGTCCTGCTGGTATAGAC
>NZ_MPCX01000007.1 GCF_001874145.1 Lacinutrix sp. MedPE-SW | reverse complement strand
TTATTATCGCTAAGACTTGAGGCTTTAGCCATAATTCAACACTACTTTATCTAAAAATTACGAACACTTCCGTTATGTTTGGGGAAATTAAACCTAACGTGTTTGTGTATGATTTCGTTGCGTGTTTCAGCAACTAAATTAGTAAACAAAAACGAACCAGAGGAAATTCCGAAGGAATTTCCAAGTAGGCGAGCACTAGCAATGAATTATACACGGTGTTGGCATGTCGTTTTTATTTTTACCAACTCAAACAGAAACTGTTTTCGCCACTTTCTCTGTCAATTTCCATTCCACCCGATTCTGCACCATAAGTCCAGTCCGCAAAGAATTGAAGTCTTATTGGTTCAGATTTATTCAAAATTTCCACTTTTCTTATATTCCAAATTCGAGTGTTTGCGTATTCTTTGGTATTCCGAGTATCAGTATCTAAAGTCCATTTGACTATTCCGTTTTCTTTTAAAGTCAGAATAGGTGATAGCGAATCAGTTCGATTATCCACTATCAATTTCCCATTATCAGATAAGTCAAATTCTAGTGCTGATTCAGATATTTTTATTGGGTCAATCATTACAGCATTAAATGGTCCGTCATCCATTCCGCAATCATCACCTAGCCATGAAAATGATAAAAAATCATAGACTTTATAGCAAAAGAATGCGAAAAATAGAACAGCAATAATGATTAAAATTCGTTTCAAATTTCCTTTCAGAGTTTTGGGTTTAAATGCATGCCAACTATTATATATACCAAACATAATCATTTTTGTACCGGTTAGCAAACAAATTTGGCGGTATATACCAACTTTTATTAAAGTTTGTATATATTTTATTTTTGGCAGGTTATCGCAACTTTTTAGTTTTTTAAAAGACATATTATCAACCTAATAAATTCCTATTACGGTTGTACAAAAAAACATTCTATATAAATAGGTTGTTAATAGATATACCTAGTTCATATTGCATCAATATTTTATTTAGTTAAGTTTTCTAGACAAATATCAACTAAATCATCACCATCATTAATATTAGATGATTCTATTAGCTTACTGCATATAATTTTAAATCCTTTAGTATTTAATTGACTACAAACATTTAACCATGCTTTATATTCAGATTTATCAGGATAAGCTATAATTTGCCTATTTTTAATTGGCAACAATAATGACTCTTTAAAATTAGATTTACTTCCTGTTGCCATCCATATATTAGAAGGAAATATAATACTCATTATTATTGCAGTTTTTTCACTTTCTACAATACAAATTGTTTTGTAGCTTTCTTGTTTTGTAATGCAGTGTAATCCAAATAAACACTGTTGTAATACAAAATCATTTAGATTTAGTTTTTTATGCATCCAATTAACATGATTATACGGTTTTTTAATCCTTTTGCCTGTATTACAATCATACAGCATTATTTTCCCTGCTCTAACTTTTCTATGATTATCAATTTGCCAGAACACCGTATCTCCTCTCCAATAATTTGTATTACCTATTTTGTATAATTCACTTACTCGTTTTATGTCTATAGGTACAAAATGTTGACGTAAATAGTTTATAAAATTATTTGTATTACAATTATTTATAGTTTGTAAAACAGAACTTGCTTTGTGATACGTTGGTTTATTAATAAATGTATTACCAGAAATTACAGAAGTTACACATTTATTGTTATTAGGTTTCTTAAAATAACCGCATTTACTTTCCCTATCACATCTACCATCAACTGCATTTATATAATGTTGATTTTGAGTATCAACATATCTTACAAAAGTTTTCTTATTACAATTTGGACAATAATATTTTTTACTTGATTTGTCAAGTTGATATTTAAAATTCATACACTTTTTTATGTTCGTACCACTCGTACTATTACAGGAGTACGAATGGTACGAGTTTTTCTTATTTTATTTTATTGAAATGATTTTCGATTAAAAATTCAATTGCATCATCTACTGTAAAATCTGGCAACTTCTTACGTTTGCTTTTTGTTATAGGTGAACTCTCTTTAATCTCTGGTAAACTACCTAGTAATTTATATAGCTTATTAAGCTCTTTTTTTGGAAGTGCTTTAGCAATATTATATACATCGGTAGCCTGCATTAAACTATAGGTTTAATTTTTTGCGACGTTTTCTTACAGTACTTTCACTAATGCCTAATTCTTCCCCAATTTTAACATTGCTTAACCCATCTTTAATTAGTTTAATCATTTTATCGTCTCTATCCTCAAGACTGCCTAAAACAGGTGATTTTAAATGAGACTTTTCCTCATCAAATTCAATAAAATTGAATGTTAGGAAATTGATGTTTTTCTCTATACTACACACAATTACATTACTAGAATGATATAATTGCTCTGTATTACGTTGTTTAATTTGTTTTAAATATCTGTAGTTATGAGTTTGAGAACTTTCACCAATTGCAAATGAACTGTCACAAAAATTCATCAACATTTTGCTCCCTGCTAAATCATTTTTTGTTAATGGTTTTGAATTATCACGCTTTGGAGTGTGAGATAGTACTAAAATTGAAATGGATGCACTTTTAGTTAGCTTTTTCAAAACCTTCATTAAATGCAAAGCATATTTAGCTTTCTCATTATCATTATTCAAATACGTTAAATTATCTATAATCAATACTTCAACCTCGTTATGATCGACAGTTTGTTCTAAAGTATCACATATATAATCTTCAATTGTATTACAACCTTTAGGAAGTGTTAATTCTGAATTTAACTCTGCACGTAAAAAATTATCACTAAAAGAATAGTGCTTAGTATAATCTAGAGAGTAGCGATTTTCTAATTGTTTATCTGATAGCTCAAAATCAAGATAAAGTACTTTTTTGGGTTTAGCTTCTAATTTAAAACCATAAATTGGCTTACCCTTACTCAAGCTATCAGCTATTTGTACTGCTAATATTGATTTACCTAAATTGGTATCTGCAAATAATATACATAGTTCATTTTCATACCAGAATTCACTAAATAGCATATTTGGTATTGGTCGTTTCTTTGCCTCTTCTATCCATTTTTTTGTCTTTTTAATAATAAGACAACCTTGAGTAGCTGCTGAAAGTTCTAATTTACTTTCGTTACTCTGAATATCATCAGCAATCTTTTGAATTGCTGAATCATTCATCGTCCTTAAAATTTTTATTAGTAACAGCCTCAGAAAGATCTAAATCACTTAAATTGATATAGAACACTTCTCGCTCCTCTTCTTCTAATAAGCCTCGCCTTCTTAAATTATGAATAATTATATCCCTTATGACTTTTGAAATGGATTCGTCATATTCTTCTGATAAAATTTCAAGCTGTTCTTTAACGTCACACGTTACTCTAAAATTGATTGTTGTTTTCATTTATACTTATATTAATTAATCATTTAATAGTTAAATGCTTATTAAAAAGTATATATCATTTAGCACTAGCTAATAAGATTTAACTAGTTGCAAATTGTGAAACATCTCAACTCTAAAAAAGGGAAAAAAAAGGGGAAATTTTGGGGAAATCCACTTATTTTTAGGGGAAATTTTTGATTTTTGGGGAATTTTATAATTTCTACATTCTAGAATTGAATTTCTGCCACTCTTTTTTTAGAGTTTCTTTTCTTTCTATGTGTTTTTTCGATGAAGAACTTGGTTCCTTAATTGTACCTATGTCTTCATTAAAATTATTATTAATTATCTGAGTAAATAAGTCAGCATTCGGCATTTGCAAATTAAGATCTTTTTTAAAAAAGTAAAATAAAGAAATATAAAATGCTCTATTCGTATTTTCTTGACTTTCAATTTGAGTCACGATAAATTTTATTAGCTCCAGTGATTCAAATTCGCTTTTATATTGTCCGTATATAATTTTTGCCTTTTCATTATTTTTTGATGAATCCTTAACTTCAAACAGAAACTTATCATTCAAGTATTTTAATATTCTTGAACCTATTTCAAAATCTATAATTTCTTGTAACCATGGATTTTCATCAAAAAAAGTAATATCAAAAAATTCTGTATTACCAACTAAATAATGATATATGGATTCTTTTTGGTTTCTTAACCTATCAATATATTTGTATTCCCTTTCCCTATCTATTAGTTCAAACCTATTTATGCCAATTTCTCCATGACGATTTTTCATTAAAGGAATATATTTTACATCTACAATTGTTTCGAAGATGTTTTTAAAGTCTTTAGAAGCGAACGTTTTAATTTTCTTATCTGTTAAGAGGTTTGTTTGTAAAACAAAGTCTTTTTTATACTTATAAACATCACTCTCAATAAGCCTAGAATAGTGTTGTAATAAAAAACACATATAATCTTTAGCTACATGCTTAGAGTAATTATAATTAGTTGTTTTTAATTTGTGTTTCTTTTTATAGAAGAGTTTAGATATACCTCTTTTTACTGAATCATTAGAAACTATAGAAGCACTAAAAGTTATTAGCTTCTTTTCTTTTAATAAGTTTACGATAGAATCTTCATCAAGATTTTTTATTTGTGCTTCGTCTAAGAAACCAAAATATTTAAGCTTCATTTATTTTAAAAGTTTTGAGTAGTCATCTGGTAAAACAGCATCTATATCTCTTAAATACTGTTCTAAAGCATTCATTGTTGCATGACCGGTTATTAACATTAATTTACTTTTTACTTCGTGAGGAGTAAATGTTTTGGCTAAGTTTTGATACATAATTGTTATATAGGTATGCCTAAAACTATACAATCCATAATTCTTACCTAAACCAAAATGGTCTTTTACTTTTTTAAATTTTTTAGTAAAATAATCACGTCTATTACTTTCATTCGTATCCCATTCACCTCCAATATTATTTGGTGTAAAAAGTAATAAGTCTGTTTTTTTACCATGTAAAATTTCTAATTCACTCAACAGAATATCAGGTATTATTTTAACCTTTACAGGCTTATTTTTAGCTCTAACATATAATTTTTTATCAACTAAATCTAAATCTCCTATTTTTAATCTACAAACCTCTATTGGTCTCAAGGTATTAAAGGCTATGAATTTGACAAACAAGCTTAAAATTGGATCTTCTTTATCTAAATAATCATGTATTTCTTTTAATTGACTTGTCTTATAGGTTTTGTTTCTTTCTGGAATAGCTTTTAATACATTAATTTTTTTTATAAAATTTTCTTGTATTACATCGTTATCTTCTAAAACTTGAAAAAGAGAAGATAAATCTGTTCTTGTATTATTTCTATTTCTAGGGCTTGAATTTTGTAATACAGTATTAAGGTATTCTATAACATGCTTTTTAGTAATTGTTGTAATACATTTTTGCATTTCAAAATTACTCTCAAGCAACCACTTTTTAAACCTATTTATTCGGCTTTTAAATTTAGGATAAGAATTTTCATTTAACACCTTATTTTTAGTGTCCAGCCCAAGTTTAAAAGCATCCTCAATATTTAATACAACAGTATTTTCTTCAGTTTCATTACTGTCTTGAATAGCTTCTAATCTAGTTGTACTTTTATTTTTACTGTTTGATTTGTTTTGAAGTTTTTGCTGAATATATTCTTCTAGTGATACATTTATATTATACGGACTAAAACCATCTTGTAGTACAATTTCTAATCCTTTCTTTAGCATTTTAAGCACATGGTACCTACTTTGCTTATCTTTATATTGATTAGCACCTCCTTTTATATTAGACTGCCTTACGAGCTTGCCAGATTTTGGATTTCTATAAGAATAATAAACATACCAATATTTAGACAACGCATCTTTTTGTTCTTTTTTGGACAGTTTAGACCACCGATGTATATCTACACCACCTGTATAAATTTTAGGTTTAGAATAGTTAAGCTTCATTGGGAAATCGTGTACGAAATCGTGTACTTTCTGTAAATGTAAGAAAATTGAAGACATAAAAAAACGGATTGTGAGACACAATCCGTTGATTTTATTAGCTTGAAGCTTAGTAGCGGGAACTGGACTCGAACCAGTGACCTTCGGGTTATGAGCCCGACGAGCTACCTACTGCTCTATCCCGCGATTTAATCTCTTAAATAATATACTTAGCTTTTAACTTTCGGTTCATAATGCCGACCAATTATTTAGGACTGCAAATATACAATCATTTTTAGATATAACAAGCATTTATTTAATAAAATTTACTGCTCAATATTTACCACCTCAAAACCAACAAGTTGAAACTCCTCAAACTGCGGTGTAACTTGAATTGGGTTACAACAAACCTCACAATCTTCTACATAAGTTTGTGTTCTAACACTACTATCTAAAAGCATTGATATGGTTTCCCAGCAATATGGACATTGAAAAAAATGCTCGTACATAAATGAATTATTATATTTATGTAAAAATAAAAAGAGTCAACTAAAATAGTTGACTCTTTAATTATATTTTAAGATTAATTTAGTCTCTCTCTACCACGTAAGTATCATTATAAGTTACTATTGAGTTTCTTAGGCTAGTTCTGTCTTCTACAACAGTAGCATATTCTACATCCATATTGTTGTCACTTACCATTAAGGTACTTAGGTTTTTTAATTGACTAAATTGTAATGGTAAATTTCCTGTTAATTTATTTTCAGAAAGAATTAATTCTTCTAAGTTTTCTAAATCTGTTAATTCTAAAGGAATATCTCCTGCTAAATTATTATCAATTAAACTTAATATTTTAAGATTAGATAATGAACCTAATTCTGATGGGATAACTCCTGTTAAAAAGTTACTTCCTAATTGTAATTCTTTTAAATTTTCAAGATTAGCTAAAGCTGTTGGAATCTCACCAGTAAAACTATTACTATATAAAGCTAAAACTTCAAGGTTTTTTAATTTTCCTAAACTTGCTGGAATTGATCCTTCAAATTTATTTAAAAACAACTCTAAAGATTTTAAGTTTTTTAAGTTTGAAATACTATTTGGTAATGCTCCAGTTAATTTATTAAAACCAAAGTTAATTGCTTTTAGGTTAGTTAAGTTTCCTAATTCTTGAGGTAATGTTCCTGTTAAGTTATTGAAAGATAAATTTAATGCTACAACTTTATCATTTTCAACAGTTACACCATGCCAGTTAGAAACTGCTTTATTTAAATCCCATTTTTTAGTCCATTGCTCACCATTAGTTGAAGTATGCAAAGCTAACAATGCTTCTTTTTCTGTTTGAGAAATACTTGCAAAACTTAATAAAGTTGCAAATAAGAAGATTATTGTAAGATTTAAAGTTTTCATAATGGTTTAGTTTTTGGAACTAATTATGATGTAAATATATGACAATGTACCATTTAATGCAATTTTTTTCGATGAAATGCATGTTTGAATTCTAATAAATAGCAACAAAACACTTTTAACGGTTTTTTTTATCGTTAAAATGTCGTGTTTAGTAATTCACCACTAAGTTGTAGTAACTGTAATTCTGAAAGCTTTGCAGAAAATTTAGCTTGGTTTCTACTCAATTCTGTGTTTAATAAATTAAGTTGTGCTTGCCTGAATTCTATAGAGTTAATTTGCCCGATTTTAAATTTTTCACGTGTTCTGTCGAAATTATTTTGGGCGGTAATAATATTTTTTTCTTGAATATTATATATCTCTAATTTATTAATAAAATTATCCCAAGCATTATTAAAATCACGTTCTATAGAGAGTAAGATATCTTCTCTAAGTAATTTTTGAGTTTCAAGATTAATTTTAGCATTTTTAACTCTAGTTATTGTAGAACCTCCATCAAACAAATTCCAGCTTAAATTTAAACCACCAGACAAACCTGTGTTTGTTGATACTGCCACAAATGATGCTGCATTATTATTACTTCTATTCCAACCATAACTACCTACTAAACCTAAGGTTGGTAGATAAGCAGATTTCCCAGAGTTTATGTCTAACTCACTAATTAATATACTTTTTTCTGTTTGAAGTAAAGCTACATTTCGCTCTTTTGCTTTTTTAAATAAACTGTCTTTTTGAAATTTTAAGGTAAAATTCACTTCGGTTTCTACATTAAAATTATCTATGTATGATTCACCTAAAACAACTTTTAAATCACGTTTTGCGTTTTTTAATTCCTGCTTCGCATTTATAATATTAATACTATCGTTATTAATATCTACTTCAGCATTTAAGACTTCTAACTTTGTGTTTTGCCCATATTCAAATTGATATTTGGAACGTGTTAAACGGTCTTTTGTAATGTTTAAAGTTTCTTGTAAAGCTTCTAAATTTAGTGATAATTGCGCTACATTGTAGTATACAGAAAACATTTGAATTATTGTATTTTCTATAGTTTCCCTTGCTTGCAACTCTGTTAATTGATGTTGCTCTTTTAAGCGTTTGTAATTGTAACTACGCCCAAAACCATCAAATAATGTATAGTTTAAAGTTAATCCTGCATTATAGCGAGAACTTTCGGCGCCATTTAATGTTGTTGTTGAACCGTCTGAAAATTCTGCTTCGGTATTATCTATATTATAGGTTGCTCCTGCATTTGCTGTTAATGTTGGTAGATAACCAGAGTTTAATATACTCGCATTATTTTGGGCTACTTCCACATCGTTTTTTACAACTTTTACACCGTAATTATTATCTAAAGCTTTAGCTATTGCTTCGGTTTTAGTTAATAATTCTTGTGAAAAACTACTAACACAAAACAAAAAACTTATGGCTAATAAAAATTGAAATTTAGTGTTCATTTTCTTCTTTTTGTTCTATAATTGCTCTTTCAACTTCTTCTCTAGTAACGTCTTTTCCTGTTACTAACCATTTACTATTCTTTTTAAAACTATTACTAAATGATAAAAATAACGGAAGTACTAATAAGGTTAATACTGTGGCATAACCAATACCGTAAGATATTGAAATTGCCATTGGTTTTAAAAATTGTGCTTGTCGGCTTTTTTCTAATAATAATGGTGCAAGACCAGCAATGGTAGTTAGAGAGGTTAAAAATATGGCTCTAAATCTTGACTTTCCAGCTTCAGATATTGCCATATCAAACGTCATACCTTCACGTAAATTACTATTAAACTTTCCTATTAAAACTAAACCATCGTTTACCATTATTCCTATTAAAGCAATAATTCCTAAAAGTGATAAAATATTTAAAGGAAATCCAGAAATCCAATGTCCCCAAGCTACTGCTGTAATACTAAATGGTATTAATAGTATTAGTAAAAGTGGTTGCGAATAGCTTCTAAAAGTAAATGCAATTGTAATATAAATGAGCAATAAAATTATTGGTCCCGCAACTCCTAAAGAACTTGAAAGCTTGTTGAATTCTCTATTTTGGCCTTCGAATGATGCATTAATTGTTGGGTATTTAGATTTTAATTGCGGTATGAAATTAGTTTTTATATCATCTAAAATATCGGTATTACTAGTACTTGGATCTTTTAAATCTGCATATACTTGAATTTCACGTTTACCTTCTAAGTGATTTATTGCAACATCTCCTCTAACTATGCTATAATTTGCGATGTCTTTAAGTGTTACGCGCTCACCTGTTGGTGTTAAAATACGCATAGCATCTAAATCGTTTATAGAATTACGGTTGTTTTTATCATAACGTACCCAAACTCTAAT
Source organism: Lacinutrix sp. MedPE-SW (assembly GCF_001874145.1). Lineage (GTDB taxonomy): Bacteria > Bacteroidota > Bacteroidia > Flavobacteriales > Flavobacteriaceae > Lacinutrix. Next base: position 164,122 of record NZ_MPCX01000007.1, on the reverse strand, counting down.
TTCGTCTTGACCACGTTGAAAACGTTGTGCTTGAGCACCAAAGAAACCAGAACGCACTTGTGCCATTACTGTTCTCAAGTCTAACCCTAATAGGTATGCGCTTTCTTTAAGTTCTAGTCTTATTTCTTTAATTCCTACTGGGTCGTTATCTCCAATATCTTTTAATAAAGGATTAGATTCTAAGTGTTTTTTTAAATCGGCTTTAGAGGCTTTTAACTCTTCTATATTATTACTTAAAAGTGATACAGAAACTGGACTTCCGCCAAAATTACCTCCTGAACCATAAATTAAACGTTCTGGACCAATTACTGGACCAACTAATTCTTCTAGTCTTTTAGTAATTAAAAATGCCTGAATAGCATCTGGACGTTCTTCTCCAGGTAATAAATTTATACGTAATGAGGCACTTGAACTACTACTAATATTTACAATTGTATTCTCGAATAATTGTTTTCCTGTTCCTTTTAAATATTTATCTGTAAGTTCTTGATTTACAATAAAAGATTTCTCTTCTATCATAGATATTATAGAATCTGTGATTTTCACATTTGTTCCTGCTGGCATAACCAATTCTATATTTGCAGAATCACTAGCTATACGCGGAAAAAATGCAGTACCTATAATACCACCACCAATAGAACCAAATGTTAAAATAAGTAGTGATACAAAAATACCTAATGATAAAATTTTAAAACTTAGTACAAAATTTAAAACCGGTGTATATACCTTATCTCTAAGGTAATTCATGAACTTATCTCCGGCTTTATTTATATTTCGCATTATAGAGAAAAAGCCTTTAGATTTTTTAGCATTTAATTCTTCCTTTTTAATACGTAGTGCTTTTGAGTGTGCTAAATGCGCAGGTAAAATTATTAATGCCTCTATTAAAGATACTACTAGTGTTAATATTACAATTACAGAAACCTCACTAAAAAACTCACCTATTCTACTATCTAAAAAGAAAAACAAAGAAAAGGCTAATAAGGTTGTGATTATAGCTGAAACTACTGGTGGAATAACTTCTAAAGTTCCATCTATTGCAGCTTGAACTGGACTTTTTCCTTTTTCGTAATGCTGATAAATGTTTTCGGCAATTACAATACCATCATCTACAAGAATACCAATAACTATAATCATCCCGAAAAGGGATAATACATTTATTGTTACATCAAACTGTCCAGCAAATACAAACATTCCTAAAAACGATACTGGCAAACCAAATGCCACCCAAAGTGCCAAACGTGTGTTTAAGAAAATAGATAAGAAAATTAATACCAATAACATACCAACTATTGCATTTTCTGCTAGTAATTGAGTACGTTGGTTTAAGGTTATAGATAAATCTCTAACAACATCTAGTCTTACATTGTCATACTTTTGGTTATAACTTTCTATGTATTCTTTTACTTTATCTGCTGAAGAAATAAGGTCTTCATTATTAGTACTTGTTATAGAAATATTTACCGCTAATTCTTGATTAAAATATGTTGCATTTGGCGTTTCGGAAAAACGATCTCTAATTGTTGCAACATCTTTTAGTCTAACAACTTTACCATCTGTAGTTGCTTTTACAATAATATTAGAAAGTTCACTACCGTAATATTGTTTGTTATTTGCTCTAATTAAATATTCTTCGGCTTCAGTTTTAACATTACCACCAGTTACTAAAATATTTGCATTTGCAACCGCTTGAGAAACATCACTAAATGTAATGTTATAAGCTAAAAGACTGTTTTCATTAACTGCAATTTCTATTTCTTCATCTGGAAATCCAGAGATTTCAATTTGTGAAATACCGTCTAACGTCCGTAAATCTGTTTCAACTTGTCGTGCTAACTGTTTTAATGTTACTAAAGGAATGTCTTTACCACTTAGCGCAAAAGAAATAGTTTCTCTAACAGCTTCTTGTTTAGATACTACTAAAGGTTCCATACCTGTTGGAAAAGAAGGCACTCTATCTACTGCATTTTTAACTTCAAGCAGCATAAAATCTAAGCTTTCTCCTTTTTCAATTTCTACAGTTATGCTTCCGCTATTTTCTCTAGATACAGAGGTAACACGATCTACACCTTTTAATCCTTTTAAATTATCTTCTATTTGAAGTACAATTCCTTCTTCTATCTCTAATGGTGAAGCTCCAGGATATGTAATTGAAACATTAATTATTTTTGATTCTGTTAAAGGAAAGAAAGATGATTTTAAAGATAATGCACCTATTACTCCAAATACAAAAAAAGCAAGAATGATAACGTTTACTGCAACGTGATACCTAATAAAGTATTCAATTATTTTTTTCATTATTGAACGGTTTCGTTAGCAGTTGTATTACTGTTTGCTGGAGACACTCGCATACCTGCATAAGCTCCTGGCACTGGCTTTTTTAATAAAATAGTGCCATTTGGAATATTTTTTAAAATCACTTTTTCGTTAGAAAAATGGACAGGTTTTACTTTTATCACATCTAGCAAACTATCATTTATTACATACACTTCTTGACTATCTAATAATAGGTTTCTATCAATTTCTATTGCATTTTCTACTTTTTCTGCATCTAAATTAGCTTCTAAGTACATGCCTTCTTTTAAGTCTTTATCTTTAACTTCTATATAAACAGTTATAGTTTGTGTTGTAGCGTCTATACTTCCATTAATTCTTGAGACTTTTCCTGAGTAGGTTTTTGTTTTATCTAAGTTATTTAAACTTACATTTTCTCCTACTTTTAAAACATCTGCAAAAGATTTGCTAATAGCAACTTCCATTTCGTAAACAGATGGATTTATAAACTCTCCTAGTTTTTGACCGTTTCGCACCAGTGTACCTTCAGTCACTAAAGCTTCGGTTAATATTCCAGAAAATGGTGCTGTAATTCTATATTTAGCTAAACGCTGTTCTAAGTTTTTTACATTATAATAAGCACTTATAATACCGCGACCTGTTATAAAATAATTTTCTTTCTCGTTTGATACTTCTGGTAATTTTGGAGTGGTTTTATTTAAATCGAAATTATTTAAATAGGTTTGCCATTTTTGGTAAACATCTTTAAAGTCTAATCTTAAATCTGGCATTATTGCTGCAATACTATTATATAAATTGCTTTTTGCAGATTGTACACTCGCGTAATATTCTGCGGCATCAAGACTTATTAAAGTTTCTCCTCTATTATACTCTTGACCAGGTTTAAAAAGTTTTCTACCAGATTTAAATATGCCTTGAACTTCAGAATATAATTCTACTCTTTGCTTTGCGGTAAGGTTTCCGTTGGCAGAAATTACAATTGGTACTGTAGTGTTTTTAACAGTGTCTATTAATACTGTTTTTACTACTTTTGGTACTACAGGTTTTGGTTTGTTTTTGTTTGCTATTAAACTTTTAGCAAAGAAATAAGAAACGATAATTAGTGCAATACCAATTATTATAAGGATAATTTTGCGCATTTGGTTGACGGTTAAAATACTTAGACTACAAATCTAGCCTATAGTTTAGTCTAACAATCTTAAAAAAATCTTAAAAAGCTTACGCGTACTCTTCTAGTTCTATTGTAATAGTTTCCCAAGTATCCATTAACCTAGCTAGTTCATCTTTTTTAGCTTGATATTTATCAAAAAAGTCTGGTTTTGCTACGGTTTCGTCATAATTAGTAGCTAATTCTACATCTATTTCTTTTATCTCTTTTTCTAGCTGGTTTATTTTAGATTCTGTATTACTTAGCTTGTTATTTAAAGATTTTAGTTTTTTCTGCTCCTCGTAGCTTTGTTTTTTAGTTTCTTTTGGTTGTTCTTTAACTACAGTTCGCTTTTCTACTTCGCGTAAACTATCTACTTTTCGTTTTTCCAGATAATAATCTATATCTCCAAGATATTTTTTTAGTTTTTCATCTTTAAATTCATAGACTGTAGAGGTTAAACCTTGAAGAAAATCACGATCGTGAGATACTAATATTAATGTTCCTTCGAAACGCTGAAGTGCTTCTTTTAAAACATTTTTAGATTTTATATCTAAGTGATTTGTAGGCTCATCCATAATTAACACATTAAATGGCTGTAGCATTAATTTTGCCAACGCTAAACGATTACGCTCACCACCAGAAAGTACACGAACATATTTCTCTGCCTCTTCACCTCTAAATAAAAATGATCCTAAAATGTCTCTAACTTTACTTCTGTTAGTTTCATTTGCCGCATCTATCATGGTATCTAAAACGGTTTTATTACCATCAAGATATTCGGCTTGATTTTGTGCGAAATATCCAATTTGAACGTTATGTCCAAGTTTTAAATTACCCTTATGCTCTAAATCGCCAACTAATATTTTAGCTAGTGTACTTTTTCCTTGTCCGTTTTGACCAACAAAAGCTGTTTTAGCATCTCGCTCAATCATTAAACTTACACTTGATAGCACTTGTTTTTCACCATAACTTTTAGATATATTGTTTGCCTCTACTACAACTTTTCCTGGTGTTATTGATACAGGAAAATTTAAGGTCATAACGCTATTATCATCTTCATCTACCTCAATTCTATCTATTTTATCTAATTTTTTAATAAGTGATTGAGCCATTGTTGCTTTTGAAGCTTTTGCTCTAAACTTTTCAATTAGTTTTTCGGTTTGTTCTATTTGCTTTTGCTGGTTTTTTTGAGATGCTAGTTGTTGTGTTCTAATCTCTTCTCTTAATACCAAGTACTTTGTGTAAGGTTTTGGGTAATCGTAAATACGTCCAAGAGATATTTCTATAGTACGATTTGTAACGTTATCTAAAAACATTTTATCGTGGCTTACAATAGCGACTGCTCCAGTATAACTTTTTAAGAAACCTTCTAACCAGATTATAGATTCTATATCTAAATGGTTTGTTGGCTCATCAAGCAATAAAACATCATTATTTTGAAGTAGTAATTTTGCTAATTCTATTCGCATTCGCCATCCGCCAGAAAAAGTATCTGTAAGTTTATTAAAATCTTCACGCTTAAAACCTAAACCTTGAAGAATTTTTTCTGTATCACCTTGATAATTATAACCTCCTATAATTTCGTACTGGTGTTGTACTTCGTTTAAATCAATCATTAATTGATTATAACTTTCACTTTCGTAATCTGTACGCTCTGCTAGTTGCTGGTTTATCGTTTCCATTTTAGCTTCTAGTGCTTTAATTTCTGTAAAAGCTTCGTAAGATTCTTCTAAAACAGTTCTACCAAATACAAAGTCTATATCTTGTTTTAAAAATCCAATTTTTAGCTCTTTATCTGCGGCTATTTGCCCAGAGTCTGGTTCTAGCTCTTTAGATAATATTTTAAGCATTGTAGATTTTCCTGCTCCATTTTTACCTATTAAGCCCACGCGATCACCATTACCTAATTTAAAAGTAATGTCTTCGAATAAATATTCGCCTTGAAATGAAATAGATAAATTATGGATATTGAGCATGGAATTGTAACCTTTGTTACACAAAATTAATTACTATAGTTTAACTTTGTGTTATTGTTTAATGATTGCAAAAGTACATAAATTATATGTTTAAAAAAGGATCTAAACTTTACGGAATTTTTACTGGTAAGTGCCCAAAGTGTCACGAAGAGTCTATGTATAAAAACCCAAACCCTTATGCTGTTTTGCAATTGTTTGAAATGCATGAAAATTGTAGTAACTGCAATACAAAGTATAAAATTGAACCGTCTTTTTTCTATGGTTCTATGTATGTAAGCTACGGTGTTGGTATTGCTTTTGCTGTTGCTGCTTTTATTATTAGCTATTTGTTTTTAAATAGTTCTTTAAACGTTGCTTTAATTGCAATTGTAGTTTCTCAAATTATATTATATCCAATTATTGTTAGATTATCGCGTAATATCTGGATAAATATTTTTATGAGCTATGATAAAAAGCTAGCTAAAAAAAATAATATTAAGCAAAACGACTGATATCTATAACTGGATCTAAAGCTGTATTAAATTCTATAAATTCAAAAAGTTGCTTTGCAACATAAGGCCCAATCATAACACCACGTGTGCCTAAGCCGTTTAATACATGTATTTTTTTATGTGTTTTGTGAGTACCTACTAATGGTCTTCTGTCTTTTACTGTTGGCCTTACTCCCGCTACTTGATTTACAACTTCAAATCCACAATTAATTATAGTTTTGAGCTTTGTTAAAAGTTCTACTCTTGCTTTCTCTGTAACGGTATTGTCTTTGTTATCTCTCTCGTATGTTGAACCCACACGATATATATCTTCTCCTAAAGGAATTATAAAAACACTAGATTTTAAAACAAAGTCTAAATTTAAATCTGGAGCTTTAATTGTAACTAATTCTCCTTTACTTCCTATTAGTGGTAATTGATTAAAATAAGGGTTTTGTTTTAATCCATAACCTTCAGCAAAAATAACATGTTTAGCTTTTACAAAATTATAAACAATAAACTCATCTTCTTCTTGTAAATTATTATAGTGAAAAGCTTGTTCTTTTAGTAAGTTTTTAGATTTTAAAAAATTTTTATATTCTAAAATTAAACGCTTAGTATCTATTCTTCCAGTTTCTAAAACTTCACCAAAACCAAAATTAGCGTCTATGTTTTTGTTAGTGTTTTTATTAATAGTGGTTGACATATACGTTGATAAATCTTCTCTGTCTGATCTTGCAAACCAATTATTCTGCTCTTCTAAGGAAGTAAACCTTCTTTTTACTGAAACTTTATAATCGAATTTTTTATTTAATCGTTTCTCAATTTCATTATACATAGGAATAGCTAAAGCTAATTGCTTTTTACTTTCCCAAACAGGTGTAAAACGTTTTAAAGTAACTGGATTATATAAACCACCAGCTACAGTTGAAGATTGTTGTGAGCTATTATCAAAAACAACAAAAGATTTTTTATTTGCAATTAATTGCTCACAAAAAGCAATACCTGCTAATCCACAACCAACAATTATATAATCTACTTTCATACTGCGAAGATATTGTTTTATATAACAAAAAACGCTCACTAAAAAGTGAGCGTTTAAATTTTTATATTTTTAAAATTAGTATGACCACATATCTAATTCAAAATTTCTAATTTTTTCTTTAATACGTTCTGATTCTAATAATTGCATTAAAGCATTTTCTGGAATATAATCTTCAACTTTACGATCGCCATACACGTTTTCTTCTCTAGTTATTACACTATTAAAACGACGTGAATTTAAAATATGATCGAAAGAAAAAGGAATTGCACTATTTTTAGAGTTAAAAGATTTTGCTTCATGCAAAACTTCTCTCGCATCTGGATAAAATATCCAAAATAATGGATTAGGTTCTTTATTAGCTTCATCGTCAGAATCTATAAAGTTTACATCTGGTGCAGCTGGTGCTATACCTAATAAACGGTATTTTAATTCTCCTTGACGCTTATCGAAGTACCATAATCCTTTAATTAAATATGCACTTATATCAAACGAAGAAATTTGTCTTGTAGTAATATATTCTGCATCAACTCGGCCTTCAGCATTAAATTGATCATAACCTATATCTAAAGTATCAACTTTAGTAGTAATGTCTGCTAATTCTTTTTGTGTACGTTTTCCAGTAAAATATGAATCGTTATAAACAGTTTCAATTTCACCATCTACGATAGCTTTAGTTAATACATCGTATAATGAACGTCTATTGCTTCCAATATTATTAGTATCTACAGGATAGTATAATGGGAAGTTTACACGCTCGTCTAATATAACTTTCTCCCAAGTCATTTTAGCGAACATGATATCTCTATCATCAACATAACCGTATTCTAACGGCTTATCGTTATCTAAAGCTTTTTGTTCTTCAGTTCTAACACCAATCTCGTCTGGAGATTTAGCATTTAAGATATTAGCTTGAGCAAAAGCACTAGAAGTAACTAGTACACCACATACGATTGCTAATAAAGATTTATAGTTCATATTATTAATTTTAAAATTTATTTAATTATAAAGTTGATTAGTTAGTTAACTCTATAACTAATGGTGAAGCTGGCTTAATTCTAGGCCCACTTGACTTTGATTTTATATCGAATACTTGAATAGAAGATCCTCTTTTTGCTTTACGAATTGCCGCTTTAGCTTGACCATTCATTCTGCTACCTGAAACAGATATACTTGGTTGACCTTCTACTTTAATTTTAAATCCTGTAACTGTTAATGGTAAATCGAAATCGAAATCTTCTAATACTGCTCCAATTTTACCAATCTCAACATTGTTTCTTGGTAATTTAGCTGTACCTGTTTGACCTGCAATTTGACCAGAAGGTTTAGGAATATCTTTAATTCTAAATGTCTTTTTATCTGAAGCTCTAGAACCATCGTCTAAAGTAGCAGAAACATTAATTGTAACTTCTTTTCCAGAAGTAGGAACCATATTATATTTACCTGCTTTTCCTGCTTTAGATAATCCAGCACCAGAAGCATTTACTTTATTATCTGGAACACCAGCAAAAGAAATAGTCATTGGGTTAGATACACCACGGTAAACAACATTCATTTTATCTGCAGATATTGTAGCAGAGTTTGGTCTTGGTACAACTACATAGTTTCCAACGATAGGGATTTCTAAAGGCTTACCATCTTCTAAAAATGTAAAAGTACCTTTAATTTCCTGCTCACCAACATTTCCAACGTTAAAGTCTAATTTCGCAGCTCCTGTAGAATCTACAGCTTCTGCTACATTAATTTCTTTACCTTGAACAGTTAATTTAGTTGGAGTTACATTAGCGTATTTACCTAATACAACTTTACCTTGAAACTTCTCTCCTGCAAAGAATGCAGATTTATCTGCTAATACAATTGCTTGATATTTTTTTAAAGATACTGCTTCATCTAAACTGTTTCCTAAAAATAGGTTAAACATATTAGCCTCTGTCATCTTTACATCGTTTTGCATTGCAGTTAACTTTGTGTAAGATGCTATAGCTGGGAAACCTTGAAAGTTATAATTTAACCAACTTTTTGTTACGCCTTCTTTAGTTTTAACCTCTTCAGTAGAAAAACGCTTTTCTAAACGCTCAATAGCTTTTTGATATTTTACGTCTGTTCCAAGAATGTTTTTAATATCTGCTTTATATTGCTCAATTTTAGCAATAACTTCCTGACCTTTTTTAGTTTCACGATCTCCTGTAAACCACATTTCGTCAAGGATATCAGTTTTATCCATTGCCTCGAAAGGTAATTTTCCAGTTTCTGGATCTACAGAATAGTTTCCTTCTCTAAGAATATCTGCCTTTAAAGACCCTATATATTTAAAAAATTTATCTGAAACTGCGTTTACTTGAGTTGCTTTATTAAAAGGTACTGCAAATTCTTCTTTTTTCTCTTCAGCTTTAGTTTCTAAATCTGCTAATAAAGCGCTATTTTTTTCTGAAGCAACTTCATTAGATTCTTCGAACTTAGCGTCCATTAATCCAAATGCTGATAGTACTTCTTTTGACATATTCATAGCCATCATCGCGATGAATACTAAATACATCAGGTTAATCATTTTCTGCCTTGCAGATGCTTTTCCTCCTGCCATGTCTAATTAGTTTTTAATTTATTAATATTAATTATACTAATTACTAATTAGTTTTTGTTCATAGCAGTTAACATACCACCGTATACTCCGTTTAAAGAAGATAAGTTAGATGCTAATGATTGCATTTGTTCTTTTAATTTCGAAGCGTTTTCTACAGACTCTTCGTTAATTGCAGCTTGACGACTTGCAGCCTCCATTTGTACTTTGTATAAGCTGTTTAAAGATTCCATTTGTGCAGCAGCAAGAGACATTTCTTCTCCATACTTCTTTTGTGCAGCCATAGCGTCTACTGTAGGAGAAATTCCTTTTGCAGCTCCTTCAAAGTTTTTAATGCTGTTACCTAAACTAGCCATTAACTCTCCGTCAATTTTTGCATCTTTTAATAAGTTATCTAATTTTTTAGATAATAAACCTTCTGCATCTTTTGGCTCTTCTAATTTTTTAGCTCTTTTAGTTACTGCTCCTCCAGCTAATTCTGGATAAACTAAAGACCAATCTAAATCTGCTGATTGTCTCTCGAATGCAGAGTATGTAAATACTAATGCTTCTACAATCATACCAAGTGTTAAAATCTCTGAACCATAAGGCCAGTGCTGAATTTTAAATAATGCTCCTACGATTACGATTGCTGCTCCTAATCCGTAGATCATGTTTGTGATTGTGATTTTGCCTTTTTGTGCCATAATTTCTAAGTTTTTGTTGTTTTTTTTTAGTAGTTAATTTAATTAAGTAGGTTTTTTATTTATCTTCTAGAGTTTGCTGTTACTTCAGTTCCCATATAATCTTGTACGGTTCTAAAACCAATGTAACTTCTTGCTGAATCTGCATACTCATAATCTCTTGAACTTACTTGTAGGAAGTAAGCAACATCTTTCCAAGATCCACCTCTAACAACTTTACGTTGGTTATTGGCATCATTAACACTTGGATTAATAGTTGAAGCATACTCGTATGATGCAGGATCGTAAGATGCGTTTACCCATTCTGAAACATTTCCTGCCATATTGTACAGGTTAAAGTCGTTAGGCTCAAATGCATCTGCCTCTACAGTGTATAATGCTTGATCTGCTGCATAATCACCTCGTAATGGTTTAAAGTTTGCCATAAAACAACCTCTATCGTTTTTAGCATATGGTCCACCCCAAGGGAAAGTTGCGGCTTGCAATCCACCTCTTGCTGCGTATTCCCACTCTGCTTCACTTGGTAAGCGGTATGAATTTACGTAATGTCTTTTTCTTTCTTTACGATAAGCGTTGTGCTTTAAAGTTCTCCATTGGCAAAATGCTTTAGCTTGCTTCCAAGATACTCCTACTACTGGGTAATCGCTATAAGCATCATGCCAGAAGTAATCGTTATGCATTGGCTCATTGTAAGAATAAGCAAAGTCACGAATCCATGCTGTAGTATCTGGATAGATTTCTACCTCTTCTTTTATAATAACATCTTTACGACGTAAATTTTTGTTTTTTGCAGCTTTTGCAATATCCATATATGAATACTGGAATTTAAACTTTGTAACATCCCAAGTACGTTGTCCGTTATAAGACTCTTCTATTGGAAGATACATAGTATCCATTACCTCTACGTAATACTCATCTGGATATTCTGCAGTATCAAAAATTAAATCTACATCGTGATTTAATTTTCTACCCTCATAACCTGTTTCTCCTAGACCACTATAGTTATCTAACATATATTGCTCGTAAGGCGTCATTTCGTCTGGGTTTGCATCTTTAAAAGCATATTGACCAATACCAGGTTCTCCACTGTCTCCAGTTTCTCCAACTTCGTCTGCTAAGATTGCTAATTTTGTTCTAATAGTAGAATCTCTTACCCATTCTACGAACTGGCGGTATTCACTATTAGTAATTTCAGTCTCGTCCATATAAAAGGCTCTTACTGTAACTGTTTTTGCAGGTGCATCTTGAATTCCAGCCAAATCATCATCAGCTTTACCCATAATAAATGCGCCTCCAGGCACTAATGTCATTCCATAAGGTTTTTCTGGATGCCATTTTTTTCCTTTAACACCAACTAGTTGTCCTTTGTCCTTAGACCCACAACTTGCTAAAAGCGCTAAAACCGCTGTTAATAATACAAACTTCTTCATATTCATGATAAAAACTCGAGGTTAATTAATCTCTTAAATTTTTTAAGAGCGTAAACATATTTATATATTTTCAAAAAAACAACTTTTTAACTAAAAAAAATTACATTTCATCGTATAAAATTCACATTTAAACGATTAAGAAATTGTTAAAATTGAACATTTTTCACTTTTTAAACACTATTTTTTTGGTACGCTTTATACCATCGTTCTGGTATTTTATCGTTACAAGCGTCAAGATAATCTTTATGTGTGCAAGATAATAACGTATGCTTTTTTAATTTATTATTAACATTTGCCAAAAAAGGAATCTCTATCCACCAACGTCCTGTTTTAGTGCTTTTATAAAAAACTAATTCTTCAGAGCTGGTTAATGCTGTAAATTTTTGATGGTTATTATCATTTACAAATTCATCATCTACAACACGACAATTATAACCTTCTATGAAATACCATAGCATTTGCGAAATCAACATTGACGTCACTTCATCGTCATAAGAAGGCTTATACTCGAAGATACCGAATGATGTTACTTTGTTACTAATTCCAGCATATCTTGCAATTGCACAAATTTCTTTTCCATCTAATCCATTAGGAGACAAACGTTGTTTTAAACTTACTTCTGATGCTTTTACTGCTCCTAAATCTATACTCACAATATTTGCATCTCTCATCGCAGGCTCTACAATTGTAATATCATTAGATATTTCACCTAGACGATAGGCTTCAAAATACAAGCGCTCCATTAAATCTATTTCTTCTTGCGAATTAAAGTACGTTTGATATCCTAAAGCTGCATAATTAAACAAATTATATGGTTCATCCAATATAATTTTACCAATAAAACTATTATTTTTTATTGGTTTTGCTGAATCACCTAAATCAAAACGCGAATCTACATTCACGATATTAACCATAGGTTTTAAATTATCGTAAGCTCGATAAATGGCATAAGTCAAATCTTGACTTCCTCCTAAGATAACAGGAATTATTTTTTTTTGAATTAATATAGAGACTGTTGTTTTTAAAGCAAAGTAAGTGTCTTCAACAGATTCTCCTTTATTTATATCGCCTAAATCTGCAATGGTTGTATTCCAACTTCCAGGAAATAATGCATAAAACGATTTTCTAACTTCATTTAGCTGAAATTCTTCACCTATATAATTAACATCATTTCTATTTTCTAAAACTCCGATTATTGCAATAGATACATCTTCTAAATCTGGAATTCCATTTTGAGCAGAATGAATTTTTAATTTTCGTCCTAGAGCTTGCATAGATAAAAGCTCATTATGAGCTAAAACCGAATCTGATACAGGAGACAAAAAATTAAAATTCATAAAGTATTACTTCTTTTTAGCTGTGGCTTTTTTCTTTGTTGTTGTTTTCTTTGCGGCAGTTTTTCTTTTTGTTGTTTTTTTCTTAGGGGCGTTTTTTTCTATTATCGCTTTCACCTCATCTAAAGTTAGTGCTGCTGCATCTACTGTTTTTGGTAATTCAATTTTTACTTTTCCTTGAATTACATTATGTCTTCCCCAACGTGCTTTTTCTACACGTATTCCTTCATCTTCCCAATTATGTACAACCTTATCAATTTCCTTTTGGATTTTTACTTCAATAAGTTCTATTATATCATCTTCAGACAAATTATCCCAATCGTACTTTTTGTTAACGTTAATGAACATATTGTTCCATTTTATGTATGGCCCAAAACGTCCTTTTCCTTTTTGTACAGGTAAATCTTTATATGTATAAATTGGTGCATCTGCTTTTTCTTTCTCTTTTATAAGTTCTACAGCATAATCATACTCTACACTTAAAGGGTCTGTTCCTTTTGGCAATGAGACATATGCTTTTCCAAATTTAACATATGGTCCAAAACGCCCATTATTTACCTCAACAGATTCGTCTTTATATTCTCCTAATTTTTTAGGCAATTTAAACAAATCCATCGCTTCTTCAAAAGTAATACTTCCTAATTGCTGATCAGGGCTTAAGCTTGCAAAAGTTGGCTTTTCTTCATCATCTACCGTACCCATTTGTACCATTGGTCCAAACTTACCTAAACGAACACTCACACGCTTTCCTGTTTTAGGGTCTTCTCCTAAAATACGTTCTCCAGATTCTCTTTCAGCATTTTCCTGAACGTCTATAACTCTTGGATGAAAATCTTTATAAAAGTTTTTCATTACTTTTTTCCAATCTGCTTTACCGTCGGCAATATCATCAAATTGATCTTCTACATTTGCTGTAAAACTATAATCTAATATACTTTCAAAATGATTTACTAAAAAATCGGTTACAATTATACCAATATCTGTAGGTACTAATTTACCTTTATCTGACCCTACTTTTTCTGTTAGCAGATTGTCTTTTACATCTCCATTTTTAAGCACTAATTGCGTATAGTTACGCTCTGTTCCTTCTACTGTTCCTTTTTCTACATAATTTCTATTTTGAATTGTAGAAATAGTTGGTGCGTATGTAGATGGTCTACCAATACCTAACTCTTCAAGTTTTTTAACTAATGAAGCTTCGGTATATCTATAAGGTGCCCTAGTGTAACGTTCTGTTGCTGTAATACTATTATTTAATAGTGTTTCTCCAACTTTCATGGCAGGCAACATACCTTCTTGCTGTTCTAAATCCTCATCATCTGTTCCTTCAAGATATACTTTTAAGAAACCATCAAATGTTATTACTTCTCCATTTGCAGAAAATACTTCTTTATGGTCTGCTGCTTTAATTTTTACATTTGTACGTTCTAATTTTGCTTCACTCATTTGTGATGCAATAGCTCGTTTCCAAATTAACTCGTATAATCTAACTTGATCATTGTCTAAACCTGCAGAATGTGCAGAAAAATCTGTTGGTCTAATAGCTTCGTGAGCTTCTTGTGCTCCTTTAGATTTTCCTTTATAATTACGCTCTTTAGCATATTCTTTACCGTAAGCTTCTATAATTTCTTTTGCTGCACCTTGCTTTGCTTCTTTAGATAGGTTTACACTATCTGTTCTCATATAAGTAATTAAACCCGCTTCATAAAGGCGTTGCGCCATTGTCATGGTTTTACTTACTGAAAAATATAACTTTCGTGATGCCTCTTGTTGTAATGTAGAGGTTGTAAATGGTGCTGCTGGAGATTTTTTAGCAGGTTTTTTTTCTAAATCTGAAACCTTAAATGTTGTTTTGGCATTTTTTTCTAAAAACTTTAAGGCTTCGGCTTTTGTTTTTATGGTTTTTGGCAATTTAGCCTTAAACGATTGTCCTTCTTCATTAGAAAATTCGGCATCTATTCTATAAGACGCTTCTGCATTAAAAGCTTGAATTTCTCTTTCACGTTCAACAATTAATCTTACAGATACAGATTGCACTCTACCTGCTGAAAGTCCTCCTTTTACTTTTCTCCAAAGTACTGGAGACAACTCATAACCTACAATTCGATCTAAAACACGTCTTGCTTGTTGCGCATCTACTAAATCGTAATCTATTTGTCTTGGGTTTTCTACCGCTTTTTGAATGGCAGCTTTTGTAATTTCATGAAAAACAATTCGTTTAGTTTTCTCTTTATCTAAGCCAAGAGATTCTGCTAAGTGCCAAGCTATAGCCTCACCCTCGCGATCCTCATCACTAGCTAACCAAACAATTTCTGCTTTTTTGGCTAAATCCTTTAGTTTTTTTACAACTGCTTTTTTATCTGTGGATACTTGATATTTTGGATCAAAATCACCGTCTACATCTACACCTAATTCCTTTGAAGGCAAATCTGAAATATGCCCATAACTTGATTCTACTTTAAAATCTTTTCCTAGAAATTTCTCTATCGTTTTCGCCTTAGCTGGTGACTCAACTATTACTAAATTCTTAGCCATTCATATCATTTTTGAGGTTACAAATGTATATGAAAAAATACATATGAGCATAATTTATATTAAATTCTATCACATTTCAGTCTTTAAAATCAAAGAAATTAACACAAAAACTTTCTTTCCTTAATATATAAATAACTCTTATTACAAAATTAACACACTGTCATATTGTCACAATTTAGAAAATAAACTATCTTTGTAACCACCTAATAGTAATGAGGCATAATACTTGACCGTTACTGTTTTTGAGTAGGATTTATGGAAAAAACAATTGACGAAAAAAAACAAGGAAACACTCTTGTTTTAGACCAAAACGATAAAAACACCAAAAAACTTTTTATAGAAAGTTATGGGTGTGCTATGAATTTTAGCGACAGTGAAATTGTAGCTTCAATTTTAGATAAGCAAGGTTATAACACCACAAGCAAACTAGAAGATGCAGATTTAGTTTTAGTAAACACATGCTCGATTAGAGACAAAGCAGAACAAACTGTAAGAAAGCGTTTAGAAAAATACAATGCTGTAAAACGTACTAATCCAAAAATGAAAGTTGGTGTTTTAGGATGCATGGCAGAACGCTTAAAAAGTAAATTTTTAGAAGAAGAAAAAATTGTTGATCTCGTTGTTGGTCCAGATGCTTACAAAGATTTACCTAATCTTTTAGCCGAAGTTGAAGAAGGTCATGACGCTATTAATGTTGTACTTTCTAAAGATGAAACTTATGGTGATGTTTCTCCAGTAAGATTAAACAGCAACGGCGTTACTGCTTTTGTTTCTATAACACGTGGTTGTGATAATATGTGTACGTTTTGTGTAGTACCATTTACTCGTGGTAGAGAACGTAGTCGCGATCCACAAAGTATTATTGAAGAAATAAACGATTTATGGAGCAAAGGTTATAAAGAAATCACTTTATTAGGCCAAAATGTAGACAGCTACCTTTGGTATGGCGGCGGACTTAAAAAAGATTTCTCAAAAGCATCAGATATTCAAAAAGCTACAGCAGTAGACTTTTCAAAGTTATTACAAATTTGCGCAGAGGCACAACCAAAAATGCGTATTCGTTTTTCTACTTCAAACCCACAAGACATGAGTTTAGAGGTAATAAAAACAATGGCTAAATATAAAAATATTTGTAACCACATACATTTACCTGTACAAAGTGGAAGCGATCGCATTTTAAAAGCCATGAATCGTCTGCACACACGTAAAGAATATTTTACTTTAATAGATAATATAAAAACTATTATTCCAGACTGCGCCATTAGTCAAGACATGATTGCCGGTTTCCCAACAGAAACAGAAGAAGATCACCAAGACACTTTAAGCTTAATGGAATATGTAAAATATAATTTTGGTTATATGTTTACTTATTCTGAAAGACCAGGAACACTTGCCGAGCGTAAACTTGATGATGATATTCCAGAAGCTATAAAAAGCCGAAGACTAAAAGAAATTATTGAGCTACAATTAAAACATAGCGAGCTTAGAACAAGAGAACATCTTGGTAAAACTGTAGAAGTACTAATTGAGCGTGAATCTAAAAAATCTAAAGAGCAATGGTCTGGACGTACAGAAAAAAACTTAGTTGCCGTTTTTCCTAAAGGAAATTATAAAATAGGTGATTTTGTAAATGTAAAAGTAACAGATTGTACAAAAGCAACACTTATAGGTGAAGCTGTTGGAGAAGCAGAATAAAATATTAACTAAAATAGATTCCTGCCTTTGCAGGACAAGTTATGGAATCAATACAAGCAACAAAACAACGTTTTGGCATAATAGGAAATAGCGCTGGCCTTAATCGCGCTATAGAAAAAGCCATACAAGTATCACCAACAGATATTTCTGTTTTGGTTACAGGAGAAAGTGGTGTTGGTAAAGAAAGTATTCCTAAAATTATACACCAACTCTCACATAGAAAACACAATAAATATATTGCCGTAAACTGTGGTGCAATACCAGAAGGTACTATTGACAGTGAACTTTTTGGTCACGAAAAAGGAGCTTTTACAGGAGCAACATCAACAAGAAGTGGTTATTTTGAAGTTGCCGATGGTGGCACCATTTTTTTAGATGAAGTTGGAGAACTACCTTTAACAACACAAGTGCGATTACTTCGTGTTCTTGAAAACGGTGAGTTTATAAAAGTAGGTTCTAGCAAAGTTCAAAAAACAAACGTTAGAATTGTAGCCGCAACAAACGTAAACATGTTTGATGCTATTAAAAAAGAAAAATTTCGTGAAGATTTATATTACAGGCTAAGTACTGTAGATATTAATTTACCTCCGCTTAGGGAAAGGCAAGAAGACATCCATTTATTATTTAGAAAATTTGCCAGTGATTTTGCTTTAAAATATAAAATGCCAACCATAAAACTAAGTGATGATGCAGTACAAGTATTATTAAAATTTAGATGGAGCGGAAACATTAGGCAACTTCGCAATGTGGCTGAGCAAATTTCGGTACTAGAACAAAATAGAACGATCACTGCACAAACACTACATGGCTACCTACCTTCTGGTAGCAATAACTTACCAGCAGTAATAAAAACCACAAAATCTGAAAGCGACTTTAGTAGCGAACGTGAAATTTTATACAAAGTACTTTTTGATATGAAAGCCGATTTAAACGATTTAAAAAAGCTTACCATGGAACTCATGAAAAATGGTAATGCAAAAGACGTTCAAAAAAATAACGAAGGCTTAATTGAAAAAATTTACGGCGACGACAATCATGACTACGAAGAGCAAATAGACGATTTACAAGTATTAGCTATACCACAAGACGCAGATGCTCCAGAACAGTTTAAAACAGATGCTGAAGACAAATATCATTTCGCCGAAGAAATTGAAGAAGAAGAAACTTTATCTTTACACGATAAAGAACTAGAACTTATTAAAAAATCTCTAGAACGTCATAATGGAAAACGTAAGTTAGCTGCTGAAGAACTTGGAATTAGCGAACGTACTTTATATAGAAAAATTAAACAATTTGATTTATAAAAACCCGTTAAAACTCATAAGTTCAACTTATTATCTAATATGAAGTATTTAAAACACATTGTAATTTTAGCAATCACAACAACCTTATTAGCCTGTGGCGCATACTCATTTACAGGAGGAGATGTTGGTGATGCAAAAACATTTCAAGTAAATTATTTTCAAAATAATGCACAATTAATTGAGCCTGGTTTAGAAAGAGATTTTACTATAGCATTGCAAGATTTAATTCAAGACCAAACCAATCTAGAACTTGTAAACTCTAATGGAGATTTAGTGTACGAAGGTGAAATTACAGAATATCGCATCTCTCCTACCACAGCAACTGCAAACAATACCGCAGCACAAAACAGATTAACCATAAGCGTAAATGTTAGGTTTTTTAATAAAACAAAAGAAGATGCAGATTTTGAAAAAAGATTCTCGTTTTTTTACGATTATGCAGGAAGCTCACTACCTAGCGCCAGTATAAAGGCGACAGCATTCGAAGAGATTTTTGAAAGATTAACACAAGACATATTTAATGCTTCACTAGCAGATTGGTAATGAATAAAATTGAATTTACAAGCATATTACAAGAACCACAAGCAATCTCTAAAGACCAAACAAGTGCTTTACAAGATATTGTAAAAACGTTCCCGTATTTTCAATCGGCTCGCGCCATGCATTTAAAAGGATTAAAAAACAGTGGTAGTTTTCAATACAATCAAGCATTAAAAAAAACAGCAGCCTACACAACAGACCGTAGTATTCTATTTGATTTTATAACTTCAGAAAATTTTACGCAAAATGAAATTTCACAGCAAATAAAACAAAACACAGCAAACATAAATGCTATAGATGTTGTTTCTGAAGATATTTCTATAAATAGAAGTGTAAATATTGATCATGCACTAAAAGAGTATATAGATAATTCTGCAAAAGTTTCAGATCCTGAATTATTTCAACCAAGGATTAAAACTAAAGATATTGCAAAAATAGAACACACACCAGTTGAACCTATTTTAAAAGAAACAATTTCTGAAGCAAACTCATCACCTGAAACAATTTTAGAAATAGGAAAGCCATTAGAGTTTAACAAAACTGAAACCCATTCTTTTAGTGAATGGCTAAGCTTAACTAAATTCAATCCAATAGATAGAAAGACTTCGATTAATAAAACTAACACGACAAAAAGTAAGCCAGTTGATAATCAATTAGAAAACTCGCTTTCAAGAGCAAAAAAGTTTGAATTAATTGAAAAATTTATTGAAAAAAGCCCAAAATTAGAAGCAAAAAAAACAAAAAGTTCGAATCATAATATTGCAAAAGCTCAAATGATAAAGCCGGAAGCCTTGATGACAGAGACTTTAGCGCGTATTTATTTAGAACAAAAAAATTACAAGAAGGCAATTCAATCTTACAACATTTTAATTTTGAAATATCCAGAAAAAAGTGGTTTCTTTGCAGACCAAATTAAAGCAATAAAACAATTACAAGAACAAAATCATAAAGAATAATGAACACGTTTACTATATTTTTAATCTTAATTGTAGTTGTAGCATTTTTACTAATAGTAGTAATCATGGTACAAAACCCAAAAGGTGGTGGATTATCTTCTTCTTTTGGCGGTGGTGGAACACAACAATTAGGAGGTGTTAAAAAAACAACAGACTTTTTAGACAAGAGTACTTGGACTTTAGGAGCAATATTAATTGCTTTAATTTTACTATCTAACTTTTCGTTTAGAGACACAAATACAGCTGTAGATTCTAGAGCATTAGATCCAGACGCAATTACTACACCTGCAGCGCCTGCAACACCGGCACCAAGTGTAGAAAACAACACACAAGCAACAGACTCAACAGGAAACTAATCACATTCCTTAAATAATATTTAAATGCCAACTTTTTAGTTGGCATTTTTTATTTCTGAAAGTTTGTCAGTCCTACTTCAATGGCACATTTTTAGCTAAATCTTAATCATAAAAATTATTATATAACCGTCTATCTTTTAGATAGCACTAAACAACAATAAAATGAGTAAAGTAAACATTAAACCATTAGCAGATCGTGTATTGGTAGAAGCACTTCCTGCTGAAACACAAACCGCTTCTGGATTATATATTCCAGATAGCGCTCAAGAAAAACAACACAAAGGAACTGTAGTCGCTGTTGGAAACGGTAAAAAAGATGAACCTCTTACCGTTAAAGTTGGAGACACTGTACTTTATGGAAAATATTCTGGATCTGAAATTAAATTAGATGGTCAAGAGTATTTAATGATGCGTGAAGAAGACATCATGGCAATTATTTAATAAATAATGTCATTTCGTATGCAATACGAAATATAAAAACAAACACATTCTCAATTAAATAAAACAGCGTTTCGTTTTACGAAAATGCTAAAATTAAAATAATTTAACGATGGCAAAAGATATAAAATTTGATATAGAAGCTCGCGATGGTTTAAAACGCGGCGTAGATGCATTAGCTAATGCAGTTAAAGTAACTTTAGGACCAAAAGGTAGAAATGTAATTATTAGCCGTTCATTTGGCGCACCAGTTGTAACTAAAGATGGTGTAAGTGTTGCAAAAGAAATTGAGTTAGAAAACCCATTAGAAAATATGGGCGCTCAAATGGTAAAAGAAGTTGCATCTAAAACCAACGATTTAGCTGGTGATGGTACAACTACTGCGACAGTTTTAGCACAAGCAATTGTGAAAGAAGGTTTAAAAAATGTTGCTGCAGGTGCAAACCCAATGGATTTAAAACGCGGTATTGACAAAGCTGTTACTGCCTTAGTTGAAGATTTAGGAAAGCAAGCAAAAGAAGTAAAAAACTCTTCAGATAAAATAAAACAAGTGGCATCAATATCTGCAAATAACGATGAAGTTATTGGTGAATTAATTGCAAATGCATTTGGTAAAGTAGGAAAAGAAGGAGTAATTACTGTTGAAGAAGCAAAAGGAACAGATACTTATGTAGACGTTGTTGAAGGTATGCAATTTGACAGAGGTTACTTATCACCTTATTTTGTTACAGACAGCGAAAAAATGATTACAGATTTAGAGAATCCTTACGTATTATTATACGATAAAAAAGTCTCTACAATGAAGGATTTATTACCTGTACTAGAGCCAGTAGCACAAACAGGAAAACCTTTATTAATTATTGCAGAAGATGTAGACGGAGAAGCTTTAGCAACCTTAGTTGTTAATAAACTAAGAGGTTCTTTAAAAATTGCAGCGGTAAAAGCTCCAGGATTTGGAGACAGACGTAAAGCAATGCTAGAAGATATTGCTATTTTAACTGGAGGAACAGTAATATCTGAAGAAAGAGGTTTTACTTTAGAGAATGCTACTTTAGAAATGTTAGGTACGGCAGAGCGTATTACAATTGATAAAGACAACTCTACAATTGTAAATGGTGCTGGAGATAAAGACATGATTAAAAACCGTGTTAACCAAATAAAATCTCAAATAGAGTCAACTACTAGTGATTACGATAAAGAAAAATTACAAGAACGTCTTGCCAAATTAGCTGGTGGAGTTGCTGTACTTTACGTTGGTGCTGCAAGTGAAGTTGAAATGAAGGAAAAGAAAGATCGTGTTGATGATGCTTTACATGCTACAAGAGCCGCTGTAGAAGAAGGTATTGTTGCCGGTGGTGGAGTTGCATTAGTAAGAGCAAAATCTGTTTTAGAAAAAATTACAACAGAAAATTTAGACGAAACTACAGGAATACAAATTGTTGCTAGAGCTATTGAAGCACCACTAAGAACTATTGTAGAGAATGCTGGTGGAGAAGGGAGTGTTGTTGTAAACAAAGTTTCTGAAGGTAAAAAAGACTTTGGTTATGATGCTAAATCTGAATCTTACGTAGATATGCTTAAAGCTGGAATTATAGATCCTAAAAAAGTAACTAGAATAGCATTAGAAAACGCTGCATCTGTTGCTGGAATGATTTTAACCACAGAGTGTGCTTTAATTGATATTAAAGAAGACGAACCTGCTGGCGGAATGCCTCCAATGGGTGGCGGAATGCCAGGAATGATGTAAAATTATAGTAAAAAACGCTTTAATAATAAAATTAAAGCGTTTTTTTATGATTTAGTTTTTTGTAGATTTACGATATAAAAAACTCTAAATGAACAAAAAATTATTTACACTTCTTTTTTTCTTTATCACTTTTCTTTCTATTAGTCAAAACGAAAAAAATATTGAGAAACAATATATAGACTATTTTCAATTACCAAGAGAATCAATATTTCTTCATTTAAATAAAACAACGTTAATTAAAGGAGAAGAACTATGGATTAAAGGTTATGCGTACGACAGGAAAAATAATTTAATTTCTACGGGAACTTCAAATATTAATATAGAAATATTTGACACTAATGGAAAACAAGTTGCGCAACAATTATTTTTAGGAATTAATGGAACAACAAATGGAAGTTTTGAAATAGACTCAACATTTTCAACCGGAAACTATTATGTAAAAGCTTCTACAAATTGGATGAAAAATTTCAAAGAAGACGATGCATTTGTACAGAAAATTCATGTTATAAATTCAACAAAATCAAACGTCGATAAAACAGGTGACAGTTACGACATTCAATTTTTACCTGAAAGTGGACATTTAATTGAAAACACAGATAATGTAATAGGCTATAAAATAATAGATAATTATGGAAATGGAATTAATATTAATGGGAAAATACTAGATAATAACGGTTTAGAAATAACAAAATTTAAAAGTAATTTTTTAGGTATTGGTAAATTCCCTTTAAAACCAGCACCAAACAAAACCTATAGTGCAGAAATTTTACTTCCTAACGGAAAAATACTAACTAAAGACCTTCCTTTAAGCAACAACAATGGTCTAAACCTGATTTTAAACAACTTAAAAGATCGAGTTATTTTAACATTAAACACCAATGAAAATACATTGCAAAATATTAGTGATGAACAATTTAAAATCTTAGTTCATAAAGATGGAAAAATAAAAACTATACCATTTTCTTTTGAAAATAAGACTAAAAAATCACTAATACTTTTAAAAACTGAATTATTCCCTGGTGTAAACACTGTAACATTGTTTAACTCAAAAAAACAGCCAATTTTAGAGCGATTGTTTTTTAATCACAATTTAATTAATACTAATGAAATAAATATTACACAAAATCAGTCAATTAATGACTCTATTCAACTATCTATAAATAAAATTACAAATCCTAATTTAAACATTAGCTTATCGGTATTACCACAAACTACTAAAAGTTACAACCCTTCAAATAACATTTTATCATCATTTTATTTGCGTCCTTATGTAAATGGACACATTCAATCTCCACAATATTATTTTACAGATATAGATAATAGAAAAAAATATGAATTAGATGTTCTATTGTTGACTCAAGGTTGGAGTCGCTATAATTGGCAAAATATTTTCACAAGTACTCCAAAAGAAAATTATAGATTTAATAACGGCATAACCATTAAAGGTAAATTAAATAAAGCTGATAATAATGTTGAAAGTATATTTATGTATGGAACAGAATTTCATAAATCACAATTTATACCGTTAACAAATGATAAAACTTTTGAGCTAAAGAATTTTTATTTTAGCAAAAACGAAACATTAAAATTTTCTTACGTTTCAAAAAACAAAAAACTTAAAAGACCAAACATTTACTTAAAATATGATTTAACTAATAAGGCCACTTTTTTTGATTCTTCTAATTTAAGTATTTATGAAACTGGAGTTGTTGGAACTAATACTACAATTGATCAATTAATTTACGATAATAGTATTGTATTATCTGAAGTAGAAATTAAAACTCGTAAAAAAGCAGACGAAGAAGAATCTATTGCATTTAGTAATAATAGTAAAAAAGTAGCTCAAGACGATCATTTAAAGTATGCCAATATATTAGATTATATTAATGCAAGAGGATATTACGTAGCACAGGAATTGGGGAACGTTTCAATCACCACAAGAATAGCTCTAAGTTTTGGCACTACTGGAGCTACTAATCCGTCACCAATTGTATATTATGATGGTGTTATTTTAACAGATTTTAATTACTTGTATAATTTACCTACTTCACAATTTGAAAAAATTGAAATTGATAAAAGCGGCTTAGGTCAAGGCTTAAGAGGTGCGGGAGGAGTTATTCGTTTAAAATCTAAGAGCCAAGTAGATCTTATTAATGACAGTAGTATTTCTTCCCTAAAACCTTTTCAAGTTATTAAACCCAATGTTGGTTTTAATACTATTAAAAAATATTATATACCTAAATATTCTAGTTTTCAAAGTTCAGCTTTTAAAAAATTTGGAGCAATAAGTTGGCACCCAAATTTATTGTTAGTAGACCAAAACCCTACTAATATAAAGTTTTACAATACAGGTACAAAAGAATTAAGTATTTATATAGAAGGTATAGCTGAAGATGGCAGCCTAATTTCAACTATCAAAACTATAACTATTAAGTAGTTTATTACTTAAAATGAAAGTGAAATTACTAAAAAACCTCAACTTTATTAGTTGAGGTTTTTTTATACATGAGAAATTTAGACTTAATTCAAGGTTATTTTTCGTGTTATATTTTTTCCATTTTGTAATTTTACGTCAACTAGATAAACTCCAGCACTAATATTTATAATTGGAACACCCGAACTTAACTGCACCGCGTTTTTGTTTTTTAAGGTTAAAACCGTTTGACCTAACATATTTATTAGTGTAATACTTTTAGCGTTTTCTTTCAACCCTTTAACATATAAGCTCCCTTCACTATTATTAGCAAAAATCAAGATATCATCTTGTGATGCTTCAAAATCACTAGTAGATAATGTTTCATTTGTATCTGTACCATTATTAAAAACAATTTTAAATCTTGAATTATCTTCTCCTGCAGCAGCTGTAAAATTATAATTTCCTCCTGTTTTTAAATTATGGTAAATATTTTCTTGTGTATCTAACAAGAATACATCCTGCGAATCTTCTATATTTTCTATTTCAATCATAGAAATAGCATAGCTTAAATTAGCATCACTATTTAATACTAAATCAACTTCTTTATCTAATGTAATAGCACTAAATGCCTGTATTACATATTTATCACCATTCATTACAGTAGCTAAATCATTAGTATTAAAAACATCTATATCGGCATCGTATCCATAATCAAAAGCATCTGATGTTTGCTCACTAAAACCTAAAACCAATTCTCTAGATAAATTATTTGAAGCTTCAAATTTTAATCTAATTTTTCGCATTACTGATTCTGTATAATTTTTTGATTCTGTAGTTGTATTTTTTCCTTTAAAGAATACAGAACCATTATTGTATGTGTTATCTGCATCTGCTTCTTTTTTAAAGATTCTTTGATCATTTCTAAATTTCACTGTTCCATTAGAAACTATCTCTGTAAAAAAACCTTGAGCAACAGGTATATATCTTGAAGGCTTTTTAGTACCATTTTGATCGCCTGTATTTCCAAATTCTCCTGAATGCTGATAGGCTCTTACTCCTGCTAACTTATTTACAATTGCATAACCACCTTCATACTCTGTAGTAACGTGCGAATCACCAGCCCATTGCTCCCAAAAATATATTTCACCTCCAATTACACTTGAATTATCATCTATAAACTCATGTACATCTATTGCAGATGGATAAGGGTTTGATAGTAAATATTCGGTTTTTGTTGATCCTGCTACAGAACCTGTTCCACCATTATCTATAGCCACGACATCTATATTCCCATTATTAGGTTTACCAATAAAACGGTATTGATAGTTTAATCCTGAATGTCCTGTTCCTTTTTGGGTATAACCAACTCCAGGCGCTATTAAACTTGTTTGTGATATAGGTGCCCAATCGTAATAAGATAAATCATTTTGAAAAGTATATGTCCAAGCAGTACTAATTGTTGCTGGAGTTGTAACTGGTGGATTGTAAGCCGATGTAAATTGTATATTTCCACTAGCATCTCTTAGCATGTTTAATCTAAATCCTGTATTATTTGCTGTAGTATTTTGAATTCCAACTGGTGATCCCCAAAAATTATATCTATGAATACTTGTTTGGCCTTCTTGCCTTCTAATGATTCTTCCAGCGCTAGACGTTGCTAGCTCACTGTTTTCTGACTGTACTAATTGAGAATCTTCTCTTAAGTCTATAGTTCCATTTAATTCTAAATACCAATCGTTGTAAATCTCATTATTACCGAGAACTCTTAACGTTTTTCCTGCATCGACTATTAATCCTATATGGCTATGAGATGCACTAGTTGTTACTACATCTTTAATATGTACTATAGACCAGTTTTTATTTGGCAAATTTTCTATATCCCAAACATCACCATGAAGCCAAGTGCTTTCTGCTGTCCATAATCCATTATTTAAACTTTCATATGGCATTGGTGCAGTTTGTTCTTGAACTGTTTTTATATTATTTAAAACTATATGCCTGCTTTTATTAGATTCATCTAAGGTTCTATTGTTTAAAATAGTTGTCATTGGATAATACGCTTCTAAACTTTCCCAAGAAATTTTTTCTGCTGTGTTTATATCTAAAATATCTTTATCAATTACACTTCCTTTTACATATCCTAAATTATTTTCAATTTCTTGATAAACTGTTCTTTGCAATTGATCTGTTGTTAATGCTTTTTTTAACACACGTACCTCATCGATATTTCCATTAAAATGCCCAAAACCTGCAATGCTAGTATTTGTAGGATAACGACCAATAGTAAATTCTCTTGTTGAGTAAATGTGATTTGTACCATTAAAGTTTTTAGTTAACAATTCTGAGTTTAAGTTTGAGTCTATTACTGTACCAACTAGTTCTCCATTAACATATAATTTTGCTGAAGAAGTACTCGCATCAAAAACTCCAGCGATATGATACCACATATTGTTTTCTATTTCCAGGTTTAGAGATACATCTGGTTCTACAGTTATGTTATTTGAAGGATAGTTATTTCCTGAGTTATCGACTTGTGCTTGAGTTAATATAACTAAATTTGGAATCCTGCCATTACTTATATAAAGTCTAAAATTTTCTTGGCCTGCTATACTATATAAATTTGGTAGGTTACCAGTAGAAGTATTTTCTATTTTCACCCAACCCATAATAGTTGCTTCTGTCCAATTACTTATAAAATTTGGTGTATCTAAATAATCGTCAACACCATCAAAATCTATTGTTTGAGAGCCTAACAATAAAGTATTGTTATCTCTAAAATCTAAGTCGCCAGTTGTTCCTGCATCGTTATCAAAATCTCCAAAAGTGTTTACTCTATCTATTAGTGTACCAGATGTGACTTCATCATTTGAATCAAAATTAGCTGTTACAAAATCTAAATTATCATCTAATCCATCTCTATCGGTATCAAGGCTACTAAGTGTATTTGCTTGGCCATTTTCATCTATATCTAATACACCATCATTATCTGTATCTGTATCTAAATAATCTACCAAATCTGTTCCATCTGTATTTACAGGTATTACACCTGCACCGTAATTTGTCCACATACCAATATTACTTCCGCTTGTATTTACTATGCCACTTGGAGTAATGTATGCTGCAGTAGATTGTGCTTCAATATTATCTGGAATACCGTCATTATCGACATCAATATCTAATTGTGGTGCACAAGGAAAACTATAGCTAAAAGTATCTAAACCGTGTGGATCGTGAGTTGAAGCCGCTAAAGCTCCTGAAGTAACTATATGTCTAATAGATACTGTACTAACAAAATCATCTGTTACAAACCCAATGGTATTTTCTATATTTTGTCCAGCTAGCAAAGTGCCTTTTAATATACCATCTGCATCATAAAGATTTATATTACTAGTTACATCGTTTCCAATATAATTATTGCTAAAATACGCAACTAGGTTGCCATCTGCATATACTTCGTAATTTACAATTGCAGAATTTACATTAGTATCATAAATATCTACAAAATCAAAACTAAAAGAAGCCACTGGTTCTGTAAAATTAATATTTACTGTATAATAGTCACCTGTTTGATTTCCTACTTCTGGATAAACATACACACCATTATTTACTCCACCACCAGAAGTAAAACCTCCTGATGTTGTTGTACGAAATTGGTGAATTTCATAAGACCTATATAAATAATTATGTTCAAAGTCCATAGTACCATTTCCAAATGTACCCACACTAGAAGTAGCGGTTCCTCCACCTGCAAATGATGATGGTGGAAAAGAATAATCGGCGGCACCATTTAACACTGTTAAAGGTTGACCTTTATCGTAAACTGCTTTTTGAAATCCAGATTCTATATAACCATTTCCATTTGTATTAGCGCCAATGGTATATACATCGAACCCATTTTTAGACCAAGAAATTTTATCGGCTTGTGCATTTCCAGCACCTGCTATTGCAGGACACTCAACAGTATCTCTTAAGCCATCATTGTCATCATCGACATCTCGATAATCTACAATACCGTCGTTATCAAAATCTGCTGTTTGAGCGAAAGAAATGTTAAAACAAAAAATAATAAATGCACAAAAAATTGCGCGCGTAGTTAGCGTAGTTTTTCTCATAGGTTAGTTATTGATTTGCGGCTCAGCCAATTACTTTAAATTTTAGGTTAATTTTTTAGCAAAGTAATTACCTGAAAGACTAAAGTATATTTTTACAACTCACCTATTCAACAAAACCGATAAAAAGCATAATTTTTCGTTTAAAAGCAATAAAACACAAAAAAACGTGATAAAACACACTGTAAGTTACTGTAAATCAAATAATCTTTTCTTTAAGAATATTTTAACATATAAAATCATTCGGGCCTATATAAAAAAAAACACGCCAAAATAGGCGTGTTGAAAAAAGAAATAAGTTTTTAATTATTTTTTATGCTCTTCTTTAATTTCTTCATCTCTATACTTGCAACATGGATGTACAGAATTGTAAGCCTCATCTGTAGCTTTAAGTTTTTTATTATCATGGCCTACTTCTGCAATATTTTCTGCTATAGTATTAATATTTGTTTTACGTTCATCAAAAATCAACTTCAACTCATGAGTTTCTACATTCCAAATTGCAGATTTTACACCTTTTGTATTTAAACTTGCTTTTTCAATTCTTTTTTTACACATCATGCAAACTCCATCTACATCTAAGGATGCTCTAGCGTTTTTATTTTGTGCAAATGCCGTGAAACTTAAAAACATTACAATGACTACGGTTACTATTTTTTTCATTTTTTTATAATTTATTTAATTTTAAATCTTAATCCTGTATAATAATTAGCTCCAAATATTGGGCCATAAACAAATGTAGTATCAAAACTCGAACCAAAAGGATCGTTTGCAGATACAATTGGATTGTCTTGTCTAGTATTTAATATATTCTCTGCACCTAAATATACTTCAAACCTAGGAGAAAACACTTTTGTAATTTGTGCGTTTAACGTACTTAAAGCTGGTGAGTACTCTGGTAATTGATAAGCTATAGGATTATTTAATGTAGATGAATAACGCTGCTCACCTAACCAATTATATGTTGCATCAAATTTCCATTTAGAATTATTTTTTACCTCTGTTTCATATGAAGCATTTGCAAAAAACCTATGTTTTGGAGTTAGAGGTTTTTCTAATTTCCCTGAATTATATTGCGTTTTAACATCGTAATTTTTGTAAGCTAAACGCATATTAAATTGATTAAACGGCTCATAATTTACTTCAATTTGAAAACTATTTGCGTAACTGTCTCCATTTAAATTATAAAAATTAACTTCTTGAGGGTTTTCATAATCTACAACAATTTGATTTTCAAAATTAGTAATATAATAATCTAAAGTGATATCTCCTTTTTGGCCAAACAACCTAAAGCCTTGTAAAAACGACACGCCATAATTCCATGCAATTTCTGGATCTAAACCATAAATTTCTCCATTGTTATTTTGAATATTTATCACTCTAGAGGTTGAAAATAGTTTTTGGTTTTCGGCAAAAATATTAGCACTTCGTTTTCCTCTACCTACCGATGCTCTAAAAACACCTTTTTCCCAGGCTGTATAGCGCATATGCAAGCGAGGTGTAACAAATGTACCTAATAAGTTATGATGATCTACTCTTAATCCTGCTGTTAAGTTTAATTTATCTAAGCTATCATAATTATACTCAAAAAAACCACCAACAGAATTTTCTACTCTATTAAAATTGGTACTATTTACAAGCTCATTGTAGCTATCATGTGTATAACTTATTCCTGTTTTTATTTTATGTCTAGAGTCACTAATAATAGAATTGTAAACTAAATTAGAGTATAAACTATTATGTTCTATATTATAAAGGTTTAAACCAAAATAAGAATCCTGTTTATGACCACTAAATGCTGCTTGAATACCAAGACTTTGCCAAGGAATTTCTGGGTTTACATAACCCAATTTGGCAGAAACTTCGTAACGCTCTGTATCTATTTCACTACCCCAATTGTTTGTTGTTAATTTATCGGTATCTGGATTAAAATCTAATTCTCCTGCTTGCTTTTCATCTGTTAAATATTTTAAATTAATAAAACTCACAAAGCCTTTTTCTGGATTAGTATATTGCCAGCGATTCATAACATTAAATTGTTTATATAAAGGCATATCTAGAAAACCATCGTGGTTTACATCGTGTTTTTTTTGATGAGTATTACCGTGTAAATAAATACCTGTATCCCATTTATCGCTCACTTTAGTATTAAAGTGTGTATTTAGCTCTAAACGTGTATTACTTGCTCCATATAGGTTTACAAACAATTTATCATCTGTAGTTGGTTTTACAAGTTCGGTATTTATTTGCCCAGCAATACTCTCAAAACCATTAACTACACTACCTGCTCCTTTTGTTATTTGTATACTTTCTACCCAAGTACCAGGAATAAAGCTTAAACCAAACGCTTGGGATGCACCTCGAATTGATGGTATATTTTCTGTTGCTATTAGTAAATACGGGCTTGTTAGGCCTAACATTTTAATTTGCCTAGTTCCTGTTACGGCATCTGCAAAATTTACATCTATAGATGGGTTGGTTTCAAAACTTTCAGATAAATTACAACACGCTGCCTTTAATAACTCATCACTATTTACTGTTATAATATTTTGTGACTGTAAATAGGACTTTGAAGTGGCTGCTTTTCTAGAAGAAATATTAACTTCTTCTAAATCACTTGTAGCTTTTAAAGAATGTTCTATTCTGTTTAGGTTTTTTACAGTAATTGTATCGGTTTTAAAACCCACATAACTTATTACTAATTGCGAATATTCCTGTTTATATGGCACTGTAAATTCGCCATCAAAATTGGTTACTGTTCCAACTTTTGTATTTGCCCAATGTACATTGGCACCTGCAAGAGGTGTTTTACTATTACCGTTTTCAAAAACAACACCTTCTAGTTGAGATTGTGCTATTGTAAAAACAGGTAAAAGCATTATTATATATATAATTTTTTTCATTAATCTTAATTTGATATTAACATGATTATTGCCATAATAATCATTATAGAATTTTCAATAAACGTGGCTTTAGTCATTGGTAGTTTTAAAACCGAACCTAGACAAGCACATTGAATTGATTTTTTATTTATTAGTGTTTGTGTTACACCAATAGTTGTTATACCAAGAATTATAATTGTTATTACTAGAGCTATAGGTATTTGAAATCTCATTAAAAAAAATAAACCTAATGCTAACTCTATAAAGGGATAAACTAACCCATATACTGAAATTTTACCAGCTAATGGATCGTACATTTTAAATGAATTTGAAAAGCCTTTTAAATCTAAAAACTTAAAAAAGCTAAACACTATATAAAACAAACCCATAAAATCTAACATGAAACCAGTTAAATTTTTTGATTTAAAATTTAATAAAACTGCTGCACCAGTGATGAATAGAAATATTAAAAACAAAGGATATAATTGCTTTAAAATACTTTTATTTTCTTCTTTTGTAGAAGCCGAAAAAACATTAGTTTCTGTTTTCTCTTTAATTAAAAATTTTTCTGGTAGTACTTCTTGTAACGCATTAGTTGGCAGGTGTTGAGACATTTCTACAACAACTTCTTTTTTATCAAGATTTACTATTGCATTGCTAATTTCTGGCAAAGCATTTAAATGTTTTTCAACAGATGCTTTACAGCCATTACAGGTCATACCTGTAACCATATAAGTATGTTTCATTGTAATATATTTGATGTATAATTCTTTTTAGTTTACTTCTTAAAACTATTATTTAATAGCTTTAAAGAGCATAAAAAATTAAATCAAATTAAAAAAGTATCATTTATTACTTGTATGTC
Source organism: Lacinutrix sp. MedPE-SW (assembly GCF_001874145.1). GTDB lineage: Bacteria > Bacteroidota > Bacteroidia > Flavobacteriales > Flavobacteriaceae > Lacinutrix. The sequence goes on along the minus strand of NZ_MPCX01000007.1, from coordinate 131,321 downwards.
ATAAATGAGTTTGGGAGGAGTATAATACTTATGAGGAATTATTTGTTTAGGTAAGGCTTTAAATAATGCATTATAAGAATATGCATAAGCTGTTAAAACAAATTGAGCATTAAAATCTAAATCATCAAAAGCGCTAAACTTTAATTCATCTTGACCTTGAATTATAACAACTTCATCTTTACAGCAATTCTTTTTAATTTTTGCTTCTTCTTTAGCATTCATACCGCATCCTTGAGCTTCGGTAAAAATAGCTGTATCTATTAAAAAATCACCACAATAATGAGATTCAACAGTAAAAGACAATGTTGAAAACAACACCAAAAGTGACATTAGTGGAGCAAAGAAAGTATGTAAAAAATTTATTTTCACAATGCAAAGTTACAAAATTTAAGCAGGTCTCTATATGTGTTATCACTATTTTAACGTTTTACTATGCTCCTTTTCTTTGATAATAAAAAGCTGGAAGTAAGAGTAATAAAAGAATGGGCTGAATTAAAAAACGTCTAATATTAAAAAACACCAAATAATCTTCTTGTTTTGGGTTAATTACAAAATATAAAAATAGTAGTAATAATATAAAGTAACTTAAAACATAAATTATTGAAGCGAATTTAACGATACTTTTATCTTTAAAAAACACATATAAAATAGCTAAAGAAATAAGTGTGTTTAGTAAAAATCTTATACTTGTTGATGCTGTAAGTTTTAGTAATTCAAATCGAGGTGAATCAATATACAAGTAATCATTGTTAAAAAATTGCAAGTAAGGATCGTAGAAAATTTCATTTTCAAACAAGCGTATTAATACCAAAAGTCCAAAAAGGAAAAACAACACTATATATTTACTATGCTTAGCCATTATTTTTACCAATATTAGAAAATTTGTTTACCCAAAGCATCCAAAGTAAAAATACCAAACCATAAATTATAGTTGGAAAAATAACAGAATGTAATATTGTTGTATATTCTGGATAGTGATAAATACCAATAGACAATAAAGCTATTCTAATAATATTAATTATATAGATTATAAGAATACCAAAAAGTATATATAAAACTGTTGTTTTTAATTTGCCTTTAAACGCAACTATAAATGCAACAAATAAAATAATCACGCTTAATGCATTACAACCTTCTATTACTCGCGCTAAGTAATTACCGTTAATAATCATTTTCATAGATGGTTCGTCTGGGTGCTTAACAACTTGAGAATCGTAACCAAAAAAACTTACCAAAGCATTGGTTTGTTTAGCAACTTGATGTGTTACATAATCTGGATAATAAACGGGACTATTAGAATTATCTAAATATAATTTATAAGCATAGGAAAGCGCAATATAAACCAACAAAAATGTAAGGATAAATTTTATAACAGACTTATATTTTACAAAAAGCGATTTCAACTTAATTTTAGAAAAATTTATGGTTTTTAAAAGGTTGAAATTACGTCTTTTTAAATACTTTTACCAAAATTTTTATCTTACTATGATTTTTGAAAAATTAAAAACGGAAATTGAAACTATACTTTTAGATAATAACAAATCTAAAGATGAGCAATTATTAAACATTTGCGAAGTACTTGAAACCAATATAGAATATTATAATTGGGTTGGTTTTTATTTTAAAAACGGAGATAAAAATGAATTAAAACTTGGGCCTTACGTTGGCGAACCAACAGACCATACTATAATTCCATTTGGCAAAGGCATTTGCGGTCAAGTTGCTGTAAGCAATGAAAATTTTGTGGTGCCAGATGTTGCTGCACAAGATAATTACATAGCATGTAGTATTACGGTTAAGGCCGAAATTGTAATTCCTATTTTTGTAAATGGAGAAAATGTTGGGCAAATAGACATAGACTCTAATACACCAGATCCTTTTACAGATGAAGACGAACGCTTTTTAGAATTTGTTTGTGCTAAAGTTGCAAAAATACTTTAGTTGTTAACAACTACTTTAATTTAGTTAAAAAAAGACTCGTTTTTTTTAGCTTAAAGTAAACTCGTTTTTTCGTAAATTTGCATGCTTATTAACACAACTACTAATGAGCAACAACAAAACAATTAAATCTGCATTAATCTCGGTATTTAGCAAAGAAGGTTTAGAACCTATTGTTAAAGAACTAGACAACCAAGGTGTTACCATTTATTCTACTGGTGGTACAGAAAAATTTATTAATGACTTAGGTATTAAAGTGGTACCTGTAGAAGATGTTACATCGTATCCATCAATTCTTGGTGGTCGTGTAAAAACATTACACCCAAAAGTATTTGGTGGTATTTTAAACAGACAAAATCACGATGGTGATGTTAAAGAAATGAAAGACTTTGACATTCCACAAATAGATGTTGTTATAGTAGATTTATATCCTTTTGAAAAAACAGTAGCATCTGGAGCTTCAAATCAAGATATAATTGAAAAAATTGATATTGGAGGTATTTCTCTAATTCGTGCCGCTGCAAAGAATTATGCAGATGTTATTTGCGTATCTTCAGTTAATGATTATGCAGAGTTCTTAGATTTAATTACAGATAAAAAAGGAAATCTATCTGAAGATGATAGAAAAACTTTTGCTGCTAAGGCTTTTAATGTTTCTTCTCATTACGATTCTGCAATATTTAATTACTTTAATGCAGACCATAATATTGCTGCTTTAAAAATGTCTGAAACTAACGGGAAAGTTTTACGCTATGGTGAAAACCCACACCAACGTGGTTTTTTCTTTGGAAATTTTGACGATATATTCACTCAACTTCACGGTAAAGAATTAAGCTATAACAACCTTTTAGATGTTGATGCTGCCGTGAATTTAATGGACGAGTTTAAAAACGACGCACCAACTTTTGCCATTTTAAAACATAATAATGCTTGTGGTTTAGCACAACGCGATACTTTACATCAAGCTTATGCAGATGCTTTAGCAGGTGATCCTGTTTCTGCTTTTGGTGGTGTATTAATTTCTAATACCGAAATAGACAAAGCAACTGCAGAAGAAATACATAAACTTTTTTGCGAAGTTGTAATTGCACCTTCTTTTTCTGCTGAAGCTGAAATAATATTAAAAGGAAAGAAAAACCGTATTCTTTTAGTTTTAAAAGATGCAGAACTTGCACAAACCACTGTTAGAACGTGTTTAAACGGTGTGTTAGTTCAAGACAGAAATAACGTAACAGATAAAAAAGAAAACGTTAAAAACGCAACAACTAAAGCACCAACAACTGCCGAGTTAGACGATTTAATTTTTGCTTCTAAAATATGTAAGCACACAAAATCTAACACTATTGTTTTAGTAAAAGACAAACAATTATGCGCCAGTGGAACAGGACAAACCAGTCGTGTAGATGCTTTAAACCAAGCAATACATAAAGCACAATCTTTTAATTTTAATTTAAAAGGAAGTGTAATGGCTAGTGATGCTTTTTTTCCGTTTCCAGACTGTGTAGAAATTGCAGATAAAGCAGGAATTTCTGCTGTTATTCAACCTGGAGGCTCTATAAAAGACCAATTAAGTATCGATTATTGTAACGATAATGATGTTGCTATGGTATTTACAGGAACACGTCATTTTAAACATTAAACAGCATTCTTTCTAAAGAATAGCTTTAATATAAACCAGTAGCATTTTTAATGTTGCTGGTTTTTTTATGGGTAGTTTCAATATAAACCAAAATAAAAAAAGGCTAATTACTTAAGCGTAATCATGTTAGAAGCAGAAGTAAAAAATAACCTACAAAGCCTTTCCGCTACAGCGAAAAACAAAAAAAGTAAAAACGTCTAAAATTAAACTTTGTGCGTATATCTTTTTTTAGAAGTTTTATAAAACATTCAACACTAAAAATTTATATTACAACAATCTATAATAAACGCTGTTATTTTGCTTAGTTTTATTACTTTTACAGCAATTCAATAATAACTTCATAAATTACTACTTAACGCATGGGATTTTTTGACTTCCTAACAGAAGAAATCGCAATAGATTTAGGAACTGCAAACACATTAATTATTCATAACGACAAGGTTGTTGTAGATGCTCCTTCCATTGTTGCGAGAGATCGTATTTCGGGAAAAATAATTGCAGTTGGTCAAGAAGCCAACATGATGCAAGGTAAAACTCACGAAAATATTAAAACTATTAGACCACTTAAAGATGGTGTAATTGCAGATTTTGATGCGTCTGAGCAAATGATTAGTATGTTTATTAAAAACATACCTGCATTAAAAAAGAAGTTATTTACTCCTGCGCTACGTATGGTTATTTGTATTCCTTCTGGAATTACAGAAGTAGAAATGCGAGCAGTAAAAGAAAGTGCCGAGCGTGTTAACGGTAAAGAGGTTTACTTAATTCACGAACCAATGGCTGCAGCAATTGGTATTGGTGTAGATATTATGCAACCTAAAGGAAACATGATTGTAGATATAGGTGGAGGAACAACCGAGATTGCTGTAATTGCTCTTGGTGGTATTGTTTGCGACAAATCTGTTAAAATTGCTGGTGATGTTTTTACAAACGATATTATTTATTACATGCGTACACAGCACAACTTATATGTTGGAGAACGTACTGCCGAAAAAATTAAAATTCAAATTGGTGCTGCTACAGAAGATTTAGATTTACCACCAGAAGACATGAGCGTTCAAGGACGTGATTTATTAACCGGTAAACCAAAGCAAGTTCAAATTTCTTACCGTGAAATTGCAAAAGCTTTAGACAAATCTATTTTACGTGTTGAAGATGCTGTTATGGAAACATTATCTCAAACACCTCCAGAATTAGCTGCCGATATTTATAACACTGGTATTTATTTAGCTGGTGGTGGTTCTATGTTACGTGGTTTAGATAAGCGTTTATCTCAAAAAACAGATTTACCTGTTTACATTGCCGAAGACCCTTTACGTGCTGTAGTTCGTGGTACAGGTATCACCCTTAAAAACTTACCTAAATACAAAAGTGTATTGATAAAATAAACAAAACCTAAATGCAACAAATAGTAAATTTTATACTTAGAAACAAAACGTTTCTACTGTTTGCGTTGCTGTTGTTTATTTCTGTAATGCTTACCATACAGTCGCATAGTTACCATAAAAGTAGATTTATAAATTCGGCTAATTTTTTAAGTGGTGGTTTTTATAATACCTCTAACTCTGTTAGTTCTTATTTTGGCTTAAAAGAGCAAAATAACTTACTGCAAGAAGAGAACAATACATTAAAATCTATACTTTTTAATTCTAATAACAAATTAAATAATGCCTATATAGACACCACAACGTTTTCTAAAAAATACAAGTTTACACCTGCTAAAGTTATAAGAAATACTTATGCAACTTCTAATAATATTTTACTAGTTAATAGAGGAAAAAAGGACAGTATTAAACAAGATTTTGGTGTTATAACCTCTAAAGGTATTTTAGGAATTATAGAAAGTACAAGCTCTAAATACGCAACGGTATTATCCATTTTAAATACAACAAGTCGTATTAGTGCACAATTAAAAAAAACAGACCATTTTGGATCATTAAGTTGGAATACAGCTTCTCCAAGTGAAATACAATTAACAGAAATACCTAAAATAGCTCCTGTGCAAAAAGGAGATACTATTATTACATCGGGAAGATCGGCAATATTTCCTAAAGGTGTTCCTATAGGTGTAGTTTCAAATTTTAAATTGGACAATGCTGAGAATTATTACGAAATAAATGTGAAGCTTTTTAACGACATGACAAATATTGAGCATGTATATATAATTGAAAACAAAGACAGTGAGGCTATTAATAATTTATTAAACGCAACAAATGACTAGTCTATTTTCAATACATACTGTAAGGTTTATTGTCTTGTTACTTTTACAAGTATGGGTGTTAAGCCACGTTAATTTTCTAGGTTATATAAATCCATATTTGTACATTTTATTTATTGCACTATATCCAATAAAAAACAATAGAATGCTTTTTATATTATTAAGTTTTTTACTTGGTTTGTTTATAGATATGTTTTTAGATTCCGGTGGTATGCACGCAGCAGCAGCTGTTACTATTGCTTTTATTCGTCCTGCAGCACTTAAATTTAGTTTTGGTGCCATTTATGAGCATCAAGCTGTAAAATTTGGAAATACCGATTTTGGACAAAGACTTAGCTATTTAACTATATTAACCATAATACACCACTTTGTTTTATTTTCATTAGACTTTTTTAACTTTTCTAAGATAATTTTAATCCTCAAAAACACGTTATTCTCAAGTATATTCACTATTATTTTGTGTGTTTTAGTAACTATTATTTTTAGTCGAAACGAAAAAAAATGAGACAATTTTTACTCTTTATTTCTGTTATAATCGTTGGTATCGTCTTTACTGCGAGGCTTTTCTATTTACAAGTTTACAAATCTAATAACGATAGTATTTTTGAAGACAATGCTATTAGAAAAGTATACGACTACCCAAAACGTGGCTTTGTTTATGATAGAAATGGAAAACTTTTAGTTGCCAACCAACCATCTTACGATGTCATGGTAATACCAAGAGAAGTAGAACCACTAGACACCTTAGAGTTTTGTAATCTTTTAAAAATAGACAAGGAACATTTTATAAAACAAATCGATAAAGCAAAACATTATTCTTGGCGATTACCATCTGTAATGGTATCTAGTTTATCGAAAGAAGACTATGCTATTTTACAAGAAAAAATGAGAAAATATCATGGTTTTTATATTCAAAAAAGATCACTAAGAAAATACGAAACTACAATTGGAGCCAATGTGTTAGGAGATATTGGTGAAGTAAATAATCGCAATATTAAAAATGACCCTTATTACAAACGTGGTGATTTAATTGGTAAAGCAGGTGTTGAAGCGTCATACGAGAATACCTTACGTGGTAGAAAAGGCATTAAATTTATTCAAAAAGATAGATTTAATAGAAATATTGGTCCATACAAAGATGGAACTTTAGACACGCTACCTAAACCTGGTAAGGATATAAAAATTACAATAGATTATGAGCTTCAGGCCTACGGCGAATGGTTAATGCAAAATAAACGTGGCGGCGTAATTGCCATAGAGCCAAGTTCTGGAGAGATTTTAGCTATGATTGCCGCACCAACATATAATCCTAACGATTTAGTAGGTAGGAAGCGCTCTAAAAACTACACAAAACTATTTAACGACTCTATAGCAAAACCTTTATTTAATAGAAGTTTACAAGGTGTCTATGAGCCTGGATCTCCTTTTAAATTAATGAATGCTTTAATTGGTTTACAAGAAAATGTAATTACCACTGATGAAAAAATAACTTGTTATTCAGGCTATAAATATGGAAATAGGTTTATGAAATGCCACTGCCATTATGGTGCAAGAAACGATGTTAGTAGAGGTATTCAAGAATCTTGTAATGCATATTTTGCTACTACATATCGTAGAATTTTAGAAAAACCAGGAAATGCGAGAGATGGAATTGAGTTATGGAGTAACCATGCTAAAAGCTTTGGCTTAGGCAACTTTTTAAATAACGATTTATATGTTGGCCAAAAAGGACGTATTCCAGATAAAGCATACTACCAAAAAGCATATCCAGAGCGTTTTTATTCTACATATACTATTTCTAATGCTATTGGTCAAGGTGAAGTTGCAACAACACCAATACAACTTGCTAATATGGTTGCAGCAATTGCAAATAGAGGTTATTATTATACGCCACATATTGTAAAAGCTATAGAAGGTGAATCTTTACCTAAAAAATTTACAACACCTAAATATACAACCATAGATAAAAAACACTTTGAACCTGTTATTGAAGGCATGCTAAATGTTTATAAAAAAGGAACTGCTAGTGGTTTACAAGTTAAAGGACTTGAAATATGTGGAAAAACTGGTACTGTAGAAAACTTTGCAATAATAGATAGTGTAAAAACACAATTAACAGATCACTCCATTTTTGTTGCTTTTGCACCTAAAGATAATCCAAAAATTGCTTTAGCGGTTTTTGTAGAAAATGGCTACTTTGGAAGTAGGTTTGCCGGAAAAATTGCCAGTTTAATGATTGAAAAATACGTTAATAACAAAATTACACGTAAAGATTTAGAAAAATGGTTGTTAACACATAGTCTTGAAAATGAATATGCTAAACCATATTCTGGAGAACCTTTTAAAATAAATAGAGAAACGCAATATCAAATAATTCCAATGGAAGAGGTAAAACCACTACCAGATAATATTATACCAAAGTAAAATTTAAATGAGACAAACAGATAGACATTTTAAATTTGACTGGCTTACTATATTTCTATTTTTTTTATTAGTTGGTTTTGGATGGTTAAATATACTTTCTGCATCTCAAAACGGTGACGAAATTACAATACTAAACTTTACAACTTCCTACGGAAAGCAATTGGTTTTTATTGGGTTAACCTGCATACTTATTTTATTAATTTTAGCAATTGATTCTAAATTTTACGAACGTTTTTCCAGTATAATATACATTATAGGATTGGCATTATTAGTTGGTGTATTACTTTTTGGCAAAACAATTAATGGTGCAACATCTTGGTATGCTATTGGACCAATGACGTTGCAACCCAGTGAATTTGTAAAAGCTGCAACAGCACTTGCCGTGGCTAAATATATAAGTGATTTAAATACAGATATTGCAAAACTTAAAGACCAACTTAGAACCATACTAATAATAGCTATTCCTGCCCTATTAATTTTATTACAAAATGACACTGGAAGTATGTTAGTTTATGGTGCATTTTTCTTTGTTTTATATCGAGAAGGTTTACCTAAGTACTATTTATGGATTATTATATTTATTGCTGTTGTATCTATTTCAGCATTAAAATTTAATGTATTACCAACAATATTAGTAGTCACTATTTTACTATTTGGGTTTTACTTTTTTAAGCGAAAAAAGGTTAAAATATCGCTACCTATTGGTTTATTATTACTTTGTTTAGCATTGTCTTTTAGTGTAAAATTCTTTTATAATAACATTTTACAACCACACCAACAAGATCGTATTAGCCTTTGGTTACGCTTAGAAAAAGATCCTGAAAAATTAGAACGAATGAAAAAAACATTCGCTTATAACCTTAATGAATCTGAAAAAGCAATTAGCTCTGGCGGATTAAAAGGAAAAGGGTTTTTGGAAGGCACTAGAACAACTGGGAAATTTGTACCAGAACAAGACACCGATTATATTTTTACAACTGTTGGTGAAGAATGGGGATTTTTAGGAAGTTTTGCAGTTGTTCTTGTATTTGTAATTTTAATTATACGAATTCTACATCTTGCCGAACTTCAAAAATCACAGTTTAGTCGCGTATATGGTTATAGCGTAGCTGCTATATTCTTTTTTCATTTCATGATTAATATTGGGATGGTTATGGGTTTAATTCCCACTATTGGAATACCATTACCCTTTTTTAGTTATGGTGGTTCTGGACTTTGGGGATTTACTATTTTACTGTTTATATTTATAAAGCTAGATAGTAATAGAATTAACGAATGGTAGTTAGTGTTTAATTAAAAAAAGCTCCTAAATTAATAGAAGCTTTATTAGTTATTGTAAGGTATAAGATTCTAATCGTCTTATTCCTATTGGATAATTTTGAGATACAAACGATATTGATTCTGATATTAAACCTATTCCATCTGAATAATAAATATGGTCTAAACCTGGAAAAACCTCTGAGTTATCTGGCGATTTTGCATAACGTTCCATGTCTAAACATGTAAAATTACCTGCATTAACAGTAATAGTTACAGTGTTTTCTTTAAGTTTATCGTAAATGTTTCCCCAAGTATTTGTAGCTACTAACCGTTCTTGATAATTATTATTTGTATACACTGTATCTCCTGTATTATTAACTAAATTGCCTTCTGTTTCACGATATAGATTAAATTGTTCTCCGTTTTGATTAAAATGAGGGTTTTGTGAGTCGTTACCTGTTGTTACTGTTTTAAATTTAAAATACGTTTCTCCATTAAGCATTTCTGTATTAATAATTGTCACTGTATCTACAATACCCGAATCTTCATACTCCATTGTATTACTGTTATACTCAAAACTTTTATATACCCAAGTATTACCTACGGTTAATGCATAAAAATTAGAAACTGGTGGTTGTTGTGTTACTTGTTGAGTGTCATCGTCTGAAGCACAAGAAAATAAGAATGCAGCAATGCATAATGAAAAAATAATACGTTTCATAAAAATTGGTTTTAATTGATTAATAGAACGTAATTTTTTTCAAAAAAAATAAGCTTTAAAGTTACTCAACCTTAAAACGTTACGCTAAAATTTTTATTGTATAATCTAAAACCTAAATTAGAAACAGAAAATTTACTGGATTAACTTTTTAACCTCATCGAAATCTAAACCTCCATAATTTCCAGAACTCATTAACAATAATGCTTTATTATTAAAATCTTGTGAGAATAAAAAATCTTTAAATGCTTCTGGATTTGTATAAACAATTAAATCGTCACGTTTAAAAGCATTTGCTATTTGCTCTTGTGTAACCTTTTCTAATTTTTTTATTTCAACAGCTTGTGGTGAGTAAAATACAACGGCCACATCTGCTGCATCTAAAGCGCCTTTGTATTCATTTAAAAACTCAGCATTTAGACTACTGTATGTATGTAACTCTAAACACGCGACTAAAGTTTTGTCTTTATACTGTTCTTTTACTGCTTTTGTTGTAGCTTCTACTTTACTTGGTGAATGTGCAAAATCTTTATAGGCGACACTGTTAGTATTTTCGGCAATTTTTTCAAGTCTTTTACTTGCACCGCTAAAACTTGAAATGGCTTCGTAAAAATCGTCTTCATCGATTCCCATATGTTGACAAATCCACTTTGCACCTGCTAAGTTATTAAGATTATGTTGCCCAAAAATTTCTATTGGTAAAGGTCCTTCTGGTGTTTCTAATAAGGTTTCACCATTTTCTACAGTATATTCTGGTGTTTGGTATGCAATTTTTCTTATAGGGTTTTCGCTTGCTTCTACTACTTTTTTTACTTCGGCATCTTCTTCGTTATAGTTAATACTTCCGCCTTGAACTATAGAATCTACAAATATTTTAAACTGTTCTACATAATTCTTGTAGGTTGGAAACACATTTATATGATCCCAAGCAATACCACTTAATAATGCAATATTTGGCTTGTATAAGTGAAACTTTGGTCTGCGATCTATTGGTGAGCTTAAATACTCATCGCCTTCTAATACAATAAAGTCATTGTCTTTGGTTAGTTTTACCATAACATCAAAACCTTCTAGTTGAGCGCCAACCATGTAATCTACATCACGATCATGGTAATGCATAACATGCAAAATCATGGAGGTTATTGTTGTTTTACCATGACTTCCTCCTATTACAACTCTTGTTTTGTGTTTAGATTGCTCGTATAAAAACTCTGGATAACTGTATATTTTTAAACCTAAATCTTGTGCTTTTAATAATTCTGGGTTGTCTGCTTTAGCATGCATGCCTAAAACAATTGCATCTAAATTTGAAGTTACTTTTTCTGGAAACCAACCAAAGTTTTCTGGAAGTAATCCTTTTGCTTCCAATCTTGATTTTGAAGGTTCGAAAATAGTATCGTCGCTTCCTGTTACTTGATATCCTTTATTATGTAAGGCTAATGCTAGGTTATGCATTGCACTACCGCCAATAGCTATAAAATGTACATTCATGGTTTTTTTTTGAAGTAGTCAAAGATAGTAATTGTAATACTATTTTTTATATGGATTTGAGATTTATGCGTTAGGGATCAAGCAATTGTTGGAGCTCATCTTTGATAGCGACTTGCGCGAGCGCGACCTTTAGGTAACGCCCAAGATTTAAAGCATATTTATTTTTTGTTTTTCGGTTTTAAAAACTTCTATTTTAGGTAAATCTACAATGGCTTTATCTATCCATTTTAAAGCTTCGGTTTTATTATTTTTATGCTTGTAAATTTGAGCCAATCTATAATAAGCCCAAGCTTTTGGGACACCATCTTTAGCGCTATAATTTTCTAAATATATTTTTAAACAAAACTCTCCTTTTTCGAGTTGCACGTTATAATCTGCGCATACCTTGCCTATTTGATAATGCATAGCGTTTCGTTTATGTTTAAGGTTTGCAGCTTCTAAATTAGATATTGCTAGGTTTGTTTTTCCTTCTTTTTCGTAAAGCTTTGTAAGCTTATCGTAACAAGTTACAGAGCCTCCAGTTTGTATGGCTTTTTTGTAAAATTTTTCGGCTAATTCTGGTTCATTATCGTATTCATAAATATAGCCTTTTGCTAAATACCCATCAACTTTAGAGAGGTTTTGTAAAGCATCTGCATATTTTAAACTTTTATTTTTACTACCACCAACAACGCCTGGTAATTGCATATACAATTCTACTAAAGCCCAATGTGCGTCTATATGTTTTGGGTCTAATTCTACTGCTTTTAAAAATGAAGTTTTTATATCTCCAATAATCATTAAAGCAGAGATTTTACTAACTGTTAACGCTTTCATACCTAATGCACCACCGTATTTATAATGGTAATTTGCTACATTAGGTTTTTGCACTACTAATTGTTTATAATATGTAATTGCATCATCCCATTTTTTTTGATGCCCATAAGCATCGCCCAACAGTTCTATAGCTTTTAAATTATTTGGATTTTCTTCGACATAAGGCTTTAAACTATTTTCTGCTTGAGAAAACTGCTTATTATTTATATATATTTCTGCCTGATTAACAGCTGTTTGTCCAATTAAAAAAAAAGGAAGAAATAATAAAAAATATGTAATATGTTTCATTGAAGATTTTTATTAAATTATAGCTAATGTAATATTATTTTAATGGTATAAATTTTGATTTAAAAAACAAAAATAAAAGCTTTACTTTTAAATTAGTATCGTTTACTCAATAAAACGCTTACCTTACATATTTAGTGTTTTATTTTTAAAACCATGTATTTAAATTGCTTAAAAAATTGATAAAATGAACAAATTAGTTAGCCTATTAATGATTATACTTTTTGCAAATACTTCTTTCTCTCAAACCAATAATTATTCCAAATTATGGAATGATGTAGAAAAGCTAGAAATTGAAGGTTTGCCAAAATCGGCATTAAAAATTGTTGAAACTATTGAAAATAAAGCGAAGGCAGAAAGCAATTCGCCACAGGTAATTAAAACGCTACTTTTTAAAAGTAAGTTTATGTTAGTGCTTGAAGAAGAAGCCCAACTTAACATTATTAACACTTTTAAAACCGAAATAAAAACAAGTAAGGCTCCCACTAAAAATGTACTAGAAAATATATTAGCCACGTTGTACTGGCAGTATTTTAAACAAAACCGTTGGAAGTTTTATAACCGTACAAAAACCAACGAAAAAGTTGATACCGAAGATTTTAGAACCTGGGATTTAGAAACTTTATTTCAAGAAATTAATTTACACTACAAAAACTCACTGGCTAATGGTTTAATATTACAGCAAACAGATTTAAAAGATTTTGATGTTATTTTAACCACACAAAAAGACTCTAAAATTTACAGACCTACTGTATTTGATTTATTAGCACACAATGCCCTAGATTTTTATAAGCATCAAGAAAACAACATTGCCAAACCTGCTTACAAATTTATTGTTGATGACACTAATTATTTAGCTCCAGCAAATACATTTGCGAATTTAAACATAACCTCTAAAGACTCAAGTTCACTTACTCTAAATGCATTAAAACTATATCAAGAACTTATAAAATTTCATTTAAAAGATACAGAGTCTTTTGCTTTAACCAATGTAAATATTGAACGTTTAAATTTTGTACATAATCATGCTACTTTTATCGATAAGGATTCTATTTACATTAATACACTTAAAACTGAAATTGAAAAAAACAAAACTCACGAAGTTTCTGCTTTATACAATTATAACTTAGCTTCTATCTATAATACTCAAGGTAATGAATATAATACTGAAACTAATACTGAAGTAAGATGGAAAATTAAAGATGCTATTAGCATTTGTAATACAACAATTAATAAGTTCCCAAATAGTAAAGGTGCCCAAAAATGTCGTGTTTTAAAACAGCAAATTGAAAATCCAAGTTTACAGTTAACTACTGAAGGCTTTTTGCCAATTAATACAAATAATCGCGTATTAGTTACTTACAAAGCCTTAAATAATTTAGAATTTTCAATCTTTAAGCTAACCGAAAAACAGCACAAAACTTTTTCTAAAATTTACAGACAAAACGAAAAAGAAGACTTTATAGCTAAACTAAAAGCTACAAAAAACTGGGAAGCAACACTTAAAAACGAACAAGATTACCAAACACATACTACCGAGGTTTTAATACCCAAACTTGATAATGGTCGCTATTTAATTTATGCTAAATCTAATGAGTTAAAAGAAAATTTCACTGCACATACAACTATTCTAGTTACAAACATTGCTATTACAGAGTATGACGATTCTCAAAAAAAACACATACAATTTATAGATAGAAATAATGGTAAACCTATTACTAATGCTAAAGTTGAAATAGAATATTATTATAGAAATAAATTAACAGAATCTACTACAAAAACTACCAATGAGTTTGGAAAAATAACAATTAATAAAGCTCGAAACAAACGTAATAATGCTAATATAAAAATAACTAATTCTGGAGATGTTGCTTATTTCAACAACCTTTACATAAACAGTTATTACAGTTCTAATAATAATAAAAATACTACAAGGTATAACGCCTTTTTATTTACAGATAGGAGTATTTACAGACCTGGACAAACAGTCTATTTTAAAGGCATAGCAATTAAAACTAAAGACGAGAAGTCTTCAGTTTTAGAAAATGTTACGGTAGATGTTGTTTTATATAATGTAAATGGCGAAACAGTTAAAACCTTAAACTTAAAAACTAATGCATTTGGATCTGTCGCTGGAGAATTTATTTTACCAAACAATGGATTAACAGGTGATTTTGAAATTGAAATAAACGGAAAAAACAACTTACGAGGTCATACTAATTTTTCGGTTGAAGAATATAAGAGACCAAAATTTGAAACTAACTTTAAACCAATAACCGAAACAATAAAGGTTAACGACAGTGTTACCGTAAACGGTGAAGCGTTAGCCTTTGCAGGCTCTAAAATTAGCAACGCTAAAGTTGTTTATCGCGTTAAACGTAATGTGCAATATCCGCTTTGGTATTCTTGGAGTCGTCCAATGTTTCAAGACCAAGGCCAAGAAATTACACATGGTGAAACTACAACCGATAGTGACGGAAACTACAAAGTTGTTTTTAAAGCCATACCAGACGAAAGCGCAGATAAAAAAGGACTACCTATTTTTAAATATGAAGTGACTGCAGACGTTACAGATATAAATGGAGAAACACGAAGCACCACCACAACAGTTAATGTTGGGTATCATGCATTAACAGCATCAATAAGTATAAATAGTACTTTAGATAAAGCTGAAAAAAATCATGAAATTATAATAGAAACAAAAAATTTAAATGGCGAGTTTGTTGCTGCGCAAGGCACACTTAAAATTTACAAATTAAAAGCTCCAGAACATGTTTTAAGATCAAGACCTTGGCAAGCGCCAGACTATCAAAATTTCACAAAAGAGGAATTTAAAACCTTATTCCCTCATGAGGCTTATAAAAAAGAACATAATCCGGAACACTGGAAAAAAGGCGAACTTGTTTTTAATGAAACGTTTGATACAGAAAAGTCTAAAACTATCACTTTAAAAAACATTAAAAAATGGAATTCTGGACAATATAGTATTGTTTTAGAAACTAAAGATAAATTTGGTCAAGCCGTTAAAGATGAAGCTAGAACACGTGTTTTTAGCGAAAAAGATAAAGTTCTAGCAGATAATCAATTGTTTCAAATAACTACAAATAAAGAACAATATGCTATTAACGATACAGCAGAAATAACGCTTGCTACTTCGGCTAAAAATATTTTAGTTACCGTAGAAATTGAAAAAAACCAAAAAATTACAAATACATATATTGTTGCTTTAAACCAAAATAAAAAAACGATAGAAATTCCTGTATCTTCTAAAGATATTGGTGGTTTTGCTGTACACTATAGTTTTGCCGCATTTAATAGTTTTAAAAGTGGTACTTTAAATATAAATGTACCTTATCCAAAAACAGATTTAGAAATTGAAACTTTAACTTTTAGAGATAAACTGCAACCTGGAACAGATGAAACTTGGAAATTTAAAATTAAAGGCCCAAAAGGCGATAAAGTTTCTGCAGAACTTTTAGCAAGTATGTATGATGCTTCTTTAGACGAGTTTAAAACTCATAATTGGAGTTTCAATCCTATTTATCGTAGTACGTACCGCTCAAGATTTAGAGTAAATGCGCACAGAAGTTTTAGTAATACTAATTTTAATGTTAATAGAAATACTAATTTTAAATATAATTACACTTACCAAAATTACGACCAATTAAATTGGTTTGGATTTTATTTTGGAAATAATAGATACTTGAGACGCTCATTAAAAAAAGATATATATTATAATGAAGATCTTTTAGAGATTTCTGCTCCAGCTGAAGCTGAAGTAAATGCAGATCTTGCTCAAACATTACAAGGTCAAGTTCCAGGACTAAATATTAGTACCGCAAGTGGGCAACCAGGAGCAGAAACCGATATTATCTTAAGAGGTGTTAGTTCTATTAATGGCAACACTGAACCTCTTTTTGTTGTAGATGGTAATATTTTAACTGAAAGTGATTTTAAAACGCTAAAACAAGACGATATTCTCTCGGTTAAAATACTTAAAGGTGATGAAGCTACAGCAATTTATGGCAGTAAAGGAAAAAACGGTGTTGTAATTATTACTACCAAAAACAATCCAAATGCTAATTTTGATAAGGTGCAAATACGTAAAAACCTAAAAGAAACAGCATTCTTTTTTCCGCAATTACAAACAAATGAAAAAGGTGAAGTGTCTTTTAGCTTTACCACTCCTGAAGCTTTAACCAAATGGAAATTGCAGTTATTAGCACATACCAAAACTTTAGAACACGCTACAACATCACTAGCAACAGTGACTCAAAAAGAATTAATGGTATTACCTAATGTGCCACGTTTTTTACGTCAAGGTGATAAAATTAGTATTTCTACTAAAATTTCTAATCTTACAAATAAAGATTTAAATGGTATTACAGTGCTTCAATTGTTTGATGCTTTAACAGGAAAATCTATAGATTCAGAATTATCTAATGTAAATAACAATAAAAACTTTACAGTCGATGCCAAAGGCAATACAAGTGTGACTTGGAATTTAAATGTAACTGATAATGTACAAGCTATTCAATATAAAATAATAGCAAAATCTGGTGATTATAGTGATGGCGAACAAAATGCATTACCTGTTTTAACCAATAGAATGTTAGTAACAGAGAGTTTACCAATGTGGATTCGTAGTAACCAAACAAAAACATTCACTTTAGATAAGCTTAAAAACAACACCTCAACAACACTTAAAAATCATAAGTTAACTCTGGAAATGACTAGTAATCCTGCTTGGTATGCAGTACAAGCGTTACCTTATTTAATGGAATATCCTTACGAGTGTAACGAGCAAACATTCTCAAGATATTATGCCAATGCTTTGGCAAGCCATATTGCAAATTCAAACCCAAGAATTCAA
Organism: Lacinutrix sp. MedPE-SW; assembly: GCF_001874145.1. Lineage (GTDB taxonomy): Bacteria > Bacteroidota > Bacteroidia > Flavobacteriales > Flavobacteriaceae > Lacinutrix. The sequence goes on along the minus strand of NZ_MPCX01000007.1, from coordinate 113,659 downwards.
GAGGTATTTAACCAATGGAAAAATACAGAGGCTGTATTAAGCAACTTAGAAAAAAACGAAGAATTAAAATCTATTTTAATTCAAGAAACACCTTGGTTACGTGATGCACAAAGCGAAACCGAACAAAAAAAACGTATTGCTTTGCTATTCGATTTAAATAAAATGAATAACGAATTATCTCGAACCAAAAGAAAACTTGAGCAAAACCAACTTGCCAGTGGTGCTTGGTCTTGGTTTGGAGACTATCGTGCAAACCGTTTTATAACACAACATATAGTTGCAGGTTTTGGACATTTAGAAAAACTCGATGTCTCGTCGAGTGCAATCGAGACGTCTAAAATGATTGATAAAGCATTAAACTACCTTGATGCAGAATTTATACAAGAATACAAAGACATTAGAAAATATGATAAGGATGCCGATTTAAGCTTAGATAGATTAAGTAATACACAACTACATTACTTGTACATGCGTAGTTTCTTTCAAGAAAAAAAACCAAGCAAAGAAGTTAGTGAGATTATGGATTATTACCATTCTCAAATTAAAAACTATTGGCTAAAAAGACCATTGTATGCAAAAGGAATGATGGCTTTAGTAACACACAGAAATAAAGATGAAGTAACCTCTAAAAAGATTTTAAACTCATTAAAAGAAACAAGTATAACTTCGGAAGAATTAGGCATGTATTGGAAAGCAAATACTAGTTCATGGCATTGGTATCAAGCACCTATTGAAACACAAGCTTTAATGATTGAAGCATTCTCTGAAGCAGGAACAACAATTCAAACCGAAGCTGAAAATATTGCTATCATAGACGAACTTAAAATCTGGTTACTTAAAAACAAACAAACTAACCGTTGGAAAACCACTAAAGCAACAACAGAAGCTGTTTATGCTTTATTATTACAAGGTAACAATTGGTTAAGCGTAACAGATATGGTAGAGGTTATTGTAGGAAACCAACCTATATCGCCATCAAAATTAGAAGCAGTTAAAGTAGAAGCAGGAACCGGTTATTATAAAACCAGTTGGTCTGGCAATGAAATTAAGCCAGAAATGGCCGAAGTAAAAATTTCTAAAAAAGGAAATGGTATTGCTTGGGGAAGTATGTACTGGCAATATTTTGAAGATTTAGATAAAATAACCTCAGCTGAAACACCTTTAAAACTGAAGAAAAAACTCTTTAAAAAAACAAATACAGATAAAGGTGAAGTAATAACTGATATTACAAAAGATACAAAACTTGAAATTGGAGATTTAGTTCGCGTTCGTATAGAATTACGTAGTGATCGTGCCATGGAGTTTGTACACATGAAAGATATGCGCGCTGCAGGACTAGAACCTATTAATGTATTGTCACAATACAAATACCAAGATGGTTTAGGTTATTATGAAGCAACCAAAGATGCTTCAACTAATTTCTTTTTCGACTATTTACCAAAAGGTGTTTACGTATTTGAATACGATTTACGTGTTAATAATGCAGGAAATATGAGTAATGGTATTACAACCATACAAAGTATGTATGCGCCAGAATTTAGTAGCCATAGTGAAGGCTCTCGTATAAATGTAGAATAACAAGCTATAAAAAAGAAAAGACCTGATATTTTATATCAGGTCTTTATATTTATTAATCACTCAATATTTATTTATTAGTTTCTGACGGAAAATTCTCAAGCATTTTATCTACAATTGCAACAAACTTAGCTTCTCTTTTTTCAGGTTTTTCATTAGGCTTAAAACCGCTTTCGCTAGTTGCTTGCCAAAATAATCCCATTTTAGAATCGTCTACAAATTCAACAACAATTCTTTTATTAACGTTGGCTTGACCAATTGGAATACCAATAGATATACCTCCGCCAATACCTCGATTACCACCACCAAGACCTACACCAACAGTGTTTCTAGAATTCTCCTGAAACTCATCGCTTTTAATGTCTATTAAAAAACTTGCGTTTTCGGTTTTTTGAAAACCCATAGCCGTTAGTTTAGCATCTAAAGCAGCAATTAAACGTTTTTCGTCTAATGCGCTTAAGCCAGAATGTATATCTGTAAAAAAGTTATAGGTTTTATACTCTGAGAAATCAACAGATTTTTCGTAATCGTGATTTACATAAATTGGTGCGCAAGAAGCGACACACAATAATAAGAGTAGAATTTTAAGATGTTTCATTGCTTCAATTTTATTTAAATGTAAGCAAAAATTATTCCTAAACTAGTTTAAAGATTTCCAAAGCATATCTTTTAGCTCTGTTAAACCTTGTTGTGCAACCGATGAGATAAATAAATAAGGAATTGGTAATTCGTTATCCAATTCTACTTTCATTTCTGCTTTTAACTCGTCATCCAACATATCACTTTTAGAAATTGCAATTAGCCTTTCTTTGTCTAACATTTCTGGATTATAACGGCGCAACTCATCTAACAGAACATCGTATTGTTTTTTAATATCTGGTGCATCTGCAGGTATTAAAAATAATAAAATAGAATTACGTTCTATATGGCGTAAAAAGTAATAACCAAGACCTTTACCTTCGGCTGCACCTTCTATAATTCCAGGTATATCTGCCATTACAAATGTTTGGTAATCACGATATTTTACAATACCTAAATTGGGTTTAAGTGTTGTAAACTCGTAATCTGCAATTTTTGGTTTTGCAGAGGTTACTACAGATAATAGTGTAGATTTTCCTGCATTTGGAAAACCAACCAATCCTACATCTGCTAGTACTTTAAGCTCTAAAGTAATGTCTTTTTCCTCTTGAGGGATACCAGGTTGCGCATAACGAGGTGTTTGGTTTGTAGAACTTTTAAAGTGCCAATTTCCTCGACCACCTTTTCCACCTTCAGCAACTATACGTTCTTCACCATCTTTTGTTATTTCAAAAAGAATTTCATTTGTTTCGGTATCACGAACTACAGTTCCCAATGGCACTTCAACATACATATCTTCACCATCTGCTCCTGTGCTTCTACCACTACTACCATGTTCGCCATGTCCTGCACGAATGTGACGTTTAAATTTTAAGTGTAATAAAGTCCAGAGATTCGAATTTCCTTTTATAATTATATGACCTCCGCGACCACCATCACCTCCATCTGGTCCACCTTTTGCGATATACTTTTCACGGTGTAAGTGTGTAGATCCTTTTCCTCCTTTTCCAGAGGTTACATGCATTTTTACGTAATCAACGAAATTTCCTTCTGTCATTGTCTAAGTTATAAGTGTAGCTTAAAAATTAAAAGTTGTTCTTTTATACTTCTCTAGCTAATAATTTTAATTGAAATCCTGGTTTATTGTAAATGTATAATTTACAATTTATCTATTGTATTGCACAAACGTTCTGTAATATCTTCAATATTACCAACTCCATCAACACCAAAATATTTATCTTGTGCAGAGTAATAATCTTTTAAAATGGCTGTTTCGTTATAGTATACTTTAATGCGGTTTCTAATTATACTCTCGTCTGAGTCGTCTTTTCTTCCGCTAGTTTTCCCTCTTTCTAATAAACGTTTTACTAATACTTCATCTTCAACTTCTAAAGCAACCATTGCATTTACTTTAGAGTCTTTGCTTTCTAAAATTTTATCTAAAGCTTCAGCTTGTGTTTCATTTCTAGGAAAACCATCAAAAATAAACCCTTTTGCATCTGCATTTTTTTCAACTTCGGCTTCCAGCATATCAATAGTTACTTGATCTGGTACCAATGCGCCTTTATCTATATACGATTTTGCTAAATTTCCTAAAGCAGTTTCGTTTTTAATATTATATCTAAATACATCTCCTGTAGAAATGTGTACTAAATTATATTTTTCTTTTAAAAAGTTAGCTTGTGTACCTTTACCTGCTCCCGGAGGACCAAATAATACTAAATTAGTCATGTGTTGTGTTGTTTTTAATTGATATACTTGAGGTAAATCTCTTCCTAACCCATCATAATCTAAGCCGTAACCAACTATAAATTTATTAGGGATATCTTTACCTATATAATGAATTTTAAAATCTTTTTTATATGCTTCTGGCTTGTAAAACAGTGTGGCAATTAGTAGTTGCTTTACGCCTTCGTTATTAAAAATTCTATGTACTTCGTGAAGCGTATTACCTGTATCTATAATATCTTCAAGAATTACAACTGTTCTTCCTGTTAAATCTTGTGTTAAACCAATAAGACGCTGTATGTCTTCGGTAGATTTAACACCTTCATAAGAGGCTAATTTAATAAATGTTACTTCGCAAGGTTTTGGGTATTTTTTTACAAAATCACTTACTAACATAAACGAACCATTTAAAATGCCAATAAAAACTGGTACTTCGTCGCCTAAATCGTCTGCAATATCTTGTACCATTTTAGTAACAGCATCGTCAATTTCTTCTGCTGAAATGTATGGCTTAAAATATTTGTCATGTAACTTTATCATTGTCTTAATTTTAAGAAAGAGGCAAAGATACAATTTTGTTAATCGTTATACCATTTTGACACGGTTTTATTGGTTATCTTTTCATTATAAACTGTATTTTTGTGTAAAATTTTTGGCAATAAAATGAATTACTTTTCTTCAAATTTTAAATTAGGTATTCTTGGTGGTGGACAATTGGGCAAAATGATGCTTTACGACACAAGAAAATTTGACATTACAACCTTTGTTTTAGATCCTAGCGATCAAGCACCTTGTAAATTAGCATGCAATGCTTTTACTCAAGGAGATTTAATGGATTTTGATACCGTTTATAATTTTGGAAAACAAGTAGATATTTTAACTTTTGAAATAGAAAATGTTAATGTAGATGCGCTTGAAAAGCTTGAAAATGAAGGTGTAAAAGTATATCCAAGCTCTAAAAATCTAAGAACTATTCAAAATAAAGCTAAGCAAAAATTATTTTATTTAGATCATAATTTACCTACATCTCAATTTTCGCGATTTGCATATGCATCAGAAATAGAAGATGCTATTTTAAACGGTGGTTTAAAGTTTCCTTTTGTATGGAAAAGTGCTCAATTTGGGTATGATGGCACTGGCGTAAAAGTTGTACGCAGTTTAGAGGATTTAAAAGATTTACCTAAAGGTGAATGTATTGCAGAAGAACTTATTGATTTTAAAAATGAATTAGCTGTAATTGTTGCCAGAAATCCAAATGGTGATATTAAAACTTATCCTGTTGTAGAAATGGAGTTTCATCCAGAAGCCAACCAGGTAGAATACGTAATTTGTCCTGCAAGAATACCAATAGATATTGCTAAAAAAGCACAAGAGGTTGCCTTAAATGTTTCTAAAGCTTATAATCATGTTGGTTTATTAGCTGTCGAAATGTTTTTAACTAAAGACGATAATATATTAATAAACGAAGTGGCTCCAAGACCTCACAATTCTGGTCACCAAACTATTGAGGCTAGTTACACCTCACAATTTGAACAGCATATTCGTGCCATATTAAATCTACCATTAGGAAATACAGACAGTAAAGTTGGAGGTATTATGGTAAATCTAGTTGGAGCAGAAAATCACACTGGAGACGTTGTTTATGAAAACATTGCAGACATCATGAAAATGGACGGTGTAACACCACATATTTATGGAAAAAAACAAACGCGACCATTTCGTAAAATGGGACATGTAACTATTGTAAATAAAGATTTAAATGTTGCAAGAGAAGTTGCTGAAAAAGTAAAAAACACAATTAAAGTAATAAGTAAATAATTATGAGTAAAGTAGGCGTTATTATGGGAAGCGATAGTGATCTTCCTATTATGCAAGAAGCAATAGATATTTTAAATGGTTTTGACATTGAAGTTGAAGTAGATATTGTATCTGCTCACAGAACTCCAGAAAAACTATATAATTACAGTAAAAATGCACACACACGAGGTATTAAAGTTATCGTTGCTGGCGCTGGTGGTGCTGCACATTTACCAGGAATGGTAGCTTCACTATCACCTTTACCTGTTATTGGTGTTCCTGTAAAAAGCAGAAACTCTATAGATGGTTGGGATTCTGTTTTATCTATTTTACAAATGCCTGGTGGCGTTCCTGTAGCAACGGTTGCTTTAAATGGAGCTAAAAATGCTGGCATTTTAGCAGCTCAAATTATTGGCTCTAGCGACCAATGTGTACTTGATAAAATTATAGCTTATAAAGAAGGATTAAAATTAAAAGTAGAAGCTGCATCTAAAAATATTAAATAGCATAAAATAAGAAAGCCTGGTCTCCCAGGCTTTCTCTCGCTATTAATCTTTCTATATAATGAGTATATAGTACTCACATCAAAAAAACTTAAGTCAAAGGTCAACAAAACATAGAAAATCAAAGAATGCCAATTAAAATCGATTAACTTTTTAGGTGAAATGCATTTTTAACCGATTAAAAGCTTAATTTGTTTCGTTTTGATAAAAACAATCAAAATTTTGAAATAAAAAAAAGCCTCAAATAAATTTGAGGCTTTTCATCGCTATTAATCAATAATTTTTAAGAGAGTAACCAACTCTCGAGAAAAAATCTGAGCAAAGTAACTACAAGTTTCGATTTTTTACAAGTAATTTTATAACTTTTATTATTAAAACAACTTACAAGACTAAAAATGAACATATTAGAAAATAAATTTTCAACAAAATATAACTCTGCACCTTTTCAATCTATTTCAAATAGCGACTATAAGCCAGCCATACTATCGCTTATTGAAAAAGCGAAGTTAGAAATTGACGCTATTACAAATAATCCTGATGCTCCTAATTTTGAAAATACAATTGAAGCATTAGAGTTTTCTGGACAACAATTAGACCGCGTTACTAGTATATTTTTTAATTTAAACTCTGCCGAAACAAATGACGAAATTCAAAAAATAGCGCAGGAAATATCTCCTATACTTACAGAGTTTGGTAATGATATTACTTTAAACGAAGACTTATTTAAACGTGTTAAAGCTGTTTACAAGCAAAAAGATAATTTAGACTTAACAACAGAGCAAAAAACATTATTAGACAAAAAATACAAAAGCTTTTCTAGAAATGGTGCTAATTTAAACGAAGAAGATAAAGCTAAACTACGCGACATAGACAAAAAACTAGCACAGTTAAAGCTTAAATTTGGAGAAAATGTTTTAGCAGAAACTAATAAATACGAATTACACTTAACAAAAGAAAGTGATGTCTCTGGTTTACCAGATGGCGCTAAAGAAGCAGCAAAACAACTTGCAGAAAGCAAAAACAAAGACGGCTATATTATAACGCTTGACTACCCAAGCTATATACCGTTTATGACTTACGCAGATAATCGTGAACTTAGAGAAAAATTATCTAAAGCAGCTGGAAGCAAAGCTTTTAAGGGCGATGATTTAGACAACCAAAATATTGTTTTAGAAATTGCAAACCTACGCCATAAACGCGCTAACATTTTAGGCTATAAAACACATGCAAATTTTGTTTTAGAAGAGCGCATGGCACAAACACCAGAAAAAGTACTTACTTTTTTAAACGATTTACTTTCTAAAGCCAAACCTGCTGCAAAAAATGAATTTAAAACTTTAGAAAACTTTGCTAAAGAATTAGACAACATAGACCAATTACAAAAATGGGACTCTGCCTACTATGCCGAAAAGCTAAAACAAAAACTGTTTAATTTAGACGACGAACAACTAAAACCATATTTTAAATTAGAAAATGTAATTGATGGTGCATTTACAATAGCTAAAAAATTATTTGGACTTCATTTTGAAATAATACATGATATAGATAAATATCATGAAGATGTATTAACATATAAAGTAACAAATACCAATGGTGAATTAGTCTCTATATTCTATGCAGATTTCTTTCCTAGAAAAGGCAAAAGAAACGGTGCCTGGATGACAAGTTACAAACCTCAATTTGTGAAAGATGGTAATCAAGAAAGACCTCACGTATCTATAGTATGTAATTTTACTAAACCAACAAAAAGCAAACCATCATTATTAACGTTTAACGAAGTTACTACTCTATTTCATGAATTTGGTCACGCATTACACGGTATGCTTGCCAATACAATTTACCCAAGTTTATCTGGAACTAGCGTATATTGGGATTTTGTAGAATTACCAAGTCAAGTTATGGAAAACTGGTGTTACGAAAAAGAAGCTTTAGAACTGTTTGCAAAACATTATGAAACAGGAGAAGTAATACCAATGGATTTAATAAACAAAATTAAAGAGTCTGCAACATTTCATGAAGGTATGCAAACCTTAAGGCAAATTAGTTTTGGGCTACTAGACATGTCATGGCATGGTGGCGAATCTCTAGAAACTATTAAAAATGTAAAAACCTTTGAAAATAAAGCTTTTCAAGACACAAAACTATATCCAGATGTAGAAGAAAACTGTATGAGCACAGCTTTTTCACACATATTTCAAGGCGGTTACAGTTCTGGTTATTACAGCTACAAATGGGCAGAAGTATTAGATGCAGATGCTTTCGATTATTTTAAACAAAACGGTATTTTTAATAAGGAAATTGCAAACAAATTTAAAGATAATGTATTGTCTCAAGGCGGAACTGAAAATCCAATGACTTTATATAAACGCTTTAGAGGTCAAGAACCTAAACCAGAAGCCTTATTAAAAAGAGCAGGCTTAATAAAATAACTTTTCACAAAAAAGGCCAGCTAGCGAAGTTGGTCTTTTTTCTAAAAACAAACTTTCAATAATTATTGAAAGTTTAAAAATTATTATATATATTTGTGCTATGCAATATCAAGAAGCAAAAGATAAATTTATTAGTACTTGGGGAAGTTTAGGCTCTCTTTGGGGAATTAACAAAGCAATGGCTCAAATTCAAGCCTTACTTTTTATTTCTACAAAACCACTATCTATGGAAGAGATTATGGACGAACTTAAAATCTCTCGTGGTAATACATCTATGAATTTACGCCAATTAATAGATTGGGGAATTGTAAGTAAAACAATAGTAGCAGGAGAAAGAAAAGAGTTTTTTACTACCGAAAAAGATGTGCAAGAATTAGCTAGAATTGTAGCTAAAGAAAGAAGCAGACGTGAAATACAGCCAGTAATAAAAATTCTAGATGAAGTCTCATCCATTAAAGACGACGGTAGTGAAAAAACAAAAGAACTTATAAAACAAACAAAAGCATTACATGAACTAACAGAAACCATGGATGCTGTTATAAATAAATTAGTTAACCAGAAACAAAACTGGATCACCAAGTCTGTTTTAAAATTCTTTAAATAAAAAAATTTAAACAAAACTTTCAATTTTTTCTGAAAGTTTAATACATATGAAAAATGATAAATTTATTTAAAATAAATAGAGTATTAGTGACAATCACTGTCCTACTTTGCTTCACTTTATGGGGAGGTATAATTGCATTACCTATTCTTGGGCTTTCACAAATTATCATGTCTTGTATTATTGCAATGCATATGAAAAGAATAAACAAAACTACCAAGCTTTTATTCATAACTTACATTACTTCCACAATTTCATTAATCTTATTTTTTAAAACAATCAGTAAAGCAAGTCTTGAAATTTTGTTTTTATGGATTTTAATTTCCATAATCTTGGCATGTTTTCATTTATATATCACATATAAAATTAAAAAATATAGTAACTAAACAGATAATCCAAAAAGACAAGGTATTATGGAAAATATAGCATTAAAACATCAAGAAAAAGAAGAAAAGATAAAAATAGAAATGGTGGACTTCTATAACGAAGCCACAGAGGATTACGAGTTTTGGAGTAAAGATTTAAACATGCATTTTGGGTATTACAAACCTTTTACAAACAGTGTGTTCAAGCGTAACTCTATGTTAAACGAAATGAATAATCAAGTTTTAAAACGTTTAAATATATCAACAAAAAAAACCAATTTAATAGATTTAGGTTGTGGAGTTGGTGGCACAATTAGATATGCACTTAAAAAGCACAAAAATCTTTCAGCTTTTGGTGTAACCTTATCAAGTTTTCAAGTCGAAAAAGGCAATGCTTTATTAGAAGGTAAACCAGCTACCATTTTAAACGAAAATTATAATAAAACCTCATTTCAGGACAACACTTTTAATGCTGCATTAGCAATAGAAAGTTTGTGCCATTCAGGCCACAAAAAAGAATCACTTAAAGAAGCTTATCGCATTTTAAAACCAGGAGGAAGATTTGTAATAGCAGATGCTTTTTTAAAAAAAGAGGAGCAAGAGCTTTGTTATGGTGCTCAATATTCTCACAGAAGATTATGCGACCATTGGAGTTTAACAAATTTAGGCTCAATAAATAATGTAAAAAAACACTTAGAGCAAACAGGTTTTAAAAACATTAAAATTGAAGATATAAGTTATAGAGTTGCGCCTTCAGTATTACATGTGCCTTTTGCTATTGTTACATTTATTTTAAAAAAACTAATAAATTTTAAGCCTTTAAAGCGTGAAAGTTTACATAATTTAAAAGGTTCATTTTACGCGCTTTTATCTGGATTACACTTAAAAAGCTTTGGATATTATATAATAAGTTGTACAAAATAAATAATAAGTATTTTTTATTTACTTTTGAAAAAAATTCTATCTAATGCCAAATCACAAAATAGATCCAAATCAATGGATTACTTTATATAGTGATTACTTATTTAACTATACAGTTTCTCGAGTTAGCGATAGAGATATGGCTAAAGATTTAGTTTCTGAAACCTTTTTAGCAGGATTAAAATCTATGAAAAATTTTAAAGGTGAAGCTAGCGAACGTACTTGGTTAATTTCAATTTTAAAACGAAAAATTATAGATTACTATCGTAAAATTAACTCTAATAAAGGTAAAGCCGAAGTTAGAATGACTTACAATAACGATACAGAAACTGAAGGCGATTGGTTAGAAGAACGTGTAGCAGACCCATTTGATAAAACTGCTGAAGATTCTATAGAAAACACAGAATTAGGCGTCGCTATAAATAACTGTTTAGATAAACTTCCGGCAAAACAAGCTCAGGTTTTCGAAATGAAAACTATATTAAATTACGACACCGAAGCTATTTGTAATGAATTGAATATTACTGCGTCTAACCTATGGGTAATCATTCACAGAGCACGAACTGCCATGGCTGGTTGTCTTGAAAAAAATTGGTTTTAAAATGAGTAATAAATTATTTTTAAGTTGTGAAGAAGCAAACCATACTTGCGATAAATCGCAGTATAAAGAGGCTACTTTGTTAGAGAAAATAAAACTTAATTTACATTTAGTGTTTTGTGCCGCATGCAGAAAATACAGTAAAAACAATGGCAAACTTACTAAATTATTAAAAAGAAAGTCTGTAAACCTTCAAACTTCAGAAAAAACAGAAATGCAAAATTCTTTAGAAAAAGAGTTAGCAAAACAAAATAATTAGTAACCATAAAATTGGTATACTTTCAACCCAAAAGGAGCTAAAATAATAGCTTCTTTTTTTATGCGACAATGTTAAAAACAACAATGTAATCAAAGTAACAAAAGCATAAGTAACTATAGATTTTACACTTATAAAATCTTTAAAATAATTTAAAAAGAAAAATAAAACTAATAAAACTAAACCCAGTAATTTAGTTCGCCTCACTCCTATTTTTTGTGGTATGGTAGCCAATTTTAAACTATCAAATTTTAAATCTCTAATTTCAAAAGGCAACATTAAAACAACAACAAATAAAAACCGCTGTATAGCAACTATATAAACATCTGCAGTTAAACTAACCGCGTTATTTAAAAGCGGTATAAATACAGTAACACCAACCCAAACCATTGCTATTATATAAACCTTTACACCACTAATATCTCTTAAGTTTTGCTGGCTATCTATATATAAATTTTTAGGTATAAATGGTATGGCATATAAAAATGTAATTACTCCAAAAATTAAAATATAAAAAAGTGTTTTTAAAGGTAATTTTGTAGCATAAAAACACAATAATACAAAGCATAAAAAAGAAAAAACTTGAATAACTTTTAAAGCATTTGTTAAACTTCTATGATGAAATTTTGCAATACCAAAATACTTAACAAAATTGTAACCTGTTATAGTAGCAAAAAAATTAAAATAAATTATAGTTTCATCATAAATAATGTTGAACTCAAACAAGGTAATACAACTTAATGCACAAACAGCTAAAGCCACGTGAATACTACTGTTTAAGTAAAAATCAAAAAGCTGTTTAATTATTCGCATTAAACAAAGTTAAGCAAACTGTTCATAACCATATAATTTGGTTAAAAACTTTCGTTTTTTTAAATAATTATACCTTAAGTTTTCAGTATTTTTGCAAAATTAAACACAACTATTTTATACATGAATACTACCTCTTTTGCATTACGCCATATTGGGCCAAGAGAAAACGATCAAAACCAAATGTTAAAAACAATTGGTGTAGATTCTATAGAACAACTTATAAACGAGACTGTTCCAGATGATATTCGATTAAAAAAAGATTTAGACCTAGATGTTGCTATGAGTGAATATGAATATTCTTCTCATATAAACGAGTTATCTAAACTAAACAAAATATATAAAACATACATTGGCTTAGGGTATCACCCAACTATTTTACCTGCTGTTATTCAACGTAATATACTTGAAAACCCAGGTTGGTATACAGCCTACACACCATACCAAGCAGAAATTGCTCAAGGCCGTTTGGAAGCCTTATTAAATTTTCAAACTATGGTTATAGATTTAACCGGAATGGAAATTGCAAACGCTTCACTATTAGACGAAAGTACTGCTGCTGCAGAAGCTATGGGAATGCTATTTGCACTTAGAAGTCGCGAACAAAAGAAAGCTAAAGTCAATAAATTTTTTGTTTCAGATTTAGTTTTACCACAAACTATAGATTTGTTAGAAACCAGAGCAAACCCAATTGGAATAGAATTAACAATTGGTAATGAGGCTGAATACAATTTATCGGACGAGTATTTTGGTGCTCTACTTCAATACCCAGGAAAAAACGGGCAAATAACAGATATAAAGTCTTTTATAGAAAAAGCAAACGAAAAAAATATTAAAGTTGCCGTTGCTGCAGATATTTTAAGCTTAGTAAAACTTGAAGCTCCAGGAAAATTTGGTGCAGATGTAGTTGTTGGTACTACGCAACGTTTTGGAATTCCAATGGGATTTGGTGGACCACATGCAGCTTATTTTGCAACAAAAGAAGCATACAAACGTGATGTTCCAGGTCGAATTATTGGTGTTACTAAAGATGTAAACGGTAATAGAGCTTTACGTATGGCATTACAAACACGTGAGCAACATATAAAACGTGATAAAGCCACATCTAACATTTGTACAGCTCAAGTGCTTTTAGCGGTAATGGCAGGTATGTACGCAGTGTATCACGGGCCAAAAGGCTTAACTTTTATTGCAGATAAAATTAAAAACACGGCATCAACTTTAGCCAAAGCATTAGAAAATTTAGGCCTAGAACAAACTAATACACATTATTTTGATACTATTCAAATAAAAGCTGATGCTGTTAAAATTAAATTTGAAGCAGAAAAAAAAGAAGTAAACTTTCATTATCCAGATACTAACACTGTTACTATTTCTATAAATGAAACTACTTCAATTTCAGATTTAAATGAAATTATTTCAATTTTTGAAACGATAACAGAAACTACAACAGATAAAATTGAAACTCTAGAGGCTAACAAAACCATTCCTAATCATTTAAAAAGAGAATCAGATTTCTTAACAGTAGATGTTTTTAACACATACCATTCTGAGACAGAATTAATGCGTTATATTAAAAATTTAGAGCGTAAAGATTTAGCTTTAAATCATTCTATGATTTCTTTAGGGTCTTGTACAATGAAACTTAATGCCGCTGCAGAGATGCTTCCATTAAGTTCAACAAATTGGGGAAGCATTCACCCATTTGTACCGCAAGATCAACCTAGAGGTTATAAGTTAATGCTAAATGCTTTAGAAAATCAACTAACAGAAATTACAGGTTTTGCTGCAACATCATTACAACCTAACTCTGGTGCACAAGGAGAATTTGCTGGTTTAATGGTAATAAAAGCATATCATGAATCTCGTGGTGATCACCATAGAAACATTTGTTTAATACCATCTTCTGCTCACGGTACAAATCCTGCGAGTGCAGTAATGGCAGGAATGAAAGTTGTAGTTACTAAAGCTTCAGAAAACGGAAATATTGATGTTGAAGATTTAAGAAAAAAAGCAGAATTACACAAAGATAATTTATCTGCCTTAATGGTAACATATCCTTCTACTCATGGAGTGTATGAATCTGCAATAAAAGACATCACAAAAATTATACATGATAATGGTGGCCAAGTCTATATGGATGGCGCCAACATGAATGCTCAAGTAGGCTTAACAAACCCAGGAAATATTGGTGCAGATGTTTGCCATTTAAATTTACACAAAACATTCGCCATACCTCATGGTGGTGGTGGACCAGGAGTTGGACCAATTTGTGTTGCAGAACAATTAGTGCCATTTTTACCAGGAAGTCCAATTGTAAAAACTGGTGGTCACCAAGCAATTTCAGCTATATCTGCTGCACCTTATGGTTCTGCTTTGGCTTGCTTAATTTCTTATGGCTACATTAAAATGTTAGGTTCTAAAGGACTTAAAAAAGCTACCGAAATTGCAATTTTAAATGCAAACTACATTAAAGAACGCTTAAAAGGATCGTACGATACTTTATATTCTGGCGAAAAAGGTAGAGCCGCACACGAGATGATTATTGATTGTAGACCATTTAAAGCTAATGGCATAGAAGTAGTTGATATCGCAAAACGTTTAATGGATTATGGTTTTCATGCACCAACAGTATCATTTCCGGTTGCAGGAACAATGATGATTGAACCTACAGAAAGCGAAAGTAAAGCAGAAATGGATAGATTTTGTGATGCAATGATTTCTATTAGAAAAGAAATTGATGCTGCAAATAAAGATGAACCTAATAATATTTTAAAAAATGCACCACATACTATGGCTATGGCAACAAGCGATGAGTGGAGCTTACCATATTCTCGAGAAGCAGCAGCTTTTCCTTTAGAATACGTTAAAGACTCTAAGTTTTGGCCTAGTGTTAGACGTGTTGACGATGCTTATGGAGACAGAAATTTAATTTGTACTTGTGCTCCTATAGAGGATTATATGGATGCATAATTAACGTTGAACATCGTAAAAATTTTATAATTATAAATTGCCTTTAGTTTGTGATGCTTATATTAGCAGAGTAACTAATTAAAGGCAATTTTCTTTTTATATGAATATTAAAATTACTGGAACCGGAAGCTATATTCCAAGTACTGTTGAAAAAAATGAAGATTTCTATAATCATGAATTTTTAAATCCAGATGGCTCCAAAATAAATAGTTCTAATGAAGTTATTGTAAATAAATTTAAAGCAATAACAGGCATTCAAGAAAGACGTTATATAAAACCAGAATTACTAAATTCTGATATAGCATTTTATGCTGCAGAAAAAGCCATTGAAGATGCAAAAATAGATAAAGAAACTTTAGATTATATTATTGTTGCTCACAACTATGGTGATGTAAAAAACGAAACTATGCAAAGTGATACCGTACCAAGTATAGCATCACGAGTAAAACATTTACTAAAAATAAAAAATCCAAAATGCATTGGTTACGATTTGCTTTTTGGTTGTCCTGGCTGGATTGAAGGTGTTATTCAAGCTAATGCTTTTATAAAATCTGGAATCGCAAAAAAGTGCTTGGTAATAGGTAGTGAAACACTATCAAGAGTTGTCGATAAACACGATCGTGACTCTATGATTTATAGCGATGGCGCAGGAGCAGTTATTGTAGAACAAACAAATGAAGACTCTGGAATTATAGCACACGAAACAGCTACATTTTCTCTAGACGAAGCTCATTTTATCTATTTTGGAGAAACTAATAATCCCGAAAACACAAGCCAAAGACGTTATATAAAAATGTACGGTAGAAAAATCTACGAATTTGCATTAACTAATGTACCGTTAGCTATTAAATCCTGCCTAGAAAAAAGCGGTTATAATATAAAAGATGTAAAAAAAATATTGATACATCAAGCCAACGAAAAAATGGACGAGGCAATTGTTAAGCGCTTTTACAAATTACATGATATGGACATGCCAGAAGGTATAATGCCAATGATAATAAACACCTTAGGAAATTCTAGCGTTGCAACAGTTCCTACCCTATACGATTTAATTTTAAAAGGAAAATTAGATGGTCAAGAAATTAATAAAGGTGACATAATTTTATTTGCAAGTGTTGGCGCCGGTATGAATATTAATTGTATTGTATATAAATATTAATGGCATTGTCTCAAATAATTTACAAAACAATTTATAATAGTGTCATAAATTACTTTTTAAGAAATATTAATTATGCATTAAATACCATCTTTAAAACTAAAATAAAACTTCCTCCTAGCGGAACTATAAAGCTAAAAACAAATTCTGGAAATATTAAAATAGTAACAAACCAAACCAGCTATATTACACAATTAATTTACTGGAATGGCTATAAAAATTTTGAGTATGCTAAAATATTTGAATCTCTAGTTAAAGAAACAAACTCATTTCTAGATATTGGAGCAAATATTGGTTTTTATTCCTTATTAGCAGCTAAAGCAAATTCTAAAATTAAAATCCATGCTTTTGAACCTGCAAAAGGACCAAAATATTTTTTAAAAAAAAATATAGCAATCAATAATTTTGAAAGTAAAATTACGGCAGTAGATCTAGCATTATCAAATAAAAAAGGGATTATAGATTTTTACGAAGTTGACAATTTAAAATACAAGTATCTAGAACATAATTTAGCCGGAGAAGGCAATACTGGAACAAAAAAAACATCTAGAAACTTTGTAATAAACACAGTAAATACAAATACTCTCGATAACTTTATTGAGTTAAATAAATTAAAATCTGTAGATTTAATAAAACTTGATACAGAAGGCACTGAATTTAATATATTAAAATCTGGTATAGAAAGTATAAAAAAACATCAGCCCATTATTATTTGTGAAACTTTATTTAATACAACAGAAACTAATTTAAATAATTTTTTTTCAGATTTAGGTTATACGTTTTATAATCACACTAAAAAAGGACTCTTGCAAGTTGGCTCTATTGAAAGAGTACAAGATAATGGTATTAGAAATTGTTTTTTTGTACCAGCTTCAAAGTTAGATTTAGTGCAAAAATTTGTGATTTAATATTAAATGAAAATCTATATTATAATACCTGCTCATAACGAAGAAGATTGTATTAAGTTAATGCTTAACTCCTTAGTTAATCAAACTTATTTGCCAGAAAAAATTGTAGTAGTTAATGATAATTCTACAGATAATACTCAGCAAATAATTAATGGCTTTTCAGCACAATATAAATGGATTGAATCTATTAAAATTAAATCTTCAAGTCAACATATTCCAGGAAGTAAAGTAATAAATGCATTTTATAAAGGCTTAGAAACATTAGATGATACTTACGATGTTATTTGCAAGTTTGATGCAGATATTATTTTACCAGAAAACTATTTAGAGTCTATAATTTCTTTGTTTAAATCTAACAGTAAAGTTGGTGTTGCTGGCGGATTAGCTTACATAGAAAAAAATAACCAATGGGTTTATGAAACTATTGCATCTAAAAATCATGTACGTGGTCCATTTAAAGCTTATAGAAAAGCTTGTTTTAAAGAAATTGGCGGTTTAAAACATAGTATTGGTTGGGACACTATGGATGTTTTATTAGCTCAATACTATGGCTGGATGATAAAAACAGATAAATCTTTACATGTTAAGCACTTAAAACCAACCGGAAAAACCTACCATAAAAGCAGTAAATATTTACAAGGTGAAGCTTTATACAAAATGCGTTTCGGAATAACTCTCACTATACTTTCGGCTTTAAAAAGCGCTATTAGTAAACGTAGTTTTTCATATTTTAAAAACACAGTTATTGGCTATTTAAAAGCTAAACAAAAAAATATACAACCTTTGGTCTCAAAAGAGCAAGGAATATTTATTAGAAAATTAAGATGGCAAGGTGTTAAAAGTAAATTAGGGTTTTAATTTTTACAAATTAATTAAAACTCCAATTTTTAAAACTATTCGAGGCTTCAAGTCTATTTTCTAAACTATCATCTAATTCTGCAAAAAAATCAATACCAGTTAAATTTTCAATTGTATCTACAGGAACAACAAATTTATATAACGGAAGATTAGAAGCTTCATGATCCATTAAAAAGGCAAGCATTTTTGTTTCTCCATTATTATTATCGATTACTATTTTATAAAATTGATTTGGTACAGAAACAGCTTCATCTCCAATGGTTTTCATTCTTCCTTTTAAAACTCCACCCGAAACAACAAACACTCCATCATATTTATTTGCCCAATAGCGAACTTTTTGTTCTAACCTATTCCAAATACCAGCATTAAAATCGTGCTTTTGCGGTGAAATATTACTTGTTAAAAATGTTTCATCATGTGCAGCTTTACTATACTTTCTATCTCCAGCAGGACATAAATGACCGCGATCGTAACCCGATTTTTTATAATTTCTCCAATGTGCAGCTTTTGTTTTTACCGCATTATCTATTTCAAAATAAGGTCGTTTAAAATTCGTATTGCTTAAGTGTGATTTTTTTAATTCGTAAGCCACCCATTCTGCTTGTTCATGTGGTTCGCTATAAGAAAGCGAATAACCATTGTGATGCACAATTTGTCCAGTAGTACTGGTTGGTAAGAAATACGCGTTAGTATTCGATTTTACTTCTTTTCCAGTAGCAACAATTTCTTGTTGTACTTTTCTTTCTGTGTAAAAGTTGTAAGAGTAAACAGCAATTAAGATTAATGCTGTTAAAATGGAGTATGTTGTTTTTCTAGACATATTTAAAAATGTCAATATAAATAAAAAAGCCCAATCAAGAGATTGGGCTTTATTTTAAATCTATTAGAAAACTCTAATTAGTTTTTGTCGTCATCAGTTGCTTCTTCAACTGCTTCTTCAACAGCTTCTCCAGCTTCTTCAGTTTCTTCTACTGCATTGTCAATAGCTTCTCCTGCTGCTTCAAATCCACCTTCAACAGCTTCTTCAGTTTCTTCAGCTGCATTTTCAATTGCATCTCCTGCGTTTTCGATTGCGTTTTCTGCATCATTTTTATTCTCTTCTCTACAAGATGTAAAAGAAACTGCTAATGCTAATAATAAAGCTGAGCTTAATACTAATTTTTTCATTGGTTTTTAAGTTTAAGTTATTAATCGAAACAAATTTAACATTTTGATTCATATAAAATAAAAAAAATTAACATTTTAATTTATTTTCGATTTTTAGTTATTTATTTAGTTTAAATACGTAAATAGTTTAGTATTTGGATTACGGCACCAGCATTTTTATTAATAAAAGTTTTATTATTGGCGCCAAACAACGATCGTTTTTCTATATTTTCTATAAAATCTTTTAAACTAGAATTAAGTTCTTCTTGATTTTTAATTGAAACCAATCCCATATTATCAATCATACGTTGAGCTTCTGGAAACTTTTCATGATTTTTACCTATAATTATTGGCACTCCAAAAACTGCTGCTTCTAGTGTATTATGCAAACCTGTTGTTCCCATTGCTCCTCCAACATAGGCTACATCTGCATAACTATAAACCTTTGTAAGCAATCCAATAGTATTTAAAATAAGTACCTGGTTAGACGCAATGGTTTCATTATTTTTTTCTGTATAAAGAACACAACTTTTTGTAATACTTCGTTTTAAATTTTCAATTTGAGACTTTTTTATATTATGTGGAGCTATAATAAATTTTGTTGTCTCACTGGCATGATTATTTATATAGTTTACTATTAGTTTTTCGTCTTCAGGCCATGAGCTACCAACAACTACACAGAGATTATCGCTTTTAAATTTAGATATAAAATCTATAGTATTATCTTGTTTAAGCTGGTTAGTAACACGATCAAAACGTGTATCTCCAGAAACAGTTACCGAACTATAATTAATAGACTCTAATAGCTTTTTAGACTTTGTGTTTTGAGTAAAAATATGCTCAAAAGCAAACAAGGCTTTTTTTGTATGTTTACCATACCATTTAAAAAACGATTGATTTTCTCTAAAAACAGCCGAAATTAAAATCGCTCTATGGTTTCTTCTCTTAATTTCATTTAAAAAATTAGGCCAGATTTCATACTTAACAAAAACAGTTAATTCTGGATTTACAATATTTAAAAAACGTTTTGCATTACTTATAGTATCTAGAGGTAAATACACTACAACATCTGCAAAAGGTGCATTTTTTCTTATTTCAAAACCCGAAGGTGAAAAAAAAGAAAGTACAATTTTATGGTTTGGATAAGCCAATCTAAGCTCATTAAAAACAGGCAAACCTTGTTCATACTCACCTAAAGATGCACAATGAAACCATATTTTTTTATCAGCTTCACTAAGGTGATTATTTAAAATTTTAAATGTTTGCTTACGGCCATTAACACCTAATTTAATTTTTTTATTAAAAAAGGCAATAATCTTTAGTGCAAAATCGACTAAGTATATTAGTATTGTATAAAATAAATTCAACTTTAAAATGCTTTGCGCTAAAATACATAATTCATTGTATAGCATTAGCTAATTTTGTAAATTCGTTTTATGAAGAAAATACAGATGGTTGACTTAAAAGGTCAATACGCAGAAATAAAAAAAGAGGTTAACGATTCTATTCAAGAAGTATTAGAAACAACCGCCTTTGTAAATGGACCAAAGGTTCATGAGTTTCAAGAAAATTTAGAAAAATATTTAGGTGTAAAACATGTAATACCATGTGCAAATGGTACAGATGCTTTACAAATAGCCATGATGGGATTAGGTTTAAAACCTGGTGACGAAGTCATTACTGCAGATTTTACATTTGCCGCAACAGTAGAAGTTATTGCATTATTAAATTTAACGCCTGTTCTTGTTGATGTAGACCCAGATAATTTTAATATAGATATAGAAGCAGTTAAAAAAGCGATTACACCCAACACAAAAGCAATAGTGCCAGTTCATTTATTTGGGCAATGTGCAAATATGGAAGCTTTAATGGCAATAGCAAAAGAGCATAATTTATATGTAATTGAAGATAATGCACAAGCCATTGGTGCAAAATATACCAATTCTAAGGGCGAAAAAGCAATGTCTGGAACCATTGGAGATGTCGCTTCTACATCATTTTTTCCATCAAAAAATTTAGGCTGTTATGGTGATGGTGGTGCTATATTTACAAATAACGACGATTTAGCACATACAATTAGGGGTATTGTAAATCACGGTATGTACAAACGTTACCATCATGATGTAGTAGGTGTAAATTCTAGATTAGATTCTATACAAGCAGCAGTTTTAAATGCAAAATTACCACATTTAGACACTTATAATAACAAACGTCGTGACGCTGCTAGAGCATACACTAAAGCATTACAAAACCATCCAAATATTACAACACCACAAACAGTAAATAATTGCGAAGGTATTTGTGATACTTGCGATTGTCATGTATTTCATCAATACACCTTAAAAATTAAAAATGCAAATAGAGACGCTTTAGTACAACATTTACAAAACAACAATATACCTTGTGGAGTGTATTACCCAATACCACTACATAAACAAAAAGCATATTTAGACTCAAGGTATAATGAAGCAGATTTTACTGTGACTAATCAATTGGTAAAAGAAGTAATCTCATTACCTATGCATACAGAGTTAGAGACAGATCAAATAGCATTTATAACTAAAACAATCATCGACTTTTTAGATAACAATTAGGGCGAGCCTTTTGGCTTTTAGTAGCCAAAAGTCAGGCTGTACACTATATCTTTTTTTGTTGATAATTTCAACAAGTTCAATTATCAACAAAAAAAGGATGCCGTTTCCATCCTTCTCGCAAAATTAAAACATATACTTTAATTTAAATATTCAATTTAATACATGTCAAAAATTTTAGTAACAGGAGGATTAGGCTTTATTGGTTCGCATACAGTAGTAGAACTTCAAAATGCAGGATTCAAAGTTATAATTATAGATAATTTATCTAACGCTACAGAAAATGTTTTAAATGGTATAACTGCAATTACTAGTATCACACCAGAATTTGAAAATTTAGATTTAAAAAATAAAGAACAAACAAAAACTTTTTTTAAAAAGCATCAAGACATTATTGGTGTTATACATTTTGCCGCAAGTAAAGCTGTTGGAGAAAGCGTAAAAAAACCACTATACTATTACGAGAATAATGTAAACACACTAGTTTATGTTTTACAAGAATTAAATAAAAAAGCAAATGCTAATTTTATATTTAGCTCTTCATGTACCGTTTACGGTCAAGCAGATAGTATGCCAATTACAGAATTAGCACCTACAAAACCTGCAGAATCTCCATATGGTAACACAAAAAAAATAGGCGAAGCTATTATAGAAGATGTAACAAAATCCAATGCTAATTTTAAAGCCATTGCCTTACGTTATTTTAACCCAATTGGTGCACACGAAAGTGCAAAAATTGGTGAGCTACCAATAGGTGTTCCTTTAAATTTAGTACCTTACATTACACAAACAGCAGCAGGAAAACGAGAACAACTTTCGGTATTTGGAAACAATTATCCAACACCAGATGGAACTTGTATAAGAGATTACATACATGTAGTAGACTTAGCAAAAGCACATGTAATTGCATTGCAGCGACTACTAGAAAATAAAAACGATACTAATTTTGAAATTTTTAACTTAGGAACTGGTAAAGGAAGTTCGGTATTAGAAGTCATACAATCCTTCGAGCGTGTATCTAACCAAAAATTAAATTACAAAATTGTAGACAGGCGTGACGGTGATGTTGTCGAAGCCTATGCCAATACAACAAAAGCAAATACCGTTTTAGGATGGAAAGCTAAACTGTCATTAGATGATGCTATGCTTTCTGCCTGGAAATGGGAACAAACTCTATAAATTATGAAAACACTAGCTTTAATTTTTACATTATTATTTTCTACTTTAACTTTTGCACAAGACACCTATTTACATTGCGGAAAAATAATAGACACTAAATCTGGAAAAGTTTTAACCCAAAAAACTATAATTGTATCTGGCCAAAAAATAAAAGCAATAGTAGATGGTTATATTAAAACTGAAAATACAAACGATACCATAATAGATTTAAAAACTAAAACGGTAATGCCTGGCTTAATAGATATGCATGTGCACATAGAGTCTGAAACAAACCCAAAAAAATACCTAGAAGTTTTTACTCAAAATGAAGCAGATGTAGCATTTACATCAACCAATTACGCTAAAACATCATTAATGAGTGGTTTTACAACCGTAAGAGATTTAGGTGGCTCTGGTGTAAATGTAGCTTTAAAAAAAGCAATAGCATCAGGGAAAATTGTTGGACCAAGAATTTTTACTGCTGAAAAATCTTTAGCTACAACTGGTGGTCACGCAGATCCAACAAATGGTTACCGTAGAGATTTAGCAGGAAATCCTGGACCAAAAGAAGGCGTAGTAAATAGTGTTGAAGATGCAAAAAAAGCAGTACGACAACGATATAAAAATGGTGCCGATTTAATAAAAATAACCGCTACAGGTGGTGTATTAAGTGTTGCTAAGAATGGCTCTAATCCGCAATTTACCATAGAAGAAATCAAGGCTATTTGTGAAACCGCTAAAGACTATGGGTTTCATGTTGCTGCACATGCACATGGTGATGAAGGCATACAACGTGCCGTTTTAGGAGGCGTTAAAACTATAGAGCACGGTACTTTAATGAGTAAGGAGACTATGGAGCTTATGAAAAAACATGATGTTTATTTAGTGCCTACTATTACAGCTGGTAAATTTGTTTCAGACAAAGCAAAAATTAAAAATTATTATCCAGAAATTATAGTACCAAAAGCTTTAGATATTGGCCCAAAAATACAAGACATGTTTGGTCGCGCTTACAAAGCTGGTGTAGGCATTGCCTTTGGTACAGATGCTGCTGTTTTTTATCATGGTGATAATGCAAAAGAGTTTGCCTATATGGTAGAAGCAGGAATGCCTGAGATAGAAGCTATACAAAGTGCAACTATAACAAACGCTATGATATTAAAAATGGAAAACCAATTAGGACAACTTAAAGCAGGATTTATTGCAGATATTGTTGCAACTAATGATAATCCTGTAGAAAACATTAGTACTATGGAAACAGTTGTTTTTGTAATGAAAGAAGGAAAAATTTACAAAAACTAGTTATTGATTTGATAATCTAAGCTCACTCTAATTGGCATATTCTTAAAAATATGCGCTTATAAATATCATATCTAAATTAAATAGCTGATTAATAAATACTTAACATTTATATTTTGCGATTGGTTTAATATCTTCATTACTTTGTACTTAATGAAATAGATATTATGAAACTGATTAGCGTAAGAAGAAAAACAAAATTAGAAAACAGATTTGCACCCAAAATGGGAGAATTAAAAGCCAATGTAACCTATGTGAAAAAACATTTTTTTGGTATTCCCATTAAAACAATTCACAAATATAGAGAAACATATTACGGAGAAATAAAAGACTGTGAAGACTGTATTTTAGCCAAATAAATAAAAAAACCGCGATATAATTATCGCGGTTTTTTTATGCTTTCTTCTTTTTAAAATTTCCAAGAATTAGTAATCCCATTCCAACCATTACAGATACGTCTGCAATATTAAAAATACCGGTTCTAAATACACCTCCTAAATCTATATGCCAAAAGTCGGTTACTTGTCCATAAAGAATTCTGTCGTATAAATTAGCTATACCACCACCAATTATACAGCAAAAACCAATTAACGAAAATTTATCTAAGGTTTTGTCTCTAAATATATGAAAGAGTACTAGTGTTAGCACCACAACAGGAAGTACGTTGAGTAAAATTATTTTTAAAATAGGATTAAAATCACTTCCTAAACCTAAAAAAGCTCCAGTATTTTCAACATTATGAAGTGTAAAATAATCACCTAAAATCTCAGATCTACTACCCGCAGGAACATTAGCTCTCACCCAAAATTTAGAAATTTGATCTAAAGCAATATTAACAACAATTAAAATTGTAATAAAAAGCGTTCTATTGTTTTTCATAATTATGAAGCGCTTTCAAAGGTTGCAGAAGCAGTTTCAGATGCTCTATTAATTTTCTTTACTAAACCTTGTAATACTTTTCCTGGACCAACTTCTGTAAATAAAGTTGCACCGTCTGTAATCATTTGTTCTACAGATTGTGTCCAACGCACAGGAGCTGTTAATTGCGAGATTAAATTAGCCTTAATTTCAGATTCATTAATAACAGCGTTTGCTGTTACGTTTTGGTATATTGGGCAATTAGGCTTACTAAATGTTGTGTTTTCTATAGCTGCTGCTAATTCTTCGCGAGCAGGCTCCATCATTGGTGAGTGAAAAGCGCCACCAACTGGCAATACTAATGCACGCCTTGCTCCTGCTGCCTTCATGCTTTCACATGCTTTGTTTATAGCTTCAATTTCACCAGAAATAACTAGTTGTCCTGGACAATTATAGTTTGCCGCTACTACAACGCCTTCAGTTTCTGCACAAATATTTTCAACCACGCTATCTTCTAAACCTAAAACTGCCGCCATTGTACTTGGCTGTATCTCACAGGCTTTTTGCATTGCTAAAGCACGTTGTGAAACTAAACGTAAACCATCTTGAAATGTTAAAGCTCCGTTAGCTACTAATGCAGAGAATTCACCTAAAGAGTGACCTGCAACCATATCTGGCTTAAAATTCTCTCCTAATGTTTTTGCTAAAATTACTGAGTGTAAAAATATTGCAGGTTGTGTTACTTTGGTTTGTTTTAAAGCTTCAGCAGTACCTTCAAACATTACATCTGTAATATTAAAACCTAAAATACTATTAGCATCTTCAAATAAATGTTGTGCTTCTGGAGAGTTTTCGTATAAATCTAAGCCCATTCCTGAGAATTGAGCGCCTTGACCTGGAAATATATATGCTTTCATCTGTTTCATTTTGAAAGGCAAAAATAGGAATAAATTCTTTAAAAAGTACGGCGTTATCTTCCTGTATATTACAAAGTAGCTGTAGCAGCCTCTGCACAACGTTCGCCATCCATTGCAGCACTTATAATTCCGCCAGCATAACCACCACCTTCACCACATGGATATAAATTTGTTATTTCTGGATGCTCTAAAGTATCGGTTCTTGGTATACTTACTGGTGATGATGTTCTGGATTCTACTCCAATAATATTAGCTTCTTCGGTATAATACCCTTTCATTTTATCTCCAAATGCTTTAAATCCTTTTCTTAAAGAACTTCCTATTAATTTTGGAAATAAACTATGCAAAGGTGCGCTTTTTAAACCGGGTTGATAAGAGGTTTCATTTAAAGTGTTTGATATAATGCCTTCTACAAAATCCGTCATACGTTGTGCAGGTGCAACTTGACTTCTTCCACCAGCTGTAAAAGCTAAGCGTTCTAAATCTTTTTGAAACTCTAAAGCTTTTAATGGACCAAATTTTTCGTATTTTTTCAAATCTCTTTCAGCATTAATTTCTACAACTATTCCAGAGTTTGCAAATTTATTATTTCGTCTTGATGGTGACATACCATTTACAACCACTTCTCCATTTGCTGTAGCTGCAGGCACAATAAAACCTCCTGGACACATACAAAAACTATAAACACCACGACCGTTTACCTGCTGCACTAAACTATAAGATGCTGCGGGTAATAATTCTGGTCTTGGACCTTCGCAATGGTATTGTATAGAGTCTATAATATGTTGAGGATGTTCTGCACGTACACCCATTGCAAAAGATTTTGCTTCTATTGCAATATCTTTATTATGTAACAAATTAAAAATATCTCTTGCAGAATGACCTGTTGCTAATATTACTTTTTCTGTAATAAGTTCATCTCCATTTTGCAATTGAATGACTTTAATTTTATTATTTTTTATTGAAAAGTCTGTAACTCGTGTATTAAAATGTACTTCGCCACCATAATTTAAAATAGTTTCTCTAATATTTTGAACTACTTTTGGCAGTTTATTTGTACCTATATGTGGGTGTGCATCTACTAAAATTTGGTCTGTAGCGCCATGAAAAACTAAGTTTTCAAAAATACGTTTTACATCACCGCGCTTTAAACTTCTTGTGTATAATTTACCATCACTATAAGTTCCTGCGCCACCTTCACCAAAACAGTAATTAGAGTCTTCATTTACATGATGATCTTGGTTTATTGCTTTTAAATCGCGCCGTCTGTCTTTTACGTTTGCACCACGCTCTAAAACAATAGGCTTAAAGCCTAACTCTATACAACGTAATGCTGCATACATACCTGCTGGACCAAAACCAATAATGTGAACTGGTTTGGCTTTAGATACATCTTTATATTCAAATTGATATGCTGACGTTTTTGGCGCAACTTCACGTATATAAACTTCAACTTTATAATTAAAAATTATTTTTGGTTTTCTTGCATCTATAGATTTACGAAGTATTTTAATACTCGTAATTTCTTCTTTAGGAATATTTAACCACTTTGCTGCTTTTACCAACAAAATATCTTGAAATTCCTCTTCTTTTAAAGTAACTCTTAATTGAAGTTTTTCTACCATGCTGCGAAGTTATGGAAAATAAAATGCTATTTTTTAAATAAACGTTTTATTGGTTTTAAAAAACCAAAAGTATCTTTTATAAAATGTATAGAACGATTGTAAGCAATATTAAAAAGTTTTTTTTGACTTTCGTTTATTATTAATTCATCTATTCTTTCTTCTGGTAACAAGATGATATGTGCTAATCCTCCCCACATTTCACGCTTTAAATTATCTGGAGCAAACACACCAGAAATAAAATCTAGTTCTACGTAATGAACGTGTTTATTGGCGTTATAATCTACCAACTTCATACCTTTTCGGCAATTAGGATTAAAGCTATCGTGTAATACAATACTAAAGTTACTTTGTGGCTTATATTTTATTAAATTTTTAATATCTGCAGCAACACCTTTTGTACTGTGATCACCATCTATTAAAGCAAACTCTAGCTGTTCTCCATTGTCTTGAATTTGCTTAATAAGTTTAGGTAGTATTTCTTTAGAATCTCCAATTAAAAACTCGACGTTTGAAAATTGATTTCCTAAACGCTCAACGATAGTTTTATCTGTGTCAATGGCATAAACTTTATCTGCATATTTACTAATAACCTGTAAACTACCACCATTAAATGTACCAATTTCTATAGCGACTTTAGGTTTTATTTTTTGAAGTAAATAGAGAAACCCATAACGTTCGTTACGAGTCATAGACCAATCTAAAGGAAAATCGTTTTCAGTAAATGCTGGATAATTTGTATCTGAAAATTCAAGAGTATCCGCTTTAAAATCTATCATTTTTGGTTTCAAAATTATTTTCTTTCATAAGTTATAAAAGAAAATGCATATTTATGGTCTTCGTCTTGAGGATGCATAACTCTATTTGTTTCACTAAAAACTGTAGTATCTATTTTCGGAAAAAAAGTATCTGCATTAAAAGTAGAATGAACTCTTGTTATTTCAATTTTAGCCGCTAAAGGCATAGCTTGTTTATAAATTTCGCCGCCTCCAATTATAAATGGCTGAGTATCTCCTTTTGCCGCGTCTATAGCATCTTCTAAAGAGTGTACTACTAAAACACCTACAGGCACTTGATAATCTTTTTGTCTTGAAATTACAACGTGTGTTCTATTTGGTAATGGTTTAGGAAAACTTTCAAAAGTTTTACGACCCATAATAATATGATGTCCTGAGGTTAAAGATTTAAAACGTTTTAAATCATCTTTTAAGTGCCAGATTAAGTCATTATCTTTTCCTATTTCATTATTTTCTCCCGCAGCAACAATCATTGTTAGATTTTTATGCGGTATCTGCGTAGTTGAACTTGATTTTAAATTACTATCAGTTTTAGATTTTGGTAATTTTGCTTCTAACTTTTCAATTTTAGCTTTTTGTTTTGCTACTAGTTTTTCTATTTGAGCTTTTTCCCAATCTTTTCCCATAAACTTATGCGTTATAAATACATTAAATAAATGGTATAAGAAGAAAAATAACCATAGCGAAATTGCTATTACAAACCAATCTAAATTAAAAATTTTCACATCTTTTCCAATTCCTAAAATGGTATTTGCTGCTATTAAAAAAACAGCTCCAATTAAGAATATTACAAAGTGAGCATATAAGCGTTTTTTCTGTTTTACACGACGTTGTGCATTTTCAATTAATGCTAACTGGTCTGGATCTATTTGAGGCTGTTGTTTCTTTTTTTTAAACATAATCTTAATTAAGAATGTAAAGTTAAAGTTTTAATATGAATTTGTTTTTTAAATTTTAAACGAAATCTTTTTTGATTGATTTACAGCACGTTAACAACCAAAAAGAGTGTTAATTTAATAAAAAAGATAGCTTCTTTTTATAAAATTATAAAATAACAATATTGTATTTTACTAAAACAACAATTTTATTTTAAATGTTTATTAAACAGTTTGTTAGCATAAAATTGTTATTTAAATTTGAATTACAAAACAATAAAAAAATGGCTATTACAAAACAATTTTTAAAATCGAAACCTGTTTGCAAAGTAACCTTTACTGTTCCTGCTGAAAATGCAAACGAAGTTAAAGTTGTAGGAAATTTTAACGAGTGGAATACTGAAGCAACTGCTTTAAAAAAATTAAAAAACGGAACCTTTAAAGGTACTGTTAATTTAGAAAAAGATAAATCTTATGAGTTTAGATATTTAGTAGATGGACAATGGAAAAATGAAGAAGAAGCTGATGCTTTTGCCTGGAATGATTATGCTGCAGACGAAAATTGTGTAATAAATGTATAAATTAAAAAAAGTTTTCTTAAGAAAACTTTTTTTAATTTTATTTTATACAGCAACTGCTCCTTTAATATGTGGATGCGGATTATAATCTTCTAAAGTAAAATCCTCAAATTTAAACTCGAAAATATCTTTTACTTCTGGATTAAGTTTCATTTTTGGTAAAGGTCTACAATCTCGTGTCATTTGCAACTCTAATTGCTGTACATGGTTATTATAAATATGTGCATCGCCAAATGTATGGATAAATTCACCTGCTTGATAACCGCATACCTGAGCTATCATCATTGTAAATAATGCGTATGAAGCAATATTAAATGGTACACCTAAAAAGATATCTGCACTACGTTGGTACAACTGGCAAGATAATTTACCATCTGCCACATAAAACTGAAAAAAAGCATGACATGGAGGCAATGCTGCTTTTCCATTTGCTACATTTTCACTAAACGATTTTGATGTATCTGGAAGTACTGAAGGATTCCATGCAGAAACCAACATTCTACGACTATTTGGATTGTTTTTTAGAGTTTCTATTACCTCTGTAATTTGGTCAACCTCATCGCTATTCCAATTACGCCATTGGTGACCATAAACTGGACCTAAATCTCCTTTTTCGTCTGCCCAAGAATTCCAAATTTTAACACCATTCTCTGTTAAGTAATTAATATTGGTATCGCCTTTTAAAAACCAAAGCAATTCATATATAATTGATTTTAGATGAAGTTTTTTAGTGGTAACCATAGGAAAACCTTCACTTAAATCGAACCTCATTTGATAACCAAATACACTTTTTGTACCTGTTCCCGTTCTGTCTCCTTTTTCGTTTCCGTTTTCTAAAACATGTTTTACTAATTCGTGGTATTGTTTCATAGTGTACACATTCCTGCGAAGGCAGGAGTCTCTTAATTATTAATAATAATGTTGTAATTTAAACAAAAATAACTAAAACAAATTTACTTAGAAGTGAGTTTATAAGTTCATTTTTGATTATAAATATGTTCAAAAAAAAGAAGGCTCTTAATAAAATATTAAGAGCCTTTTATTATTTATGTTTAATTTATCTTATGTTAAGAGGTTCCTGCGAAGGCAGAAATGTTTACCCTATTATCATACCAGCAATAGTTGCAGATATTAATGATGCAATTGTACCTCCAATTAAAGCTTTCATTCCAAATCTTGATAATTGGGCACGCTGTCCTGGTGCTAAAGATCCAATACCTCCAATTTGTATTCCTATAGAAGCAAAATTTGCAAAACCACATAACATATAAGTTGCCATGATTATAGATTTTTCAAATTTTAAATGCGTTGCATTTGCTGCATTTTTAAGTTCTGCTAATTGTATGTAACCAATAAACTCACTTGCTGCTAGCTTGATGCCTAATAATTGGCCCATTAGTGCCATATCTTCTTTTGCTACACCTATTAACCACATTAATGGCGCAAAAATATAACCTAAAACAAACTCTAAAGATAAACCATCATATGGTGTATTTGCTGCAATAACCTCATTTAAAGAGGTAAACTGCCATTTAATGTTTAATGCATCTATTACAATACCATCAAAACTTGCAATACCGCCAAGTATACCATTTATCATAGCTATAAAAGCTACAAATACTAATAACATTGCTCCTACATTTACAGCTAGCCTTAAACCTTCTGTTGTTCCGTTTGCTATAGCTTCTAGTATGTTAGAGCCTATTTTTTCTTGAGAAACTTCTACATTAGTATTAATTTCTTCGGTTTGAGGAAATAATATTTTTGAAATCACAATTGCTCCTGGCGCTGCCATTACAGATGCAGCTAGTAAATGTTTAGCATAAAATAATTTTAAAGCTTCGTCTTCACCTCCTAAAAAACCAATATATGCAGCTAATACTGCTCCTGCTACAGTAGCCATACCTCCAATCATAACTAGAAGAATTTCAGACTTATTCATCTTTTCTAAATAAGCCTTAATTAAAAGAGGTGCTTCGGTTTGACCTAGAAATATATTACCTGCAACACTTAAACTTTCGGCTCCAGAAATTCCTAATATTTTAGTTAACAATAATCCCATTAGTTTTACTAATTTTTGAATTAAACCTAAATAAAATAATACTGAGGTTAATGCCGAAAAGAATATAATAGTAGGTAATACTTGAAATGCAAAAATAAATCCGAAAGATGTAACGTCTAGCATGCCTCCAAATAGAAACTCACTACCAGCTTGTGTAAATCCTAAGATTTTAATAAAGCCTAATCCTATAAACTCGAAAACTGTTTTTACAAATCCTATTTTTAATACACCTATAGCAATTACTAATTGTAATGCTAAACCTAAACCTACTGTTTTCCAATTAATATTCTTTCTATTAGAACTAAATAAAAAGGCTATAAATATAAGTGAAAACATACCTAAAGCGCCTCGCCATAAGCTACCGATTGAGAAACCTTGGCTAGGTATAATATCGTTTTTCACAACATCACTGGTTACAACAAGCGCTTCTTTAGTGTGTGCTTCGCTTTTAAGTTTATAAACTAAATTTTTATCTTTAAAGACTAAAGTAGAGTCTGTTAGTTTAGATATTTTATATCTAACTGTTGTGTTTAAAGAATCGTTATAATAAAATACCAATAATTTGTTTTGGTATATATAATCTCCATTATCACTTACATTGTTTTGAGATGTAAGTAGTTTAAATTCTCCTTTGTTTAAAACTAACTTATCGTAAGATAATTTATTAGCATCTACAGGAATATTATTTTGAGATTCTATTTTTTGAATTTGCCATGTTTTTTCAAGGTCTTGAGCAAACACAGAAGTTGTTGCAAAAAAAATAGCTGCAACAGCTATGAGTATATTTTTAATCATAAGTTAGCGTTTAGAAATCTCGTCTCGAATTTTTGCTGCTTTTTCGTAATCTTCATTTGCAACAGCTTCGTCGAGCATGCTATTTAACTCTTTTAAAGTATGAGATTGATAATCATCTTGAGACAAAGTTATTTCAAGCTCTTCATTTACAATATCTTCTACAAAAATATTGTCTTCGGTGTGTTCCGTTTCATCTTCTTCTTTACTAGGGTCGACTTTTAAATAAATTCCAGCTTTATCTAAAATATTTTTATAGGTAAAAATTGGTGCTTGAAAACGTAAAGCTAATGCTATAGCATCACTTGTTCTGGCATCAATTATTTCTTCTATTTTATCTCTTTCACAAATTAAACTTGAATAAAAAACACCATCAACAAGTTTATGTATTATTACTTGTTTTACAACAATATCAAACCTATCTGCAAAATTTTTAAACAAATCGTGAGTTAATGGCCTTGGTGGTCTAATTTCTTTTTCAAGTGCAATGGCTATAGACTGCGCTTCAAAAGCACCAATAACTATAGGTAATTTACGTTCACCATCTACTTCATTTAAAATTAAAGCATAGGCGCCATTTTGCGTTTGGCTATAAGATATTCCTTTTATTTTTAGTCGAACTAAACTCATAAGTATAAAAAAATCGAAAAAGCGGTTTAAATTGTAAATAGGAATTTAAACCGCTTCTTTACGAGCACAATTTATAAAAAATTAAGCGTTTGCCGCTTTAAATGCTTTTAATTTTTCAATTAGAGCTGGAACAACCTCAAAAGCGTCTCCTACAACTCCATAATCTGCAGCCTTAAAGAAAGGTGCTTCTGGATCTGTATTTACTACAACTTTTACTTTAGAAGCGTTGATTCCTGCTAAATGCTGTATTGCTCCAGAAATACCTATTGCAATATATAGGTTTGAAGCTACAGGCTTACCAGTTTGCCCAACGTGTTCACTGTGTGGTCTCCATCCTAAATCTGAAACTGGCTTAGAACAAGCTGTTGCTGCTCCAAGAACTTCTGCTAATTCTTCTACCATTCCCCAATTTTCTGGACCTTTTAATCCGCGTCCTGCAGATACTACTATTTCTGCATCTGCAATAGTTACTTTATCTGTTGCTTTATCTACAGATTGTACTGTTACTCCAGAATCTTCAACTGTTGGAGAAAAATCTTCTGCTGTTGCACTTGCTGTATTTTCAACTAAACCAAAAGCGTTATTTGAAACACCTACAACTTTTACATCTGTATTAATTGCTGTTACATTAAAAGCTTTATTTGTAAATGCTGTACGTTTTACTGTAAATGGCGCTGTGTTTGATGGCGCTTCTACTACGTTAGATGCGTAACCTGCATTTAAACCTACTGCTAAAACTGGTGCTAAATACTTACTATCTGCTGTTTGGCTAACAACTACCACTTTTGCATCTTCTTTTTCTACTGCTTGTTTAATTACTGAAGCGTAAGATTTCGCATTAAATTTATCTAATCCTGAATTTGATACATTTAAAACTTTATCTACTCCATATTTTCCTAACTCGCTAGTGTCATCTGCATTTACTGCTACTGCTGTTACCGTTGTTCCTAATTGGTCTGCTACGGCTTTAGCGTAAGATGCTACTTCTAGAGCTGTTTTTTTAAATTTTCCGTTTTCTGATTCTGTATATACTAAAACTGACATAATTTTTTCTTTTTTGAAATCCTGACTTTATACCAGGAACTCGTTAATCTTTACTTTAATTTCAAAAGATTCCGAAACAAGTTCGGAATGATTTAACTTATTATTAAATCACCTTTGCTTCGTTATGAAGTAAGTTTACTAACTCGTCTAAGTTACCTGCATCTACTAAAGTTACAGCTCCTTTTGGTGCTGGCTTTTCAAATTTAACCGAAGTTGTTTCAGTTTCAGCATTAGCAGCTTCTACAACATTTAAAGGTTTTTTTCTAGCCATCATGATTCCTCTCATATTAGGAATACGTAAATCGCTTTCCTCTACTAATCCTTTTTGACCAGCAATAACTAATGGTAAAGCTGTTGTTACAGTTTCTTTACCACCATCTATTTCTCTTGTAGCGGTAGCGTTAGTTCCATCTATTTCTAAGTTAATACAGTTTGTTACAAAGTTTGCTCCTATTAATTCAGATAACATTCCTGGTACCATACCTCCATTATAATCTATAGACTCACGACCTGCAATTACTAAATCGTAACCTCCATCTTGTACTACTTTAGCTAATTCTTTAGCAACCTGAAAACCATCTTTAGCTTCTGCATTTACTCTAATTGCATTGTCTGCGCCAATTGCTAATGCTTTACGTAATGTTGGTTCTGTTTCTGCACCACCTACATTTACAACATCTACACTTGCTCCTTGCTTTTCTTTAAACCACATTGCACGTGTTAAACCAAACTCATCGTTTGGATTGATAACAAATTGCACACCATTTGTGTCGAATTTAGAATCTCCGTCTGTAAAATTAATTTTTGACGTTGTGTCTGGCACGTGACTAATACACACTAAAATCTTCATATTTTTATTATTAAATTTTTGATTATTTTCTTGGAAGCTTAGAACTATAACGTTATCGTAAGACATTCATCTAATACTTCTCTTTTTCAGGATACGAAGATAATTCATTTATTTCAAAAATATACTATGCATGCATAATAAATTTTAAATAAATTGTTCAGTATTAGTTTACAGTAATTGTTATTTTTGCTACTCAATTTTACAAATTTTATGAAGACAATTCAATTTAGAGAAGCTATTTGTGAAGCCATGAGCGAAGAAATGCGCCGTGATGAGAGCATTTATTTAATGGGTGAAGAAGTAGCAGAATATAACGGTGCTTACAAAGCATCTAAAGGTATGTTAGACGAATTTGGTGCTAAACGTGTTATAGATACACCAATTGCCGAGCTTGGATTTGCTGGTATAGCTATAGGTTCTACCATGACAGGAAACAGACCTATTGTAGAATATATGACATTTAATTTCTCTTTAGTAGGAATTGACCAAATTATTAACAACGCTGCAAAAATTAGACAAATGTCTGGTGGGCAATTTAAATGTCCTATCGTTTTTCGTGGGCCAACCGCTTCTGCAGGACAATTAGCTGCTACACACTCTCAAGCTTTCGAGAGTTGGTTTGCAAACACGCCTGGTTTAAAAGTTGTTGTTCCATCTAACCCTTACGATGCAAAAGGTTTATTAAAATCTGCAATACGTGACGACGATCCAGTTATTTTTATGGAAAGTGAGCAAATGTATGGTGATAAAGGTGAAGTACCAGAAGGAGAATACACTATACCATTAGGTGTTGCCGATATTAAAAGAGAAGGAACAGATGTAACTATTGTTTCTTTTGGAAAGATTATTAAAGAAGCTTACAAAGCAGCAGATGAATTAGCAAAAGATGGTATTTCTTGTGAAATAATTGATTTAAGAACTGTACGTCCATTAGACAAAAAAGCCGTTTTAGAATCTGTTAAGAAAACAAACCGTTTAGTAGTTTTAGAAGAAGCTTGGCCATTTGGTAACGTTTCTACAGAGCTAACATATATTGTGCAGTCTGAAGCTTTTGATTATTTAGATGCGCCTGTTGTAAAAATTAACACAGCAGATACTCCTGCACCTTATTCTCCAGTTTTATTAGAAGAGTGGTTACCTAACCATGAGTCTGTAATTAAAGCTGTTAAAAAAGTTATGTACAAGTAATTAAAAAAAAAATTACCTTTATAAAAACTTCATTAGCATGATTGTTGATGAAGTTTTTTTATTTAAAACTAATAGATGAAATATAGAATATTATCCTTTTTGTTTTTATTAGCTAGTGTTACAGTTTTAGCTCAAACAAAAATTAGCGGTCACATTTACGATGAAAGTAATGAACCTATAGCCTATGCAAACGTCTATTTTCAAGGTACAAGTATTGGAACTATAACAGACGAAAACGGAACGTACTATCTAGAAGATGATGGCAATCACGACACTGTAGTTTTTTCATTTATTAGTTACGTCACGCAAACTGTACCTTTAAAACAAAAGGTAACTTACGATTTTGATATTGTTTTAAAAGAAGATGTTGCAGCTCTAGACGAAGTACTTATTGTTTCTGGCAAGCAACCTAAAAAAAACAATCCAGCAATAGATATTTTACGAAAAATATGGGCCAACAAAAGAAGTAATGGTTTAAAGCAATACAACCAATACCAATACGATCGCTACGAAAAGGTAGAGTTTGATTTAAATACTATTGACAGTGCAACAATGAAAAGCAAACTGTTTAAAGGTATGGAGTTTGTTTTTGAGCAGGTAGACACCTCTAACATAACAGGTAAAACCTATTTACCAATGTTTATTAACGAGTCGTCTAGCGAAGTTTATGGCGATAATATAATTAACGAAAAACGTGAAATACTAAAAGGCAATAAAAACTCTGGTTTTAGTAACAACCAGATTATTATAGATTTTGTTGACGACTTATACAGCGATTTTGATGTTTATGATAACTATTTGAAGTTTTTTGATAAAAGCTTTACAAGTCCTATTTCAAGAACAGGAATTAATGTGTACAATTATGTGCTAGCAGATAGCGCATATATAGACAACAAATGGTGTTATAATATTATTTATTACCCACGACGTAAAAACGAGTTAACCTTTAAAGGAGACTTTTGGGTTGCAGATACCACTTTTGCTATTAAAGATATAAATATGCAAGCCTCTAAAAGTGCAAATATAAACTGGGTAAAAGAAATATATATTGAACAGGAATATGAGGTACTTAATGATTCTGTATTTTTAATTAAACGTGATTATTTTATGTCGGATTTTGCTTTTAATAAAAAGGAAAAGTCCCAAGGTATTTATGGTAAACGTACTTCATTGTATAATAATTACAAGTTTGACATTGAAAAAGACCCAAAATTTTACAAAGAAAAAGTCTATAGTTTTGATGAAGATTTATACAATCAAGACGATGCTTTCTGGGAAGAAAACAGAATGGAAAAGCTTAGTAAAGACGAAAAAGGTGTTTACGTCATGTTAGACTCTTTAAAGAAAACCAAAAAATTTAAACGTCTTTATAATATAGGAAGCATATTAGCATCTGGATATATTGAATTTGATGAACTAAACCTAGACTATGGTAGCGTATTTTCAACCTTTGGTTTTAACGAAGTAGAAGGTTTACGTTTACGTGCTGGTGGTCGTACCTATTTTGGACAAAATGACCTTTGGAGGTTAGAAGGTTTTACAGCCTACGGTTTTAAAGACAATAAGTTTAAATACGGTATTTCTGGAAAATGGTTATTAGACAAAAAAAACAGGTTTATAATTTCTGGTGGTAACAGGCGTGATGTAGAACAAATTGGAGCCAGTTTAACCTCATCTACAGATGTTTTAGGAAGAAGTTTAGCTTCGTCTTCTATAGTTGGCACAGGAACTAACGATAAGCTTACCAATATAAACCTAAGTACAATTGCTATTGAAGCAGAACTTGTTAGAAATTTAGTAACACGAGTTAGTGGTACTTACAAAACCTTAGAGTCTGCCTCACCAACCTTTAGTTTAGATTATTATACAGATGCTACACAAACAACTACAGCATCAGAAATAAAGCAATACGAATCTGCTTTTTCTGTTCGCTATATGCCAAAACGAGAAATGACAGGTTTTGGTGTAGAACGTCGTGTAAAAAACAGCGATTTCGCACAGTTATTCGCTCAAGTAACTCGCGGAGACAAAGGTGTTTTTGATAGTGATTTTGATTACACAAAGCTTCAGTTTTCGTATATACAACCCATAGCTGTTGGTGGCTTTGGTCGCTTAACTACGTCTATAGAAGTTGGTAAAACATATGGGCAAATACCATTAGCCTTAATGAGTGTTGTTCCTGGAAACCAATCGTATTTTTCAATTTATAACACCTTTTCACAGTTAGATTTTTATGAGTTTGTAACCGATGAATACGCAACATTACACGTAGAGCATAATTTTAATGGGAGATTATTTTCTAGAATTCCATTACTTAAAAAACTAAACCTTAGAGCTATTGTTGGTTTTAGAGGTGTTATGGGAGATGTCTCTCAAGAAAATAGAGATATAAATGCATCGTTTAATCCAGACGGAACGCCATTTGTTTATGTTGCTCCAAATAAAGAAGCTTACTACGAATACAGTATAGGCGTTGGCAATATTTTTAAAGTGTTTAGAATAGATTTTAACTTTAGAGGTAATTACTTAGATCCAAGTTTTAATCCAGATGCTAGAAAATTTGGTGTTACAGGTAGTTTTGGTTTTTATTTCTAATTTAAAATTGAACTCTAAAACTCACATTTGGAGTTAACTTTAGCGATTTGTTATCAATTTCTATAGTTTGTTCTTGATTATTTGTATCAACCTCATAATAACGACTAATTGTATTATTTTGATTAGTTACGTTTCTAACACCCAAATTTATAGTTGCTTTAGTAGTATTTAAAAAACTAAAATTATAAGCCAAAGATGCATCAAGCCTAAAAAACGAATCTAAGGTTTCGTTATTAG
Organism: Lacinutrix sp. MedPE-SW; assembly: GCF_001874145.1. Lineage (GTDB taxonomy): Bacteria > Bacteroidota > Bacteroidia > Flavobacteriales > Flavobacteriaceae > Lacinutrix. The sequence continues at coordinate 74,363 of NZ_MPCX01000007.1, read as the reverse complement.
GTAAATCATAATTTACAAAGGTTACATTTCCATCTTGTACTGTTTCGTTACCTTCTACTGGTTTTGTATAAGGAACACCAGAACGCCAAACTCCACCTAGAGATGCTTTTAAATTTTCTAAAATATTATAATTAAAAGCTAATGATATAGAATGCCTAATATCTACATTATTAGGAAAAACTGAAGGTGTAAAACTCTCAAAATTATAATCATTAATACTATATGTGTAACTCAACCACGTGCTATAGTTACTAGAAGATTTATTTATTAAAAACTCTACACCTCTAGCAGTGTAATCTCCTGTTGCACTTAAAAACTGAAAGTTATTATAAAACCCTTGATTACTGGCTGTAATACCATTTACTAATTTATAAAAAGCGGTTGCTTCTATATTTAAATTGTTTTGCTTATAATCTATACCAAACGACGCTTGTTTACTTGTTGTAATAGGTATATCTTTTTCGTTAGCCAGAACCCAACGTCTATTTTCCACACCTAAAAAATCGTCTTGAAAATCTATTTTTTGTGTTGCAGTTTGGTTTTTAAATTCTCCTTTTAAGTTTAAAGCAAACTGTCTTGAAATTTTTTGTTTAATGTTAATTCTTGGCTCTACTAAAAGTTTATTAAATTTTTGAAAATAATTAAGCCTAGCTCCTACTCGTAAATAAGTTTTGGCATTTTTAAATTCTGTTTCTGTATAAAAGGCATGGTTTAATAATACATCTTTTTTAGTACGGTTAAATGCAGGAATAGAAACATTAGTCTCGTTTAATATTCCTGTTTCATTAAATTGATAGCCTGCTAAAAGTGATAATTTTGAATTTAATTTATAATTAGCATTTAGCTTTACTCCTGTTTCTAAAACTTCGTTAGACTGAAATAATAATTGATTGGTTTCAACTCGTAAATCTGAAGCATCAACATTGTATTTAGAATAATAACCAATTAGTTTAGTAGAAAAGTGATTGTTCCAATTTGCTTTCCAATGTCCTCCCATACCAATGTTTTTTTGATTTAGATTACTAGATTTTGTTGTTGTTTCACTATTATTTATAGTTGTTTCGGCATAGTCAAGATTATTATCAATTACTATAATATTACTTCTAAATTCATGGTTTTCACCTAAATCAAATAAAAGTTTTGCACTATAATCGTAAAATGAAAAATTAGAATTAGACTCTCCATTAAAAGTAGTTTCATTATTATTTAAATCACTGTCTTGAAAACTTTTATCGAAGTAATTATTATACGTTGGAGTTAAAAATACATCTGTAAAAGAACGTCTTCCAGATACATGTAGCTCTAAATTTTTTGCTAATGGGATTTCTAAAAAAGCATCACCACTAATAAGGTTTATTCCTGCTCCGCCAGAAAATGTATTTGTAATTTTATTTTTGGTAAACATATTAATAGTACTAGAAACGCCATCACTATATTGACTACTGGTACCATTTTTACTTACTATTACTTTATTAGTTAAATATGGATTGTAAGCAGAAATTAAACCAAAAAAGTGTCCTGAGTGATACATTTTAATATCATCCCAAAGCATTAAATTTTCGTCGTTAGAACCACCTCTAATATTTATGTTTGCTATACTTTCATTTTTACTTTCTACACCAGGAAGTGCTTGTATCGATTGTAATATATCTGGATCTATTAATCCTGGAAGAATGCCAAATTTTTTAGTGTTTAAAATGGTACTTCCGTCGAAACTTTTTTGTAATCCTGTGGTTAAAAACTTTGTAATATAAACTTGATTCAAGCTAATTTGAGCTTCCTCCAAAACAATTGTTTTACAAGTATTATTTGTTGAAAAAAAAGTTTTTGCTAAATGTTTTTCTGTATTAAAACCTAAATAAGATATTTCTATAATAGCATTTAAAGGAATATTTTTTAACTCAAATTTTCCTTTTGCATTTGTAATTACTCCCTTTGAAGTTGTTGTATGTTTTATTGTTGCTCCTAAAAGAGGCTTATTATCTTTATTAACTATAAAACCACATATAGTAATGGTTTTTTCTAAAACAGAAACTGTTATATAACGGTTGTCTAAAGTCTTAAAGTTTAATAATGTATTTGCGTTTAAATAGGCTAAAGTCTCACTTAAACTTAAATTATTTTCTGGTTGTTTTATATCAATATTTGAAACATCTTCAAACGCATACGAGAATTTTACATTGTATTTAATTTCGGTTGCTTCTAAAAACTTGATTAAATCAATAGTTTTATCTTTTTGTTGACTAAAACAAATACTGGTTAAAAAAATAAAAGAATAAACAAGCCAAGTTTTAATTTTCATAGGTATAGAAAGTAACTGTATCACCTTCAGTTTTGTAACTTAATTTTAATGGTATTGTTATAGATTGTAGTGCTATATCTTTATTATTATGTGTAAAAGTACCTGTAAAAAGTTTTTCTGTATTAATAGATTGTGTAATCACTTTTATATTATAATAATTTTCTAAATCTGCTATTACGTATTTAAGTGGCACTTTAACAAAGGTAGATTCTTGGCTTAACCAAGAAGGTTGTATGCTTGAAAAATCGTCTACTAACTCTATTGCATTATTTACTACTCTAAACGATTTTCCTTTAGATAATTTTACGGTTTCTCCATTAAATGTAACAGCAACTAAACCTTCGTAGCATTGCACTTCAAAATAGTTATCACGTTCTTTTACATTAAACTGGGTTCCTAAAACTTGTATCTCACCAACACTTGTTTTTACTGTAAACTTCTTACCTTTACTTACTTTAAAAAAAGCTTCACCATCAAGTTCTAAATCTCTATCGTTTTTCCATTTCTTCTTATTGTAACTAAGGCTAGAAACTGCACTTAGCATTACTTGAGAGTTGTCTGGTAATGTAATGGTTTGGGTTTCTGCAATGCTAGTATTAAAACTTTTATTATTATTAAAAAAAGTTAAAAAAGTTACACTTAGCATAACAACTAAAATAGCGGCATATTTTAAGTATGGCTTAAAATTTAAAGTGCGAACTTTTGGTTTTTGCTTTTGTTTTAGTCTAAAAGCATGTAATGCAGCTTCAGCATCTACTTTTGGAGCTTCTAATTGCGTTGAGTAATGTGCTATTTTCTCTAAATCTTTAAAATTTCCCGATTTTTTTAAATCATCAATTTCTTCATGAGAAAGCTCATTATTTAACCATTTTAGTATTTTATTTTCATCTTTCATTTTATAAGTGCTTCACCTCTAAGACAGTTAATTTTATATTTACCCTACTTTTTTTTATAAAATATCTATTTTCTCTCTAAGAATAGTTAATGCTAAAGACATTCGTTTTTCTACAGCTTTTTGAGAAACACCTAACATTTCGGCTATCTCTCTATATTTCTTTCCTTCAATTCTATTTAATAAAAATACCTCACGCTGTTTATCTGTTAATAAAGAAATAGCATTTTGAAGCTTTGCTTTAAACTCTTCTTCTTCTAAGATATATTCTGGGTTTTGATTATTAATATCTAGATATGGAGCTGCTTTAGCATATTCCATAACAACCTTTTCATGTTTAATTTTATTTAAAAAAAGATTGTTAACCGTAGTAAACAAATACGTTTTTGCTTTAGTAAAATCAATTTTAGAACAATTTTCCCAAATTTTAGAAAACGCATCTTGTACCAAATCTAAAGCTGTATCCTTATCTCCACATTTATAGTAAGCAAAATTACTTGCCTGTTGTATATACTCTAAATAAAAGTTATTAAAGTAACTGTCTTCACAAAGTTTTTTATCGTTCCTCATTGTTTGCAAATAAAGTAAAAACAAGTTAGTTATAAAAAAAGTTAATTTAAAAGTAGGGTATATTCTTTTTCTATTGTCTAACTATTATAATTATAAATCCATTGACCATGATACCAATCAAAATATTAGAAGTCGTAGAAATTGTATTAACCATAGCATTAGTGTTTTTATTAAGCTATGCTATAATTTTAATAAATTAAAAGTAGGGTAAAATAATTTACAATTGTCTTACTTACAAATGGGCGAAAATCGCTAGAAAAAGAAAAACAAATTTAAAAATGAAAACAATGAAAAATTTAAAATTAATTGCCACAGTATTTTTAACAGCCTTATTAACTTTTACTTCATGCCAAGATGAGATAGATAATGAAACAGGCGAAAACCCAAACACTAACACAAATACCGCAAATTCTCAAACAGCAAACAATTTAGAACGTTCATCTATGTACGATGGTTCGTTTGATGACTTTTTAGATGGTGTATCATGTTCTTCAATTTTACTACCAGTAACTGCTACAGTTAACAACACAGAAGTTACAATAATTAGCCAAGCAGATTACCAACAAGTATTAGATATTTTAGCAGAATTTAATACAGATGATGATACCGTTGTATTACAATTTCCTGTTACAGTTGCATTAAGTAACTATACAGAGGTTGTTGTAACAAACCAAGCAGAATATGATGCTATAAATGAAGCCTGTGAACAAGCCGAAGCTAATGCAGAAAACGCTTTATCTTGTGTAGATATTAATTTTCCAATTACAATTTTTACTTACAATATAAATGCAGAACAAACAGGAAGTGTTGTTATAGAAAGTGAAGAGCAACTGTATAACTATATTAATAATTTTAATGAAGACGAATTATTTTCTGTAAACTACCCAATTACAGTTACTGGTGCAGGAGGAAACACTGTTACTATCTCAAGTGATGCAGATTTACAATCAAGCGTAGAAGACTGTGTAATGCAAGAAGACACTATGGAAGATGCAGAAGGAAACGCAAACAACTTAGAAGAAATATTAGTTGATGGATTATTTCAAGTAGAATCTTTTGTAAACTCTGGTGTAGATACTGCAAATGATTATGTAGAATTCACTATCGATTTTGCAAATGACTTATCTCTAGTAGCAGAAAACACAGTAAATTCAACAGTTGAAAATGTAGAAGGTACTTATCAAGTAACCTCTCAAACAGAAGTGTTTTTAAACCTAAACTTTACAAGTAATGCTAATTTTAGTTTACTTAACCAAAACTGGGAAGTAACAAGTTTTAACAACACAAGCATATCTTTACAAAGTACGACTAATGCTGCAGCAACACTAGTATTACAACAAATTTAATCTCAAAATAAAACCTATTACCCCAAATTTATCGTAAATAATAAGTTGATTGTTGAAAATAAGCTACTATCTCAATTGAGACAGTAGCTTATTTAAAGTATATTTATATCATGAAAAAGAACACTTATTTTATTATTATTTTATTATTTATTACCAGTTTTTCTTGTTCTAAAGACGATGAAAGTAACGGAACAGAAAACACTATAGATTATCATTTACAAAACGTTGGAGCATCATCTAAAGATTTACTTTCAGATACTCAATATAAAAGTTTAGTAATAGAATTAATTTATGTTGAAGGTTTTGAACCAACACAACAAGCAGTTAATAATATAGTTGCTTTTTTTAATGAACGAACTTACAAACCCAATGGAATAACTGTACAAAAAAGAAGTATTCCATCACCAGGTTTATCTCCATACACTACCAATGAAGTTAGAACAATTGAAGATAACAATAGAACCATTTTTAATACAGAAGATCAATTAGCCGTTTGGGCATTATATATAGATGGTTTATCTGCAAGCAACTCTCAAAACAGTTCTGTTTTAGGTACTGCTTATAGAAATACATCATTTGTTATATACGAAGAAAGTATACACAACTTGAGTGATGATGCTTTTGAACCTAGTAGGCAAGCCTTAGAAACAACAGTAACTTTACATGAAATAGGCCATATATTTGGACTAACAAATTTAGGTGCACCATTACAATCTAATCATGAAGATGAAGCGCACCCAAAACATTGCGATGAAACAAATTGTTTAATGTTCTGGAAAACCGAAACAACAAATGGCGTTATGGATATGGTTTCTGGAGATGAAATACCACAATTAGATGCACAATGCATTGCAGATTTGCAAGCAAACGGAGGAAAATAAAAACCCTAAATAAATATTTACAAAATGAAAAAACAAATCTTATCATTTGCGCTAATAGTAATAGCTGCAATAACAATAAATGCACAAGATGCAGAAAGTAAAAACAAATCGCATGCAGGAATTAAAGGAGGTTACAGTTTAGCCTCTGTAAGTTTTGATGGCGATGGTGAAACTGGACAACGTAGCGGCTTTAATATAGGCTTTTATGGCGAATCATTTGTTAATAACGCCGTAGCAATACAAGTAGAGTTACAATACTCTCAACAAGGCTACGAAATTAAAAATGACAATTCTACATTTACACAAAAAGTAAATTATATTAATTTACCATTACTATTAAAAATCTATCCAACTCAAAATTTCTTCCTAGAAGCAGGACCACAAGCAGGTTTAGCAATTTCTCATAAAGAAGAATTTGATAGTGAATTTAATCTCTTTGATAACGAAGAAGAGTTTGAACCAAATAAATTTGATTACGGAGTTAATTTCGGAGCAGGTTTTAAAACAGACTCTGGAGTAAGCTTTGGTGTAAGATATCATTTAGGCCTAGGAGACATATATGATGAAGGAAAACCAAAAAATAGAGTTTGGCAGTTTACATTAGGTTTCGACTTTTAAATTAAACTTAATAATAAGATTTTATATAATACTTGTTAAAACTCAAATGAATATGTATTTTTGCTGCCCGAAAAACCTTAGTTTTTCGTTTATAAACAATAATTAGCATCCCATTTTCGGGAATAAACAAATAATATTTCATGAGTCCAGAAGGAAAATTAACTTTTGATGTTTTAATAGAAATACCAAAAGGAAGCAGAAACAAGTATGAATACGATTTTGAATTAAATAAAATTCGTTTCGATCGTATGTTATTTTCATCAATGATGTATCCAGGAGATTACGGTTTTATACCAGAAACATTAGCATTAGATGGAGATCCATTAGATGTTTTAGTAATGGGTACAGAACCTACTTTTCCTATGTGTGTTGTAGAAGTTAAACCAATTGGCGTTTTCCATATGGCAGACGAAAAAGGTCCTGACGAGAAATTAATTTGTGTTCCTGTTACAGATCCTATTTGGAATAGCTACAATGATATTGATGATTTAAATCCTCACCGTATTAAGGAAATTACACACTTTTTCCAAGTGTATAAAGATCTAGAAAAGAAAAAAGTAGATGTTGGTGGTTGGGGAGACGCAAAAGAAGCTTACGAGATTCTTAACAAATGTGTTGAACGCTACGAAAATAGTGAGCATAAAACCAATGGTAACTTTACAATATAATCTATTATATTAAAATAGTTAAAAGCCTTTCAAAGTATATTTGAAAGGCTTTTTTATTATTATATTTGTACCGTGATAAAATTAACAACATTCTTATTTATTGGTGGCCAAGAAGCAATTTTAATTATTCTTGCAGTAGTCATGATATTTGGTGCCAAAAACATTCCAGAAATCGCTAGAGGTCTTGGTAAAGGCATGCGTATGCTAAAAGATGCATCTAACGATATTAAAGGCGAAATAACTAAAAGTGCCGAGCAAAATGGTATTGATACCAGTATTACAAAAGATGTACAAGACGAACTTAAAAAAGTAAAAGACGACCTTGAAGACTTTACAGGCTCAATAAGTCGTAAAATGTAATTCTCAATTTTAAAAGCTTAATTTTAAAATTTCATAATTTCGTGATATATATATTGCGAAATATTTAATATCTTGAAGGTCTAACCTTTAATTATTAAATATGAAAACAACTCCCTTTAAACTACTTTTAGTAGTATTAGTAATCTTTTCATCTTGTGCTGAAGACACTACAAGTGATATTAAAGAACAAGAACAACAACTTCTTGACCAATCTAAACCTCTTACAATAGAAGAAATTAATGCCGAAATTGAGATGCAACTTAATAAAGGCGAAACATTTGAATGGAAAAATGAAACCGATCATTTTTTATGGAGTGCAGTTGTACACGGAAATAATATTCTTACCATAGGCTACGGTAATGAAAACGAAAATTTTAGCGAAAATAGATCTAAAGAATTACTTGATAAAAAAGAAAATATTATAAAATCTATTGAAGCTACAGAAAACTACACACGCAGTAAAGAAACTGTCGTAGAATATGAAATTATCAATGTTATCGATGTAAAAATTGAAAACCTAGAATCTATTACCCGTTTAAGAAAAATGGATGGTATTCGCTATTTAGAACCAAATGGTTACAATCACTATGGCACTAATAATGCTATGCGTTCTAGTTCTGGATGTAGCAAAGATGGTGAATCTATTAACAGCGCACACTACTCTACAATTGCACCTAATAATGCACAGGTAAGTTGGCATTTTAACCAGCATAATATACCACAAGCATGGAATTATAGTACAGGCGCTGGCATTACTATAGGCTTAATAGATACTGGAGTATCACAATCACAATCTTTATTAAATGGTAATGGTTTTAAAGATGGTTACTCATCAAACTCAAGATTTGTACAAAAATACGGTACGTTTATAGACTCTAATTGGTGGTGGTCAAGCAATTATGATGGACCACATGATAAATGTGGTCACGGTACAGCAATGGCTTCTACAATGGCTGCACCAAGAAACGATAATGGCATGCCTGTAGGTGTTGCCTATAATTCGAATTTAGTAGCCTATAGAGCTACTGAAGATGTATTACTAAACGATTATCATGAACGTAAAGGTGTATCTAAAGCATTAACAGAATTAGCTAACAGAAACGATGTTAAAATAATCTCTATGTCTATTGGTTATGTTTGGTCTATTGGTAATATTAAAGATGCTGTAAAATATGCTTATAGTAAAGGTAAATTAATATTTGCAGCTGGTGGTACTTCTACTAGTTTTACAAATGGTTATGGTGTAATTTTTCCTGCTACAATGAGTGAAACTGTAGCTGTTACTGGTGTAAATGATGGGTCTAATTACGAGCGTTGTGACACTTGCCATAGTGGTAGCAAAATTGATTTTACAATTATTATGGAAGGTAATAACAATACAAGTAAAGCACCTCCAGTTTTAGGTTTTTATAATAACCAAAGACGTTACACTGGTGGCTCTTCTGTAGCAACAGCAACAACAGCAGGTATTGCTGCATTAGTTTGGTCTAGACACCCAAGCTGGAGCAGAACTCAAGTTTTAAATAAATTAAAACAATCATCAGAATTTTACCCTAACAAAAACTCAAGCTTTGGTTATGGTAATATTAATGCACTACAAGCTGTGCAATAAAATATCTTTAAAAAAATTTAAGCTTCCTTATTAAGGAGGCTTTTTTTTTACAAATTATTTTACTCTGCTTTTAAAATATACTTTTTCATTAAAAACAAACCATAAAGTAAACATGGTAGCGTAAAAAGCGTAATAAAAATACTATTCTCCAAAGAAACTGGTTCAACAATTTTTGTTGTGATTTTTGCACCTACTTCATCAAGATCTCCTACAAAATCAATTATTGCATGAATAATAACTAACGGGTAAATTCTTTTTGTTACAATCAATAAAAAACCAAACATAACACCAATAAATGTTGCAAATCCAATTTGGGACAGCTCTCCATAAATACCTTTATCAAAATTTATTATATGTATTAACCCAAAAAAAAGTGAGGCTAAAAAAACCGAAATTATAACGCCTTTTTTAGAGTTTCCTAAATGGTTTATAAAATAAGATTGTAAAAAACCTCTAATACTTAATTCTTCGGCAAATCCAATTGTAATAACATAAAGTGAAAAAATTAAGATATTAGTAAATGAAATATTAGCATTTAAATCATCCATAAAAATACCATTAAGAGCACACAAATAAAGTACAGGAAATAATAGTAAATAAGCACGTTTTAATTTCACTTGTTTTAAACCTGCAATGACAAAAAGGTTGTTTCGTTTTATAAATACATATGAAACTATAATTAAAATTAAATTAGTAATAATACTTATTAATGTATGATAATTGTAGGAATCAATTTTAAGCCTTATTAACAGATGCCAAAAAAACGCTCTTGTAAATAATAATATTAAAAGAATTAAAACAAATAGAAAAAGCTGGTTCCAAAATTTGAGTTTAGATTTCATTAAAATAAATATATTACGTTGGTTATTATATTATTATAGACGTAATAAAATTTACAATGGTTGCTTTACTGTATAAATAAAAATCTAACATTAAGAAACTTACGCTAATCAATAAATTGTTTCTACTTTTGCAAAAGATAAAAAAGAAGGATTTAATGATTGATTATGTGATTATTGGTGGTGCACAAGCAGGATTAGCTATAGCTTATCATTTAAAAAAAATGAATAAAAAGTTTATAGTTCTTGATGGCGAATCTGAAATTGGTGCCTCTTGGTTAAACAGATGGGATTCTTTAAAATTATTTACACCAACAGAATACAATCATTTACCTGGTTTACCATTTAACGCTCCAAAAGGTCATTATCCTTCTAAAGTTGAAGTTGCTAATTATTTTAAAAAATACGTAGACACTTTTAATATTCCTGTACAGTTAAATACTCTTGTAACTAAAATAAATAAAACCGAAAAAGGTTTTGAAATCTCATACAATAACGAACAATTGATTGCTAACAATGTTATTGTTGCCACTGGACCTTTTCATATACCATATACGCCACCTTGCCATACAAAAATCGACAATAGTGTTTTACAAATGCATAGTAATTACTATAAAAATGTTAAACAATTACAAGATGGTGATACCTTAGTTGTTGGTGGTGGAGATTCTGGATACCAAATATTAAATGAAATATCTAAAGACAAAACAAGAACTGTTTATTTTTCTGGAGATACAAAAGTAAAGTCTTTACCTCAACAGTTTTTAGGTAAAACCTTATGGTGGTGGTTTACTAAAATTGGTTTTTTAAGCTATAATAAATATAGTTGGATTGGAAAAAAAATAAACTCTTCTACTCAACCAGTTATTGGTACAGATGTAAAAGAAATTTTATCTAGAGAAAATGTTATTTCTGTAGGAAGAACTAAAGATGCTTTAAACCAAGAAATTATTTTTGAATCTACCAAGATTTCAACTATAAAAAACGTGATTTGGTCAACCGGTTATCGCCCTAATTTTAAATGGATTAATGGTTTAGAATTAGATGCAGACGGCTACCCAAAAAACTATCGTGGTGTTAGCAATATAGATGGTCTTTATTTTATTGGCTTACCATGGATGTTTACACGAGGATCTGCGACTTTAGGTGGTGTATCAAAAGATGCCAGCTACCTTGCAAATGTAATACGTAGTAAAAATTAAAAAAACTTCTCTTAATTATCACATAAAACATATTGCCTAAAAATAGCTTCTAATTCCTTTTGCGGATTATTTGTTAAGCCAGAATGTGTTTTAGAGCTTTGTATTACAGTACTTCTTGATGCTGCTAACCACCTAAACCTATCGGCTAATTCAAACGTACCTATTTTACCGCTAGATTTATCACCTTTGCAAATTAAGTCCCAAGATTTTAAATAATTATTTAAATCTTCTAACTGCAAATCACAAGAAAAAGCAGCTAGTTTGGCTTCGTTAATATTATATTTTACGCTCAAAAATTTTTTTCTTTTCGAGAATAAAATCACTCCTATATTAAAAAACTCTTCACGTTCTACTCTAGGCACCAAACGTATTATAGCATATTCAAAAGTAACTTTATCTTGCATCTTCAGCTTCTTTTACTAATAAATCAATCATTGACAATTTAGCTTCTAAATATTCTATATAAGCTAATTTAATTTCGTTAGGAGACATTGTATCGCCTTCATTTTCTAACCAATCTTCAGGAATTTTATTAATTATTCTCTCAATTGTTTTAAAATCTAAGGTTTTAACTATTTCACTAGCTGCTTCCTTTAAATGTTGAGCGCGATCTAACAATACATGATCTTTTATTAATGGAAATGTTCTTGTTAGGTGATTTCTCCAAGTATCCCAATTATGATGAAAATAAAAACTGGCACCATTATCTATTACCCAAAGTTCTTTATTCCAGTTTAATATGTTTGGGTTTTTTGCTGTTCTGTCAATATTACTTATAATACTATCTAGCAGCACTACTTTAGAAGCTGTTAGAGCGTCTGCTACAGATGCTAATGGATCGTATGTTATAGAGCCACTTAAGTAGTGTAAACCTAAGTTTAAACCTACACTAAACTTTAATAAATCTTGAATTTCTTCATCTGGTTCGGTTTTACTAAACGAGTCGTCTAAGTTCATAAACACCAATTCTGGTACTTTTAAACCAATAGCTCGAGCTAATTCTCCACCAATAAACTCTGCAACTAATGCTTTTGTGCCTTGTCCTGCACCTCTAAACTTAAGCACATACAAAAAGTCATCACTACCTTTTACAATAGCTGGTAGCGATCCACCTTCACGCAACGGCGTTACATACTTAACCACATCTACAGTTCTAATTTCTAGTGTGCTCATTTAATTTTATAGCTTTCGGCTTATTGTTAATCCGTCTCGAATAGGTAATACAACTGTTTCTACTCTAGCATCGGTTTTTAAAAGTGCATTATAATCTAACACTGCTTTTGTCATTTTATCTTTTGGGTCTAGTTTTTCTATAACCTTACCGCTCCATAATACATTGTCTGATAATATAATCGCTCCCGGTTTTAATTTATCTACTATTAAATTAAAATAGTTTATATAATTATCCTTGTCTGCGTCAATAAAAACTAAATCGAAGGTTTTATTTAATTCTGGTATTACTTCTAAAGCATTACCTAAATGTTGATTTATTTGGTTTCCATAAGTAGATTTATCAAAAAAATTACGCTGAAAATCAAAAAGTTCTTCATTAATATCTATGGTGTCTATACTACCATTAGGTTTTAAACCTTCAGCCAGACATAATGTTGAATATCCTGTGAATGTACCTATTTCTAAAATATTTTCTGGTTGTATTAATTTTGAAATCATACTTAACACACGACCTTGGTACGGACCACTAGACATGCGTGGTTGTAATATTTTTTGAAAAGTTTCGCGTGTTAATTGTTGTAATAGCTCTGGCTCATTTTGAGAATGTGCTACTACATAATCGTCTAATTTTTCTGGTATAAAATGCATTTTATTATTTCCAAAATTCTATGTCAATAATCGTTTTATAATAAGTTTGAAATCCTTCTTCTTCTTTTCTTTAGAAAAATAGTATTTAGTTTCTATACATTCTAAGAACATTAAAAAACTAAAGACAATACTTAATAAAACGGATTCACTTATTTAACTTAATATTCTATTTACTAATTTTTGCTTGGCTGCTTCATCTTCACCACAAAGCCATCTTAGTACATTATCTTCCCAAATATTATCACGTTCTACTTCTGTAATAATTTTACGCTCCATTGCTAAATCTAGAATTTTTCCTGGGTAAGAGCTTTGTTTTTCACTTTCCATTTCTCCTAATGGGTAAGGATCATCGAGTCCCATTAATACTTGTTTTGAGCCTTGATTTTTAATTAACAATTCTAATCCGCCAGTATCATGAACTAAAGTATCGAAAAATATATTTTTATGTCCTACTGCTTTTCTTGGATGGCTTTTACCTTCAAATAAATCTGGCCTTCCATCAAAACCTTGAATTCTTCTACCTAGGTTTATTTGTGCTAATTGCCCACCGTGAGCAAAACAAGTTCTCATATTTGGATATTTATCTTGATACCCATTTAAGGTTAAAAAGTGATAAGCATCTGCACATTGTGCTAACATCCAGATTAAATGAAAACGCCAAGAGGTGTTTTCTAATTTTATAAATTTTTCTCCATCATATGGATGGATTTCTACTGCAAGATTATACTTATTAGCTAGCTCGAAAATAGGTTCGTTTTCCTCATCAAAAATACAACGCCAGGTACCAATAGTATCCATATAATGTGTTGGTAAGCATAATAATTGCATGCCTAACTCTTCTACACAACGTTCAATTTCCCAACATGCACCACGCACAAAACCTGGGTGGACTACAAAACCACAAGTAAATTTACTTGGGTTTTCGTGCTGTACATTAGCATTAAAATCGTTTTGAAAACGTAAGGCTTGTTTCATTTCTTCTACTCGCAAACCATTACCGTATAATTGCGATAAATTAAGTACTACGGCATGGTCTAACTTATTGCGCTCCATCCATGCTAGTTTTTCGTCTAAGAAAAAACTAGAATCTGTTACAGGACGACTCCAATCTTTTTGAAGCATGAATTTACGGTCTTTATCTACCCAAAATATACCTTTATCCTGCATAAATTGTGGAATTTGTTCTGGATATGGCAATAAATGTGAGTGACCGTTTATTCTAAGTTTTCTTTTGTTTCCCATTTTATTATTCCTAAGTTTTTGTGATTTTTAAAATGTTTTCGTTTAAATATCTAAACCAAAAACTTATTCTATTTTAACTTTACTTGGTGGTTGCATTACCTCGCCACAGTTAGGGCAACTTCGTTTTTGCTTATCTCCATAATATTCATCGAAAATTTTAGGCATATCTGTTTCAATATTTTCAACAGTAAAATCTTCCTCATAAAGTTTTGTTGTACAATTTTCGCAAAACCAAAGTAAAGCATCACGCATACCTTCTGGACGTTTATACTCTATAACTAATCCTACTGTATTTGCACCTCGCTGCGGAGAATGTGGTACTTTAGGTGGCAATAAATAAATATCACCTTCTTTTATATGCACATCTTTTGGTGTGCCATTATCTATAATTTTTAAAACTATATCACCTTCTACTTGATAAAAAAACTCTGGTGTTTCGTTATAATGGTAATCTTTTCTACTATTAGGCCCACCAACAACCATGACTATAAAATCACCATCTTTCCATACTACTTTATTACCAACTGGCGGCTTTAAAAGGTGACGGTTTTCTTCTATCCATGCTTTAAAATTTATTGGAGATACTATATTACTCATGATATTTTATTTTTTTACTTCGTAAAGTTTACGATATGTTTTAAGGGTTTCTTGAAAAATTTCAAGATTTCAAATTGATATAAAGTTAGTAATTACTTTTCAATTTATGCGTGATTGCCTTGTGTTTGATATTAAAGACTTTTGGTTCTTCCTCCATCTACTGGAAGATTTATTCCATTAATATAACCAGCTCTTTCACTTGCTAAAAATGTAATGGCATCTGCTAATTCTTCTGGTTTAGCAAAGCGTTTTGCTGGTACAGCACTCTTCATTGCATTTGCAGATTCTTCTTCTGTTTTTCCAGATTTTGTTGATTTATTTTTTATAATTTCTGCTAAACGATCTGTTCCTGTTGCACCTGGTAATACGTTATTAACAGTGATACCAAATTGTCCAAGCTCATTTGCTAACGTTTTACTCCAGTTTGCAACTGCTCCACGAATAGTATTACTTACTCCTAAACCATCTAGTGGTTGTTTTACAGATGTTGAAATTACATTTACAATTCTGCCATATTCTTCCTGTTTCATAAAAGGGACAACACTTTGAGCTAGTACATGGTTACATTTTAAGTGTTGTGTAAATGCATTTTCAAATTCGTCTACTTCTGCCGAAAAAACAGGTCCGCCTTTTGGTCCGCCAGTATTATTCACCAAAATATGAAAGCCATGATTATTAGAAATATACTCTGTTACTTTTGTTTTCAATTCCATAGGATTTGAAAAGTC
The DNA here is from genome assembly GCF_001874145.1 of Lacinutrix sp. MedPE-SW. Classification (GTDB taxonomy): domain Bacteria; phylum Bacteroidota; class Bacteroidia; order Flavobacteriales; family Flavobacteriaceae; genus Lacinutrix. The sequence continues at coordinate 58,685 of NZ_MPCX01000007.1, read as the reverse complement.
TGCAACTATGTAGTTGTGATTTCTATGTGTTGGTAACTCAGATAAAGTCTTTTTTAATTTATCTTCATTTCTAGCAATAAGTGTTACTTGAACACCTTCTTCTGCTAGAGCAATTGCTGTTGCTTTTCCTATTCCTGCTGTACTACCGCAAACTAGTGCGTATTTGTTATTTAAGTTTAGATTCATAATTTTTGTCTGGTCGAGCGCAGTAGAGACCTACTTAACTTTTCGGTTTAAAATTAGAATGTGTTGCATTTCTACATTCGGCTAAAATTTGCAACAAATTATAATCTCCATTAGCTAAAGCAAATTTCTTTTTTGCACTCCATTTTTTATTTTCTTTTCAAAATATATTGCTTGTTCTACATTGTTAAACTCTTGTTGAAATATCAATACTAAAGGCCTTTTTTTATATGTAAAACAGGTTTTGTTTAATCCATTTTGGTGTTCTTCAAATCGTCTAGATATGTTATTTGTTATTCCAGTATAAGTTAACCCATCTAATCATTTCAATATATAAACATAATACGTTTCATAATTAACCTCTCGACTGCGCTCGAGGCGACATCAATTTAATACTTAATACAAACATTCTTAGCTTCAGTAAAAAAGCGAAGTGCTTCAAAGCCACCTTCACGACCTACACCAGAAGCTTTTACTCCACCAAAAGGTGTGCGTAAATCTCGCATCATCCAGGTATTTACCCAAACAATTCCTGCTTGTAATTGGTTACTCATTCGCATAGTACGTTTTAAATTATTTGTCCAAAGTGTAGCAGATAAACCGTATTTTACTTTGTTTGCCATTAATAATACTTCTTCTTCGGTTTTAAATGGCATTATTGTAACTACTGGTCCAAAAATTTCTTCTTGGTTTACGCGACATTCATCATTTGGTACTTCTATTACTGTTGGTTCTAAATAATAGCCGTTTTCATAACCTTCAACTTTAACTTCATTGCCTCCGCAAAGTATTGTTCCGTTTTCAGTTTTAGCGATTTCAATATACTCTTTAACTTTTTCAAGATGTGGTTTTGAAACTAAAGCTCCAATATTTGTTGCTTGTTTTGCTGGATGACCAACTTTTAGTGCTTTTACTTTTGTTACAAAATCGGTTTTAAACTGTTGGTATATTTTTTCTTCTACAAAAATGCGACTTCCGCACAAACAAATTTGACCTTGGTTTGCGAATGAAGAGCGTAAGGTTGTATTTAACATCTCTTGGTAATCACAATCTGCAAAAATGATATTTGGGTTTTTTCCGCCTAATTCTAAAGAGAGTTTTTTAAACATTGGTGCTGCTACTCTTGCTATATGTGCTCCTGTTGCTGTACCTCCTGTAAATGATATTGCTTTAATATCTTGATGTTCAATAATTGCCTGACCTGTTGTACCGCCTAAACCATGAATAATATTTAAAACACCTTTAGGTAAACCAGCTTCATTACAAATTTCACCTAATAAATAAGCAGTCATTGGTGTGACTTCACTTGGTTTTGCTACTACACAATTTCCTGCTGCTATTGCTGGAGCAATTTTCCAGGTGAATAAATATAATGGCAAGTTCCAAGGTGAAATACAAGCAACAACGCCTATGGGTTGCCTTAAAGTATAATTTACTGCTTGTTGCCCAATGCTTTCGTGGCTTTCGCTTGCAAATTGAGTAATTGCATTACCAAAAAAACGAAAATTACTTGCTGCTCTTGGTATATCTACCGCTTTTGCTAAACTTATAGGCTTCCCATTATCTTTACTTTCTGCTTCTGCAAAGCGTTGTAAGTTTGCTTCTAGTAATTCTGAAATTTTATTGAGTATTCTACTACGTTCTTCTAATGTGGTTTGTGACCATTGTTTAAATGCAGATTTTGCTGCTTTGTATGCCAAATCTACATCTTCTTTTGATGACTCTGGAATTTTCCCATACACTTCGCCATTAGAAGGATTATAATTATCCATCCAATTATTATTAACTGGTGATGAGAACGTACCGTTTATGTAGTTTTTAATGTTTTCCATTATAATTATATGGTAGATAGCTGCGAGATACTAATTTTTTTATTGTTTTTTATAGGCCATAACCTTAATTTCTACAACCAAATCTGGATGTGGCAATTGGTGTACTGCAACGGTTGTACGGGTTGGTCCTGTTTCTTTTTCAAAAAACTCTGCGTATGCTTTATTGTAACCTGCAAAGTCATTCATATTTACTAAAAATGATGTTACATCTACTACATCTTTAATACTTGCTCCAACTTTTTTAAGGTTTGTGTCTATATTTTTTAAAACTTCTCTGGTTTGTACTTCTGCATCTAAGCGTTTTGTACCCATTTCGTCTATAATATCTACTCCTGCTATACTATTATCTGCTCTACGTGAACTTGTGCCAGAAACAAAAATAAAATCACCTACACGCTTTACATGAGGATAAGCACCTCTTGGTGTTACTTTTGTTCCTTCGGAAGTTTGATTTTTTTCACTCATATTTTTAGTTTCTAATGTAATCCTGCTATTTTATCTTCTTCTAAAATATTTTTAGTTTCGGTTAAAACCTTTTCTAAATTACTTTTTAAATCGTCTTTTATATCTAAAGTTCCTTCTGCCAACATATTTAATATGGCTTTATCTTGGGCTCTTCCTCTTAACATTGCTTCGCGATATCCAATATTTTCATTAAATGTTACTAATGAATATTTTGAGGAATATTGTGTAGGAAATTCTTTTTCTAATGCCATTTCTAAAGTACGTTTTTCTCTAAAATTTGCATTATTAACGTGACCTTTCATTTCATGAAAATTATCGATTGCTAAATCTGCAATAGCATCTGTATCTGGTTTTCTTGCGGTTTGGTATGCTTTAAAAATGCTTTCCCAATTATCATGATCTTGGTCTAAAATTTTATCGAACTCTACAACATCTTCAAAAGATGCATTCATACCTTGCCCATAAAATGGAACTATAGCATGTGCAGCATCTCCCATTAATAAAGTATTACCTTTATAATGCCAAGGTGAACATTTTACTGTACCTAGTGGCGCTGTTGGGTTTTCGAAAAAATCGTCTACAAGGTTTGGCATTAATGCTAAAGCGTCTTTAAAATACTTATTAAAGAATTCTAAAACTCGTTCTTTTGTTGTTAGATTATTAAAATTATATTCACCTTCGTTATAACTTAAAAATAATGTTACTGTAAAACTTCCGTCTAAATTTGGTAAAGCAATTACCATAAAGTCGCCTCTACCCCAAATATGTAGTGCATTTTTATAGGTTTTATAACCGCCATCTTTTGCAGGCAAAATACTTAACTCTTTATAACCATGTGTTAAATAATCTTGAGAAAAGCTAAATAGAAATTTTTTACCTAGATAATAACTTTTACGCATTGCAGAACCTGCTCCATCTGTTGCTATTATAGCATCGGCATCTTCTACAAATTCTTCTTTTGTATTATAGTCTTTAAAAAGTGCTGTAGTATTTTCGAAATCTACAGACTTACATTTTTTATTAAAATGAATGGTTACATTCTCATGTTTCTCTGCTTCATCAAGTAATAATGCATTTAATTCTCCTCTTGATATTGAATTGATATATTCATGCTCACGGCCACTATAATTAGCCATAATTGTATTGCCCTCTATATCATGAAGCATACGACCATGCATTGGTATACAAAGTGCTTTTACTTTATCTTCTATACCGCAGAGTTTCATAGCTTTATTTCCACGATCTGAAAAAGCTAAGTTTATTGAACGTCCTGCAGAGATATCTACTTTTCGTAAATCTGGACGCATTTCCATTACAGTTACATTATAACCTCTTTGCCCTAATCTTAAAGCCAAAAGTGAACCACATAATCCTGCGCCAACTATTAGTATGTTTTGTTTGCTAGACATCTAACTTCTTTTTAAGTAATTGAATTTCTTCATAAGTTAATCTTAGTTTTTTTAATGATAAGTTTTTTGTTTTATTTAATGTATTCTGAAAACTTAAAATACCACTAATCGAATTATACTTTATTTTGGAAAAGTCTTCATATTGTAAATTGTTTACAATTTCATCTTTAATTACTATTAAAATTCTTCTATCTGTAATAATTAAATAATCTGAAGATTTATTTACAAAATAACTAAATAGACCTAGAATTTGATATTGCCAAAAACCTATCTCACTTTTCTTTTTAATCTTAAATAAGGTTTCCTCACCCTTTATAGTTTTATAAAATGAATTCAAAATATATTACAAACAAGCCTTTAAACGCTCTACCATATTATAAACATCTTCAAAAGAATTATACAGTGGTACTGGTGCGCAACGTATAACATCTGGCTCTCTCCAGTCGCTAATTACACCACTTTCTGTAAGTTTATGGTGTAATGCTTTATCTGCATTTTTAACTTGTATTGATAATTGACAGCCACGCTCGTTTGGGTTATCTGGCGTAATTATTTTAATATCTGAATTATTTAATTCGTTTATTAAAAACTCAAAATAGCCTGTTAATTTTTTAGATTTTTGAGTAAGTTTCTCCATACCAACTTCTGCAAAAATATCTGCTGAAGCTTTTATTGCAGCCATAGATAAAATTGGTGGGTTAGATAATTGCCAACCTTCTGCTCCTGGTAACTGGTCAAACTCTCCACGCATATTAAAACGGGTTTCCTTATTGTGGCTCCACCAACCTGTAAAACGATTTAAATCTTTATTATGAGCATGACGTTCGTGTACAAAACAGCCAGATAAGCTACCTGGTCCTGCATTCATATACTTATAAGTACACCACACAGCAAAGTCTGCTCCAGAATTATGCAAATCTAAATTTACGTTTCCTGCACCATGAGCACAATCAAAACCAACCATACAGCCATTTTTATGACCTAAGGCTGCTATGCGTTTTAAATCGAAAAACTGACCAGTATAGTAGTTTACACCTCCAATCATGATTAAAGCTATTTCATCGCCTTGCGCTTCTAGTATAGCTTCCAAGTCTTCATAATTGGCTAATTCTTCACCTTCTCGTGCTTTCCATAATACTAAACCTTCTTTGTCGTCAAAGCCATGATGACGTAATTGTGATTCTACTGCATATTTATCACTTGGAAAAGCATCTGCCTCGATTAAAATTTTATATCGTTTTTTGGTAGGTTTATAAAAACTAACCATCATAAAGTGAAGGTTTGCAGTCAAAGTATTCATAACTACAACTTCTATAGGTTTAGCTCCTACAACTTTTGCCATACTTTCTGTTAAAAACTCATGATATGGTAGCCATGGGTTTTTACCTTCGGTATGCCCTTCTACTCCTAAGTTTGCCCAATCTTCTAATTCTTGATTAATATAATCTTTTGTTGCTTTTGGTTGTAAGCCTAAAGAGTTTCCGCAGAGATATATTAAATCGTCTCCATTTTTATCTTTTGGAATATGAAATTGATTTCTATAATGTGCTAGTTGGTCTTCTTTGTCTAATTGTTGTGCAAAATCGCGACCTAATGTATAGTTTGACACTTGGTTGTATTTTTTTATTGAGTAATTATTTTTATATCTGTAAAATTAAGGTTCCAGCTTCCGGTTTCTTTTTTATGATCTTGAGCTATTTTAATACCATTAAATTCTTTGTAGTTTTCAAAAGTATTTATCATAGATGGCTCTTTTGCATTAGCTTCTCTAAACACCCATTCTTGAATTATAAAATCGTCATTATAAAAAATATCATAAGCATCACCTGGCGTATAACCACCTTTAACTGGGTAAGTTAATGTTACTTTATTAAGTTGCTTTTTACTAATTGGCGCTTGAGATTTTATTGGCTCACTTAATGTTGCACTTGTATCCCAAATTAATTGAAATGGTAGTAGTGCCCAATATTTATCGTTTATAAATGCACGATCTGCATTTAAACTTTCTTGTTCTACTTTAAATGTATTATACACTATGGTATCTTTTGCTGTAAGCATGGTCACTTTATTCGCCTTTGGTTTCCAAATCCAAGAGCGTCCAAAGTTTGTACTATCTGTATCTACATTAAAAGTAAATTGAAATTCTGTTACTCTATCCCAGTTTTTAAAGCCATGAGCATTTGCTATTTTTTCGGCAAGAGTGTATTGTTTTTCGGGTTTTTCTTCTTTACAAGAAAGCACAACAAACAGGCAAATAAATAGTAATCGATACATGGTTTTTGGTTTTCTTTCAAAGCTAAGAAATTATAATTAGTTTTGGTAAAATACAGCTTAAGATATGACCGATAATTCTCAATACTTTAGTACTAACAAAATAACATGGAATAACAAAGTAAAAGTACATGCTGAAAGTGAGATGTATGCCATGGATGCATTTAAAAAAGGAAAAAATTCACTAATGCCTTATGAGTTAAATGCTTTGGGTGATGTTACAGGAAAATCACTATTACATTTACAATGTCATTTTGGCCAAGACACCTTAAGCTGGAGTAGATTGGGAGCAAAATGTACTGGTGTAGATTTAAGCGATGAAGGTATAAAACTAGCTAAAGATTTAAATAATGAATTAAATTTAGATGCAGAATTTGTGTGCTGTAATGTGTTAGATACAGCTAAACACGTTAGTAACACTTTTGATATTGTATTTACAAGCTACGGTGTTATTGGTTGGCTACCAGATTTAAAACCTTGGGGAAAAATGATTGCTGAAAAATTAAAGACTGGAGGCACATTTTATATGGCTGAATTTCACCCAATAGTTTGGATGTTTGATTATTTAGATGGGAAACCAGTAATGAAATATGGCTATATGCAAGACGAAGTAATTTATGAAGAATATGAAGGCACTTATGCTAATGAAAATGCTAATATTACTAGCAAAGAATATGGCTGGAATCATGGTTTAAGCGAAGTAATTAATGCTTTGACTGAAGCTGGTTTAAAAATTGAATACTTAAATGAGCATAACGAAAGCCCTTATAATGTTTTGCCCGACCTAGAGCAAACTAAATCGGGCAATTATGTAACAAAGGATAAATTATATCCTCTTATTTTTGAACTTAAAGCAACTAAACTCTAATTTTTTATTACTCGTTTTGTAGTAACTATTTTTTCATTTATATAAAAAGTTATTATATAAGATCCAGACGCTAACTTTGAAAGGTTTATATATGCGTTTTTTGCCAGAGGATTTATTTTCAACATTTCCTGCCCTAATAAATTATAAACTTTCACCATCGAAATGTTTTTATTAGATTGAAATGTTATTTCATTATCTGTAGGGTTTGGAAACAATTTAAATTTTATGTTACTATAAGTATCTAATCCTAATGTATTATCTATAATTTCTATATTTCTAGTTGCCATATATGCATCACAGTTTCCTACTTGAAACGTTACAACATAATTTCCTGGAGTTGATGCCGACGTATCTATAGTACCTGTTACACTATCAATAACTAAACCTGTGGTACTAGAAAATGTTCCGCTAGAATTATTCACCATTACTGGTGTTGGATCTGGATCTGTAGTATTATATGCCATATCTGAATAATTAAATTCTGCAAAATCATTGTAATGTATATCTATATAATTTACAATTACTGTTGCATAATCATCTGCAAACGGCACTAGTGTTTGTGGTCTTGTATCATATGTATTACCATTGTAAGTTCCTAAGTCACGCACTCTTCTATTTACCTCTGTCATAATACCATCTATAGTACCACCACCACCAAGACCATCGCTTGCTGCTGGACCAGAACCATGACGCCTATTACTATAATAATCACCATCAAAATATGCATTATTATATGGCTTTGTATCATCACAAGCCTGAGAGCCTCCATTAAAATCACTTGGAAGTGTACGGTATCCTGAAGTCACGCCACATCCTGAATATCCTTGATCATTATAAAATGCTCCGCCAGTGGTTCTAAACAATCCTCCTAAACTTGTTACTCCTCTTACTAATTGTTCTTGGTTTAATCCTCCTAAATTATTTGAAACCAAGTTTGTAATTGTTGAGTTTGAAACTGTATTTAAGTGATTGGCCGTTGTATTATTTAAATTTGAGGCCGAGATATTATAGCCAGCTTCAATTCTTGGTATAGAATGGCTTTGCCCATGCAAATCTATATATAAACCTTTACCAAAAGTATTTACTACATCTGTACTAGCCTGATCTATAAAATTGTGATATGCATTCCAATAAAATAATGCATCTGAATCACCGCAAGTTGCTTCGGCTGAAGCTCTATTAGGATCTAACTTGCTACGGTGTAAATTGTTTATAATTATATATGGATAACATCCTGTTTGATCGTAAACAGATTGTTGAATTTCACGTATTAAAATTTCTGTATTATCATCCCTTTCATTAACACCACAGTTTCTATCTGGCAAAGCACTATCATTATCTGGATAAAATATACCACCAATAGTTTGGCCAGATAGTTTTACTCCTCCATGTGGAGCTGATATAATAATTGGAATTGTACCTGGGATATATTCAATATATTCATTACCGCTTGTATCAAACTGTGAAGCTTCTGGAACTGGTGTTGGTGGTGGCGCTGGTTGCTCTAAAGCAAAGTAAGATGTTTGTGTTACTTCAATTGGATTTGAGGTACTATTAGGATTAAAATCTCCATTGAAATAAAAAGCTGTTTGCCCATCTGCAGTGATAGTTAAATTACCTCCGCCATTCCAATCATCTCCATAAAAATCATATAAAACAACATAATAACCTGAAGTTGTACTACTATTAACTGGGTAACTTACTGCTGTTGTAGTTTCGTTATAAGAGTTATTTGTAACACCATCATACCCATTATCAATAGTTTGTAATAGTACTCCACTTGGGCTATAAAGTTCAACTTTATTCTCTGATGACCAACTAGGCCAATTTACTGTTAATACAACTTCTGTTGTTTGTGCATAGCTTATTAAACCACAAATAGCAGTTAAAGCGAAAAGTATTAATTTTTTCATTTAAAAAAGGTTAAATATTGATTTTGCGATAAAAATAAATAGCCTGTATTGTTTTATTTTGGTTTACAGGCTATTAATAAGTTTAAAAGCTAAAGTAACCTATTTTAACGTTTAACTGTAATTATTAATGCTTTTCTTTTATAACTTCTGGCATTTTAGCTTGAAAACGCTTTAATCTAGGTACAGAAACATTTTTTATGTAAGGATTATTTGGATGTAATTTTTCATAATCTTGGTGATAATCTTCTGCTATCCAAAATTTTTGAAACGGATACACTTCTGCTGCGATTGGTTTTCCTATTTTTTTTGCCAGTGCTTCTTTTTTACGCTCTATAATTTCTTTTTGTTTATTATTTTGATAGAATATTATAGAACGGTATTGTGAACCTCTATCTGGACCTTGACCATTAACTTGTGTTGGGTTTTGCGAAGCAAAATAAACATCTACTAAAGTTGCAAAGCTTACCACATCTGGATTATAAATAACCTCAACAGCTTCGGCATGACCTGTTCTGCCTGTGTTGCTTGATTCGTAAGTTGGGTTTTTAGTGTGACCTCCAGCATAACCGCTAATAGACTCTTCTACTCCTTTTACACTTTCGTATACTGCTTCTACACACCAAAAACAGCCACTTGCAAAGTAGGCTTTTGCTTTTCCGTTTTCTAAAGGTACTTGAACTGGTGTTGCTGTTTTAACATCTTGTTTTTCTGCTGTTTTATTTATGTTTTGAGCGGTATTTTTACAGCTAAAAAACAAACTAACTGTTAGTAATAATAGTATCTTTTTCATATTTAATTTTTGTTCTTAGTCGAATAAAGCTATTAAAACTTAATTTAAATTGTTTTAAAATTATGCAAAAAAAAAGCCTTCACTACGGTGAAGGCTTTTTTTAGTTTGTAATGGAACTATAGTTTTTTAAACATTTTTTCCATTTTTTCTTTTTGTTCTGCAGCTAATAATTCGTCTACAAGAATACGTCCAGAATGCTCATCTGTAATAATTTTTTTACGAGAGCCTATTTCCATTTGTACTTGTGGTGGAATTGTAAAGTAAGAACCTCCAGATGCACCTCTTTCGATAGGCACAACTGCTAAACCATTTTTTACGTTTGCACGAATACGGTTGTATGCTTTTACTAAACGCTCTTCGATTTTCTTTTTATAATCTTCAGATTTTTTAAGTAAAGCTTCTTCTTCTTTTGCTGTTTCGCTAAGAATAGCATCTAACTCACCTTTTTTGTGCTTTAAGTGCTTTTCTCTTTCTTTAGTTAATTCTTTTGTTTTAGCAATTACTTCGTTTTTTTGCTCTATTTGAGCTTTAAACTCTCTAATGTGTTTTTCTGCTAATTCAATTTCAAGCTCTTGGTATTCAACTTCTTTAGTTAAAGAGTTAAATTCTCTGTTATTTCTAACATTCTTTTGCTGCTCGCTGTATTTTTTAATTAAAGTTTTTGCCTCTTCAATTAAATTTTTCTTATCACTAATTTGTGAGTCTATTAGTGCTAAACTATCACTTAGTTTTTCAAGTCTTATGTTTAAACCAGCAACTTCATCTTCTAGATCACTAACTTCTAAAGGCAGTTCTCCACGAACGTTTCTTATTTCGTCGATTCTAGAATCGATTAATTGTAAGTCGTATAAAGATCTTAATCGTTCTTCTACAGTTACTTCTTTACTCTTTGCCATACTTAAAAATATTGAACAGGATTGGTATTTATATTTGATAAAATGATTGCAAAATTACTAATTTTTTTTGTAAGATGTGCTACTATTCCGTTTTTTGTGTATTGTTCGCTTTCATAATGCCCAATATCTGCCAAGATTATATTGTTTTCTGCTTGAAAAAAGTCATGATATTTTAAATCTGCAGTAATAAAAACATCTGCTCCCATTGCTTTTGCTGCACCAATTGCAAAACTTCCAGAACCTCCTAATACGGCAACTTTTTTTATGGGTTTATTTAATAAATTAGAATGACGAATAACATTTACATTCATGTTTTGTTTTAAATAGGTGAAAAACTCTGTTTCTTCCATAGTAGTTTGCAACTCACCTATCATGCCTATTCCTATATTTTGATTTTTGTTTTCTAAAGTTGTAATCTCATACGCTACTTCTTCATATGTATGATTTTTATGCAAAGCTTTAATTACTTTAGATTCTAGATGTTTTGAAAATGTTATTGAAACTTGTGTTTCATTTTCAAAATGGGTGTTTCCTTTTTCTCCAATTGTTGGGTTTGAATTTTCGTTTCCATTAAAGGTGCCAATGCCTTCTACATTAAAACTACAGTGATTGTAATTACCTATTGCTCCTGCTCCAACTTTAAAAATAGCATTTCGTAAGTTTTCTGCTTCGTTTTTAGGTACATAGGTTATTAGCTTTTTTATTGTTTGTTCTTGTGGTATTAATATTTTACGGTTGTTTAATTTTAACTGGCTGCAAATAATATCGTTTACTCCATTTATATGGTTATCTAAAGCTGTATGTATGGCGTAAATTGCAATATCATTTTTTATGGCTTTTAATACGGTACGTTCTACATAATTTTTACCCGTGAGTTTTTTTAAACCTTTAAATATTATAGGATGAAAACTTACAATTAGGTTGCAGTTTTTCTCAATTGCTTCGTCTACAACTGCCTCAAGCGTGTCTAGTGTGACTAAAACTCCTGTGACTTCATTTTGTTTATCGCCAACTAATAATCCTACATTATCAAACGCTTCGGCATAAGCTAGTGGTGCATAGTCTTCTAAATGGTTTATAACGTCTTGAATTATCATGTGATTTGTAATTGTTTTGTTGAAATAATACTTAACAAATATAAAATTTTTACTTTCGTTATGCTTAAACACAGTTAATGAAATTAATTAGACTTTTATTATTACCTATTGTACCCATATATTTTGCAATTACATGGTTTAGAAATTTGTTTTATGATTTGGGCTACAAATCGTCTAAATCTTATGCATTTCCTGTATTATGTGTTGGGAATTTAAGTGCTGGTGGCACTGGTAAAACACCAATGGTTGAATATTTAATAAGACTTTTAAAGGATGACTTTAAACTGGCTACATTAAGTCGTGGTTATGGCCGAAAGACGAAAGGTTTTAGATTAGCAAATGCAGCTACTACTGCATTAGAAATTGGAGATGAACCGTTTCAGTTTTATCATAAATTTAAAGATGATATTTTAGTTTCTGTTGATGAGAATAGACAACATGGTATTGAAATACTTAGAGCGTTAAAAAACAAACCTGAAGTTGTGGTATTAGACGATGCATTTCAGCATAGAAAAGTAAAAGCAGGATTTAATATTTTACTAACAACTTATAATAAGCCTTTTTACAGTGATTTTGTTTTACCTACTGGTGATTTACGAGAACCTAAAAATGGCGCGAAAAGAGCACAAGTTATTGTTGTAACTAAATGCCCAGAAACTATTAGCAAGCTTGAAAAAGATAATATTATTAGTAAAATAAAACCTAAGCCTTACCAAAAAGTTTTTTTTAGCTCTATTAGTTATAGTGAGTTTGTTATTTCTAACTCTAAAAAAATTGCGTTACAAGATGTGCAAAGTTTTACATTAGTTACAGGTATTGCAAACGCTAAACCTTTAGTTTCTTTTTTAAATAAAAAACAACTTAAATTTAATCATCTTGAGTTTAAAGATCATTATAATTTTTCTGCTTTAGATATAGAGCGTTTTGCTAAAGAAACATTAATAATTACTACCGAAAAAGATTTTGTTAGGCTTAAAGACTACAGTGAGCTAAGTGACAACTTATATTACTTACCTATTACAGTTTCTATTGATAATACTAAGGATTTTAATACCTCTATTTTAAACTTTATAAAACGTTTTTAGTTTTGTTTTACAATTAAAGCTTCGTATAACTTTTTCTCGAAATCTTCTTGTTTAAAAGGCTTAGAAATTATATCTGTAAATCCAGCTTCGTCAAATTCCTGCATTTTATCTTCTATGGTCACTGCTGTAAGTGCAAAAATGGTTAAGTCTTTATCAAAAGCTCTAATAAGTTTTGTAGCTTCTATACCACTAATTCCTGGCATATGAATATCCATTAAAACTACATCGTAATTACCATTTTGTACTTTATCTACTGCTGCTTCACCATTGTCTACAACATCGCAGTTAAGCTTCATTTTATTTAAAATCTTTTTAGTAATCATTTGGTTGATTTTATTGTCTTCAACCACCAAGATTTTAACATTATCTAGCTTTACTTCTTCAACATCTTTAAAGTAATTTACTTCTTTTTCTTTAACGACTTGCTCTGTATATTGCATTGGTAGTTCGAAATAAAAAGTAGATCCTTTTCCTAATTCACTTTTTAAGTAAATTTTTCCTTTTAAAATATCTATTAATCCTTTAACAATAGATAGCCCTAAACCTGTTCCACCGTATTTTCTGTTAATTTGAATTGAGCCTTGAGAGAAGCTCTCGAACATGTGTTCTTGTTTTTCTTTGCTTATACCTATACCGTTGTCTTCAACTTCAAATAAAATGTTATAAAGCCCGTTATTTTCGTCTATTTTTTTTGCTCGAACCCAAATATCTCCATCTTTTGTAAATTTTATAGAGTTACCTATTAAATTAATTAAAATTTGAGATATTTTTAGTTGATCTGAATTATAGTTAAGCGGTAAACGCTCATCGTATTCAAAATGTATTTTTATATTATTATCTAAAGCTGAATTATTTAAAGCAGAAATGACATTAGATATTTTCTTTTTAAGATTAAAAACTTCTGCTTCAATATCTACCTTATTTGCTTCAATTTTATTAATTTGAAGAATATCGTTAATAAATGTAAGCAAGTAATCTCCTGAAAATTTTAATGATTTTAAATGTTGAACTTGTTCTGGTTTTGGGTCTTCATCTAAAAGCATATTGGTTAAACCTGTAACAGCATACAATGGTGTACGTAATTCATGCGTTACTGTAGATAAAAAATTAGCTTTAGTTCTAGAAGCCAATTCTGCTTTTTCCATGGCTACAATTAACTCACTATTTTTTTTATGGAGTATGTTATTAGATTTTAATCTAATGTTGTTATTCTTATATAATGATAAGGTTAGTAATGATAATATAGTTATTAATGCAATACTTAAAATTGTTGTTAATTGATCGAATGTACTAAAATCTGATTCTGCTTCTAAATCTGCTTCTTTTGAGTCTTGAAACTCTGTACGGTTTGCTGTTAATAACTGCGCTTTTTCTGCTGCTAAATAAGATCTTTTTTCTTGTAATAAAGAATCAGACACTTTCATATGTGCCTTTAAGTAAAGGTTTGCTAATTTTAAATTATTACTTTTCTCATATAGGTTACTTAAAATTAAATAACCATCGCTCAATATATTAGAATAATTATTTTCTTTCGCTATTGAGAAAGCGGTATTTGCATTTTTTAAAGCTAAATCTAAATTATCATTTTCTTGTGCTTTTGCTAATGAAAACAAAGTTGCACTAGATATTTTTTTTAATTGGTGTTTATTTGCTAAATCGTTTGCGTGTTCAAATGCTTTAATAGCTTTCTTTTTATCTCCAATTGCTAAAAGAACTTTACCTTTTTTTAATATTGCTTCTGTTTCATATTTATGTAAATCTTCTTGACTAAAATAAGTTTCTGCTGATTTATAATAGTCTAAAGCTTTAGAGTATTCTTTTGTGTAAGTATAAACGTCTCCAAGTGTTTTATACGTTTCTGCTAAATTAATGTAGTCTTTAGCAAAACGTTGTAGCTCACTTGCTTTAATAAGCATTTTTACAGCATCTTCCGGCGCCTCTAAAGCATAGTTAGTTTTACCCATTTTTGAGTAAATCAAGCCAAGACTTTTTTTATTGTCTAAGACTGATGCATTTTTTAATGCAAATTCTAAATTTTGTTGCGCTTTAAAGTATTTGTGTTCATTAATGCTCGTTTGGGCTTGTTTTAGATAGTTATCTATAGACACCTGTAACGATTCAATCTCTTGCTCATTTAAGTCTTGAGAATGAACTGTAATACTTAACAATAATAAAATAGCACTTAATATCTTATTGCAAAGGGACATTATTCTTGTTTATTTAATTTCAAATATAATTATTATATCGATAAAAGCGCTTTCTTTTCCGATAAATTGATTATTAGATCAATAACTCTACTAGAATAACCTGTTTCATTATCGTACCAACCAATAATTTTTACCATATTTCCTATTACAGATGTCATTTGAGAATCGAAAATACAAGAATGTGGGTTACCTACTATATCTATTGACACAATAGGGTCTTCTGTATATTCTACTATACCTTTATATTTTGTATTTGCGGCATTTTTAAATGCTGCATTTATAATTTCTATAGAAACTGTTTTTTTAACATTAAAAGTAATATCTGTTAAAGATCCATTAGCTACTGGTACGCGAATACCACAACCACCTATTACCTCTTCTAACTCTGGAAATATTTTAGTTAATGCTTTTGCCGCTCCTGTAGTTGTTGGTACTATAGATTGTCCTGCTGCTCTTGCTCTACGTAAATCGCGATGTGGTTGATCATGCAAGCTTTGGTCTGTTGTATAGGAGTGAATTGTAGTAATATAAGCTTGGTTGATACCACATAACTCATTTATAATAGCAATCATTGGTGCTGCATTGTTAGTAGTACATGATGCATTACTAATAATGGTTTCTGTACCATCTAAAATATTTTCATTGGTACCTAAAACAATTGTTTTTATATCATCGTCTATGGCTGGAACACTTAAAATTACTTTTTTTGCACCGTTTTTAATATGGTGGTTTAATGTTTCGGTTGTTTTAAACTTTCCTGTGGCTTCTATTACAAAGTCTGGTTTTAAAGCACTCCAGTCTATATCTTGTGGGTGTTTAAAGCTATATAGCGGAACTTCGTCTTCGTTAACAATAATACTATTTTTTCCTGAAGAAACATTCCCATTAAACACACCGTGAATACTATCGTATTTAAATAAATGACTCAATGTTTTAGCATCGGCTAAGTCATTAATCGCTACAACTTTTATGTTATTATAATCTTGAAGCAGTCTAAAAACACGACGACCTATACGACCAAAACCATTTATGGCAACAGTAATCATTTATTAATTAATGTGTTTTTGTGCCTTGTACGATGAGCGAACTAATGCACTACTTTCTACATGTCTAAACCCTAAGTCTAAACCTATAGTTTCATATTCTTTAAATTGATCTGGAGTTATAAATTGTTTAACAGGCAAATGTTTTTTACTTGGTTGTAAGTATTGACCAATTGTAACAACATCTACATCATTTTCTCTTAGGTCATGAAGTGTTTGTATAACTTCCTCTCTAGTTTCTCCTAAACCTAACATAATACCAGATTTTGTACGGCGTTGCCCTTGTTGCTTTAAATATTTTAAAACACCTAAGCTTCGTTCGTATTTTGCCTGGATTCTAACTTCACGTGTTAAACGTTTTACAGTTTCTATATTATGAGATACTACTTCTGGAGCAACCTCTATTATACGATCTATATGCTTTTCTATACCTTGAAAATCTGGAATAAGTGTTTCCATTGTGGTTTGTGGATTCATACGGCGAACAGATTTTACAGTTTCTGCCCACATAATACTACCCATATCTTTTAAATCGTCTCTATCAACACTAGTTAAAACAGCATGTTTAATATTCATTATTTTAATAGAACGTGCTACTTTTTCTGGCTCATCCCAATCTACTGTTTCTGGTCTTCCTGTTTTTACACCACAAAAACCACATGAACGTGTACATACATTACCTAAAATCATAAACGTAGCAGTTCCTTCTCCCCAACATTCTCCCATATTAGGACAACTACCCGATGTACAAATAGTATTTAACTTATATTTATCTACTAAACCACGAAGCTCTGTGTATTTTTTACCTGTTGGTAATTTTACACGTAACCATTTAGGTTTTGGCTGTCTTTCGGTTTGTTTTGGTTTTAATATTGTTTCTGTACTCATATATAAAAATATCCAGATACAAAGATACGAAGTATTCTATAAAATAGGCTGCTAGTAAATACTAAAAGCTGTCTTGCCTATTTTTTAATAATTGCTGCTAATAGCTTTTTTGCTCGAAGTAATTTAACTTTAACATTATTCATTGGCTCACTAAGCTGTTCACTAATTTCTAAATAACTTAACTCTTGAAAATATCTTAAATTTATAACCTCTTGGTAATGTGGTTTAAGTTTTTTTATATCACGTAGAAGTTTTGCCAAATTCTGTTCGGTGATTAATTTATCTTCTGGTGATGGCGCATCATCCATAACACGATATATTTTCTCTTCGTCTTGATCTGTTATTTTTGAGTGAATAGAACTTTTTTCTTTTCGAAGTAAATCGATATGAATATTTTTAGAAATCGTTATTAACCACGTTTTAAATGCATATTTCTCGTTATATGTATTTATTTTATCGAAAGCTTTTGAAAATGTTTGAATGGTAATGTCTTCGGCATCATTTTCATTTTCAATTCGTTTTAATTGATAACCATAAACATAATCCCAAAATTCATCTAACAAGAAATTAAATGCTTTTTGATTGTTTTTTTTTGCCTTAGCAATGGCTTCTTCTATTTCCAATAGTTAGGTTTTGATATAAGATTGGTTATAAATATAGTTAATTGAAAACCAATTAAAAAAACTTCAAGAAACGGGAGTAAATATAGTACGTCTATTTCATTTAATTTTTTTGCAGAAAAACCTACCGTTAAATATTGAATAACAAACCTTAACAACATTAAACTAATTACAAATTGCCACTTAAAAAGCGTAATTAATAGTGCTATTGAAACGACCCAAAACAATATTTGCGAACAGTAAAATAATGCTAACAATATTTTATGTTTTACTTTATACAGTTTTGCTGTAGAAACGTGACGTCGTTTTTGCCTAAACCAACTATTAAATGTTGTTTTTGGATTTGAGATTGTAAAACTATTTTCTAAATAACTAATACTAGTATTATTTGCATTTGCAGCCTCATTAATAAACAAATCGTCATCTCCAGATCTTATTTTTATATGTTTAATAAAGCCATTAGTTTTAAAAAATTCATTTTTATGGTACGCCAAATTTCTTCCTACTCCCATATAGGGAATTCCTATTTTTGCGAACGAAAAGTACTGTATAGCAGTTAATAAAGTCTCGTAACGTATTAACTTGTTTAAAAAAGATTTATTAATTTTTTGGTATGCACCATAACCTAAAACAATTGTTTTATTATTTACAAAATGAGAAGCCATATTTTGTATCCACTGGTTAGAAACAGGTTTACAATCTGCATCTGTAAATAATAAGTACTTGTGGGTTGCTGCTTTTATTCCTAGAGTTAATGCATACTTTTTATTACCCCAAAACGCCTCTGTATTTTTAACGTTTACAATTTTAACATTACTGTATTTTGAAGCATATTTTTCCATGACATCCAAAGTACTGTCATGCGAAGCATCATTTATTAAAACGACTTCAAAATCTGGGTAGTCCTGAGATAAGATTAAAGGTAAAAATTGTTTTAAATTTTGAGCTTCATTTTTCGCACATATTAAAACTGAAACGGGTTCTAAAACTGTTTCTTTTATGGGTGGTTTTGATTTTAAAAATGCAAATTTACCAAATAAAAATGCGTAAAAAACAATTTGTACACTTACTACAACTATAAAGCTATAGAAAACAAAGTCCAAAAGACCCATAAAATCTATGAGTGTTGTGGTTCGCTACAATTCTCGAATTGGTCTGGTGTTTTTCCACAAAAACCACAGGCTTCACCATCAGTATTAATCATAGGGTTTTGGCTTGCACAAGTTCCTGCAAATTTACCATCTTTTTTTGCCCAGATTTTTATTGCAATTCCTGCTACAGCTAGAGCTAATAATGCTAATGTTACTAATAAAAGTTTCACTTTGTTATTCTTTTAATTTAAGACTACAAAGATACTGCTTTTATTTTCTACTAAAAAACAGAAAAGCCTTGCAAATTGCAAGGCTTAAATTCTTTGAGATTTAAAACGTTTAATCGTTAATTTTAAACTCGATCTCTGCAACTGGTGTTTCAGAAGATTTTAAAACGTTTTTTCCTTTTTCTTCTATAGTAATACTTAACCCTAAGGCATCTTTTGTAAATGGTACTTCTTGCAACCTTCGTTCTGTTACTGTTAGCGCTCCCATATTTACCATTTTATCTTGTATTTCTACCCACATTTGGTACTCTTTATTGGCTGGTAAAATAGGTAAAGACACAACATCAATCATTGCCTTTTTCTTTTTTGGATTTATATAAGCTACCGTTTTTAAGTTCTTTGCTCTACGATCTCCCTTTAAAACATACTTTTCTGTCTCAGGATCGTTAAGTTGTGCTAATTGGTTTGATAAGGCTTCTAATTTTAAATTATTTCCTAAAATATCATCTCTAAGATCGAAAACCTCATCTACTATTTTCTGGTTTTCTTCCATTAAACTAGCATTTGTATTATAGAAAAACAATGAAGTTCCTGCAAAAATTAATGCGGCAACACTTGCTGCTATGCCAAAAGCAAAAAACGACTTTTTAGGTTTTGCAGGCATAGTTTTTACTGGTTTTTCATCAAGCTCGTTTAATATATCTCCTAAAATATGTACGGGTGCTTCTTGAGCATTAGCCATTGCTACAAACTCTAAATTATTTTCTAATTTATTGTAGGCTGCTTTAATTTCTTGAGAAGCATCTAAACGTTTCTCTACCTCAAGTGTCTCTTGAGTATTTGTTTGACCTATTAAATACTTTTCTAATAAGCCTGATTTCAAAAATGTTTGGTTATCAACAGTCATTTTCTTACAATTATGGGTTGTAAATTTTCTTCAATTCACGTAATCCTATTTTTAATCTTGATTTTATTGTTCCTAACGGAATATCTAATTCGTCGCTTGCTTCTTGCTGGGTCATACCTTCAAAAAACAATGCGTTTAATACAATTTGATACTTTAAATCTATACTTCTTAAATGTTTTTTTAAGTCTATTGTATCTTGATTTAAACTATTGGTTGTCAATTTATATACGTTAGATTCTTCAATTTGGACTTCTTTAGACATTTTATTGTTTAAAGAACGAACTTTATCAATAGCAGAATTATATGCTATACGGTATAACCATGTAAATAATTTTGCTTTTTCTGGATTATAACTCTTTCCTTTTTTCCATACTTTTACAAAACTCTCTTGCAAGACATCTTGTGCTGTATCATCATCTTTAATTACTTTTTTTATGACACCCAAAAGTGCACCAGAGTAATTTTCATACAATAATGATATGGCTTTTTTATCGTTGTTTTTAAGCAGAGTTATTATTTTATTTTCTATGGTATTACTCAATACTATTTTTTGTTTAGTTAGTTAACAGTTAGCGCATTATATTATTATTAATTTACAGTAAAATCTATATAATATTTACTTCTGCTTCTATAGATATTTTAAAGATACGATAAATTGTTTTTTGTATCAATTTTGAAAGATTAAGGATATCTTCTCCTTTTGCTCCACCATAGTTAACTAAAACTAAAGCTTGTTTTTTATGCACGCCATAATTACCAAACGTTTTTCCTTTAAAACCAGCAGTTTCTATTAACCAACCTGCAGGTACTTTAACTTGACTTTCTGAAACTTTATAACTTGGTACTTTTGGAAAATTTTCTTTTAATTTTTCAAATTCTTCTAATGAAATTATTGGGTTTTTAAAAAAACTACCGCTATTACCAATCTCTTTTGGGTTTGGCAACTTACTTTCTCTAATTGCAATTACAGCTTTTGAAACCTCTTTTATTGTTGGTGTATTAACACCCATTATTTCTAATTGAGTTTGTATTGCACCGTAATTAGTATGAAGCTTGTGATTGTTTTTTGTTAGTTTAAAAACAACATTAGTTATTACATATTGTCCTTTTACTTCATTTTTAAATATAGAATTGCGGTAACCAAAATTACAAATGTCTTTTGTAAAGGTTTCTAATTTTAAAGTTTTTAAGTTTAGCGCTTGACAAGACACAAAATAATCTTTAAGCTCTACACCATAGGCACCAATGTTTTGTATTGGCGACGTCCCTACATTACCAGGTATTAAAGACATATTCTCTAAACCACCAAAATCATGATTTAGGGTCCATTGTACAAATTCATGCCAGTTTTCACCAGCATTAGCCTTAACATACACATGATTTTCTGTCTCTCGAGTTATAGTTATACCTTTTATATTAATATGCATAACTAAGGCATTTATATTTTTAGTTAAAAGCATGTTGCTTCCACCTCCAATTATAAATTTCTCTTTATAAGTTTCAAGTTCTAATACTTCTAATAGATCTTCTAAAGAATTTATAGTCACAAAATGTTTAGCAACTACGTCTAAACCAAAAGTATTATACTTTTTAAGAGCTATGTTGTGTTGTATTTGCACTAATCTTTATAAACTTTTAAGGCTTGCTTTATAATGTTAACGGCTTTTATTAAGCTTTCGTTATTTAACACATAAGCTATTCTTATTTGATTTAAGCCTACTCCTGGAGTTGAATAAAATCCTGCTGCTGGAGCAACCATAACAGTTTCTCCATCTACATCAAACTCTTCTAATAACCACTGTGCAAAAGCATCACTATTTTTTATTGGTAATTGAGCTATACAATAAAAAGCACCTTTTGGGTTTGCTACT
The DNA here is from genome assembly GCF_001874145.1 of Lacinutrix sp. MedPE-SW. Lineage (GTDB taxonomy): Bacteria > Bacteroidota > Bacteroidia > Flavobacteriales > Flavobacteriaceae > Lacinutrix. The sequence goes on along the minus strand of NZ_MPCX01000007.1, from coordinate 37,022 downwards.
TGAACGCCTTCAATTTTATTTAATTCTGAAATTAATGTATTTCTTCTTTCTACATATTCTTCTATAACCTCATCAAAATAACTTTGTGGTGTTTGCAAAGCTGCCTCACTAGCAATTTGTGCTAATGTTGGCGGACTCAATCTTGCTTGAGCAAACTTTAAAGCCGTTTGTATTACCTCTTTATTTTTTGATACTAAACAACCTATTCTTGCGCCACACATACTATAACGTTTAGAAACAGAATCTATAACAATTGCATAATCTTCTAAACCTTTTTCTTGTAGTATTGAATAATGTGTTGCACCATCATACGCAAACTCTCTGTAAACCTCATCGGCAATTAAGAATAAATCATGTTTTTTAACAATATCTGCAAGCTTTTTAATTTCCTCTTTAGAATATAAATACCCGGTAGGATTTCCAGGATTACATATTAATATAGCTTTTGTATTTGCTGTAATTAATTTTTCAAATTCTTCAATTGGAGGTAAAGCAAAATTATTTTCAATTTTAGATATTACTGGCACAACCTTTACTCCAGAAGCTGTAGAAAACCCATTGTAATTAGCATAAAATGGTTCTGGAATAATAATTTCATCATCAACATCCATAATACTTCCAAAAGCAAATAGCAAAGCTTCACTACCACCAGTAGTTACAATAATATCATCATGATTTACATGAATATCATTTTTTTCGTAATAATTTGCTATTTTTTGTCTGTAAATTTCAGATCCTTCAGAACGTGTATAAGCTAAAATATCTAACGAGTGAACTTTAACAGCATCAAGTGCCACTTGTGGTGTTTTTATGTCTGGCTGCCCAATATTTAAATGATAAACAGTTTTCCCTGCTTTATAAGCTTTCTCTGCATAAGGCACAAGCTTTCTTATAGGTGATTGTGGCATTAATTGCCCTTTTTTTGAAATCTTTGGCATAGTAATAATTTTAAAAAACAAAGTTGCAAAAAAAAAGTCTAATCTATGTTAATAAATTGCTTAACTTACTATGTTATGTTTTTTAAAAATATTGCTTTAGGCTTCTTATTTATATTGTGCACTATTAATGTAACTTTTGCACAAAATGGATATTTTATTCAAAACAAATCTGGTGTTGATAAAATAGATTTTAAACTGGTTAATAACATAATTGTTATACCCATAGAAGTTAATGGCATCAAACTATCTTTTTTATTAGATTCTGGAGTTAATAAACCTATTGTTTTTGATGTTTTAAATGTTTCTGATTCTTTAAATGCTATAAATGCAGAGAAAATATACCTTAAAGGTTTAGGTAATGGTGGCTTAATTCAAGCACTTAAATCGAAAAACAATATTTTTAAATTAGGAAACACTATAAATTTTAATCAAGATTTTTTTGTTGTCTTAGACTCATCTATAAACTTTGCTCCATACCTTGGCGTCCCAATACACGGCATTATTGGTTATGATATTTTTAAAGATCTAATAGTTGAAATTAATTATTCTAAAAAAATATTAAAACTTTACAATCATGCCAATTACAAATCTAGAAAGTGCAGAAAATGTGAATTTTATAAATTAGATTTTTTTAATAACAAGCCCTATTTTAAAATAGAAACCATAATAAATAAAAACATAATTCCGGTAAAACTTTTAATAGATACAGGAAGTAGTGATTCTTTATGGCTTTTTAATAATGATAGTTTAGGGATTGTTAACCCAAAAAAATATTTTAATGATTTTTTAGGTTTTGGTCTTAGCGGAAGCATTCATGGTAAACGCTCAAAAATTGATGGTGTAAGATTAAAATCTTTTATATTTAAAAACCCTAAAGTATCGTTTCCAGATGAAGAATATACAACTTTAATAAAAAAAATAAGTGGTAGAAATGGTAGTATTGGTGGTGAAATTTTAAAACGTTTTAATATCACTATAAACTATAGAGATTCCATTATAAAGTTAAAAAAAAATAGAAATTATAAAGATCAATTTAATTATAATAAAAGCGGTCTAACAATTATTAAAGAAGGCATAAGATTAGTAGAGGAAATTGATAACAGTACGTCTTTTACTTATGGTACGCAAAATCAAAATTCTGCAAACAACACCTTTTCTACCAATACTAAATTTGATATAAAACCAGCATTTGTAATTTGGGAAATTAGACCTAACTCACCTGCTTTTTATTCTGGATTAAAAAAAGGCGATGTTATATTAAGTATTAATAGTATAGACACTAAAAACTATAATTTACAACAACTTATTGCTAAGTTTTATAAAGAAGATGGAAAAAAAATAACGCTAACAGTAGATAGAAATGGTAATATTTTAAAATTTAAGTTTAAACTTAAATCTCCATTAAACTAAAAAAGGCCAAAAACCGTTGTTTTTGACCCTATAATTTTATTTTTAAAAAAGTACTATTGTTCCATTACACTTTTTTTCTTGTTATCTAAAACACTAGTTTTAGATGGATCTATTACTTCTCCTTTAATCTTTAAAGCTACGCTAGGAGTATCTGCATTAGATAAAACTGTAATTGTTTTTCTAATTGGCATTACTCTTTTAGTATCATATTTTACTTCTATTTCTCCAGTTTCTCCTGGCATAATAGGATCTTTTGGCTTCTTTGGCACTGTACAACCACAACTAGAACTTACCTTAGAGATAATTAAAGGTGCATCTCCAGTGTTTGTAAATTCAAATGTTCTTAAGCCATTAGCACCTTTTTCAATGGTACCGTAATCTATTGTGGTTTCTTTAAACTCTATTTTTGCTACTTTTTCTTGAGCATTAAGAGATAATGTCATTAAACCGACAAATAATACTACTATTAAATTTTTCATCATCTACTGTTTTAAGTGTTTTGTAAATTTAGATACTTTTTATTCGTCCTCCAAAAATATTAGATGTAATGCAATCTCACAAATTCATTATATAGATTTAACTTTACATTAATACTTGTTAATTTTTCGCAGAAACAGAAATATAAGTATTTTTGCTAATCAATATTCAAAAACTATTCCAAAGTATGAGCATTCCATCTAAATATGATGCAAAAGCGGTAGAAAACAAGTGGTACGACTACTGGATGAAGAATAACTATTTTCATTCTACTCCAGACGAAAGAGAACCTTACACAATAGTAATTCCTCCACCAAACGTAACGGGAGTCTTGCATATGGGACATATGCTAAACAATACAATTCAAGATGTTTTAATTCGTCGTGCACGTTTACAAGGCAAAAATGCTTGTTGGGTTCCTGGTACAGATCACGCCTCAATAGCAACCGAAGCTAAAGTTGTCGCTAAATTAAAAGAACAAGGTATAGATAAAAACGACCTTACACGTGACGAATTTTTAGCGCATGCTTGGGAATGGACAGAAGAATATGGAGGTGTTATACTTGAGCAACTTAAAAAATTAGGTTGTTCTTGTGATTGGGACAGAACTAAATTTACAATGGATGACGATATGTCTGAAGCAGTAATTAAAGTGTTTGTTGATTTGCATGAAAAAGGGTTAATTTACAGAGGTTACCGTATGGTAAACTGGGATCCAGAAGCAAAAACAACTTTGTCTGATGAAGAAGTAATACACGAAGAAAGACAAGGAAACTTATATTACATAAATTATAAAATAGAAGGAAGTGATGACAGCTTAACCATTGCAACAACACGTCCTGAAACAATATTTGGTGATACAGCAATTTGTATTAATCCAGAAGATGAACGTTTTGCACACTTACGTGGAAAAAAAGCCATAGTACCAATTAGCAATCGGGTAATACCAATTATTCAAGACGAATACGTAGACCTTGAATTTGGTACAGGTTGCTTAAAAGTAACACCTGCACATGATGAAAACGATAAAAATCTAGGAGACAAACACAAACTTGAGGTAATAGATATTTTTCATGAAGACGCAACATTAAATAGCTATGGTTTACAATTTGAAGGTCAAGACCGTTTTGTAGCAAGAAAAAATGTAGCAAAAGAATTAGAAAACATTGGTGTTTTAGTAAAAACTGAAACACATATAAATAAGGTAGGAACATCTGAACGTACCAAAGCAGTTATCGAGCCAAGATTAAGCGACCAATGGTTCTTAAAAATGGAAGAGCTGGTAAAGCCAGCAATTGAAGCTGTTTTAGGCGAAGATTCTGAAATTAAATTATTCCCAAAGAAGTTTGAAAACACCTATCGCCATTGGATGGAGAATATTCGCGATTGGAATATTTCTAGACAATTACTTTGGGGACAACAAATTCCTGCATATTTCTATGGCGACGGAAAAGAAGATTTTGTAGTTGCAGAAACTATTGAGTTAGCACTTGAAAAAGCTATTGCAAAAACAAAAAATCAAGATTTAAAAGCCGAAGATTTAAAACAAGATACAGATGCTTTAGACACTTGGTTTAGCTCATGGCTTTGGCCTATGTCTGTTTTCGATGGCATACGTAATCCAGAAAACGAAGAAATAAAATACTACTATCCAACTAACGACTTAGTAACGGGACCAGATATTTTATTCTTTTGGGTAGCACGTATGATTATTGCAGGTTACGAGTATAAAGACCAAAAACCATTTAACAATGTATACTTAACAGGTTTAGTACGTGACAAGCAACGTCGTAAAATGTCAAAATCTTTAGGTAACTCACCAGATGCTTTAAAGTTAATTGAAGATTATAGTGCAGATGGTGTTCGTGTTGGATTGCTTTTAAGTAGTGCCGCAGGAAACGATTTAATGTTTGATGAAGCATTATGCCAACAAGGAAAAGGCTTTGGAAATAAAATGTGGAATGCCTTTAACCTAACTAACTTATGGGAAGTAAGCGATAGTATTACTCAACCAGAATCAAGCAAAATTGCTTTAAAATGGTATGAAGCTAAGTTTAGCGAAGCACTTTTAGAAATTGAAGATCACTTTAGTAAATACAGGTTAAGTGATGCTTTAATGGCAATTTATAAATTAATTTATGATGATTTTTGTGGTTGGTTACTAGAGATTGTAAAACCAGCTTACCAACAACCAATTGATGCCACAACATATAATAAGGTAATGTCTATTTTTGAGGATAACCTTAAAATACTACATCCGTTTATGCCTTTCTTAACTGAAGAAATTTGGCAATACATTGCAAAACGTACTCCAGAAGAAGCATTAATAATAGCAAAATGGCCAGAAGCTAAACCTGTAAATAAAGAGATTATTTCTCAATTTGAATTTGCTTCAGAAGTTATTTCAGGTATTAGAAACATTAGAAAAGAAAAAAATATAGCCTTTAAAGATGCTATAAGTTTTTCAGTTATAAACAATGAAAAATTTAATTCAGATTTTGATACAGTAATAGCAAAACTTGGAAATTTAGAAGCTATAGACTATGTTAAAGAACCTGTTGAAGGCGCATTGACGTTTAGAGTAAAATCTAACGAATATTTTATACCAATGGAAGGCGCAATAGACATTGAAGCAGAAATTAAAAAGCTAACAGAAGAGCTAAACTATACAGAAGGTTTCTTAAAATCTGTACAAAAGAAACTATCTAACGAGCGTTTTGTTGCAGGAGCACCAGAACAAGTTGTCTCAGCAGAGAAAAAGAAAGAAGCAGACGCTTTAGCTAAAATTGAAACATTAAAAAGTAGTTTAGATAACTTAAAGTAAATCACTTTGCTTTTAAATTCAAAAGCCTTTTCTTAAAAGAAAAGGCTTTTTTTTATTTTAATATTTAAGATAGGTGTGGTCCAAAAAATTTAATCGCAATACCAAATGCTAAAGCAGAGACTATTAAACCAACTAAAAATATAGTGTAAACAATACGTAACCATTTATATTTTAAACTCATTACATCTCCCAAAAAATAAAGATCTTTAGTTAACGCTCCATATATATAATTGTTTTTACTATGCATATCGTTTACAGCAGCTTCATAGGCTTTATAATCCATAGAATGAAAATTACCAAAAAAAGCTAAATTCACTTTGTTGTTCTTAATATCATCTTGAGTAAACTTGCCTTCAGTAACATTAGGTCGAGTTATAAAAATCGTAATTACCACACAAAGCAAACTAGATATTAAAATTATAATTATAGGTATTGTTAAGTGTTTATTGTTTGGCTCTCCAATTTTTGAAATTAAATTAGTTAAAACTAACGATATAATAATTGCGTTAACGGATAGTAGAATATTAGCTTTAGTATCTGCAATAGCAGCTAACTTGATGTGATTTTTTAAAGAAATCATATAAAAAGATTGTATAGCTCTTTCAGGACTAGTTTCTAATCCTTCAAGGCCATCTTTTAGCATGGCTTCCTTTTTAATTGAAGCTTTAAGTTTTTTATTGTTAGACACTAATAATTCAATTTTAAGCTTAAAGATAATCTATTATTTAAATATGTTGTTCTAATTCATAGTCTAATATCATTTTAATTCCTGCAAAAACGCAGTCAACTAATTAGTTAAAATTTTTAAGTATTATTAGACAAAAATCAATTAAACGTTAAATTAATATGACCTTATGTTAAATAGATAAAAAACTTTAAGAATAATTTATTAGCGGCAATTTTACTAACGCAAGTCAACAATATAACTTTGTACCGAACCAAAAAACCAAATTAAATTATTATGAAAAATTTAAAGATAACAGTAGCTGCAATAGCAATTTCAGGATTAGCTTTTACCTCTTGTATGGATGACAAAAAATCTAAAGATACAGAAGCTGATAATATGGAAATGAATACAGAATTAAATACCGAAACAGACACAAACGTTACCTTAAGCGAAAAAGGAGAAATGATGGCATCAAACAACAGAGTAGTATCTAAAGATGGAACTACTGTTGAAAGATCTATGGATAACGATGTAAAAGCTATGCAAATTAGTGGATGGAATTCATTTAATGACCTATCAATACAAATGAAAAAACTAGAAGGTGCAGACTTTACTATAATGAAAACTACACTTCCTAATATTAGTAGTACAATAGCAGCACTAAATACGAATAGGCCAGATTGGATGATGACTGAAGAAATAAGAGAAGATGTTGAAGATTTACAAAAAGAATATAATGAGTTTGTAGAAGAAAGAAACGAAAAAGAAAAAGTAGTAAACGAAAATATTGAAGAAATAAATGAAGCTTATGCCGATTTAGTTGAAGAGATAAACGAAACTTTTGATATGTATGTAAAAATTAACCGTAAAGCTAACGAAGAATATAGAGAAGAAGCTAAAGACGGTGAAATGGAAGATGCAAAAGAAGAATACAATGAAGAGATTAAAAAACTAAATAAAATTGCAGACGACAAGCAATAATCTCATTTAATAAAAAAACTAAAAAAGCCTTACAAATTGTAAGGCTTTTTTTTATAATAAATTAAAATAAAAAAGCCGAAACTTTCGTTTCGGCTTTTCATCTGTACTGAAGACGGGACTTGAACCCGTACGTCCTAATGGACATTGGATTTTAAGTCCAACGTGTCTACCAATTCCACCACTTCAGCAGGCATAGATGTATAAACATCTTTGGTATATTTTAAAGTAAATCTCAGAGCGAAAGATGGGATTTGAACCCACGACCTCCACCTTGGCAAGGTGATGCTCTACCCCTGAGCTACTTTCGCAGTTTTTTATGAACGAGCAACATTGCTATTGCGGATGCAAATTTAAAACTTTTCTTCTAATTACAAAGGTTTTTTTATAAAATAATTTAATTATTTTTTACCTCGCTGGTCTTCACTAACATACGCTTTATTTCGTTTAGCTTCATTAATGCTTCAACTGGTGTTAACGTATTAATATCTGTTAATAAAATTTCTTCTTTAATTTGTTCTAACAACGGATCGTCTAGGTTAAAAAAGCTTAATTGCATTTCATCTTTAATAGATTTCACCTTATCTGTTAACTCTTCACTAGAATGTGATTGTTCTAGTTTTTTCAAAATCTTATTAGCTCTACGCAAAACTTGTTGTGGCATTCCTGCTAATTTAGCAACATGTATACCAAAACTATGTTCACTTCCTCCTTCAACCAGTTTTCTTAGAAAAAGCACATTGTCTTTTAACTCTTTGACAGATACATTAAAGTTTTTTATTCTTGGAAAAGTTTCGGTCATTTCATTTAACTCATGATAATGCGTTGCAAAAAGCGTTTTTGCTTTTGCTGGATGCTCATGAAGGTATTCACTAATTGCCCAAGCTATAGATATACCATCATACGTACTTGTTCCTCTTCCTATTTCATCTAATAAGACCAGGCTTCTATCGGACATATTATTTAAGATAGAGGCTGTTTCATTCATCTCTACCATAAAAGTAGATTCTCCCATTGATATATTATCACTTGCTCCTACTCTTGTAAATATTTTATCTACCAAACCTATTCTTGCTTTTTCTGCTGGGACAAAACTTCCTATTTGCGCTAACAATACAATTAATGCTGTTTGACGTAGTATTGCAGATTTACCAGACATGTTTGGTCCGGTAATCATTATTATTTGTTGTGTATCTCGATCTAAAAAAACGTTATTAGCAATGTACTGTTCTCCTATTGGTAATTGTTTTTCTATTACTGGATGCCTTCCTTCTATTATCTCTAAATCGTAAGAGTTGTCTATTTCTGGATATACATAATTATTCTCATTAGCTAATTGAGAGAAACCACACAAACAGTCTAATTTTGCTATTAAAAAAGCATTTTGCTGTACAGGTTTTATGTATTGGTTCATCCATAACACAAGTTCTGCAAATAATTTTTGTTCGATAGTAGTTATACGCTCTTCTGCTCCTAAGATTTTGGCTTCGTATTCTTTCAACTCTTCGGTTATATAACGCTCTGCATTAACAAGTGTTTGTTTTCTAATCCACTCTTCTGGCACTTTATCTTTATGCGTATTTCTAACCTCTATATAATAACCAAACACATTATTAGATGCTATTTTAAGTGAAGTAATACCTGTACGTTCACTTTCTCGTTTTAGCATATTATCTAAATAACTTTTACCGGAAGCAGAAAGTTCTCTAAGTTCATCTAGCTCATTAGAAAAGCCTGTTGCAATTGTTTTTCCTTTTAATATATTTACTGGAGCTTCTTCGTCTAACGTTTGTTTTATTTTATCTCTTAATATATCACAGCCTTGTAAAGTATCTCCAATAATTTTTAAAGATTCATTATCGCAATTAGACGATAATGCTTTTATAGGTATAATAGACTCTAAAGAATTTTTAAGCTGAATTACTTCTCTTGGACTTACTTTTCCTGTGGCAACCTTAGATATTAAGCGTTCTACATCTCCTATACTTTTTATATGATTTTGAATTTTTTGATGTATCGTTTTTTCTGCTTTTAAAAATGAAACAACCTCATGACGTTGTTTTATTCTTTCTACATTTTTTAATGGTAAAGCTAACCAACGTTTTAAAAGTCTTCCACCCATAGGCGAAATTGTTTTATCAATAACGTTTAATAATGTTACTGCATTATTATTTGTTGAGTTATACAACTCTAAATTTCTAATTGTAAAGCGGTCCATCCAAACATATTCATCTTCAGCTATTCTAGACACAGATGTAATATGCTCTAATTTATTATGTTGTGTTTCTGATAGGTAATGTAAAATTGAACCCGAAGCGATAATACCTTCAGTAAGGTTTTCAACTCCAAAACCTTTTAAAGATTTGGTGTTAAAATGCTTTAAAAGTGTTTCGTTTGAATAGTCTGACTGGTAAACCCAATCTTCTAAATTAAAGGTGTGAAAATCTTCACCAAAATTTTCTGCAAACTGAAGTCGTTTTTGTTTAGATACTAATATTTCACTTGGACTAAAGTTTTGTAACAACTTATCAATGTATTCTTGGTTTCCCTGAGATGTTAAAAACTCTCCTGTAGATATATCTAAAAATGCTATACCTATGGTATTTTTTCCAAAATAAACAGAACATAAAAAGTTATTTGTTTTAGATTGTAGAACCTCATCGTTTAATGCCACTCCAGGTGTAACCAACTCTGTAACACCACGTTTTACAATTGTTTTTGTTTGTTTAGGATCTTCTAACTGATCGCATATTGCAACACGTTCTCCTGCTTTTACCAGTTTTGGTAAATACGTATTTAGAGAATGATGAGGAAAACCTGCAAGCTCAGTTTCTGTTTCGCTTCCTGCACCACGCTTGGTTAGTATAATACCCAAAATTCCAGCTGCTTTTACAGCATCGCTACCAAAGGTTTCGTAAAAATCACCCACTCGAAATAACAATAAAGCATCTGGATATTTAGCCTTTATCGCATTATACTGCTTCATTAAAGGCGTTACTTTTTTAGTCTTTTTTGCCAAAGGTATTCTGTTTTAAGTATTATTTAATATAGCTTTGCAATGTAACTAAATATTGATTTTTTTTAAAATCTAATCTCTTTAAGTTATTGATAATTATTCACAAATTTGCTTCTGTTTTATTTTAAATAGCATTAATAAGAATATTAACTTTATTTATAACTTTAATTAATAATAATGGCAATGAGAAAACTAAAAAACAGCGAACTTGACAGATTGAGTGTTGATGACTTTAAACAAGCTAGTAAAACACCCATTATTATAGTTTTAGACAATATTAGAAGTCTAAATAATATAGGTTCTGTTTTTAGAACTAGTGATGCTTTTTTAGTTGAAAAAATTTATTTGTGTGGCATAACTGCAACGCCACCACATAAAGATATAAACAAAACCGCATTGGGAAGTACAGATGCTGTTTCGTGGGAATATGCAAAAACCACTATGGAAGTTATTGAAAAACTTAAAATTAAAGACGTGAAAATTTGTAGCATTGAACAGGCAGAAAATGCAACCATGCTAAACGATTTTACTGTAGAAAAAAATACTACTTATGCTTTAGTTTTTGGTAATGAAGTTAAAGGTGTAGACCAAAATATTGTAAATGCCAGCGATAGTGTTATTGAAATCCCTCAATTTGGCACTAAGCATTCTTTAAATATTTCTGTTAGCTGCGGTGTTGTTGTTTGGGATTTGTTCTCAAAATTAAAAGCTTAATATATTAAGCTTCACAAATAGCATCTAATACAAATAAATAATCCTCTCGGTTTTTTACAAAATCTTTATCTGATATATCTATAATTTTAACATTTAAATCGGTTTGATTTTTTAAAAAATTTAAATATCCAGCATTAATTTTTTCAAGATATTCGTTATCTATATCTTGCTCATATTTTCTACCACGCTTTTTAATATTTTCTTTTAGCCTTTTTGTATTTTGGTAGAGATACACATACAGTTCTGGCTTTGCAATATCTTTATACATTAAGTAAAAAAGCTTACGATATAACTTAAACTCGTCTTGATGTAGTGTTATTTTTGAAAAAATTAAAGACTTAAAAATATCGTAATCACTAACTATAAAATCTTTAAACAAGTCTAATTGAGATAAATCGTCATTAATTTGTTGGTATCTATCTGCCAAAAAAGACATTTCTAAAGTAAAAGCATAGCGCTGTGCATCTTTATAAAACTTTGGCAAAAAAGGATTATCTGCAAAACGCTCTAGTATTAGTTTCGCATTATAGTCGTTCGCCATTTTAGTAGCTAGACTTGTTTTTCCAGCTCCTATATTTCCTTCTATAGCTATATAATTATACTTAGAAAAATCATGTTGTTTACTTGGGTTTTTAAGCCAAATATTTACAGTCTCTAAAGTACTTTTATCTTCACACTCTTCTATTAAAACAGAAATATCTTTTTCTAAAACCGGATGTTTAAAATTAGGCGCAATATTATGTAAAGGCTGTAAAACAAACTTTCGGTTTTGCAATTCTGGATGTGGTACTTTTAGCGTTTTTACATCTATTATTTGTTGCTCTACAAATAATATATCTAAATCTATAGTTCTAGATTGGTAGCCTTCGGTTTTATTTCTTACACGACCTAAGCTTTTTTCTATAAGCAACAACTCTTTTAAAACCTTACTTGGTTTTAAATCGCTTTCTACCGCAATACAAGCATTAAAAAAATCGTCACCCTCAAAACCTAAAGCAGGTGTTTTGTATACTTTAGATATGTTTTTTACTGGTCCAATTTTTATATAAATAGCATTAATGGCCAACTGCAAATTCTTGAATTTGTCGCCTTTATTACTTCCTAAAGATATGTGTATTTGTTGTGAATGCATTATAAATTGTCGAAAGGCAAAATAACTAAAAGTAAATGGTTTCCTTTATATTTACACAAAGAATTTATTAACGAATTTAATTACGAACTACATAAAACTCTTTGACTGTGACAAGTGTAACAAAAAGAAATGCATTAGACCCAAAAGACAAACTTTTTGCGCAACGCATTTATCTATTTTTAGGCAGCTTATTTATAACAAGTTTAGTGGTTTCTAATTTAATTTTTCAGAAATTTTTTTATTGGTATCCTCTAGATATTGAAATATTTGGAAGCAAACTTTTTGAAATCTCTGTTGGCATACTACCATATCCCATAACATTTTTAATTACCGATTTAATAAGTGAAATTTACGGAAAGAAAAAAGCTAACGATATTGTAGTTGCAGGTATTTTTGCTTCGGTTTTCTCGTTATTAATTATTTTAGTAGCTAACGTTGCGCCAGCAACATCATGGTCTTACGTTAATGACAATTTATTTAACACTGTTTTTGGCAACTCTACAATAGCTGTATTTGCAAGTATGGTAACCTATTTATTAGCACAATTAATAGATATTCAAATTTATCATTTTTGGAAACGCTACACTAAAGGCAAAAAATTATGGTTACGCAATAATTTCTCTACATGGTTTTCTCAATTTGTAGACACGTTTACCATATTAATACTACTATCTTCTTTTGGTATAATTCCATGGGAGAACTTTAAAGGCCTACTTATAAGTGGTTTTTTATTTAAAGTATTAATTGCTGCACTAGACACACCACTACTTTATTTAGGTGTTTATTTATTTAAAAAACGCTTCAATCTAAAAACAAATCAAGAAATTGAAATATTATAAAGTTCTCTTAAAACAAAAGCCTTTATGATCAAATTTTAACAATTTTGCGTATATTATTTGTAACCAATACTTAACCAGAAAATTTCTGTTTTTAAAACCTTTAAAACTATTACCGCTTTCGCGGAACTAAAGATGAAAAAAATACTAAAAATAACAGGCATTACTTTACTTATAGTAATTATATTATTAATTCTTGCTCCATTTGTTTTTCAATCTCAAATAAAAGACATGGTTCGCAATTTTATAAATCAAAATGTGAATGCAAATGTAGAATTTGCCGATGTTAGCCTAAGCTTTATAAGCAGCTTCCCTCAAGCAAATGTTACTGTAGACGAATTAAAAATAACAAACTTTGAACCTTTTAAAGATGAAACATTAGCGAGTGTAAAATCTTTTTCATTCGACATGTCTGTAAAAGAACTTTTTAAAAGTGCTAGCGAAGGACCAATTATTGTTAACGGTATAGATGTAAATGAAGCATTAGTTACCTTAAAAACAAACAAATTAGGAGATTCTAATTGGGACATTGCTAAAGAAAGTAAAACTGAAAAAACAAACACAAACACCGAAGGTTTTACACTAGACATTCAAGATTATGCTATAGAAAATAGCGCATTAACCTATTTAGACGAAGCTGGAAACACTCAAATTTATATTACAGAATTAAATCATTCTGGTAAAGGCACATTTTCTGAAACCTTATCTGAACTTGATACAGAAACCGAAGCAAATGTTACATTTAGCCTTGACAGCACAGAGTACTTAAGTAATAATAAAATTAAACTTTCGGCATTAATTGATTTAAATTTAGAAGAAAACAAATATACCTTTAAAAAAAATACAGGTTATATAAATAACTTACCATTAGAGTTTAATGGCTTTGTTCAGAATATAGAAAACGGTCAAAATATAGATATTACTTTTGAAAATCCAGGATCAGACTTTAAAGATTTTCTTGCTGTAATTCCAGAAACCTACTCTAAAAATATTAGCAATGTTCAAACCTCTGGAAACTTTAAAATTAAAGGTCTAATTAAAGGTATAGTTTCTAACGAAACTATACCAAAATTAGATATAAATGTAGCCTCAAATAACGCATCTTTTAAATATCCAGATTTACCAAAAACTGTTAAAAACATAAGTATTAATGCTTCAGTTAAAAACACCACAGGCAATGTTGATGACACTTTTCTAGATATTAAAACCCTTAATTTTAAAATAGATGAAGACGAATTTAAATCTTCAGCAATTATTAAAAACCTTACCAGCAATCAAAACATAAATGCAAATATTGATGGTGTATTAAATTTAGCAAATATTACTCAGGCATATCCTATTGAACTTGAAAATAAATTACAAGGTATTGTAAAAGCTAAATTAAATACAAGTTTTGATATGAATGCTATTGAGACTAATGCTTACGAACGTATTAAAAATAATGGAAATGTAAGTGTGCATAACTTTGAATTCTCATCGGCAGATATTGTAAACCCAATAAAAATATCTGAAGCTAACATTAGTTTTAATCCTAATGTAACGACTCTAGAAAATTTTAAAGCAACCACAGGAAAAACAGATTTAGATGCCAAAGGAACTTTAAACAATGTGCTTGGGTTTTTATTAAGTGATAAAAAACTAAAAGGAGATTTTACTGTTAACTCTAATACATTTTTAATTAGTGATTTTATGGTTGAAGGCGGAAGCGACAAACCTATTAACCAAAGTACAGAGCCAGATGATGCTTTAAAAATTCCAGCTTTTTTAGACTGCACAATTAATGCAAATGCAACTACCGTTTTATATGATAATTTAACACTTAAAAATGTAAAAGGTACTTTAGTAATACAAGATGAAAAAGCCGATTTAAGAAAAGTAACTTCAAGTATTTTTGGTGGTAATTTAGCATTAAGTGGAATTGTAGATACTAAAACCGAAACACCTAATTTTAATATGGATTTAGGTATTGAAAATTTTGATATCTCTCAATCTTTTAAAGACCTTGATGTTTTAAAAGCTTTAGCGCCTATTGCCAAAGTGCTTGATGGTAAACTAAATAGTGCAATAAACTTAAAAGGAAATTTAGGAGAGGATTTTACTCCTGTACTAAGCTCTATTTCTGGTGGTGCTTTAGCAGAGCTTTTAACAACAAATGTTAAACCAGAAAATGCAAAACTTTTAAATGCTTTAAATAGTAAATTAAATTTTATAGATTTTGACAAACTTGATTTAAAAGATTTAAAAACAGCATTACAGTTTGATGATGGAAAAGTAAACATTACACCTTTTAACTTAAATTATAAAGATATTGGCATTAGCATTGGAGGATCTCATGGCTTTGACCAATCTATGGACTATAATTTGGTTTTTAATGTTCCTGCCAAATATTTAGGTAGCGATGTAAACCGTTTAATAGGCCAAATAAACGACAGCGAAGTAAATAATATTTCGGTACCAATTACTGCAAGTTTAACTGGGAATTTTGATAGCCCAAAAGTAAGTACAGACTTAACAAGTGGTGTTAAAAATCTAACAGCACAACTTATTGAAATACAGAAACAAAAGTTAGTAAACGACGGAAAAGATAAAATAAAAGATCTTTTAGGCGGTTTAGGTGGTAACCAAACCACTAAAGACTCAACAACTACAGAAACAAATGCACCTGTAAAAGATATTATTAAAGATGTTATTTTAGGTAACAATTCTAATAGCACCGAGTCTACAACAGCAGACACAACAAAGTCTACGAGCAATACTGTAAAAAATATTATTGGCCTATTTGGCAAGAAAAAGAAACAAAAAGATACTATTAAATAAAATAATTTGCAAAAAAATAATAAGTCTATTGTATAACTTAAAACTTAGACGTACATTTGCAACCTGAATTTTAAGAATACACATAATTTATAGATATGTTAAGAATAGAAATTAAAGACGGAGAAAATATAGAAAGAGCGTTAAAACGTTACAAAAGAAAGCACCGTAACATTAAAGTAATGCAAAACTTAAGAGAGAACCAATTCTTTACTAAGCCTTCTGTTGTTCGTCGTCGTCAAATTCAAAAAGCATCTTACATCCAAGGATTAAGAGACGCTGAAAACGTATAATTAATACGTAGAATTTTTTCAATATATACAAACCTCGCATTTTAAAAAATGCGAGGTTTTTTTGCTTCGTTATATTTCTAAAGAAATATAACTTCCTTCATTACCTCTAATATTACAAACTGTATCATCTTCAAAAATTAGATACTGTCCCTTTATTCCTTTTAAAACACCGGTATAACTTTGCGCTTTTTCTATTTTTAAACTTTTTGGTTTTTTAGGGTATTGCAATACGGGAAACTCTAAATTGGTTTCTGTATTATTTTCAATAAAATACTCTAAAGCTTCATCTGGAATATATTGCTTTAAATTGTTGCGCCAATCTACTAAGTTTTCATCAACTATATCATTTTTTAGCATTGTTCTCCAATTGGTTTTATCACCAACATAATCTTTTAAAGCAACTTCTGTGATACCAGCTAAATAACGATTAGGCACCTCAACGATTTCTATAGCCTCATGTGCGCCTTGATCTATCCATCGTGTAGGAACTTGCGTTTTACGCGTTACTCCAACTTTTATATTACTTGAATTTGCCAAATAAACAATATGTGGTTGCAGTTGCACTTTCTTTTCGTACACTAAATCACGGTCTTCTTGATCTAAATGAGCTTTACTAAGCTCTGGTTTCATAATCCAATCTGCAGCTTGAGGAATATCGAAAAAACAAGTTTTACAAAACCCTTGTCTATAAATAGGCCTATCATTTTTACAGTTTAAACATTGATGTTTAATAAATTGAAGTTTTAATTCTTTATTGAGCAATTGATTCATGTTTATAAAATCATTCTCAAATATTAAATAATATTGTATTGGGCTGCCGAGCTCTGTCGTCATTTTTGTTAAAACACCTTGGTAGGTCATAAAAAAATATCTTACTTTTAAAGTCTAAATATACATTAAAAAAATGCCAATACCTTTAGTAAATTCTATTGCCTCATGGTTTTTAAAAAAACGATTCCATCAAATAGATCTTTTTTTAAAATACCCAAATGAAGTTCAAGAAGAACTACTTTTAGGTTTAATAGAAACAGCGAAAGACACCGAGTTTGGTAAGCAACACGGTTTTAGCTCTATAAAAACATATGCAGACTTTGCTTCTCGTGTTCCTATTTCTAATTATGAAGAATATCATGAACTTATAGAACGCTCAAGGCAAGGCGAACATAATATTTTTTGGCCTAAACCAATAAAATGGTTTGCAAAATCTAGTGGTACTACAAGCGGAAAAAGCAAATTTATTCCTGTAAGCTCTGAGTCTTTAGAAGATTGCCATTATGCTGCAAGTAAAGATTTATTGTGTTTGTATTTAAACAATAATGAAAACTCTCAATTATTTACTGGTAAAAGCTTACGCTTAGGTGGAAGTAAGGAATTGTACAGAGAAAATGGTACTGCTTTTGGAGATTTAAGCGCCATACTTATAGACAATATGCCTTTTTGGGCAGAATACAGTAGCACACCTAGTAACCGTGTTTCCTTAATGAGCGAATGGGAAACTAAAATGGCTGCAATTGTAAATGAAACTATTAATGAAAATGTTACCAGTTTAGCTGGTGTACCTTCATGGATGCTCGTGCTTTTAAATAATGTATTAGAAAAAACCGATAAAAACTCATTGTTTGATATTTGGCCAAATTTAGAAGTTTACTTTCACGGTGGCGTAAGTTTTAACCCTTACTTAGAACAGTATCGTAATATTTTACCTAGAAAAGATTTTAAATATTATGAAATTTATAATGCTTCTGAAGGTTTCTTTGCCATTCAAGATAAAAACCATTCTAGTGAGTTATTATTAATGCTTGACTATGGTATTTTTTATGAGTTTATACCAATGGATACTTATGGTACGCCCAATGAGAAAATTATTCCTTTAAGCGAAGTGGAAAAAAACAAAAACTATGCTGTAATAATTACTACAAATGCAGGTTTATGGCGTTATAAAATAGGCGACACCGTTAGGTTTACCTCTATTTCTCCATATCGCATAAAAGTTTCTGGTAGAACAAAACACCACATTAATGTTTTTGGTGAAGAGTTAATTATTGAAAACGCTGAAGATGCCTTAAAAAAAGTTTGCAAAAAAACACAAAGTGAAATTGTAGACTATACGGCTGCTCCCATTTTTATGGAAGGTAAAGAAAAAGGCGCACACGAATGGCTAATAGAATTTAAAACACCGCCAAAAGATATTAATTACTTTAATGAACTTTTTGATAATGCTTTAAAGTCTTTAAACTCTGATTATGAAGCTAAGCGTTATAATAACATGACATTAAACAAGCCAAAAATTAATGTAGCAAGACAGCAGTTATTTTATGATTGGCTAAAAGAGAATGATAAACTTGGCGGACAACATAAAGTACCTAGACTCTCTAACACTAGAGATTATATGGACGATTTGTTAAAACTAAACCTTTAACATATAGTAAGATTATGTTAGATTTTTTATAAAAATAGTATCATTAAAAATAAAAATTGAGTATAACTAAACAAAAAAATAAACTATAAATAACTGAAAAACAGATATTTGTTTGTATATTTAATTGCTATTATTCAATTTTTCCTTTTGAAAATGATTTTATTAATTAATCCAATTTCAAAAAAGAAACCACTTTTTACAAGTGGTTTTTTTTATGTTTTACTTAAAACATAAATAGCGTTTTTTGGAAAATCAGGATCTTTTCTTTTTGGCTTAAAAGCAAACCCTTTGCTTTCTAGCAAATGTATAGATGCTTTGTTTTCAAATTGAGTAAAGGCTTCAATACTTTTTAATTTTGCGATATTAAAGCCAAAATTTATAACGTTATCTAGAGCCTCACTCATATAGCCTTTATTGTGGTATTCTGGAAGTAAATCATAACCCAATTCTGCTGTTTTCCTATCTTCAGAAAAATTCCATAAACAAATTGTCCCTATTTCTTTATTATTATCTTTTAAAGTTAAAACCCATGTAATAGCATTGTTTTCTCTCAACTCATTAACAACTTTATCTACATGTATCCTAGCTTCCTTTCTTTTTTTATACAAAGGACGCTCAATATATTTACATACCGTTTCATTAGACCTTAATTTAAATATTATATCAACTTGATGTTGACCAATTTTATTTAAAAAAAGTCTATTTGTTTCAATATTTTCTGTTTTAGAAAGCACCATAATAATTAAATAAAAAAGCCTATATTTTAATAAATATAGGCTTTAATATAATATATATAAATTATTTATGAGACTGCTTTTAACTTTTTTAGTGTTGATTTAGAAAGTTTTTGCTCTGCATATGTTTTAGTAACATTTAATTTTTTAGTGTCACTTCCTGGTAACTCAAACATAGCATCTGTTAAAATTTCTTCACATAAAGAACGTAATCCTCTTGCTCCTAACTTATATTCTATAGCTTTTCCAACAATATAATCTAAGGCGCCGTCTGTAATTGATAATTCAATTTCATCCATAGAAAACAGTTTTTTATACTGTTTTATAATTGCATTTTTAGGTTCGGTTAAAATAGCTCTAAGTGTCTTAGCATCTAAAGGGTTCATGTGTGTTAACACAGGTAATCTTCCTATAATTTCTGGTATTAGACCAAAGTCTTTTAAATCTTTTGGAATTATGTATTGTAGTATATTATTTTTATCTACTGTATCTTCACTCATTGCTGCGCTATAACCTAAGGCTTGCATATTTAAGCGTTTAGATATTACACGTTCTATACCATCGAAAGCACCGCCAGCTATAAATAAAATATTTTCGGTGTTTACTTCAATGAACTTTTGGTCTGGATGTTTACGTCCTCCTTTTGGTGGTACATTTACTACTGTTCCTTCTAAAAGTTTAAGTAGTGCTTGTTGCACACCTTCACCAGAAACATCTCTTGTTATTGATGGATTATCACTTTTACGTGCAATTTTATCTATCTCGTCTATAAAAACAATTCCTTTTTCTGCTTTTTCTAAATTATAGTCTGCTGCTTGTAATAAACGTGTTAAAATACTTTCTACATCTTCTCCAACATAACCTGCTTCTGTTAATACCGTAGCATCTACTATAGATAAAGGTACATTTAACATTTTAGAAATGGTTTTGGCCATTAATGTTTTTCCTGTACCGGTTTCTCCAACCATAATAATATTAGATTTTTGAATTTCTATATCATCATTAGTTGGTTGTTGTAATAAACGCTTATAGTGATTATATACTGCTACAGACATTACTTTTTTGGTGTGTTCTTGACCAATAATGTACTCGTCTAAAAAAGCTTTAATTTGTTGCGGTTTACGTAACATTAACTCTGCAGACAGCTCACTATTATCACTTTGTTTAGATTCTTCTAGAACAATACCGTGAGCTTGCTCAATACATCTATCACATATATGCGCATCTAATCCTGCTATTAACAAGCTTGTTTCTGGCTTTTTCCTACCACAAAATGAACATTCTAATTCTTCCTTTGCCATTACATTTTTTTAAAGAGTTAAAACAATAAAACATTTTAGTTTTATTACTTTAACTATTATTTTTTTTAATTATTTAGTCTCTTTTTAAGACTTCATCAATCATACCGTATTCTTTAGCTCTATCTGCTTTCATCCAGTAATCGCGATCACTATCGTTATAAATTGTGTCGTAATCTTGTCCTGAATGCTTACTAATAATTTCGTATAATTCTTTTTTAAGCGTAAGTATTTCTCTTGCTGTAATTTCTATATCACTTGCTTGACCTTGGGCTCCTCCTAATGGCTGGTGAATCATTACTCGTGAATGTTCTAAACCACTACGTTTTCCTTTTTCTCCTGCACATAATAATACTGCTCCCATTGATGCTGCCATTCCTGTACAAATAGTTGCTACATCTGGACCAATAAATTGCATAGTATCGTAAATACCTAATCCTGCATAAACGCTTCCTCCTGGAGAGTTAATATACATTTGGATATCTTTAGTATTATCTGTACTTGCTAAAAATAACAATTGTGCTTGTATAATATTTGCAATATTGTCATTTATTCCTGTTCCTAAAAAAAGGATACGATCCATCATTAATCGAGAAAAAACATCTAATTGAGAGATGTTTAATTGACGTTCTTCAATTACGTAAGGTGTCATGCTTTGAGGGTACATGCTACTAATAATCTTACTATAGTAATTACTATTAATACCTTGATCTTTTATTGCGAATTTTTCAAATTCTTTTCCGTAATCCATATATATCTTTTGAATTTTAAAATTTTTATTGCTTCTCTTTATAAAAGAGAAAAACTTCAATATATTGTTAAATGTACTGTTTACAAACTTTTTAAGTTCAATTTAACGCTAATAAAATAGGCGTTGAATATACAATAATTCAACGCCTAAATATAATGATTATTCTTTAAAAGAACGTCTATGTTTATTTGTCGCCGTAAACTTCTTTTACAAACTTCTCGTATGTTAATTCTTTAGTTTTAATATTTGCCTTTTCTTTATAAAGGTTTAATAATTTCTGGCTAACAACTTGCTCGCTTAAACGTCTTACTTCATCTTGGTTAGATAATACTCTTGCTGCAATATCATCTAATTCTTTATCACTAGGATTCATTTGTCCAAACTGTGCCATTTGAACTTTAATCATGTTTTTAGCGCTTTCTTTTACATCTTCAAAGTCTACTTTAAGTCCGTTAGCTTCCATGATTTTAGCTTCAATTAGCTGGTAACGTAAGCTTTTTTCAGATTTTTCGTATTCTTCCTTAGCAGTTGCATCATCCATTGGTTTTTCTCCAGAAGCTTGCATCCATTTTGTTAAAAATTCTGCTGGTAAGTCAAATTTAGTAGCATCTACTAAATATTCTGTAACATCGTTTAAAAGTTTTTGGTCTGACTGCTGAACGAATTGCTTCTCTGCGTCTTCTTTTATTTTCTCTTTTAGTTCTGTAACAGATTTTACAACATCTTTACCAAATAACTTATCAAAAAGTTCTTGGTCTAATTCTGCTAATTCTCTGCTGTTTATTTCAGAAATTTCAAAGTTAACTTCTATATCTAAACCATGTGCTTTGTCATGCTCTACTTTTAATGCGTGCATTAACTCATGATCATCACTGTATAAACCTTTAGTTTTTAAAGTAATTACATCTCCAACTTTGGCTCCAATAAATTGCTTTTCGGTAGCTTTCCCTTTAAACTTATCTAAAGTTAGCGTTACTTTGTTTTCAATTCCTTCTTCTTCGTTAGTGTAAGTTCCTGTAATTTCGCTGTCTTTAGCTACTTTATCTTGTGCGATTAATTTACCGTATTGTTTTTGGATATTTACAACTTGGTCATCAATCATTTTATCGTCTGCAACAATATTGTATTGAGTTATTGCTTTTTTAGCTTTTAACTCTACATCAAATTCTGGTGCTAAACCTAATTCAAATTCAAATGAAAAATTATCTTCATCCCAATTAATATCATCTTGAGGTTTTGGTAAAGGTTGACCTAAAACGTCTAACTTTTCTTCTGTTAAATATTTATTTAAACCTTCTTGTATAAGTTTATTAACCTCATCGATTAATACTGCTTTACCGTATTGCTTTTTTACCATTCCCATTGGTACATGACCTTTTCTAAAACCAGGAATGTTTGCAGTTTTTCTATAATCTGTTAGGATTTTTTCTACTTTAGAAGCGTAATCGTCTTTCTCAATCGCTACTGTTACTACAGCATTTAATGCGTCTTTATTTTCTCTTGTAATATTCATTTTGAATAATCTATTTAATGTAACCAAAAATGGAGTGCAAAAGTACTACTTTTTTACACTCCATCAAAGTTTTTAATGTATTGAATTTCAGTCTTTATTACGCTTTATTTTTATCCTTTTTTAAAAATGAATGTAATAGCGATTGTAATATTGATAATAGAACGCTAAATAAAATTGCCCACCATATATTTATTACTTCAAACCCATCTATTAGTTTATCTGCTAATAATATTAATAATGCGTTTATTACTAATAAAAATAGGCCTAGTGTTAATATTGTTATTGGCAAGGTAAATATTACCAAAATTGGTTTTACTAATAGGTTGAGTATAGATAATACTATTGCTACAATTATTGCAGATATATAACCATCTACATTAACCCCATTTAAAACATGTGATAATACAAATACTGCTATAGCATTTAGTAGGAGTTTTATAATAAGATTCATAAGTTTAAAGTTTTAGTACTATAAATTTACAAAATCTATTACAGCTTTATAAAAATCTTTTGGATTTTCGGCATGTAGCCAATGTCCTGCATTTGCTATTGTTTCAATTTTTGAATTTATAAAATGAGACTTTATTAAGCTTTCGTCTTGCGCAGCAATGTACTCACTTTTGTCTCCTCTTAAAAAAAGTGTGTCTTTTTCAAAAGTAGCATGTAACGGTAAGGCTTCACCAACTTCACTTACATTTTGGGTTAACACTTCTAAATTTATTCGTAAACCTAGTGTTCCTTTTTCTACCCAATATAAATTTTTAAGTAAAAACTGTCGTGTACCAAAATCACTAACGTAATTAGACAACTGCTCATCTGCTTCGCTTCTACTTTTTAAGGTTTTAAAATCTAAACGCCCTAAACCTTCAAGAATAGCATCATGATGTATAGGGTAAAACCTTGGAGAAATATCTGCAATAATTAATTTTGAAACATATTCTGGGTACTGTGTAGCAAATAGCATTGCTGTTTTTCCTCCCATAGAGTGACCTAAAAGCACTATATTTTTAAGGTCATTATCGTCACAATACGATTTTAAATCTTGAGCTAAAACATCGTAATTAAAAATATCACTATGAAAGCTTCTACCATGGTTTCTCTGGTCTACTAAATGCACTTTAAAACCATTAGCACTAAATTGTTTTCCTAAGGTTTTCCAATTGTCACTCATACCTAAAAACCCATGAAGGATAACAAGTGTTTTACCTTTATCTCCTAAAATGTTAGCGTGTAATTGCATTATTTTAATTTATTTAAATACATATTCACTACATTTTCTATACCTAAATATAGGCTTTCAGACACTAATGCGTGACCAATAGAAACTTCTAATAAATTTGGAATATTCTCTTTAAAAAACTTAATATTATCTAGAGATAAGTCGTGTCCAGCATTTATACCTAAACCTAAAGTATTAGCTAAAACTGCACATTCTGTATAAGGCTTAACTGCATTAGTATTGCCAAGGCTAAATTGGTGTGCAAATGCTTCAGTATACAACTCTATTCTATCGGTTCCTGTAGCTTTTGCACCTTCAATTTGAGCAAGTACAGGATCTACAAAAATAGATGTTCTTATGCCGTTACTTTTAAACTCGCTTATAACTTCAGTTAAAAAATCTCTATGCTTAATTGTATCCCAACCAGCATCACTAGTTATAGCATCTACTGCATCTGGCACCAATGTTACCTGCGTTGGTTTAACCTCTAAAACTAAATCTATAAATTTTGGGTTAGGATTTCCTTCTATATTATACTCTGTATTAACAATAGATTTTAAATCTCTTGCATCTTGGTAACGAATATGTCTCTCGTCTGGCCTTGGATGTATAGTTATACCTTGTGCACCAAATCGCTGCACGTCTTTAGCAAACTGAAGCAGATTAGGAGTATCACCACCACGAGCGTTTCTTAAAGTGGCTATTTTATTAATATTTACACTTAATTTTGTCATGTTTTCTAGACTTTTAAAAAACAAAAATACGAAGTAGAACTGCGGTTTTGAACTATTTTTTAATTATTTTGCATAAAAATGAAATAAGAAGAATGAATCTTTTAAACTATATAATTAACGACATAAAACCTGTTGCTGTAACAGATAAAGTTAGCGAAATTCAATTGCTTTTTAACCAGCTAACTTACTCTCATATTCCTATTAAAAATGAAGACAACATTTATTTAGGATGCATATCTGAAAATGACGCCCATTGTTTTGACAGC
This sequence comes from Lacinutrix sp. MedPE-SW, assembly GCF_001874145.1. Classification (GTDB taxonomy): domain Bacteria; phylum Bacteroidota; class Bacteroidia; order Flavobacteriales; family Flavobacteriaceae; genus Lacinutrix. The sequence continues at coordinate 11,989 of NZ_MPCX01000007.1, read as the reverse complement.
GAAAAACTTATTAAAGATTATAGCTATTCTGCCGAAGGTTTTTTTGTTAGAGAAGATACCAATTGGCTTGATATTTTAGAAGCTTTTGCACAAAATTCTACTAACATAATGCCTGTACTTAGTAATAAAAATGTTTACTTAGGGTATTATGAATTAAATGATGTAATAAGTCTTTTTAACGAAACACCTTTTTTCTCTGAACCTGGCTCTATACTTATTATAGAAAAAAGTTTACAAGATTATTCTTTTAGTGAAATAAGTCAAATTGTAGAGTCTAATAATGGTAAACTTTTAGGTGCTTTTATTTCTAAAATTGAAAATGACGTCGCACAAATAACTATAAAACTTGGCGAAGCAGATTTAAATGAAATCATGCAGTCTTTTAGGCGCTACAGCTACAATGTTTTATCTAATTATGAAGATGATAAATATTTAATAGGCTTAAAAGAACGATCAGATTATTTAAACAAATATTTAAATATGTAATTGTATGAAGGTTGCCATTTATAGTCAATACCCAAAAAAACAATCTAAAGATTCACTAAAAATTTTAACTCAAGAACTTTTAAAAATAAACGCAACACTATTTCTTGAAGCAGAATTTTATAAAAATATCAAAGAAGAACTTAGTAACATTTCTGCATATAATACCTTTACAGATTTAGATAAAACTTTCGATTTATTTGTAAGTATAGGTGGAGATGGTACTATTTTAAGAGCAATTACTTTTGTAAAAGACTTAAATATTCCTGTAATTGGAATAAATACCGGAAGGCTAGGTTTTTTAGCAACAATACAGCCAGAAAATATAAAAGAAGCAATACAGCAAATAAAAAATAAAGCATATACACTTAGCAAACGAACATTGTTATCTATTGAAACTACGCCAGAAAACGATAACATTAAAGACGTTAATTTCGCACTTAATGAAATAGCCATAAGTCGAAAAAATACAACTTCCATGATTACTGTAGACACAAAATTAAACGGTGAGTTTTTAACCTCATATTGGAGTGATGGGTTAATAATTTCTACACCAACAGGTTCTACAGGCTATTCTCTAAGTTGTGCAGGTCCTGTAATAACACCAGATACAACAAGTTTTGTATTAACACCCATTGCACCTCATAATTTAAGCGCAAGACCATTAGTAATAGAAGACTCTACTATTATAGAATTAAAAGTAAGCGGTAGAGAAGATAATTATTTAGTATCTCTAGATTCTAGAATCGCTACACTATCAAACGATACTATAATAACCATAAAAAAATCGCCTTTTACTATAAATTTAATAGAGTTAAACTCAGAAAGCTTTTTAACTACATTACGAAAAAAACTACTTTGGGGAGAAGACAAACGTAACTAACTTAGACTAAAAATTGGTTAATTATCATATTCAAAGTTTAATTTTTACAATAAATCAAGTTAATTACTGTTTTAACCTGTAACAATTTAGCCTAAATTATTGTAGGCTAATCTTATTTATTATATTTGCAAACTTTGAAGGTTCATGAGGTATTTAACGCTTTTATTAATAGTATTTTTTAGCACACAAATTAGCACTGCCCAAATTAACGAATTTGGTGTTTTTCTTGGTGGCAGTAATTTTATTGGTGATGTTGGTGCTACAAACTATATTGCCCCTAATAATGTTGCTTTAGGCGCTATTTATAAATGGAATAGAAGTCCAAGACACTCGTATAGAATTTCATTAATGTATACAGAATTAGAAGGAATCGATACAGATTCTGATGACCCTAGCAGACAAATTAGAGGTTTTGAATTTAATAATGATATTTTAGAACTCTCTTTAGGTATGGAATATACCTTTTTACCATTTGATTTGCATGATGGTGATTTTGTTTCTACACCATACTTATATACTGGAATAAGTATTGCCAAACACGATAATTTCTTTTTTGATAGACAAGGCAACTTAACACCAGAAGACACTTCAAGCTTAGCCTATGGTATACCAATGGTAGTAGGCTATAAAGCAACAGTATCTACAAATTTTATATTAGCTTTAGAAATTGGAGCACGATATACATTTTCAGACGAAATAGATGGAAGCATACCAGACTATGGAGACGAAGACTCTTCTGTAAGTTTTGGTAATGTTAATAATAATGATTGGTATATGTTTACAGGTATTACTTTAACGTATACCTTTGGCCGAAACCCATGCTTTTGCCCAGAATAAATTGGATACATCAAAAATAAATACAAAAAAATTACCCAAACACATCGCCATTATTATGGATGGTAATGGTCGTTGGGCTAAACAAAAAGGCTTAATTAGAGCCATAGGTCATGAAAATGGTACAAAGTCTGTTAGAGAAACTGTAGAAGCAGCGACAGAGCTTGGTATAAAAAACCTAACTTTATATGCCTTTTCTACAGAAAATTGGAATAGACCAAAGTTAGAAGTAGACACACTTATGAAACTTTTAGTTTCATCACTAAAAAAAGAAATAAAAACGTTACAAGACAATAATATTAAACTTAATGCCATAGGAGACTTACAAAGTTTACCAAAAAAGGTATATAAAGAATTAATTGAAGTTATTGGCAAAACCGAAACCAATACACAAATGACTTTAACACTAGCATTAAGCTACGGTTCTCGCGCCGAAATGGTAAATGCTATTAAAGAAATAAGTGTTAAAGTTAAAAATAATATAATTTCTGCCGAAAATATTGACGAATCGATTATAAATGAGCATCTTTACACGCAAAATTTACCAGACGTAGACCTGCTAATTAGAACGAGTGGAGAACAACGTATTAGTAATTTTCTGTTATGGCAAATAGCCTATGCCGAATTATATTTTACTAATTCACTTTGGCCAGACTTTACAAAGCAGCACTTGTGTGATGCTATAATAGAATATCAAAAAAGAGAACGACGCTTTGGGAAAACAAGTGAACAAATTAGCTAAACAATTACAATTGAAAACAATTTTACAATACACCTTAATATTAGCCATTTGTATGGCTAGTTTTTTTACACAAGCTCAAGACCTATCTTACGCAAACAGTAAAACGTACACAATAGCAGACATTACAGTAAAAGGAAACACTAGTTTTAGCGAACAAACTATTGTTACTTATTCTGGCCTTAGAAAAGGAGAAGACATTTCTATTCCTGGAGAAGAAATAAGTAATGCTGTAAAAAAACTATGGACCTCTAATTTATTTAGTGATATAGAAGTTTATTTAATTAAAGTTGAAGAAGGAGCTGCATACTTAGAAATAAGACTTTCTGATCTACCAGAATTAAACACCTTAAAAATTGAAGGAGTAAAAAAGAGTAAAAAAGAAGCATTAATTAAGGAAAACAACCTTCAAAAAGGAGTAAAAGTTACCGAGAATTTAATTACTACTACTAAAAATTACATTCAAAATAAAAATAGAAAAGCCGGCTTTTTAAACACAAAAGTTACCATAAATACAGTAGAAGTTCAAGACTCTATCGAAAAAGCTAGAGTAAACATGTTACTATACGTAGACCGTGGAGAAAAAGTAAAAATTAAAGATATTACTTTTGAAGGAAACAATGTATTAAGCGATAAAAAGCTTAGAAAAGCAATGAAAAATACGAAAAGAAAAAATCCAATTCGTATTTTAAAACGATCAAAATTTGTTGAAGCAGATTATAAAGAAGATCTAGAAAGTGTAATCAATAAATATAAATCTATTGGTTATAGAGATGCGCGAGTTGTTGCAGATACAATGACAGTTATCGACAAAAAAAATATTGCTCTAAATATTAAAATTGAAGAAGGAGAAAAATACAGCTTTGGAGACATCTCATTTGTAGGAAATACCGTTTATACAGACGACTATTTAAAAAGAGTATTACGTATTGAAAAAGGTGATACATATAATGGTATAGAATTAGCAAAAAGAATTGCAGACGAAACCAAACCAGATGGTAACGACATTACAAACCTTTATCAAGACAATGGTTACTTATTTTCTACAATAAATCCAGTAGAAATTAGTGCAGATAATAACGTAATAGATATGGAAATTAGAATTACCGAAGGTAAACCGGTATATTTTGATAGAATATCTGTAGTTGGTAATGTAAAAACTAACGACCATGTTGTTTATAGAGAAATAAGAACAAGACCAGGCGAATTATATAGAAAAGCAAATGTAGTACGTACTGTTCGTGAACTTAGTCAACTAGGATTTTTTGATGCAGAACAAATAACACCAAACTTTAACAACCCTAATCCAGAAGACGGTACTATAGATATGGAATACTCTGTAGTAGAAGCTGGATCTAGCCAAATTGAACTTCAAGGTGGTTACGGTGGTGGCGGTTTTATTGGTACTTTAGGATTATCATTTAACAACTTTTCTATAAAAAACTTATTTAATGGTGATGCCTATAAACCAATACCAACTGGTGACGGACAAAAATTAGCTTTAAGATTACAAGCCAGTCGTTTTTATCAAACCTATAGCTTCTCATTTTCAGAGCCATGGTTAGGAGGTAAAAAACCAGTACAGTTTTCTTCGTCATTATCACATACAAAACAATTTCTTTACGATGCTACAACTGGTAGAGCAGATAAAGACAGACGTTTTAATATTACAGGAATTACATTTGGTTTAGCAAAACGTTTATCTGTACCAGATGATTATTTTACATTATCTCAAGCCTTAAGTTTTCAACATTATAATCTAAAAAACTACAATACAGGCCTATTTACATTTGGTGATGGTTACTCAAACAACCTTTCTTATACAGTAGGTTTAAGTAGAAACAACACATTTAACGATCCAATATTCCCAACAGGTGGTTCTAACTTTAATATTACAGCAAAATTTTCTTTACCATATTCTTTATTTAATGGAGAAGATTACGAAGCTTTAAACGAAGAACGTGAAGATAAATTAGACATCTTAGCAGATGAGTCAAGCACAGCAGGACAAGCAGCCGTAGCAAGTGATAGAATATCTGAAATAGATCAAGAACGATTTAAATGGTTAGAATTCTATAAAATAAAATTTAAAGGAGATTGGTACACTAAATTAATAGACAAATTTGTCTTTAAATCAAGTATAGAATTTGGATTCTTAGGAGCGTATAATCAAGACAGAGGAATTATTCCCTTCGAACGTTTCTTTGTTGGTGGTGATGGTTTAGGAAGTTACAGCTTAGATGGTAGAGAAGCAATTGCTTTAAGAGGATATCCAAACCAAGCACTATCAACAAGTGATGGAGGTACAATATATAACAAGTTCTCATTAGAGCTAAGATACCCAATAACATTAAAACAAAGTGCTAAAATATATGCATTAGGCTTTTTAGATACTGGAGCATCTTATGAAAACTTTAGAGATTACAATCCATTTAACCTAAAAAGATCTGCAGGTTTAGGTATAAGAATATTTATGCCAGCCTTTGGATTATTAGGTATAGATTTTGGTCATGGGTTTGATGCCTTACCAGGACAAACACAAAAACATGGATGGGAAACCCACTTTATAATTGGGCAACAATTTTAAAAACAATAGCCTTTAATTCTATAATTAAAGGCTATTTAGTATATAGAATTCTTTAAAATTTTTATTTTTGGCACGATATTTTCAATGTGAACAATAAGAATTTGGTTCAAGAATTAAAATTTTTAAAATTAAAATTCGTTATTTTGAAACTATTAATTCAAAATTTAAGACAGTAACAAGACAATCATCTGTCAATTTTTGAGTTTATACGTTATAAATATAAAAACTAAACAGATGAAAATTAAAGTTCTTTTTTTATTGACAATACTATCTGTAACCGCATGGAATGCTAATGCACAACGTGGTGTTAGAATTGGCTATATAGATACAGAATATATTTTACAAAATGTACCAGAATATGCAGAAGCAACTTCGCAATTAGAAAGCAAAGTGCAAAAGTGGAAAACTGAAATAGACGGACGACTTAATGAAATTAAAGATAAACGCGAAGCTTTAAATACAGAAAAAGCTTTATTAACAAAAGAGTTAATTGAAGAGCGTGAAGAAGATATTAATTTTGAAGAAAAAGAAATATTAGATTATCAACAAAAACGTTTTGGTCCTAATGGAGATTTAATGATACAGAAAAGGCAATTAATGCAACCAGTACAAGATCAAATTTTTCAAGCAGTACAAGACATTGCAAAAGCAAAAAAGTACGATTTTGTTTTTGATAAATCTGCCGATGTTGTTATGCTATACTCTGCAGAACGTTTTGATATGAGCGAGCAAGTATTAAGAACCATAACCAGAGCATCTAAACGTAAACAACTTAAGTCTAGAAAAGACATTAAAAATGCTAAAGACGAAGATGTTGTTGTAGAAGTTAACGAAGGAAAAGACGAAAGACAACGTTTGCTAGATGAAAAAAAGGCAGCGAGAGAAAAATTAGTTGAAGAACGTAAAGCAGCCGCTGCAGCAAAAAGAGCTAAAATTTTAGCAGAAAGAGAAGCCGCAAGACAAGCTAAACTAGACGAAAGAAACAAAGCAAAAAATACTGAAGAAGAAACGCCTAATGAAGGTGAAGTAAATAAAAGCACTCAAGAAGAAGAACCTAAAACTAGAGAACAAATTTTAGAAGAGCGCAGACAAAAAAAATTAGCAGACAGAGCTGCTAGAAAAAAAGAATTAGAAGAAAAAAGAAAGAAAATCTTAGAGGATCGTAAGAAAGCAAAAGAAGAAAGAGAACGTGCTAAAGACGACGAAAATCAAGATGAAAACAATTAATAACTATAACACACAAATACTATTTTAAAAATGAAACAATTTAAAACACTACTTATTGCAGCAGCATTATTTATTGGAGCAACAAGTTTTACAAATGCACAATCTAAAGTTGCACACGTTAATGTAAGCGAGTTAATCTCTTTAATGCCAGAAATGAAATCTGCTCAAGCAGAAATGGAAAAAGTAGGAAAAACTTACGAAGCAGATTTAGCAGCTATGCGTACAGAGTACCAAAATAAAATGAAGAGATATGAAGCTGAAGCTTCTGGAAAAACGCAAGAAGAAAACGAAAAGCGTTTAATTGAAGTACAAACAGACCAACAAAGTATCCAACAGTTTGCTGCTAACGCACAACAAGAATTACAAAAAAAGGAGATTGCTTTATTAGAGCCAATACAAAAGAAAGCTATTGATGCTATTAATAAAGTAGCTAAAGCTCAAGGCTTCGAATATGTATTTGATAGAGCTACTTTAATTACAGCTAATGGTAAAGATTTACTTGCAGATGTAAAAAAAGAATTAGGCATCTAATTTTTACAAAATATTATTATAACAAAAGCCGCCTTTTTAAGGCGGCTTTTGTATTTTTATTGATATAATTTCACAATGCAAAATAACTCGATTGGTATATTTGATTCTGGTGTTGGCGGTACTTCTATTTTTAAAGAAATACACGCGCTATTACCAAATGAGAATACTATTTATTTAGCTGATAGTAAATATGCTCCTTATGGTTCTAAAACCAAAAAAGATATTATTGACTTATCTATAAAAAACACGGAGTTTTTAATAGAAAAAAATTGTAAAATTATTGTTATTGCTTGTAATACTGCGACTACTAACGCTATAGACATTTTAAGAAATACTTATAATATTCCGTTTATTGGTATTGAACCTGCTATAAAACCTGCTGCCTTACAAACGCAAACTAAAGTTATTGGTATTCTTGCTACTAAAGGCACACTTTCAAGTGCTTTATTTCATAAAACTACAGACTTATATACTAATGGCATTAAGGTTATTGAACAAGTTGGAGAAGGTATTGTGCAACTAATTGAAAATGGTGATTTACATACGCCTAAAATGGAGTTTTTACTTAAAAAGTATTTACAACCTATGCTTGATAAAAATATTGATTATTTAGTTTTGGGTTGTACTCATTATCCTTATTTAATGCCTATACTTTTAAAGCTTTTACCTAAACATGTAAAAATTATAGATTCTGGGTTGGCTGTGGCTAAACAAACTAAGTCTGTTTTAGAACAATATAATTTATTAAACTCTATTGGTAAAAACCCTAACAATGATTTTTACATTAACATTAAAAATACGGCAGTTATGCAATCGCTTTTAGGTGGCAATTTTAATGTTAAACATCTAGATTTTTAAAGTTTGTTGTTACTGTGTTGTAATAACTCCTGTTTTTAACTACAATTAATATACATTGGTTTGCCCGCATTAGGGATAGTAACGGCATCCTTTTTGCTTTTTTTTGCAAAAAGATATAGTGGATAGCCCGACTTTTTACAATTTTTTTATTGTAAAAAGGAATGCCCAAAGGTTATTTAAACCATGAGGAATATTTCACATAGTTTTCTGCAATACGGTTTATCTCTCCGTTTATTAAGGCTTTACTTATATCTTTTACCTTTTTTGCTGGTACTCCTGCGTAAATACTTCCTGATTCTACTACGGTGTTTTGTGTAACTACTGCTCCTGCGGCTACTATACTATTGCTTTCTATTATACAATTATCCATTACTATGCTTCCCATGCCTATTAATACATTGTCATGAATTGTACAACCGTGTACTATTGCATTGTGGCCTATTGACACGTTGTTGCCTATGTTTGTTGGGTGTTTTTGATAGGTGCAGTGTACTACTGCTCCATCTTGAATGTTTACTTTGTTTCCTAATTTTATATAATGTACATCGCCTCGAAGTACGGCATTAAACCATATACTGCATTGTTTGCCTACGGTTACATCTCCCACAATTGTTGCGTTTTCTGCTATGTAACAATCGTCTGGTAATTGTGGTGCTTTGTTGTTTACGGGTTTTATTATTGGCATATTATTTAAAATAAGAGAGTAATTGTGCTTTTTTTGATGGTGATACTATAATTTCTTTTCCGTTGGTTAATATAAGGCTTCCGCCTTTTCCTTTTACGTATTTTATTATTTCGTTTACGTTTACTAGGTAACTTTTATGCACTCTTGCAAAGTTTATATCGCCTAAGGCTTCTTCTATATACTTTAGTGTTTTACTTACTATTTTACGTTTATTGTTGGTTAGGTAAATTTCTGTATAATTATCGTCTGCCTTACAATATAGTATATCTTTTGTGTTTATAATTTCGAAACCGTCTTGTTGTGGTAGTGTTATTTTACCTTCTATGTTTTTTGGTGCTTTGGGTACTAAAACTTGATCTTGTAAGGCGTTTTCTTTGGTTTTTATTTTTGTAACGTAATCTACTGCTTTTATTAAATCGTCTATTGCTATGGGTTTCATTAAATAGTAAGAGGCATGTGCATTTAATGCATCTATTGCATAATGGTTGTATGCTGTTACAAATATGGTTTCGAATTGCCGATCGCCTACTTTGTCTAATAAATCGAACGCATTACCGTAAGGCATTTCGACATCTAAAAATACGAGATCTAAGGTATTGTTTCTAATAAGTTCTAATCCATCGTTTATATTAGATGCCTCGCCAACGACTTCGACATTTGGACAGTACTTACTGAGATAGTTTTTTAAAATTTCTCTGCTGGTTTCTTCGTCTTCTACTATTATTGAGGTTAGTTTCATGGTTGTAATATAAAATTGTGTGTTGTTGCTTTTAATCGCGTTTTAAAGTAACAACAACTTTAGTTCCTGTATCGCCAGTATTTTTAAAATTATCTATAAAAACATCTACTTTATCTTTATACATATTGTTTAATATAGACACTCTTTTTTTTATGTTGCCCATACCTTTTGAATTTTGCTTTTTTTGGTTCGCTGTTTTTAAGGCTTTAGATTTTTCACGCCCTATGCCATTATCTATTATAGAAATAGTAATTTGATTTGCTCCCGTTTTTTTTATAGATATATCTAATACGCCTTTTGTTTCTTTATAACGTAAACCATGCCATACAGCATTTTCTATATAGGGCTGAAGCAGCATTGGTGGTATTTTATAGTGGTCTAAGTTTATGGCTTTGTCTACTGTTATATTATAGTCAAATTTATTTTTAAACCTAGAGTGTTCTAATTTTGTATATAATTCTATAAGTTCTATTTCTTTTTGTAGTGGTATAAAATCTTCTTCGCTATTTTCTAATACTGCACGCATTAATTTAGAAAAATCACTTAAATATTTGTTTGCTGTACGCTCATCGTTTATTGCTATAAAACCATTTACCGAGTTTAACGCATTGAATATAAAATGCGGATTCATTTGGCTTCGTAAGGATTTTAATGCTAATAAATTATTTGCTAGTTTTTGCTGTTTTATAGATTTATACATTAAGTATGCTACAAGTGATAATAATAGCAAACCGCCTACTAGTGAGTAAATTATAATTTTTTGATTTTTATTTCGCTCTGTTGTTAATTGGTATTTACTTTGCGATAATTCTCTATCGTTTTCTAAAGATATAATACGGTTTTGTTTTTCGGCTATATTTTTGTTAAAACGCGCTATTTGTGTTATTTGCTGTTCTTTTTCTATGTATAGTTTTTCTAAAGATTTTGCATACTCATCAAAAGCAATTCGGGCTTTTTCAAAATCACCTGCGCTTTTATACACTTCGTAAAGCTTTCGGTTTCCGTCTTTTTCTACTACTAAATCTTTTCTTTTGCTGGCTTCTTCTACACTTTTTTCTAAAAAAGGAATGGCTTTATTATAGTCTTTTTGAAGGTAATAGGCAGTTCCTATTTTATAATTTTGTTTTTGTACTGTAATATCGCTTTCATTCTCTATTAAAGAATCGGTTTCTATAGCTTCTATTTGTGGTATAGCTTCTTTTCTTAAAACTATTTCTTCTTCGTATTCTGCATTAGAGTTATTAAAATCTGCTACTTTAATTTTTTCTTTTATTGCTCGAGATTTATTTTCTTTAGCCGCAAGAGACAATGCGTTCTGGTAGTAAGATTTTGCTTCTGTTTTTGCTCCATTATCATTATATGTTTGTGCAAGTTTTGAATTTAAATCTGTTATTTTCGAGCTTATTAAATACTGTTTTGCTACTTCTAATCCTTTTTTATAAAAGTCTATAGAGCTATTGTATTTTTTTAATGCTCTATTTGTATCTCCTAAAGCTTCGTAATATGCTACAGTTTGATAATTAGATAAGTCACTTAATTTTAAACCTTGTATAACCAATAAACTATTTTGATATTCTTTATTTGCCTTATAAGCATTTGCAAGCTTTAGTTTTACGCCATTGTTTTGATCACTATTTAAGCTTATTTTATAATTTGAAATAGCTAAATCATACTGCTTCCAGTACATATTTATATCACCAAGTGTTTCAAAAGCTTCGGCGTTTTCTTTTGCCGATGTGCTATTTTTTATACTTTCACTTACAAACTGGATGCTTTTTTCGGCAGATTTTCTTTTATAAAATTTAGCTGAATCTATAAGACTTCCAAACGTTGTATTATTTCTATATTTTTTAGATTGTATACTTTCGTAATTAGGCTTTACTTCTACATCTATATTTTCATCTTTTTCTATTGTATAATAAATAGTATGAAAATCTTCATGACTTACTATAAGTTCATCGCCAATTTTTGCTTCAACCCTAAATGCGCCTTCTGTATTTGTAAAAGTATATTTTCCTCCATTAACTTGAATACTTACATTTTTAATAGGTCGTTTTGTATCACTTTCTTTAACTGTACCTCTTATAGTAAATTGTTGACTTTTAATTGCAGAAGCATCATTACTTTTAGTTTGGGCAACAGCAAACGGGCTTAAAATTAAGCCTAACAAAAAAATAATGCCTTGTATATATTTTATCATTTTAGATTGTAAAACATAAACTTACACACTTTTAATCGTATAATAAAACTATAAATTTTAAAATAGCATTACATAATGTACTAATATACACGTTTTACTCATTTTAAAAGCCTATTCACTCATTAACACCTTATATATACTCAATTGCATTTTTTAAATATAAAATGTGTAGAAACAAAAAACGCCATTGCTATGCAATGGCGTTTTATATATATATATTAAA
>NZ_MPCX01000006.1 GCF_001874145.1 Lacinutrix sp. MedPE-SW | reverse complement strand
TTATATTTTGGTTTCTACCAACAATATAAAAAAATTTAACTCAATATATTAAGCTAAGCGTAACTTATCTCAAATCTATTTGCAGCCCAAAGAAGTTTGAATTTGCTGCACTTGTATATTTTGCATGTGTATAACTAAAACGAAGTTTGTTTAGTTTTACTGAAAAGCCTGCCGAAATACCAGAAAAATTACGTTGTTCTTCTATACGTAGTTCTTCACCACGCCTAAAACTATAACCTAATCTAATATTAAAACCTTTATCTGGAAACAACTCTGCTCCTACTATAGTATGACGAATAACTTGAGCTAAAAATCCAACTTTTTCTGGTGTTATATTACCTTCTAAATCTGTAGTTGCTCTTGCTGGGTTTTCTAAGCCAATTGGCCATTGTTGCAAATTCTCGAAGGTTAAATGCCAACGTAATGGTACATTTTCTAAAGTTTGAGACAAACCTAAATCTATCTCTAATGGTAAACGTTCTCTTGTACCGGCATACGTTGTAATTTGAGTACCTAAGTTTCTAACTACTAATGTGCCTTGAAACTCTAAACGCTCATCTATATACAACAAACCTAAATCTGCAGCAATACCAAAAGAATTGTATTGCTCTAATGTAGATGTAATAAGTTTTACATTTGCACCTGCATAAAAATCACTATATCCTATTTGTTTAGCATAACCAACAGATAATGCAGCTTCAGATCCTGTAAAAGTACCTGTTGAAATTCCATTTTCATCATAACCATCAAAATCACCGTAATTTACATAAGTCATTCCCGTATGTAATGTTTGTGTTCTTCTATCCCAAGTATAAGCATACGCCGCCGTACCATAACTTATACCACCTAAATAACTGGTGTAATTTAAAGCTAATTGATTATCCATTTCAACATTAATTGTTGACGGATTATACAAACCTTGGGTTACGTCCCAATCTACATTTGTTAATACTTTACCACCTAAAGCTGCTTGCCTTGGTGAATTAACTAAGTTAAGAAATTGGTAGGTTGATTGTCCTCCTAGTTGCGCAAGGCAAAAGGTGCTAATTAATAGAGAGCAGATTAGGACAGTATTTTTAAGCATAAAGTTGCAAAGTAACTAAATCTATCTTAAAACGTATATATGTATTTTTTATTTTTTAGTAAATAAAATTTCAAGTAATTTAATTAAGTTTTAATACTTGACCAATGCTTATTATGTTAGTGTTTAACCCATTTAAACGCTTTAATTCTAATACAGATAAATTATTGTTTTTTGCTATACGATACAAAGTTTCACCTTTTGAAACTGTATGAGAATCTTTATTTGCTATAATTCTTGAAGTTGAATAGCCTATTGCTAATTTTTGTCCAACATATAAAGTGTTAGAATCTAAATTGTTTACACTTTTAATTTGAGCAATACTTATTTCGTATTTTTTAGAAAGCGAATATAGAGTTTCGCCACTTTTTACTACGTGAATATTAGTTCCTTTTAAGGATTGTAAGGTATTTGAAGAATTTACTACAGAACCATCTACAAATTTATAGTCGCCTGTTTTTATATTTAATTTTGCTGGCTTATTATCTATAATAACATCTACAATGTTTGTTTGTGCAAATGAAACTAGAGAAAATAGAAAAAATATTAATACAAGAAATTTATTCATTTTAAAAAAGAGACTTAATTATTTTTGTAACGGTTTAACTTTAAGTTTCTGCCCAATACTAATATTATTGTTTTTTAAACCGTTTAGCTTTTTCACTTCTTCTACGGTCATATTATGCTGTTTTGCTATACTCCATAGCGAATTTCCTTTTTCTACAGTATAAAATGCAGCGTGTTCTGCGTTAGTATTTGTTTTATTCTTTTCTTCTTTTGCTAAACCTTCATTTACTTCATGTTCTTCAACTTTAGTTTCTAATGTATCTTTTGTTGTTTTACGAACTTCTTTTATAACTCTTGTTGCTTTTTCTGCAATAGTTTCTTTAGGTTTTAAAACTTTTTCTTCAGTTTCACTATTATTTTCAAAAACCATTACTTTTTTACCATTATCGTCTCTTATATTGGCTTTAGGTTCCTCAATAATAGTTTCTTTAATTAAGGTTTCTGGTTCTTCTGTTTCATTTTTAGTGTTCTCTGTCTCTTCAAGTTCGGCTTCTAATGCAGCCATTTCACTTTTTAAACGTGCTAAACGCTCTTTTTTAGTTTCGGTAGTATTATTTACTACTTTATTACTTACCTGTGAATTGGCCTCGACATCTAAGATTGGATTTTTTACACTTTTGGTAACTTTATAAACCTTTTTATTTGGTTTTTCTTGGCTGGCTTTTGTTTTAACTAGTTTTTTTTCAATTTCTTCTATTGGTGGTGGTGGCGCTAATGCTCCTGGAGATTCTCCTGGCCTAAGTTTAGCAATGATTCGTTCTTTACCAGATGTGCTTATTACAGGACTACTAGATTTAACTATTGTTTTAGTCTCTATTTTTAATTTAGAACCTAATTTAAGATTAGATGCTGTTACTTTATTGCTTTGTTTTAAAGCACTAACACTAATATTATATTTTTTGGAAATTGATGATAAAGTTTCTCCTTTTTTTACTACATGATATTTAATATCTGTATAAACCACGCCGCTTGGCGTGGTTTTTAAATTTTCTGCATTGGTTTTAGCGTGTGCTCTATAAGTATATTCACCAGTTTTAGTAGAAATAAAAGCTTCTTTACCTTCTACTTCTATAGGTATAAACTCTTCTGCTATTTCGGTTGTGTCTTGAGCATAAATACTTAAACTCAATAAACCCAATAAACCTAATGCAATAGTTTTCATTTTATAATTTTTTAGCGTTCTTAACTTTTTGATTTGTTAGGGCTAATTTTAAAACATCTTTCATATCTGTTACAAAATGAAATTTCAAACCTTTAACGTAATCTGGCTTAATTTCTTCAATATCCCTTTTATTATCTTCGCAAAGTAAAATTTCTTTAATTTTTGCGCGTTTTGCAGCTAATATTTTTTCTTTTATTCCACCAACGGGTAAAACTTTACCACGAAGTGTAATTTCTCCAGTCATTGCAATGCTCTTTTTTACTTTTTTCTGAGTAAATAAAGAAACTAAAGAAGTTAACATTGTTACACCTGCACTTGGTCCATCTTTTGGTGTAGCGCCTTCTGGAACGTGAATATGCACATTATACTTATTGAAAACTTCTGGGTTAATACCAAACTCATCTGCATTCGCTTTTATATATTCCATAGCGATGGTTGCAGACTCTTTCATTACTTTTCCAATGTTTCCAGTAATAGATAAAGCACCTTTTCCTTTAGACAGTATAGACTCTATAAATAAAATATCACCACCAACTCTTGTCCATGCTAAACCTGTTACAACTCCTGCAACATCATTATTTTCGTATTTATCGCGCTCTAATTTTGGTCCGCCTAAAACTTCTACAATTGTATTGTTAGTTACTTTAACATCGTACGTTTCTTCCATTGCAATATTCATTGCTGCGTAACGCACCATTTTGGCTATTTTTTTATCTAGTGTTCTAACACCAGATTCTCTTGTATAACCTTCAACAATTTTTTCAAGTTGTGGCTTTCCAAGCTTTAAGTGCTTGTCTTCTAAACCGTGTTCTTTTAATTGTTTTGGTAATAAATGGCGTTTACCTATTTCTACTTTTTCTTCTATTGTATAACCAGTTACATTAATAATCTCCATTCTATCTCGTAATGCTGGTTGAAGATTAGCCAAACTATTTGATGTTGCTATAAACATAACTTTAGATAGGTCGTAACCCATTTCTAAAAAGTTATCGTGAAACTCACTATTTTGCTCTGGATCTAACACTTCTAACAAAGCAGAAGATGGATCGCCTTGGTGAGAATTAGAAAGTTTATCTATTTCATCTAAAACAAATACAGGATTAGAAGTTCCTGCTTTTTTTAGAGATTGAATAATACGTCCTGGCATAGCACCAATATAAGTTTTACGGTGGCCTCTAATTTCGGCTTCGTCTCTTAAACCACCAAGAGACATACGCACATATTCTCTCCCTAATGCTTCGGCAATAGATTTACCTAAAGATGTTTTACCAACTCCTGGAGGTCCATAAAGACATAAAATTGGAGATTTCATATCATTACGTAACTTTAATACGGCTAGATATTCTATAATACGTTTTTTAACATCGTCTAAACCATAGTGGTCACGATCTAATATTTTTTTAGCTCGTTTAAGGTCAAATTTATCTTTACTAAACTCATTCCATGGTAAATCTAGAAATAAATCTAAATAGTTACGTTGTATAGAGTACTCTGCAACTTGAGGATTCATACGTTGCATTTTAGATAGTTCTTTGTCAAAATGCTCAGCAACCTTATCATCCCATTTTTTAGCTTTAGCACGCTTTTTCATATCTTCCATCTCTTCAGCATTACCACCACCAAGTTCTTCTTGTATGGTTTTCATTTGCTGATTTAAAAAATACTCGCGTTGCTGCTGGTTCATGTCGCTTTGAACCTTAGATTGTATATCGTTTTTAAGCTCTAATTTTTGAAGCTCAATATTCATAAACTTTAAAGTCTCTAAAGCACGATCTTTAAGGTCATTTTTTTCTAATAAAGCTTGTTTGTCTTTTACAGGTAAATTCATGTTAGACGATACAAAGTTTATTAAAAACGAATCACTTTCTATATTTTGTATAGCAAAAGATGCCTCACTTGGAATGTTTGGAGAGTCTTTAATAATTTGTAAGGCTAACTCTTTAATAGAATCTATTATAGCCTGAAACTCTTTATTCTTTTTTGCTGGTTTCGCTTCTGGCACCTCGCGTACTGTTGCATTAATATAAGGCTCTTCGGTAATTACTTCTGCAACCGAAAATCTTTTTTTACCCTGTATAATAACTGTAGTATTACCATCAGGCATTTTTAATACCTTTAGTATTCTTGCAACTGTACCAATTTCATGTATATCTCCTGCTTTAGGATTTTCTACAGCTTCGTCTTTTTGCGAAACAACACCTATAACTTTTCCACCGTTATTTGCATCATTAATTAGTTTTATAGATTTATCTCTACCTGCAGTAATTGGTATTACTACACCAGGAAATAAAACCGTATTTCTAAGCGATAGAATTGGTAAGGTTTCTGGTAAAGACTCATTGTTTATTTTCTCTTCATCTTCTGGCGTCATTAATGGAATTAACTCAGAATTCGCATCAAAATCCTGCAATGACAAACTGTCTAGACTAATAAAATTTGATTTCTTCATATGTATATAAGTGTCATTATGTCGCTTGTTTAAAACAAAACATAATGCAATATTTATAAAATTAAACTACTTTTTCAACAAAAACTACTGATTTTCAAAACATTATCAACAATCAATATGTTTTATATGTTAATAAAAATCAATTAATATGCCATAATTCACCTTCTTATTTAAAGCTTCTAAAAGTCAATTTTTAATAAATTTTTAAAATAGTTTTATAAAACTGTAACAAATTAATTTTACCACTATCTTTAATACAACAAACCATAATAACAAATTGAGTTTAACCAACCATAATACCGAAACTTTAATAACACTTTGTTTATCTAAAAACCAAGCGGCACAATTAGAGATTTACAATAGATATTACAAAGCCATGTTTAATACAGCTTTTCGTATTGTAAAAGATCGTTATGAGGCAGAAGATATTATGCAAGATGCTTTTTTAAAAGCCTTTACAAAGTTAAACACATTAAAAGAGCATAATACTTTTGGTTCTTGGTTAAAACGTATAGTAGTAAATATGAGTATTTACCACTATAATAAAAGCACAAAGTTTGATGAAGTACCATTAGACGATGTACTATATAAAGTTGAAGATTGTGATGGCATAGTATCAAACCACGAGTTTAATAGCATAAAAGCAAAACAAGTAATAGAAAGTATGTCGCTTTTAAAAGACAATTATAGAGTATCTCTCACATTGCATTTAATAGAAGGTTATGATTATGAAGAAATAAGTGAAATTATGAATATCTCTAATGCTAATTGTCGCACAATGATCTCTAGAGCAAAAGAAAGTTTAAGACATAAAATGCTTGCAGTAGTAAGCTAAAACATTAAAATAATAACGCTTTCGCGGAAAAATTAAATATGAAAAAAGATAATATAGATAAGGTATTTAAAAAGCTTCAAGACGATTTTGATTTTGAAACACCAAGTCTTAATCACAAGGCTAATTTTCTAAACAAATTAGAAGCACAAAACAATACAAAAAGTATTACAAGTAAAACTAGTATTTGGAAACCTTTATTAGGTGTTGCAGCCTCAATACTATTAATTGTAACTCTAGTATTTAATTTTAATACTAATACCGAAACTAAAGATTTAGCAAGTGTATCTCCAGAAATGGCGCAAACACAAAGCTTTTTCACATCGGTTATAAATCAAGAATTAGAAAAAATAAAAACTAAACGCACATCAGAAACCGAATTATTAATAAAAGATGCCTTAATACAATTAGAACTTTTAGAAAAAGAATACAAACAACTAAAAATTGACTTAACAGATAGTGGTAATGATAAGCGCGTAATTCATGCCATGATTAACAACTTTATGAATAGGGTTGATTTGCTAAAATCGGTTTTAGAGAATATAGAAGAAACAAAAAACTTAAAACAAACTAATAATGAAACTACAATTACACTATAAAATTTTCTTACTCTTTATGCTTCTGCCATTAGTAATGGTAGCCAATAATGGTAAAGGAAAATACAAAAAAGAAAAAACAATAAACAAAACGTTTAATGTAAGTAAAAATGCCACTTTAAGAGTAGATAATAGCTATGGTAATTTAGATATTGTAACCTGGAATGAAAATAAAATTGTTTTCGAAATTAAAATAATAACCAGCGGTAATGACGAAGAAAAAGTTGCTAAAAAATTAAACGAAATCACAATAGATTTTTCTGGAGAAGGCGATTATATTTCAGCAAAAACACGCTTTAATAAAGAAAAAAACAAATCTTGGTGGAGCAGCTGGACTAGTAACAATAGTAATGTTAACATGGAAATTAACTATATAGTAAAAATGCCAATAACTGGAAATGTAGATTTAAGTAATGATTATGGTAGCATTAACCTTGCGACACTAGAAGGCAAAGCTATATTAGACTGCGACTATGGAAAAATTACTACGAAAGAATTATTAGCAGATAACAACGAAATCTCTTTTGACTATTCTAACAACTGCTATTTTGAATATATAAAGAGCGGAAAAATTGATGCAGACTATAGTGGTTTTACTGTTTCTAAAACCGAAAACCTAGACATTAATGCAGATTACACAAAATCTAAAATAGAAATTGCAGAAAATATATCTTACAATTGTGATTATGGAGGAGTCACCATAGAAAAAGCAAACAATGTTAAAGGCAATGGCGATTATTTAACTTTGAGATTAGGTGATATTTATAAAAGTATCTCTATAAATGCAGACTACGGTTCTATAAGAGTAGATAAGCTTCAAAAAAGTTTTGAGAATCTTTATATAGATAGCGACTACGTAGGTATTAAAATTGGCTACGATCCACTACTAGCTTTTAATTTTGATATTGACTTAGAATATGCCTCTTTAAAAGATGAAGATGCGTTTGAATTTATTAAAAAAAGAGAACAATCTTCTGGTAAATATTATTCTGGATATCATAAAACAGAAAACTCTAAAAGCACTGTAAAAATAAATAGCGACTACGGTAGTGTTTCTTTTTACAAAAATTAATCATTATTATAATTTAAATCAATTAAAAAACGAACTTTAAAAAAATCAATCAACAAAACCAACTATTATGAAAACATTAAAATTAGCTACAGTATTAGCGATAACATTATTTAGTTTCTCATGTGTAAACGCACAATGGAACGGTAAAAAAATCAAGGGAAACGGTAATGTAACAACAATTAAAAGGTCTACTCCAGATTACGACATTATAAAATGTGCCGGATGGATGGATTTTATATTAGTAAAAGGGAAAGAAGGTAATATTACTATAGAAGGCGAAGAAAACCTATTAGATTATATTATAACAGAAGTAAATGGGAATACACTTAAAATTAAAACTGAAAACAACATTAATTTAAGTCCAAGTCGTAATAAAACAATTAAAATTACTATCCCTTTTAATGATATAGACGAAGTTACATTATCTGGATCTGGAGATGTTAAAAATATGGATAAAATAATTACTAATAATTTTGAAAGTAAAGTTTCGGGTTCTGGTGATATTATTTTAGAAGTAGATGCAAAAAACATTGAAGCTGGTATTACTGGTT
Organism: Lacinutrix sp. MedPE-SW; assembly: GCF_001874145.1. Taxonomy (GTDB): domain Bacteria; phylum Bacteroidota; class Bacteroidia; order Flavobacteriales; family Flavobacteriaceae; genus Lacinutrix. Next base: position 172,544 of record NZ_MPCX01000006.1, on the reverse strand, counting down.
CTGGAGACCTAACTTTAATAGGTAGTACAGATAATTTAAAAGCTAGCGTTACAGGATCTGGAGATTTTCATGGTTTTAATTTAGAAGCTAATGATGTTGAAGCAAAAGTAACAGGATCTGGAGATATAGAGATTATTTGTAATGGCAACTTAAAAGGGCGCGTTACAGGCTCTGGAGATATTGAATATAAAGGTAACCCAAGAAAAGAAGACACTAAAGTAACTGGTTCTGGAAGTATTGGTAATTAGCAGTTAGCAAAACTAAAAAAGCCGCTTTTCTAAATTTAGAAAAGCGGCTTTTTTTTATTACTGTATTTTGTTTTTAGTATGAAATACTTATTGTGCCTTGACTTAAGCTTAAATCACCACCACTAGAGTTTGTTACAACACCTCCAAACGAACCTACAAGAGTACCTGTTCCATTCTCTGTGATTGTCGAGGTAAAATCATCAAAACCTTGCGTAGAAGGAAAATAATCTGGGTCTGTAGTTGATAAAGTTAAAACAAAAGTCTCATTAATTATGTCTACTCCTGTTGCGCCTTCTTCAACTTCAAAATAAATTGAATAATTGTTAGCAGCAGAGGTTTCACCTGTTATTTGTAATGTATTACCAACCGTTACAACTTCAACTAAGTCAAACTCTATTGGTAACGTTCCTGCAGTTAGGCTAATTTCTACTTCTGGTACTGGCTGTGTATCGTCTTCTTCACAGTTATTTAAACTATCTATTACAGCTTGTATTTCTCCACTAGGATCTCCACAAGAGTCTATTAGTTCTTCTAAAGCAGATCTATATGAATTACATAAGTTTATACTATCTGGATTGTTATTATATGCACTTTCTGCATCATCAACAAAACTTGAAGCGTCTTCACAAGAAGTGTCTATAGTTTCTACTTTAGTCCAAACCGAAGTTCCTGTTGCTGTTAATACAACTGTTTCACCACCAAAAGCCGTTGTTTCTGTTGTATTTTGGTCGAAAGTTAATGTTTGTCCGTTGTTAGAAATTACGTAAGCTATAACTTGTTCTTCTCCAAATTCAGATAAATCCATTCCGTCAAATTCTAAAGAAAAGAAAGAACCATCTATTGTAATTTCAGTATCTGTTGCAGTATACGTGCCAACACCATTTACGTTTTCTAAAAATATTTCTTGTGTATTTGACACTCCATTTATCGTAGTCGTTGCGGTATAACCATAATTTCCGCTTGTAAAAAAAGCATCAGATGTAAATGTTAAGTTATAATCTGGGTTATTACCTTCTATTACAGTACTAGACTCAAAAGGAATACCTCCAACAGTTGAAGAAGATGAAACTGTAGTATTAAATTCAACTAATGCCCAAGTACCAACTAAACTGTTTCCAAAAGGATTGTTTCCATTTTCTTCAAAACCTTCAAGTGGTTCGTTGTCACAAGCTGTAAAGACTAATGAAATTAATAATAGTAAAAGAAATGTTTTTAAATTTTTCATAATTAAGTAATTTAAGCAAACATAATAAATTTAACTTTAATTTGCTGTTGATTGTTTGGGTACTCTAAATAATAATATTATTCCGAAAAGGAAAAATACGAATAAAAATAATATTGCGTAGCGCATTGTACTTATTTGATCTACAACCGCAAAAATAGTCATACCTATAACAATGCCTATTTTTTCGGCTACATCAAAAAAGCTAAAATACGATGTTGTGTCTTCTGTGTTTTCAGGTAAAAACTTTGAATAAGTTGATCGTGCTAAAGATTGTACACCACCCATAACTAAACCAACAAATCCTGCTGCTACATAAAATTGAACTGGTGTTACCATAAAGTAAGCATAAAAACATAGTAACATCCATATAGCATTTACTATTATTAGTGTTTTTATATTTCCAAATTTAGCCGAAGCTTTCGAAGTAAGTATAGCACCAATTATTGCTACAATTTGTATAACTAATATGCTTACAATTAAGCCTTGTGTTTTTTGATCGTTATCTATCCAAGAGATTTCCTTTTCTCCAAAGTATACTGCCATTAGCATAATGGTTTGAACAGCCATACTAAATACAAAGAATGCATACAGGTAACGTTTTAATCTTAAGTTTTGTTTTAGTTGAGCCCAAACCATTTTTAACTCTTTAAAACCGTTAAATATAACTGCTTTGGTTACTTTATGACCGTTAGAAACACCTTTTGGTAATATATAAAATGTATACTGACTGAATATTAACCACCATAAACCTACGGTTACAAAAGCATACCTCATCATCTCTACTTTCTCTGCTCCAGTGTCTTGACTCATTACCATACCTAGGTTTATAACTAGTAAAATTACACTACCTATATAACCTAAAGAGAATCCTTTTGCACTAATACTATCTTGTTGCTCATCGAATGCTATATCTGGCAAATAAGAATTATAAAATACTAGACTTCCCCAATAACCAATAAGTCCCATAAAATAAAACAAAAGACTTAAGTGTATTCGCTCTTTAGAAAACCAAAATAAACCTATACAACCTAAACTACCAATGTAGCAAAAGAACTTCATGAAATTCTTTTTGTTTCCTACATAATCTGCTATACCAGATAAAATTGGAGATGTGAATGCAACTACCAAAAATGTAAATGCTGTAATTATAGAAATTAAAACAGTTGGCTTCATAATAAAACCAAATGCTGAAATAGTTTCATTTTCTGAAGTAAATAACGTTCCATAAAACAATGGAAAAATTGAAGATGCAATTGTAAGAGTATATACTGAGTTTGCCCAATCGTAAAACGCCCATGCGTTAAGAAGTTTTTTACTTCCTTTTTGTAATGTTTCCATAATAAAAAAAGCCACTTATTTTGGTAAGTGGCTTCGAAAATAATAATAATAAATGACTTATTGTTAAAACTTAGTAATAGGTCTAAAAGATTGTACTCCAAATTTTCTAGCTTCCTCTTTTGCTGTTGGTGCTAAAGCCTCTAAATTAGCTATTCTAGTTGTTGTTGCTGGATGTGTACTTAAAAATTCTGGTGGTGCTTGACCGCCACTAGCTTCTCCCATTCTTCTCCATAGATTTGCGGCTTCATCTGGATTATAACCTGCTAATGCTGTTAATATTAAACCTATTCTATCTGCTTCTGTTTCATGACTTCTACTAAATGGTAACATGACTCCTACTTGAGAACCAATACCATAAGCTTGATTAAATATATTTAAGGTTTGTTGATCTTTAATTAATACATTACCTGCTACACCTCCAACTTGCTGTAAAATTCCAGCACTCATACGTTGTTGACCATGGTTTGCTAAAGCATGAGCTACTTCATGTCCCATTATTGCAGCTATTGCAGCTTCATTTTCTGCTACTGGTAGTATTCCTGTATAGAATACAATTTTTCCTCCTGGCATACACCAGGCATTTACCGTATTATCTTGAACTAAATTATACTCCCATTTATAATCGTTTAAATACCCTTGTTGACCATTGGCATTTAACCAACGTTCTGCAGCTACTGCTATACGTTGTCCAACTCTTGAAATCATTTCAGATTCTTTTGTTCCTGTAACGACATTATTTTCACTTAAAAACTGGTTGTATTGTGCAAAAGCAGTTGGAAATAACTGAGAATTACCAACTAAAGCTAATGTACTCTTTCCAGTAAACGGATTAGTAGCACATGAGAAAAAAATTCCTACAGTTAATAATAAAGTTATACTTGATTTAAATTTCATTTTAATTTTAATTTTATAATTGTTTGTTACAAGTTAGTAAAAGTTAACTAAAAACTTAATTTTTAAAAACGAAATACAATAAATTTATTCTATAAAAGGCTATTATTTACCGATAATATGTATTTCTGTAAAGTTTTTATCTATACTCATAGCACTGGTTCCGTTTATAATTAATTGATGTATTGGAACAGTTACATTATCTATTTGTATTTCTCCTATTTCAAATGGTAAACCATGTATGTTTATTTTAAATGTTGAATACTCTGTTATAAATTTACCTTGTTTATGTTGCTGTATTATTAATTCTTCAGTTTTACCTGTTAAATTAAAGGTTCTATAACTATAACGCCCTTTTGTATAATCGTATCCATCATGTGCATCATCATATAATTCAGAGTTTTCTTTTCCTTCTTTATAATACACATCTAATGTTAACTCTTCTATTTTCTTTTCACCTGTATATTGTTGTATTGGGTATTTTGGTATTACCGCACCTTCTTTAATAAAAATTGGCATACTATCTATTTCGGCATCAACCCATTTTTCTTTGCCTCCTTCTACTACCTCATCTGTCCATAAGTTATACCATTTTCCTCTTGGAATATACATACGTCTTCCTTTGGCATTTGGCTCTTGAATTGGACATACTAATATTTTATCTCCATATATAAACTCGTCTGTTCTATAATGTGTTTGGCTATCTTCTTGATCGAAAAGTACTAGTGATTGTAGAATTGGTGTTCCATGTTCTACTAAATTCCAAAAAGCAGTATATAAATATGGTAATAATTGATAACGTAGGTTTATAAACTTTCTAACCACATCTGTTACGTCATCATCGAAAGCCCAAGGTTCTTGATCACCATGATCTCCAGAAGAATGTACACGGCAAAACGGATGAAATACACCTAATTGTATCCAACGTGTAAATAACTCGCCTTGTGGCTGCTCTGCAAATCCACCAATATCACTTCCGGCAAAACTAAAGCCAGACATTGCCATACGTTGCGCTTGTACGTTTGCAATCCATAAGTGTTCCCATGTTGCAACATTATCTCCTGTCCAGGTTGATGTGTAGCGTTGTGTTCCTGAATATGCTGCTCTTGTAATTACAAATGGTCGTTTAGGGTAGTTAAACTTTTTTAAACCTTGATATGTGGCTCTAGCCATTTGCATTCCATAAACATTATGAGCTTTTCTATGGCTACATGGGTTACCATCATAATCATGCCTTACATCGTTTGGAAATGTTTTATTTGGCACTTCCATAACCGCTGGTTCGTTCATATCATTCCATACGCCTTTAACACCAATTTCCTCAATAAGTTCTTTAAATAATCCTGCCCACCATTCTCTAACTTCTGGTTTAGTGAAGTCTGGAAAATAACAATCACCTGGCCAAACTTTTCCTTTCATGTATGGTCCATCTGCACGACGACAGAAGTAGTCTTTCTCTAAAGCTTCTGCAAAAACATCGTAATCTTTATCTATTTTAATACCAGGATCTATAATTACTACGGTTTTAAAACCATCGTCTGCCAGTTCTTTAACCATACGTTTAGGGTCTGGAAAGTATTCTTTATTCCATGTAAAACATCTAAAACCATCCATATAATCTATATCTAAATATATAGCATCGCATGGTATTTGTAAATCTCTAAATTTTTTAGTGACTTCTTTTACATTTGCTTCTGGATAATAGCTCCATTTACATTGGTGAAAGCCCAAAGCCCATAATGGTGGCAGTTGGTGAGGCTTTCCTGTTAGGTCTGTATAATTCTCTACAACATCTTTCATTTTTGGACCATAAATAAAGTAATAATTCATTTCTCCACCTTGTGCCCAAAAACTTGTTACGTTTCTTCGTTCTTGCCCAAAATCGAAAAATGACCTAAAACTATTATCGAAAAAGATACCGTATGCTTTATTATGGTGTAATCCTGTAAAAAAAGGAATGGCCTTGTAAATAGGATCTGTTTCTTTACCAAACGCATAGGAGTCTGTCACCCAGTTTTCAAAACGTTTTCCTTTTAAATTTAAATGTTCTGGTTTATCACCCAAACCAAAATAGCTTTCACGCTCATTAATGGTTTTACTCATTTTTACAATATTACCGCCATACTCATAGCTTTCTTCCCAATGAAAACCTATTTCATCTTCATTTAGTAAAGTGCCATCAATAATATCATAGATTGAAATTCTTAAATTTGCCTTAGCTACATTACAAATAAGTTTTGATGTTCTTATAATATAGTAAGCGTCATTTTCTGTAATTTCTAAATGATTGTACCCTTTACTGGCATATTTTGTAATAGCATAAGAAAAATCGTTCTCAAAAGTTCCTGTGGTTGTATACCTAAAACGAAGTACACTATCTCTAAAAATAGTAAGCTGAAGTACTACACTATTTTCGGTTGAAAAATATAAGGTATCTACATCTTTATTAAATGCTATTATTTTAGAAGGAAATAGATTTCCTTTTTGTTCAAGTTCGGTATTTACAATCATATAAATAGAGGTTTTTGGTATAACAAAAAAACGGAAAACTTATTAAAATATATAATTGTTACACTGATTTATTAACGAAAACGATGTAATTGTAATATTCTCAAAATTAATAGATTATATTAAGAATATTTTAAAGCAATCATGGCTAATGGAGGTATAATTATTGCTACCGAATGTTTTTTAAAATGTGATGTTATGGCTTGAGAAGTAAGTGTTTTATTTTTAAAATTTCCTGAGCCAAAATACTCTAAGTTATCACTATTAAAAACTTCTTTTAGTTTTCCTTTTTTTGGTAGACCAATACGGTAGTTTTCTCGAGGTATTGGCGTCATGTTACAAACAATAATTAAGTTTTCTTTTTCTGCTTCTCCTTTTCTTATATATACCAATACCGAGTTTTCTGCATCGTTATAATCTATCCACTCAAACCCATCATTACTAAATTGTTTTTGATATAATGCTGGTTCTGTTTTATAAAAAGTGTTTAAATTTTTAATAAGCTGTTGTACACCTTTATGTGGTTTGTATTGTGTTAAATGCCAATCTAAACTATTTTGAAAATCCCATTCTTCACTTTGACCAAATTCTGCACCTTGAAACAATAATTTAGTTCCTGGATGTGTAAACATATAACTATATAATAGTCTTAAGTTTGCAAAACTTTGCCACTCGTCTCCAGGTTGACGCCTTAAAATTGAGCGTTTTCCATATACAACCTCATCATGTGAAAGTGGTAGCATAAAGTTTTCAGAAAATGCATAAGTCATTGAAAACGTTAAATCGTTTTGATGGTGTTTTCTATATATAGGCTCTTTTTCAAAATATTGTAAGGTATCGTGCATCCATCCCATCATCCATTTCATACCAAAACCTAATCCTCCTAAGAAAACAGGTTTTGAAACTCCTGGAAACGATGTAGATTCTTCGGCTATAGTTTGTACATCTGGAAAAGATTTATAAACTGCTTCGTTCATTTCTTGTAAAAAGGCAATAGCTTCTAAGTTTTCTCGACCTCCAAATTTATTAGGTTCCCATTCGCCATCTTTTCTAGAATAATCTAAAAACAACATTGATGCTACTGCATCTACACGTAAACCATCAACATGAAATTGCTCTAACCAAAAAATAGCATTACTTATTAAAAACGACTTTACTTCGTTTCTGCCATAATTAAATATTAAACTTTTCCAGTCTTGATGATAGCCTTTACGCTTGTCTGGATGCTCGTATAAACATGTACCATCAAAAAAACCTAAGCCGTGTGCATCTTCTGGAAAGTGTGATGGTACCCAATCTAGAATTACACCTATATTATTTTGATGCAGTTTATCTATTAATACTTTAAACTCTTCAGGATAACCAAAACGCGAAGTTGGTGCAAAATATCCTGTAATTTGATATCCCCAACTAGGATCGTACGGAAACTCCATAATTGGCATAAACTCTACATGTGTAAAGTTCATTTCTTTTACGTAAGTAACTAATTGCTCTGCTAATTCTAAGTATGATAAAAACCTATTTTCTTCAATTTGTTTTTTCCATGAACCTAAGTGTACTTCGTATACAGAGAATGGCGCATTAAGAGCATTTACTTGTTTTCTGTTAGATAGCCATTGTTTGTCTTTCCAGCTATAATTATCTTCCCAAACAATTGATGCTGTTTTAGGATTGTGCTCATAGCGACGTGCATAAGGATCTGCTTTTTCGGTTTTAATACCTTGGTTATGACTTTCAATTTTATATTTATAGGTAGTGCCTTTTCCAATATTAGGTATAAAACCTTCCCAAATTCCACTTTCGTCCCAGCGTACATTTAATTTGTGTTCACCTTCCTGCCAGAAATTAAAATCTCCTATTACAGAAACTTGCTTTGCACTTGGAGCCCATACAGAAAAGTAGGTGCCTTCTACTCCATTTTTTGTTATTATATGCGAGCCAAACTTATTATATAAATTATAATGCTTTCCGCTTTTAAATAAATTAACATCAAACTCTGTAAAAAGACTATGGTTTAATACGTTATCCATAGGTTTATATTACGAATCCTTTTGGAATTATTGCTCCTTTTTTAACAACTACTATTCCTTCTTTTATAAACACTTTATCGGTTTCCATATCTTCTAAATGGCTACCGCCGTTAATTCTAACATCATCACCTATTTTTACATTTTTATCTATAATGCAGTTTTTTATAAAGCAGCGTTCTCCAATACCTATTAGTGTTTCTATTTTAGATGCTTCAATTTCATTTAAGGTTTCATATTTATCATTACCCATCATGTAGGTATTAATAACCGTAGATTCTTTTCCAATTCGAGATCGAATACCAATTACAGATTTTTCTATTTTTGCTGCATGAATAATACAACCTTCTGCTATTACTGCTCTATCTAAAGCTGTTCCAGATATTTTAGATGTTGGTAAAATTCTCGCTCTTGTATACACTCTTTGTGCTACATCGTAAAGGTTAAATTTTGGAATCTCATCTGTTAGTCCAAGATTAGCTTCAAAAAAGGAGTCTATGTTTCCTATATCTGTCCAATATCCTTCAAATTGGTAGCTTAATGTTTTATGTTCTTTAATGGATTGTGGAATGATTTCTTTACCAAAATCTATGGTTGATTCATCATTCATTAAATCAACTAACAAATCTCTGTTAAAAATATAAATTCCCATTGATGCTAAATGGTTTTTACCTTGTTTTTGCATGTCTTCACTAGTTTGCGACGTCCAATCTGGAAGCAATGAAGCATCTGGTTTTTCTATAAATGAGGTTATAATATTATTTTCATCGGTTTTTAAAATTCCAAAAGAGGTTGCATCTTTTTCATTTACAGGTATTGTTGCTATAGATATTTTGGCATTAGCCTCTATATGAGCATTTATCATATCATTAAAATCCATTTGATATAATTGATCTCCAGAGAGTATTAAAGCATACTCAAAATCATGCCTTAAAAAATGATGCATACTTTGCCTAACAGCATCTGCTGTTCCTTGAAACCAACCTTTATTTTCTGGTGTTTGTTCTGCTGCTAATACATCTACAAATGCCGAACTAAAAAAACTAAAATGAAACGTATTTTTAATATGCCTATTTAATGACGCCGAATTAAATTGTGTTAATACAAACATGCGCTTAATATCTGAATTTATACAATTAGATATTGGTATGTCTACCAAACGGTATTTACCTGCAATTGGCACGGCTGGTTTAGAGCGCGCTTCGGTTAATGGATACAATCTTGAGCCTTGGCCACCACCTAGAATAATTGAGAGTACTTTGTCATTAATCATAGTTTTTTAGTTTATGGATTGGTATAGGTTTAAATAGTCTTTTGCCGATTTATCCCATGAATGATCAATAGTCATTATGGATTTTCTAATGTCTTTAAATTTATTTTGGTTTTCGTAAAGTGCAATACCTCTAAAAATACTATCTACTATATTTTTAACAGTAAGTGTATTAAAGCATATACCAAAACCATTATTAGATATATCTATTACAGTATCTTTTAAACCTCCAATACTTCTTACAATTGGTATTGCGCCATATCTAAGTGCATACATTTGGTTTAAACCACAAGGTTCTACACGAGATGGCATTAATAAAAAATCTGTTCCAGCATAAATTATATGTGAAAGTTTTTCATCATAACCTATATAAGTATTATAAAACCCTTTGTTATTTACTTTTATAGCCTCTAACGCTTCTTCTCTTTGTTTTTCTCCAGAACCTAAAACCAAAACATTACATTGTTTAGATTCTAGAGCTATTTTTAGAGCTTCAGGTAATAAATCTGCTCCTTTTTCACCTACTAGCCTACCAATAAAAGCAAATAATGGTTTATTAATATCTAAGTTATAAGTATCACAAATCCATTTTTTATTTGCCGCTCTTCCAGACTGCACAGTAGTTTTACTAAAATTTTCAACTATAAAACTATCAGTTTCAGGATTCCACACCTTAGTATCAATTCCGTTTAAAATACCAATACATTTATTCCTTTCGTTATTAAGTAAGGTTTCTAATCCATTTGCATTCTGTTTTAATTCCTCCATATAAGTTGGAGATACAGTGGTCACTCGCCATGCGCATTTAATAGCAGCAGCAAGAGGATTTATTTGTCCGTCCCAATCTAAAAGACCAGAATTTTCGTTATTAAATTTTGGAATGAGGTGAAATTTATCATAATTAAACCAACCTTGGTATTGTGCGTTATGTATGGTTGTAATTACAGGAATAGTATTTAATTCTTCATATTTATAACATTCTTGAGCCATAAATGGAATTAGTCCAGTATGGTGATCATGACAATGTATAATTGTTGGTCTATTATCCAAAGTTAGCATCCAATCTAAGCATGCTATTTGAAAAGCTAAAAAACGCTTAGCATCATCATAAGAATAAACAAAGCTTTTGTAAAGTAATTCTGGAACATCCACAAAGCAAACAGGAAACTCTAAAACATCTTCATTTACCTTTAATACTCTAAAATCAAATTCTTCATAACCTAAAGTAATCGTGCCATTATAAATTGAAGTAAATGTATGTGCTTGTGTAAAAGTATTGTTATAAAATGGCATTAAAACACTTGCACTTACATTTTTATTAGCTTGATATTTTGGTAGTGCTCCAACAACATCGGCCAGACCACCTATTTTTGCAATTGGGTAACACTCTGCGCTAATGTGAAATATGTTCATTCTGGTTTTTTATATAAAATTGTAGTTGGACTACTAATTTAAATAATTAGTACAGAAAAAAGTAAAATATAATAAGTTTTTAAAAAATTATGAAATGATTAACGCATTCTACATTAAGATTTTATTTATTTAACGACTAATAATTTAAACTAATTTAAAGTTATTATGAAAAAATTGTTATTACTTGCCATTTCTGTTATCCTATTTAATTGTAATGGCACTGCCCAAGACAAAACCAAAGAAAATAAAGTTTACGAAGTTTCTAAAACTGAACAGGAATGGAAGAATGAATTAACAGAAAGTGAATTTAAAGTACTAAGAGAAGCTGGAACCGAAAGACCTTTTTCTAGTAAATTAAATAAAGAATACAGAGCAGGAACTTATGTTTGTGCTGCTTGTGAAACACCATTATTTAAAAGTGAACATAAATTTGATTCTGGTACCGGTTGGCCAAGTTTTGATAGAGAAATTAAAGGAAATGTAGATTTTTCTGTAGATTACAAACTAGGTCATGCTAGAACCGAAGAGCATTGTGCAACATGTGGTGGTCACTTAGGACATGTATTTAACGACGGTCCTAGAGACACTACCGGAAAAAGACATTGTATTAATGGCGTGGCATTAAATTTTATACCAGAAAAATAATGAAAGAATTTAAAGTAAATAAAACTGAAGAGCAATGGCGTAAAGAGCTAACAGATGAGCAATATCGTATTTTAAGAAAAAAAGGCACCGAAATGCCACATACAGGAAAATACAATTTGCATTTTGAGTCTGGAGCTTACCATTGTGCAGCTTGTAACCAACAGCTATTTGAAAGCGATAGTAAATTTGAATCAAATTGTGGTTGGCCAAGTTTTGATGAAGCTATTCCTGGTAGTATTACAAATATTCTAGATAAAAGCCATGGCATGATTAGAACCGAGATTGTATGCTCAAATTGTGGCGGACATTTAGGTCATGTTTTTAACGATGGTCCTACAGAAACCGGAACAAGATTTTGTGTAAATAGCGCTAGTGTAGATTTTAAAAATGAATAACAACTATATAACCAGTATAATAAAACAGTTTAACTATTATAAAACTGCTGGAGATAAAACTCTCCAGCAGTTGTCTTTTAATGAAATAAACTGGCAATCTCACGACAATTCTAACAGTGTTTCAATAATAGTAAAACACATGGTTGGTAATATGTTAAGCCGTTGGACTAATTTTTTAACCGAAGATGGCGAAAAAACCTGGAGACAACGTGAGCAGGAATTTCAAGCTACTTATACTACAAAAGAACAATTATTAGCCGATTGGAATAAAGGATGGACTTGCCTTTTTAATGCAATTACGCCTTTAAACAACGACGATTTAAATAAAACAGTTTATATTAGAAATGAAAGTCATTTGGTAGCCGAAGCTATTTTTAGACAATTAGGGCATTATAGTTACCATATTGGGCAAATAGCACATATTGGAAAGCAAATTAAAAATGAATCATGGCAGAGTTTATCTATACCCAAAGGACAATCAGACCAATTTAATGCAGAAAAATTCAGCAAACCAAAACAATAAAACTTAAGATTTTAATTCCTTTTTAAACGGCCTAATTATTAAGCGTGCTTCTCTATCAAACCTAATATAATTATAAACCCAATTTATAAAAACAACCATTCGGTTTCTAAAACCTATTAAAAAAAACAGGTGTACAAACATCCATACAAACCAAGCAAAAACACCTTGAAATTTAAATTTTGGCAAATCTACAACAGCCTTGTTTCTGCCTATTGTTGCCATAGAACCTTTATCATTATACACAAAAGGTGTCATAGGTTTACTTTCTAACAACTTTAATAAATTTTCTCCTAATAATTTACCTTGTTGTATCGCCGGTTGTGCCATCATTGGGTGACCAAATGGTACAGTTTCTGTTTCCATTTGTGCTACATCGCCAATTGCAAAAACGTTATCACACCCTTTTACTTGATTAAATTCATTTACAATAATTCTATTTCCTCTAGTTACAAACTGTTCTGCATCTAAGCCTTTAATAGTTGCGCCTTTTACACCAGCCGCCCAAACTACCGTAGCAGCATCAAAAGTTAAATCGCTATTTGTAGTAACTGTTTTTCCATCGTATCCTGTAACTCTAATATTTTTCCAAACATGAACTCCTAAATTCTCTAAAAAATCTTCTGCCTTTTTAGAAGCTTTGGCACTCATGGTTTTTAAAATTTTATCTCCAGACTGAATTAAATTAATTTGCGCTAGACGCGTATCTAAATCTGGGTAATCTTTAGGCAATATTCCTTTTTTAATTTCGGCTAAAGCACCAGCAAGTTCTACTCCTGTTGGTCCTGCTCCAACAATTACAAAATTCATTAAAGCATTTCTCTCGTTTAAATCTGATGTTAATAATGCATCCTCAAAATTTTCAAGAATTAAACTTCTTAAGTTTAAAGCTTGCGGTACGGTTTTCATCTCCATACTATTTTCTTTAATGGATGTATTACCAAAATAATTGGTTTTAGATCCAGAAGCTACTACCAAATAATCAAACTTTAAGTCACCTATATTGGTGATAACAGTATTGTTTTTGGTATCTATCTCTAAAACATTTGCGAGTCTAAAAAAGAAATTAGGGAAATCCTGTAACACTTTACGTATTGGGTAAGCAATAGAGTCTGGCTCTAAACCACCTGTAGACACTTGATATAATAAAGGTTGAAACGTATGGTAATTGTGTTTATCTAAAAGTACAACTTGTACTTCTTGTTTAGATAATTTTTTTGCTAAAGCAATGCCAGCAAAACCTCCACCAATAATTATAACTCGTGGAAAACTAGACTTAGGTATGTTCATATTATTTAACTTGCTCTACAAAGGTAGTAAAAGATATATTTTTTTTAAGATTCTAGATTCTTTATTAAATTTTGGTTTTGTAACTTCGTAACTTCTTAAAACGACAAAAAAATACACAATGAGTAAATACGATATTATTGTACTTGGTAGTGGTCCTGGAGGCTACGTAGCTGCCATTAGAGCTTCTCAATTAGGGTTTAAAACAGCAATTATTGAAAAAGAAAGTCTTGGTGGAATATGTTTAAATTGGGGATGTATACCTACAAAAGCGCTACTAAAATCTGCGCAGGTTTTTGAATATTTAAAGCATGCTGAAGATTATGGCCTTTCAGTAAAAGAATACGATAAAGATTTTAATGCTGTTGTAAAGCGTAGTCGTGGTGTTGCTGAAGGTATGAGTAATGGTGTAAAGTTTTTAATGAAAAAAAACAAAATCGATGTTATTGATGGTTTTGGAAAGTTAAAAACAGGAAAGAAAGTTGATGTAGATGGTAAAGAATATAGTGCAGACCATATTATTATTGCAACTGGTGCACGTTCTAGAGAATTACCAAGTTTACCACAAGATGGTGAAAAAGTAATTGGTTATAGACAAGCAATGTCTTTACCAAAACAACCAAAAAAGATTATTGTTGTAGGTTCTGGTGCCATTGGTGTTGAATTTGCATACTTCTATAACTCTATGGGTACAGAAGTAACAATTGTAGAATATTTAGATAGAATTGTACCTGTTGAAGATGATGATGTTTCTAAGCAATTAGAGCGTTCTTTCAAGAAAAACGGTATTAAAGTAATGACATCTGCAGAAGTTACTAGTGTAGACACTTCTGGTGATGGCGTTAAAGCTACTGTAAAAACTAAAAAAGGTGAAGAAGTATTAGAAGCTGATATTGTATTATCGGCTGTCGGAATTAAATCTAATATAGAAAATATTGGCCTTGAAGATGTTGGTATTGCAGTAGATAGAGATAAAGTATTAGTAAATAACTATTACCAAACAAATATTCCTGGTTACTATGCCATTGGAGATATTACTCCAGGCCAAGCATTAGCACACGTAGCATCGGCTGAAGCTATTTTATGTGTTGAAAAAATTGCAGGAATGCATGTTGAAGCTATAGATTACGGTAATGTACCAGGTTGTACTTACTGTACTCCAGAGATTGCTAGTGTTGGTTTAACAGAGAAACAAGCTAAAGAAAAAGGTTACGATATTAAAGTTGGTAAATTCCCTTTCTCTGCTTCTGGTAAAGCAAGTGCTGGAGGAAATAAAGAAGGTTTTGTAAAAGTAATTTTTGATGCTAAATATGGTGAATGGTTAGGATGCCACATGATTGGTGCTGGTGTTACAGATATGATTGCCGAAGCTGTTTTGGGCCGTAAATTAGAAACTACAGGTCACGAAGTATTAAAAGCTATACATCCACACCCAACTATGAGTGAAGCGGTAATGGAAGCTGTAGCAGATGCTTACGATGAGGTAATACATTTATAAAAAAAATTAAACATTAAGTTTAAAACAAAAAAAAGTTCCAGAATATTCTGGAACTTTTTTTGTTTAATATTTACAAGTTTTAAAACATAAAACCTACTCCAAATTGCCATACATTATTTTTAGCATCTACACCTTCAAATGGTGTACCATCATCAAAAATATCTGTTACTCCAATATTATAACGGCCACTTAAGAAAAAGCCATTATCAAATTTGTAAGAAGCACCAACGGCAACACTAGTATCAAAATCTTTCACGTAAGAATCGTCTGAGTCAATTTCAATATCTCCACCATCACTTGTTGGCTGAGAATCGAACTCTTCATGAATTTTAAATCCAAATTGTGGTCCTGCTTCAACACTTAAACCTTTAACCACATAAGCCTTTAATAATAATGGTACTTGAATATAATCTAATTGGTATTCAATATTATCATCTGTATCAAAAGCATTGTCTTGATCTATTTCTTGTACATCAAAACCTTGGCCAGAATAAAATACCTCTGGTTGAAAAGATAAACGCTCAGAAATTGGAATTTCAGCCACTAAACCTGCATTAAAACTTGTTCTAGAATCTGGATCTCCAAAATCGTCTCCACTAATAGTAGATGAATTCACTCCACCTTTAACACCTAATTGAATTTGTTTTGAATCTGATTGTGCATTTAAAAATGCTAATCCAGATACGAATACTACTGTACTTAAAATTAATTTTTTCATGTTTACTTTTTTTGGTTATTACATCGAAATTACGAACTGTAAACAAAAAAAGATGTCCTATTAACAGGGTTTAACAGCTATATTCTGTTTTTTAACTCATTTTAATAAAACACGTAAGTTAGCCCAAAAACATTAATTTTTTTTTAAGAAAATTTATTGTGGTAGTCTGTTTAAAATACCAGTAAGTACCTTAAAACTATAAAAAGCTTTGTATGGCTAATTCGTAACTCTGTAATCCAAAACCTAAAATAACACCTTTAGCATTTGCTGATATATAAGATTGGTGCCTAAACTCTTCTCTACCAAAAGTATTAGAAATATGCACTTCTATTACAGGAGTTTCAATAGCTTTAACCGCATCGCCAATTCCTACAGATGTATGCGTGTAAGCCGCAGCGTTTAAAATAATACCATCGTAAGTAAAACCACATTCTTGAAGTTTATCTATTATCTCGCCTTCTATGTTAGATTGAAAATGCTCTAAAACAGTTTCTGGATATTTAGCCTTAACTGTATCAAAAAACTCTGTAAACGATAAATTACCGTATACATTAGGTTCTCTTTTTCCTAATAAGTTTAGGTTAGGTCCATTTATAATAATAAGTTTTTTCATAATGTAAAAGTACAAAAGTTATGGTATAAAAAAAGCCGAAGCATAGGCTTCGGCTTTAAAATATTATTGTTTTTTCAATTAGAAGAAAAATCCAACAGAAACTTGTATAACTGAGTTTTGATTTTTAAAATTATCAGAACCTTCTCCATCGTTAATATTAGAAAGTCCTAAATTATATCTAGCTCCAAAGTTTAAACCATTATCTAATTTATAACCTAATCCAAAGTTTACACCAAAGTCAATACTACTTGTGAAATCTTTTAAATCTACAGTTTCTTTTTCAGAATAAGTTTCACCTTCATAAGATTCAGTATATTCAAGTTCAGCTTCAGAATTAACTAAAAATCCTACTTGTGGTCCAGCTTCAAGACTAAATCCATCAGCTACATAAAATTTAGCCATTATAGGTAAATTAATATAATCAGATTTTCTTTTAGCTTCACTTTTAAAAAATACTGTTTCTCCGTTGAATGTTTCGGTTTCAGTTTCAGAATCTTTAGCTCCCTGAGAAGAATATACTAATTCTGGTTGTATTGAGAATTTTTCTGAAATCATGATTTCTGCAACCGCACCAACATGAAAGCCAGTTTTAGAATCAATACCGTCAGTATCATCTCCAGTTATTGTAGCAAAGTTAACTCCGGCTTTAGCTCCAAAATTTACTTCTTGTGCGTTTACACTTGTAATTCCTAATACAGCAAATGCTGCAATTGTAAATAGTTTTTTCATAATAAATAAGTTTTTTAGTTTTGATTAATATGGGCGAAACTACTTAAAATTTAACTAACATTTATTAGTTTTTAACAAGACGTTAACATTTGTTAAGGTGGGTTTTTATGCTATTATATTAAACTCAACGACTTACAAACAATATTATTTTTAAGTTAACAAATTTTATATATTTAGCATCTTATGGTATGGAAACAAGCTTTACAGGATTATACATTATACTTAAAAATTGAAAGAGGATTATCTATTAACTCTATTGATAATTATAGCTTTGATATAAAAAAATTAATACGATATCTTGAAGAAAACAATATATCTGTTTCGCCAATAGCTATAGATAAACAAACATTACAAGAGTTTATATATAGTGTATCTAAAACCGTAAATGCACGTTCTCAATCACGATTAATATCTGGTTTAAAAGGTTTTTTTAATTTTTTAGTTTTTGAAGATTATAGAACCGATAATCCTTTAGATACTATTGACGCACCAAAAATTGGGAGAAAACTTCCAGATACTTTAAGCGAAGTAGAAATTAATAGCCTTATTAATGCTGTAGATTTAAGTAAACCACAAGGCGAGAGAAACCGTTGCATTCTTGAAGTGTTATATGGTTGTGGTTTACGTGTAAGCGAATTGACGCATTTAAAAATTTCAGATTTATTTTTCGACGAAGGTTTTATTAAAGTAACTGGTAAAGGAGATAAACAAAGGTTTGTACCTATTGTTCCTGCTACCCAAAAATATATAAATATTTATAGAAACGAAGTTAGAAATCACATGGTTATTGCTAGTGAATTTAAAGACACTCTTTTTTTAAACCGACGAGGAAAGCAGCTTACAAGAGCTATGATTTTTACTATAGTTAAAGATTTAGCTACTAAAATTAATTTAGGTAAAACAATCTCACCTCATACATTTCGTCATTCATTTGCCACGCACTTATTAGAAAATGGAGCAGATTTAAGAGCCATACAACTTATGCTTGGTCACGAAAGCATTACCACAACAGAAATTTATATGCACGTGGATAAAAGCCACTTAAAAGAGGTTATGCAAACGTTTCATCCAAGACAATAACACTTAATATTTTATTTTACAATTGATGTTCTTAACTATAAATATTTTATATTTGAAAAAAAAGAAGCTTTTTTTTATTAATCTCCCTCAAAAACTATCAAAATCTTATGTATTTTATAATATATAAGATTGTTAATAATGGAAATAACCTCACCAGAATCTAGTTTAGAGCAATTACAAGCTGCATTAGAAATTTCAAAAATTGGCGTTTGGAGTTATAATGAAAAACTAAACCGTGTCTATTTTTCGAAATCTTCTAAAGCAATTATTGGTTATGAAGATGATGCTTCTTTTGGTAATAATATTGACGATTGGAACGATTTAGTTCACGAAGAGGATAAAGAACAATATTTCAAAGATTTTAACGACCGTATTAAAGGCGTTACTAATATTTACATTAATAGACATCGCGTTAAATGCAAGAATGGAAAATATAAATGGATATTAGATCAAGGTCAAATTATTAATAACCCTATTAAAGACGGTTACATACATTTTGTTGGCACACATATAGATATTACACAGCAAGTTAATAATAAAACTAAGGTAGACAATGCTTTAACTATAGCAACAAAACAAAACAATAAGCTTAAAAATTTTGCACATATAGTTACACATAACCTTAAGCAATATTCTGGAAATTTTGAAAGTCTATTAGAATTTTATGATGATGCAGAAGACGATAGTGAAAAGGAAGAAATTATTGGTCATTTAAAAAATATTTCTAAATCATTAGATAGAACGATTCAAAACTTAAATCAAATTGTATCTGTTCAATCTAACGTTGATAAGACTTCAGAGCTTTTAAATATTCATACTTTTATTGAAGAAACGTTAAAACTTTTAGATATTGTAATTGTTAAAAGTGAAGCATTAATAATTAATAAAGTTGATAGTGAAATACATATTAATTACCATTCTGCATATCTAGAAAGCATCATTTTAAATTTACTTACAAATGCTATTAAATATAAACATCCAGATAGAAAGCCAATAATTATAATTTCATCTAAAGTTGAAGATAACAAATTAACACTATGCTTTAAAGATAATGGTCGTGGTATAGATTTAAAACGTTTTGGGAAAGATATTTTTGGGCTCTACAAAACTTTTCATAATAATGCTAATGCCGAAGGTGTTGGTTTATATTTAGTAAAAAATCAAGTTGAATCTTTTGGTGGAAAAATTGAAGTAGAAAGTGACGTTGGTGTTGGTACTACTTTTAAAATTTTAATGACATTAAAAAAAGCCAATTAAATTAATAATTGGCTTTTTTTTATACTTTTTGCTTTTCTATTTAGCAATATTAACAGCTCTTGTTTCTCTAATAACTGTTACTTTTACTTGTCCAGGATAGGTCATATCTGTTTGAATTTTTTGCGATATATTAAACGATAAATCGGCTGCATTTTGATCGTTTACCTTTTCGCTTTCTACAATTACTCGTAATTCTCTACCTGCTTGAATTGCATATGCTTTTTTAACACCATTAAATCCAAAAGCAACATCTTCTAAATCTTTTAATCGTTGTATATAAGAATCTAAAACTTGACGTCTTGCTCCTGGTCTTGCTCCAGAAATGGCATCACAAACTTGTATTACTGGAGATAAAAGTGAAGTCATTTCTATTTCATCGTGGTGAGCACCAATGGCATTACACACTTCTGCTTTTTCACCATATTTTTCTGCCCATTGCATTCCTAAAATTGCGTGAGGCGTTTCCATATCAGACTCAGCATCTGGCACTTTACCAATATCGTGTAATAATCCGGCACGCTTTGCGAGTTTAGAGTTTAAACCTAACTCTGCAGCCATTATACCACAAAGTTTAGCAACTTCACGTGAGTGTTGTAGTAAGTTTTGACCGTAAGATGAGCGATATTTCATTCTACCAACCATTTTTATAAGCTCTGGATGTAAGCCATGAATACCTAAGTCTATAACAGTACGTTTTCCTACTTCTATAATCTCTTGTTCTATTTGTTTTTGTGTTTTCTTTACAACCTCTTCAATTCTAGCAGGATGTATTCTACCATCTGTTACTAATTTATGAAGCGATAAACGTGCGATTTCACGTCTTACAGAATCAAAACATGATAAAATAATGGCTTCTGGAGTATCGTCTACAATAATTTCTACACCAGTTGCAGCTTCAATTGCTCTAATGTTACGTCCTTCACGACCAATAATTCTACCTTTAACATCGTCACTTTCAATATTAAATACAGAAACACAATTATCTACAGCTTCTTCTGTACCAATGCGTTGTATTGTATTTATTATTATTTTCTTTGCGTCTTGTTGTGCTGTTAACTTAGCTTCTTCTAACTTATCTTGAACATAAGCCATTGCGTCGCTTTTTGCTTCGCTTTTAAGTGATTCTATTAATTGAGATTTTGCTTCTTCTGCAGATAAACTAGAAATTACTTCTAACTGTTCTACTTGACTTTTATGTAGCCTGTCAAGTTCTTTTTGTTTTTTCTCTAAAATATCTAATTTATGGTTGAAGTCTTTGTCTTTAGATTCTAAAGATGCATTAAGCTTTTTGTTTTTAGATAACTCATTAGATACTTGAGACTCTTTATCTCTAGTACGTTTTTCTGCATCAGATATTTTTTTATCGCGAGAAAGTATTACTTTTTCATGCTCAGCTTTTAGCTCAATAAATTTTTCTTTAGCTTGAAGTATTTTGTCTTTTTTTATACTTTCTCCTTCATTATTAGCCTCTCTTAAAATTGCAGAGGCTGTTTTTTTTGCATTTTTTATCAATTTTGAGGCGTTATTTTTCTCCATCACCTTTGCTATAACGAAACCTATTATAGCGCCTATAGCAACACCTGCAACAATTAAAATTATATTATCCATTTTTAGTTAGTTTTGATTGTTATTTGTTTTGGTTACAAAAAAAAAGCCTACACTAATTTTGGTTTTGTATAAACTCCTTAAAAACAAGTTTAGGGTTAACAAGCTGATCAAGTATCTGCCCGAATGGTAACTGAAACTGAATTCAGAAATACACCATTAGCAGCACGCTTTTACAACTTAAACTCACCCTTTTTAAAGAATTAACGTTGAGTTTATCAAAAAAATAATTAATGTAGGCAGTAACCTAATTTTATTTATATGAACGTTTATTAAGAACTTAAATGCTCTTGTAACACAAGATTTAAAGCTTTTAGCTTTTCTTCTACATGTTCATTTACATGTTCTTTGTCTAAGCTTTTTTGTTCTACTTGAGAGGCAAACTGTAATGCGCACATCGCTAAAACATCTTGTTTATCTCTAACAGAATAACTTTGCTCAAACTGTTTTATCATAGCATCTATATTTTTAGCCGCTTTTCTTAATCCTTCTTCCTGACTTGGCGGAATTGTTAAAGGATATACTCTATTAGCTATTGAAAGCTTTATTTTAAGCGTTTCTGCCATATATGCTATATAACATTATTCAGATAGTTGACCAATACAATGATCTATTTCTCTTATTAATGCGTTTATTTTGAGTTTTGTTTCTCGTTTATCATCGTCACTGCCAAGTATTGTATTGGCCATTTTAAGTGTTTCGTACTTTTCTTTCCAAGTTAAAATTTCTTCTTCTTGGTTTTGAATAGTAGATTGAGATTGTTCTAATTCTTGCGATAATTTATTGTTAGCCGCTTCTAAAAGGCGTTGTTTGCGTAAAACTTTGTTAACTTTATTCTCAAGATTATCTACAATAGCTTCAATATTACTCATTTACAAATATCAATACTTATCTTACAAAGTTAACAGAACCGAACCTATTTTACAATTGTTTTAGCATAAATTTTTAATTTTAAACGTCTTGTATAATCTTTTAAATATTGCACACTCATAATCAACATAATGGCTTTTACTAACTAATCATTTAAAATTCATTTGGTATAATTGTTGCCAAATGTATATTTTAGCAAATACACTTCTAAATTTTAAACATTCAAAATTACATTTATGCGCATACTACTTTTCTTATTTTTAATAAGTATGCCCGTTTTATCTCAAAACGGTTACCCTCAAGATTATTTTAGATCTCCTTTAGATATTCCAATTGTATTAGCAGGAACTTTTGCAGAGTTACGTTCTAATCATTTTCACTCTGGGTTAGATATTAAAACAAAACGCGTAGAAGGTTTAAAAGTTTATGGCATTGCAGATGGTTATGTAAGTAGAATTAAAATAGCTCATTTTGGATATGGAAAAGCATTATACGTAACACATCCAAATGGTTACACTAGTGTTTATGCGCACTTACAAAAATTTGGACCAGAAATTGAAAAATTCATTAAAGCGAAACAATATGAAAAAGAATCTTTTGAAATAGAACTTTTTCCAACTCCAAACCAGCTTAAAATTAAAAAAGGAGATATTATTGCTTATAGCGGAAACACAGGAAGTTCTTCTGGGCCACATTTGCATTTTGAAATACGCGATAATGCCGAACGCCCTATAAACCCAATGCTTTTTGGTTATGATGTTAAAGACACAAAAAAACCAATAGTCTCTAATGTTTATGCTTATCCTATTGGTGAAAAATCACACATAAATGGGTCTAATAAAAAGCAAAAATTACGTTTAATACCTAAAGCTAACGGTGATTATAAAATTGAAAACTTAAAAGCTTTTGGAAGAATTGGTTTTGCTATACAAACCATAGATAGGCAAGATTTAGCAGCTAATAAAAATGGTGTTTATAATATAAAAACATTTCATAATGGTATAGAAAATTTTGAAATAGATTTTAGGCGTTTTTCTTTTGCTGAAACTAAACATTTAAACCGTTTAATAGATTACGAACATTATAAAACTAACAAGCAAAAGCTTCAAAAGTTATTTTTAGAGCCCAACAACCCATTAAGCTTATATAATAATATTATTGACGATGGTTTTATTTCAATTTTTGACGAAACTGCATCGGTATATAAGGTGAAAATAAACGATTTTAAAGGTAATGAAACAACTGTAGAAATAGATATTCAAGGTTTAAACATACCACCAAAAGATGTTGAGGAAGAAAAGGTTTTACAGCATTACATTCAACACGACCTTGAAGCCGAATTAGAAGAAGGTAACGTTAAAGTTAAATTTTATAAAGATACCTTCTATGATGATTTTTTTATAGATTTTAGTGTTAATAATGATACACTAACACTCCATAAACCTATAATTCCTGTAAAAAAGAATTTTACAATAAGCTATGATATTTCCAACTATAAAGAAGAAAACACAGACCAGCTTTATATTGCAGAATTAGTTGGTTGGAATAACTGGCCAAGCTATTCGTCAACAAAAAGAAAAGGAAATATTTTAAGCACACGTACTAAAGACCTAGGCACCTACGTTTTAGCAAGAGATACCATTGCACCAACCATAAAACCTTTAAAATTTAAAAACGGATCTTGGCTAAGCAAATACCGCTTTTTAAAATTAAAAATTGAAGATAAAAATACTGGTATCTCTAATTACCGTGCTACCATTAATGGTAAATGGATTTTAATGGAATATGATTACAAAAGAAAAACATTAACTTACGATTTTAATGATGCTGTAAGTACCGAAACCAAAAACAATTTAAAAGTAATTGTTACAGATAATGTTGGAAATAGCACTACATTTGAAACGATTTTTTATAGAAAATAATACTTGCTACCTTGACTAAAAAAACCATTCTATTTTATTTTACAGCCTTGCTTCTGCCCTTTTTTGCTCTGGCACAATCTGCAACAGTTACCGGCGTTATTTTAAACGAAAACAATACACCTATAGAAGGTGTAAATATTAAAGCTAATGCAAGTGGAACTACCACAAATCGTGATGGTTTTTACGAACTAAAAATAGAAAACAATACAGAGGTTTCTATAAACTACTCTCACGTATCCCATAAAAAAGTATCCATTAAAGTAAATTTAAAAAACGGAGAAGTTTTTGAGTTTAATCCAGTAATGAAAACTGATGTTGAGCAAATTTCTACAGTAGTTATTAGCGGAAAAAAACGTAAAGATGTAGAAGGCGTTACAACAATAGCTCCAGCTGTTATTAGAAAAATTCCTGGTGCACAAGCTGGTGTAGAAAATATTTTAAAAACCTTACCTGGAGTAAGTGGTAATAATGAGTTAAGCACACAGTATAATGTACGTGGTGGTAATTTTGATGAAAACCTTGTATATGTCAATGGTATTGAAATTTACAGACCATTTTTAGTTAGGTCTGGACAACAAGAAGGTTTAAGTTTTGTAAACAGCGACATGGTACAAAATGTAGATTTTTCGGCAGGTGGATTTCAAGCCAAATATGGAGACAAACTATCTTCAGTTTTAGATATTACATATAAAAAACCCGTAGATTTTGGTGTCGCTTTAGATTTAAGCTTATTAGGCGGAAGCCTTACTTTAGAAACAGCAAGTAAAGACTCAAAATTCACATCCATTACAGGTGTACGTTATAGAGATAACAGTTTACTAGTAGATGCAAAAGAAACAGAAACTAACTACGACCCTACTTTTATAGATGCACAAACTTATTTAACCTATAAGTTTACAGATAAGTTAGAGTTAAGTTTTTTAGGTAATGCCTCGTTAAATAAATACCGTTACGAGCCACAAACAAGACAAACAAATTTTGGAACATTAGAAAACCCATTAGCTTTATTAGTGGTTTATCAAGGCCAAGAGCGTGACAGTTACCAAACACTTTTTGGAGCATTACAAGCACGTTATAATTTAAATGATAATATTAATTTAAATTTAGTAGCTTCTACATATCACACTACAGAAGAAGAACATTTTGATATTTTAGCACAATACCGTTTAGGAGAAGTAAACAGTAATATAGGAGATGAAGATTTAGGTGAAGTAGAATTTTCTGAAGGTATAGGCAGTCAATTAAGTCATGGTAGAAATGATTTAGATGCTTTAATAACAACAATAGAGCATAAAGGAACTGCAACAGTAGAAGACAACGAGATAAAATGGTCTGTTAAATATACAAATGAAGATATTCGCGACCGTTTAATAGAATGGGAAGTTATAGATTCGGCAGGATTCTCTATAAATCCTCCAGGCGCAGGATTTAATGATGAGCCATATGCACCAGACGAGTTTCCATTAACTGCATTTACAAATGTACAGTCGCGAAACAACACACAAATTAATAGGATACAAGCCTATTTACAATGGAGTAAACGCAGTACAATTGGCGATGCAGATGTTTGGTATAATGCAGGAGTTCGTGCCCATAACTGGCAAGTAAAAAACAATGGAGTTAGTGGTGATTTTCAAACAGTAATAAGCCCAAGAGCACAATTTGCAATAAAACCAAATTGGGAAAAAGATATGCTTTTTAGAGTAAGTGGTGGTTTATACTTTCAGCCTCCATTTTACAGAGAATTACGAGACGCAAATGGCGACGTACAATTAAACGTAAAAGCACAAAAATCTATACACTTAGTATTAGGAAATGATTATAGTTTTAAAATGTGGGATCGCCCATTTAAATTAACTACTGAGGCGTATTACAAAAAACTATCAGACGTCAACCCATATACTGTTGAAAATGTAAGAATACGCTATGCAGCGAATAATAATGCTAAAGCTTATGCCTATGGTTTAGATATGCGTTTAAACGGAGCGTTTGTTCCAGGAACCGAGAGCTGGTTTAGTTTTGGATATTTAAAAACCGAAGAAAATATTAACGACCGCGGTTATATTGCTAGACCAACAGATCAACGTTTAAAATTTGCTGCTTTATTTCAAGATTATGTACCAAATTTACCAAACTTTAAAATGTATTTAAACCTTGTTTATAATACAGGATTGCCAGGTGGTTCTCCAAGTTATGCAGATCCTTACGATTACCAAAACAGATTACCAGATTATAGACGTGCAGATATTGGTTTTCAGTTTGTTTTAGTAGATGAAAATAAACAATTTAGTAGCGGCTGGAAAAAACCTTTTAAATCGTTAAGTTTAGGTTTCGAAATTTTTAATGTATTTAATAACCAAAATTCAATTACCAATACATGGGTGCGTGATGTTTATAGTAAACGTCAATATGCAATACCAAATTATTTAACACCCAGAGTATTTAATGTTCGATTAACATCTAGATTTTAAAGAAAATCTATTGGACTTGGTATGTTTTCTAAAGTTTTTTGTGTCACATGTGTATAAATAAGTGTGGTTTTAATAGAACTGTGACCAAGTAACTCTTTTATAATTCTAACATCTGTACCTCTATCCATTAAATGTGTGGCATACGCATGGCGCAAACTATGTAATGTAATATGTTTATTTATTCCAGCTTTAAATACGGCCATTTTAAACACTTTGCGTAAGCTTTCTGGAGCATATTTATCACCATTTCTACCACAAAACAAATAGTTTTTAGGTCTATATTGTAAGTAATACTCTCTAAATAAAAATCTTAGAGAATTAGGCAATGGTAAAACGCGATCCTTTCTACCTTTACCAGAGCGAATAAAAATTTGATTTCTATCACTATTTATATCTTCAATTTTAATATTAATTAATTCGCCGCTTCTTAAACCCAACGCATAAATGGCTGTAAGCATAGTTTTATGTTTAATATTATTATGACTTTCTAAAATAGTCTTAACCTCTTTAGTAGAAATAATATTTGGTAAGGGACTTGGACGCCTTGTGGGATAAACCGGTGAAAAATCTATATCTCTACCGTACATTTCTTTATAAAAAAGTTTTAATGCTGCACATAATTGTTTGTGAGTAGTATAAGCGAGGTTTTTATCTTGAACAACTTGTATAATAATAGCAAGTAATTGTTTGTTTTCAAGGCTTTCTAAATCTATTTGAAAACCAACATATTTATGAAACGATTTTATTAAACCCAAATAAGTGTTTATACTATTTTCACTATATCTTTTAATTTTTAAAAGCTTCTGAAAGTCTAAAAAAGTTGCGATATCTGCCATAAAATCAAATATATACAAACTTTAACAAAAGTTGGTATATTCCTACAAATTAGTTTGCTAACCGGTACAAAATGATTATGTTTGGTATATATAATAGTTGTACGTAATTTAGAGCAAATCATATATAAAAATTGAAATTTCAAAAATGGAAGTCAAAAAGTTTTTAAATTACGCATTTAACAATAGACATTTATTCGTTAATCTAAATGACGATTACATAGAAACAGCATTTGGTCAAGTAATAAAAATTTACAAAGATGACGTCGAAATTTTATGGATTTCAAATGAAAATTCAACAAATGAAAATGGACTTAAAAAATATAAGATTGAAGATTTCGAGATAGAAGTTAAGCCATTTCTATTATTCAACACATATAAGACTTACCAAAAAAAAGAACATTTAGAAATCCAAAAAAAATTAAATAATTGGCATTTAGTTATAAATCATATTTATGAATCAGACAAACGCCGATTAAAAATTAAAGACTGTATTAAAGTCATTCAAAAAAAATTAAACGTTACAAAAGATATTGCAGAAGCTTTTATCAAAATAAATATAGTTGGGTCTGATAAATTCAAATTTGAAAAATTAAAATCAGGAGAGTATATTACACTATCTAAAGAACTTGAAGAATTCGAAAACAAAAAACGATATTTATCATCAATTTCAGATGAAATTAGAAGCCAAAGTAATCGTATTGATTATGTAATTGGTCACGGTCAAACAGTAGGTAATTACAGAGAAAAATTGTTTACTTCTGTTTTATCAAAATATATTCCTAAAAAATTCCACATAGCTACTGGTTTCATAGAAGGAATCAGTAAGCAAATTGATATAATTATTTATGACCAACATAACTATATACCAACTTTCAGAGATGATGATTTAGTAGTTGTGAAAAAAGAATCAGTTATTGCTGTTATTGAAATAAAATCTACACTCAATGCTAAAACACTAAAAGAATCACTTGAAGGTATTGAAATGATTACAGAAAAAGGTATGAGCTCAACACCTTTCTTTAAAGGTATTTTTGCATTTAAAAGTACCTTGTCAAAAAAACTCATATCAAAACATATTTCCACCTTTTATGGGAATAATCCAATTGAAGCCATTTATGAACATTTAGATGTTATTTGCATACCAAAATTCAGCACACAATTTATTGATTATAATAATTTAGGAAATGAAAAAAACTCTTGTCCTACATTATATGAAATAGAAGATTTAAAAGAATTATTTATAGGTGAATCTTTTTTCTTTCATAAACTATTTTCATTCCTTGATGTTGATGTAACCGCAAAAAAAATAAATGGAAAATACTTTAATGAATTAAATTCAATGTCAAAAATTAATCCAATTAAAGTTTTGACTGAAGAAGACTGGATGCCTTTCTATACATTTCCAAGTGAACTAAATTCAATAAAACATTTAGATTTAGATACGCAATATGATGAAATTGTAGACATTAATATAAAAAATGCGAAAAAGCACGTAATTAGCATTAGAAAATGGATTGCAGGAGCCAAATCACGGGAAGAATTAATTAAAGAATATAATTTCGATTATTAAAAAACTACGTACAACAACGTATAAAATTAATGGCTAGTACTCGCCTACTTACGAAAATCCTCGCGGATTTTCTATTCGGTCTGTATTTGCTAAATTAGTTGCTCAAACACGCAACGAAATCATACACAAACACGTTGTGGTTAATTAAAAAAAAAGAACATTCTGAAAACATTAAAATTAATATTGCTAATTATTTCACTGACTCTGACGAGTTGCTTTTCAACAAAGAAATTGATTGCCGAAAGTGAAAATAAATCAACTGAGTTTTCGGCTGAAAATATAAATGGAGTTTACCGCAACAAAATTGGAGATAATGGTAAAACTGGGCTTTGGAATATTCTTGCTGATAATAAAACTTTTAAAGGAGACACAACAGCAGCCACTAAAAACTCATTTGTAAAAGTTGAACTGATAAGTAATACGGAATTAAAAGCAAGTTTAATCGAAAATGATTCGATTACAAAAAGCATGTTATTTGATGGGGAAATTGTAGATAATTATTTCTCAATTAAGAAAAAAATGATTTTAGTTCCCATTCCTGCTCTATTTTTTCATCGTGAAAGGAAAACAATTTTGGGAAATAATAAAAACGGAAATCTGAACTTAACTCGTGGATATAAAAATGGAGCTTGGTTTATTTTTATGGCAGGAGATTATGGAGGAATTAGCAATTATGAATTTGAACGAATAAAAAACTAACCACAACAATGGCTATAAGTAATTGCTTGTTCTCGTCTACTTCTTAAAATCCTTGCGGATTTTCTAGTTATGATTTATTTGCTAACTTTAATACTTAAACACGCAACTAATCTTACACAAACACGTTGGCAGTAATTTGAACAAAATCAAACCTGAAAAATATATTTTATGGAAAAACATTTTGAACTTTCTGATTCTGTCTTTGAAAAAGAGTTTATTAATTGCAAATTAAACCCATCTCACTTTACTCACGAAGCTCACTTGAGATTGGCGTGGATTAACATCAAAAAATACGGAATCAAACAAGCTGAAAAAAATATTCAAATCGGATTGAAAAACTTTGTGGAATTTGTGGGAGCGAAAGACAAATACAATGTGACTTTAACTTTGGCAGCAATAAAAGCAGTTTATCATTTTATGCGCAAATCAAAATCTGATAATTTTAAGAATTTTATAGCGGAATTCCCACGACTGAAAAATAATTTTAAGGATTTAATGTCTTATCATTATGGATTTGACATTTACAATTCTGATAAAGCCAAAACGAAATTTTTAGAACCTGATTTGGTTCCATTTGATTAATAAATTCGAATAAAAACTACTGGCAACAACATATATGAAAAATAGCGATTTAATCGCTTAAACAAAAGAAAATGAATAATTTAAAGGTCAGTTATAATCTAAAAAATTAGTGTTTAAAATCCGCTACTTTTCATATACAAGACCGTTATAAACAAGGTTTGAAACACAAAAACTTATGATATATTTAATTTGGACAGTACTTAATGGAATTGTTTTTTTCTATTTCTTGTATTTAATATTTGGTTTTATTGCAATTGGAAAACGAATATTTCGACCACAATTTAAAATAGTTTCTATTACAATTATGTTTATTGGAATTATTCAAATTATTTCTGCCTCTAATAAAGAAGAGAAAAACAATATGATTGTAATAAATGAAAAGACTAACGGGAATTATAATTCCATGTCGAAAACAATAACACTTGAAGATAATCTAACAATGGACATTGTTTTACTAATAAAATACACAGCTGATGGAGATTCATTTATGCCAACTGCAAGTCATAGCGTTTTAACTGGATTTGCTGGCAGTTATGTTTGGGAATTTAATTCAATTCAAACCGGTAATCTGAATCCAAACAAGCAAGCGGAATATACGGTGAACGGAATTTTAAAATGGAATCTTTTCGGAATTAATGTATACAGCGAATCGAAAAGTTTTAGTGGAATAATAAAATAAGAAAAACCTGTTTACAACAAAGAACTGAGTTAAAAAAAAAGCAATTTTAAGCTAATTTTGAAACAAATTTTTCATCATAAGACAACCCACTTTTTGTAATAGCAAAGTCTTGTTTAAGCAATATTAAAAGACATTACCAACTATTATCTTTTTATTATTTTTTAAAGTCGCTAATCATTAAAATTCTATCGTATTTCCTATTTATATTTGCTAAATTAGTTGCTTAAATACTAAATAAAATTATAAGCGAAACATTTGTCAAATATTAAAAACAAAAAATATGACAGACAAGAAAAGATGGACCTTTGTTATTATAATAACCATAATATCGGTATTAATTGGAGCGCTTTCACTGTTATTTACAAATCTCAATCTATAACAGAGTTAAAGTTTTTATTAATTTAGTTATATGTTAACTGTCTTTATTTAAAATTTAAAACAATTTAAAAATGAAAAAACTAATCGTTTTAATTATTACTTTCTCTAGCATTATAAACATTATGCAAGCACAAGATCCAAATTTTGGAATAAAAGGAGGTCTAAATATTTCTAATATAACTGGTGGAGATGTCGATAGAAACAACTTATTTAATTTTCATATTGGTGGCTTTGCGGAATTTACACTAAATGAAAAACTTTCAATTCAACCAGAACTATTGTACACAAAACAAGGTAGTGAAGTAGAAAATACATTAAAAGTTAAAATAGATTATTTGGCTATTCCTGTTTTAGCAAAATATTATTTGTTTGATAAATTTAGCGTTGAAGCAGGACCACAATTTTCGTTTTTAGTTAATGATAAAATAGAATTTAGCGACAACACTACTCCAGATGCAGAAACCGATGCCTCTAGTTTTGATTTTGGTTTAAATTTTGGGTTTGAATACGATGTGACTACACATATGTTTGTACAGACACGTTACAATTATGGCATTACAACCATATCTGAAAATCCAGACGTAAAAAACAGCGTTTTTCAAATTGCTTTAGGCTATAAATTTTAAACAAATTTATAGTAGCTAAAATACTTAAAAGCTATTTGGTATAAATTTGTTTTAAAACCATATTAATCGTAATATTGCAATGTAATAATTAAACAATAATTTTAAATTAGTTTACAATGAGTAAGAAAAAATTAAGTTTTCTAGATAAAAATCTAACACTGTGGATTTTTGTTGCTATGGCAATTGGTGTTTCAATAGGTTATTTTGCTCCTAATTTTCCAAACTTTATAAACTCATTTAATAGTGGCACAACCAATATACCTATTGCTATTGGTTTAATTTTAATGATGTATCCACCACTTGCAAAAGTTAATTATGCATTGCTACCAAAAGTATTTAAAAACACCAAAATACTTTCAATCTCTTTAATTTTAAATTGGATAATTGGTCCTGTTTTAATGTTTATACTAGCCATTATATTTTTAAGTGATTATCCAGAATATATGGTTGGTCTTATATTAATAGGTTTAGCAAGATGTATTGCTATGGTTCTAGTTTGGAATGATTTAGCCGAAGGCAGTAGCGAATATGGTGCAGGTTTAGTAGCATTAAATAGTATTTTTCAAGTATTTGCTTATAGTTTTTACGCTTGGTTATTTATTACAGTACTTCCACCCTATTTTGGTTTTGAAGGTGCTATTGTAGATATTTCTATTGGTACAATTGCAGAAAGCGTAGCTATTTATCTAGGTATACCGTTTGCAATGGGTATTTTAAGTCGTTTAATTTTAGTAAAAATAAAAGGAGAAACGTGGTATACAAAAAAGTTTATTCCTACTATTTCTCCAATAACTTTAATCGCATTACTATTTACAATTGTAATAATGTTTTCTTTAAAAGGAGAATTAATTGTAGAAATACCAATGGATGTTGTAATTATTGCCATACCATTACTTATATACTTTACATTAATGTTTATAATTGGTTTCTTTTTTACAAAAGCTACTGGTGCAGATTACGATAAAACTACAGCTGTAGCATTTACTGCTGCAGGTAATAATTTTGAGTTAGCAATCGCTGTAGCTATTGCTGTATTTGGTTTAAATTCTGGCCAAGCTTTTACAGGTGTTATTGGACCATTAGTAGAAGTGCCTGCTTTAATTTTATTAGTAAAAGTTTCTTTTTGGTTTAGAAAAAAATACTTTACTAAAGCTAAGGTATAAAACAATCTTAAATCTTAGTTAATAGATAGCTAAACCTAGTGTATTTGCATTTAAAATCTCTCAAATTAACGTAAATTGCGTTCTTATTTCGAAAAATTAATTATGCAAGAGACTAAAGTAATAAACTATATAAAAAATGTTATTGATAATATGCCAATTGGCTGGTTAAATATAACAACTCACCGTTTAGATATTTATAATGAAGAATTAGCAAAAGTTCAGTTTTTAGAGCAGTTTGAAAATTTATTTGAAAATGATAATGCGACGCCAGCTGCTTTAGAAAATTTACCAACGGCTTACGACTATATTAGATTAGGTCACCCACTATCTTGTGTTTTAGAATGGGCTATTGCAAAGCTTAATACTATAGACGCACAAAATGTAATTAGTTTTGGGTCTAAAACCACACCAGTTTTAGCTGTTTTAAGACAAAATTTATTAGAAAATAAAAACACTCAAATAAATTATACAGGAGCATTACCAAGTAACTTTAATCCTGAAATTATAAAACAAGTTTACGGTTATAATTTTGATTTAAAACAAGTTGACACTCCAGAAGCTATTGAAACTTTTAATGGTTCTACAATTTATATAAGCTCACAAAACACTATTAATACTATAGCTTCTAAAAATACTAACATAGATTTTTTAGTTAATTTACATAGTGATTTAGGAAGTGTTATTATAATAAATGGAGAAAAAAACAATAATTATATTTCTCATATTCAACACGTAAGACGAAGAGAAACTATTGCAATGACGCCTGCTAATGCCTTAGTTGCCTTACAAGCATTGGCTGCTATGAAGCCTTTTAAATTTAAGACAAATACTATTGTAGAAGATAAAGCTTCAGTTTTAGCATCAATTAAAAAAATTACAAACTCAAGCTCAAAAGCTATTGTAGCATCAAGTGGTTTATCTATGCAATACGCAATCATGATGGGATTAATACATGATGCTCAAATAAACCATAAAGGAAAAGCAATAAAAATTGTAGTACCGCCAAACTGTTATGGTGGTACCAACGACCAAGCTAGACGAGTTGCTGCATGTTTAGATAATGTAGATATTGTAGATTTACCGGTTGATGGAGATAACGATATGGTCACTAGTATAGATAGTGTTTTAAACACCATTGCTAGCCAAGATGCAGTACCATATATTATTGCAGAAATACCTACAAATCCAAGAGTTGAAGTGCCAGATCTTATTAAATTAAAAGAAGCGCTAAGCAAACCTCGTAAAACACCAAACGGTACAGTTGCCATTGATCCTGTTTTTATTTTAGACCAAACATTTTGTCCAAATGTTCAGTTTTTAGGCGAAAATGATATTTTATCTACAGTACGAACCATTTCTTATGTAAGTGGCTCTAAATTTCCTAGCGGAGGAAAATGTACTGCCGGATATTGTGTTGCTAATGAAAAAGCTAAAGACTTAATTAATAACATAGAAACACACTTAACAATTTGCGATAACGAAGCAACAGCATTACAGTATAACATATTAGCATTACAATTGCCATCTATGAATCAACGTATTGCAGATGCTTATACAAACACACGTGAGTTTGTAACGTTTATTAATGAAGCGTTACCAGAAGCTAAAATAAATTTTGTTTCAAGAGAATTAGCCTCACAAGGTTTTACACCATCGGTTTTTTCGTTAGATCTTCCAACAAAAGGAAATACTGAAGACGAAAAAGAAGCATATAAACGCGAATTAAACCTTAGATTAATTAATTTAATGATTACCGAAATTCCTAACGAAAGTAAATTTTGTGTGAGCTACGGACAATTAAAAGGATGTTACTGGACCATTCCTGCAACCTCAACACAAGGTACTACAAAAGAAGGTGATAAAGATTATATTGTAAGAGCATCACTATCTGCAAATTTAGATTTAGAGCAGCATAAAGCTGTATTTTTAAAATTTGTAGAAACGTTATAATACAGTTTAAATAAATATAATAAAGCGTTTTAGAATAGTAGTATTTTAAAACGCTTTTTTATTGTAATTACTGTTTAGCATCTTCAATTCCCCATGCATCTAAGCTTTTTAAAATATCCTCAAGAGATTGTCCTCTTTTGGTTAACATGTATTCTACTTTTGGAGGAACAACAGGATAGACTTTTCTAGAAATTAATTTATCTTTTTCTAATTCCCTTACCGTTTGCGTAAACATTTTATTAGAAATTCCTGGTATGTGCTTTTGTAAAACACCAGAACGTAAAGCACCATCTAACAAATGAAATAAAATTAACGGTTTCCATTTAGTACCTATTAAATTCATTGTGTAATTTAAAGGGCAAGCGTTTTCTTTATTCAAAATTAAAATATATTATATTAATAATCAGTATTTTACTCCTTTAAGTAACTATACTACTTTTTAGTAAGTTATTGCCTACTAGGCAAATATAGATTATTTTTGTCTTCTAAATAAAATGTTATGAAAACAAATAAAAATTATCCAAAATCATTTTCACATATTGGTTTAACAGTACCAGATATAAACGAAGCTGTCAAGTTTTATTCTGAAGTTATGGGTTGGTATATAATCATGGAACCTTCAACAATAAAAAAAGAAAGCGAAACAGCAATTGGCCAAATGTGTATTGATGTTTTTGGTGATGACTGGACAACGTTTGAAATTGCACACTTAGCAACTTCAGATGGCATTGGTGTAGAATTATTTTCTTTTCCGCAAGGCAAAAAAGAAGCTCCAGAATTCAACCCTTTTAATACTGGCCTATTTCATTTTTGTATTCAAGATCCAAACATTGAAGATTTAATTGAAAAAATAGTTTCTTATGGTGGTAAACAACGCATGCCTATTCGTGAATACTATCCAGAAGATAAACCATTTAAAATGTGTTATGTAGAAGATCCTTTTGGTATTGTATTTGAAATTTACACACACAGTTATGAGTTAACATACTCCTCTGGAGCTTATCAAAAATAGCCTAAAAGCACAATAATTATGAAGTAACATTTATGTTAATTAAAATGAATTAATAATAAGGTTGCTTCATATTTATTATCTTGTTTTTTTAATTTTAAAAGCCCTTTATGACGTATTTAGAATCTTCATATTTTCTTGATTTTGAATCTAAAATCATTCAAAATTTAATTTCAGAATTTAAAAATGAAAATTTAACACCTAACCAAAAAGCTATTGGTATTTACACCAAAGTTCGTGATGGTTATAAATACGACCCTTACCATATTAGTTTACAAGAAAACAATTATCGTTCTAGTGTCATTGCAAAAAAACAAACTGGTAATTGTGTAGATAAGTCTATACTTTTAATTTCTTGTTTGCGTGGTTTAAATATTCCTGCACGATTGCATCTTGGTAAAGTAAAAAACCATATCGCTGTAGATAGATTAATTGAAAAATTTGGTTCTAACGAGCTTACACCTCACGGTATGGTAGATGTATATTTAGATAATACTTGGTTAAAAATGTCTCCCGCATTTAATGCTAGTTTATGTGAGAAATTTAAAGTCGCTCCATTAGAATTTGATGGTAAAACCAGCTCTTATTTACAAGCATATAATAGCGATGGTAATTTGTTTATGGAATACACTCAAGATTATGGTTTTTTTGAAGATGTGCCTTTAGATTTTATGAAGCAAAATTTAAAAACACATTATCCGCATATTTTTGATACTAAAGATAATACTACAGAGTTTAAAATATAATTACTATAAATAAAAAAGTACAACCTAAACAGGTTGTACTTTTTTTAAATTTAGACTAATATAAAATGGGATTATTAAAATCTGTAGGTTAATACTCCCGCAAAGTTTCTTGGGTCTGTTTGGTTAATATAGCTTGTTCTGTAAGCATTATAACCTATATTATTAAATACATTATTAACAAGTACTCTAAAGTTAAAGTGTTTATTAAACCTATATGCGGCTTGTGCGTTAACTTGTGTGTATGAGTCTACATTAAATGGTTCTTGATTTGGTACAATACCTTCATGAGTTACTGCTCCAGCACTCCAGTCGTTAATTGGTCTTTCGCCAGTATAGTAAACACCTGCTCCAATTGATAAACCTTCTAGTTGCTGTTTAAAGCTATAATTAGCATAAGCATTAAAAGTATGTTTTGGTGTGTTTAATGGTGCAGATCCATAGACATAAGCTGTATGCTCTTTATATTGGGCATCTATATAAGAATATCCTGTAATAACTTCAAGGTTCTCTAAAATACGGCCACTAAGCTCTACTTCTATACCTTTACGCTCATCGTTACCTCCTTTTTGGTAATAGCCTGTTTGTTCCCAGTTTTCATCGTATACTGGTAAATTAATATCTTTGTTGTTTATTTTAAAATAAGTGAAATTAAAACGTAATCTACTATTTAACCAATTGGTTTTTATACCTGTTTCAAATTGATCAAAACGTTCGTTTCCTAATTCATCTCCATTAACATCTAAACGTGTTCCTGTTCTTGGGTACGAACTATTTGTATATGATGCGAAAACATTAATATTTTTAAAAGGAGATATAATTATTCCTCCTAATGGATTAAACGCATCACTCTCGGTAGTTTCATCTTCTGTAATAGTTCTTGTTTTGCTATAACGTAAGCCAATAAACGTTTTTAAATATTTATTAAATGTAATTACATCTTGTGCCACAAAACCTAATGCTTTAGTTTTTGCTGCTAATCTTGTTTTTGCTGCAAAATTCACATCGTCTGGTAAGCTATTTGTGTTGTTAGTAAATACATTAATAGTATCTACAGTTGCAGCACGTTGTGACGTTGTATTATAGTTATTAGTACGGTAATCGAAACCTACTTGAAATGTGTGAGAAATTTTTCCTGTTTTAATATCATCTCCAACTAAATCGAATTGTATAACACTATTATTATCTTCTCTAGTAGTTACAGAGTAACCTCTTTTTCTTTGATTATATATTGGTTCTCCTAAATCATTGTTTACAACACCACCTAAACTAGCACTTTTACCATCTAACTCTAAATCTGATTTATATAAAGCACCTTTAAGACTTAGTTTATTTGTTAATTCTCTATCTACTCTTATAGCATAGGTTGTGTTTGTTGTTAAAGACTTATCATCTTTAAACCCTAAAAACTGATCATAAGGCAAATCGTAAATTAAATTTTCATCATTTTCTCCAAGATTTACGGTACCAAGATCTGTAGTACGGCTATCTTCAAAATAATCTAATTCAAAAGTAAATGTAGTTTTCTCATCTGCTTTCCACTCGAATGAAGGATTAATATAAAAACGGTCAGAATCAATTCCGCTTCTATAACTATCTGCTCGCTCTAAAGCACCGTTAATTCTAAAGGCTGTATTATTTGTTTTAGTTAAAGGCCCATAAACATCAAAAGTTGTTCTAGCTTGCCCGTAACTACCACCACGTATAGACACATTACCACCAAAAATATACTTAGGTGTTTTTGTAACTAAGTTAATAACACCACCTGGACTACCTAAATCTGTTGCAACACCTTGTGTTATAGAAGCAGCACCTTTAAGTACTTGTATATTGTCTACACCTTGCATGTCTGTTAATATACCTTGACCTCTAAAATCTGAATGCACACGAACACCATTTTTTAAAATAGGAATTCCTCTAAACCCACGAGATGATAGGCTTTCTCTTCTATTACCATAAGTAGCAAATGTATAAACACCAGGAACATTTTTTGTAGCGTCTGATATTGTTAAATTACCTTGTTGCTCTATTAATTTATCTGAAATTATAGAGATACTTTGAATTTGCTCGTAAGGCGCCAACGGTAAACGTGTTAAGGCTTCAATTTTATCTGGATGTTTAAAACGATTTCCAAATACTTCAACCTCTTCTAAATCGGCATCACTTTGAAGCTTAAATGTGACAGTTACACTCTCGTTATTGTTTAATTTAATTGTGTTTGTTTGTGATTTATATCCCACAGAAGATACTTTAATATTATAAGAACCTTCTGGTAAATTAGTAAATTCAAAATACCCGTTTTCGTTTGCAGATACACCTTTATTAGTGCCTTCTAACATAACCGAAGCAAAAGGTATAATATCATTTAAATTGTTTGTTACCGTTCCACTTATTTTAGATTGTGAAAACGAAAATTGAATAGCTAATAATACTATAAAAGTTATATTTCTTAACATGATTGTTATTTAGATTTGTTTTAAATAAGATGCAAATATAGTAGCCAGAACTAAATCTACAAACTTTATTTAGACTAAATCTAAATAGAAAAATGTATCAAATTGATTATTAATAAAGTAGAGAATGAAAAAAATAGCTTTTAAAGTTAAATAAGTTATAATTAACAAATTATTAAAAATTTAAACTTGAGTTACACGCTACATTTGCATAAAAAAGTTATGTTCAAATTATTTAAAAAGAAAAGTAAAATTGATAAGTTACAAGACGAGTATAGACGTTTATTAGAAGAGTCTTACAAACTCTCATTTACAAGCAGAAGAGAAAGTGATAAAAAACAAGCAGAAGCTGATATAGTATTACAACAAATTGAAAGTTTAAAATCTAATTAAATAATATTTTTTATAAAACTTATTGATTGATTATTAAACACCTCTGGTTGATCTACATTAACCACATGACCACATTTTTCTATTATAAACAACTTAGATAATGCATGTCTTGCTGTTACTTGTTTTATAGATGGTAAAAATAAATGATCTTCTTCACCCATTACATATAATGTAGGTATTTTAATATCTTTTGTCCTAAAGAATTTTAATAATGGATTAATTTCTGATGTTAATTTAAACCAACGTACAAACTCTTTTTGATATAATTTTTTAGCTTCATTTACAAAAAGTAGTCTTGAGTTTTTATGGTTTTTTTTAGGCATTATAACAAATGCAAAAAACTTATATAATAACATATACGGCACTACAGATTTAAATATAACACCTAATTTTATAAGTACTTGAGACCTAAAGTTTAATTTCATTATTGCGCCTCCCATAATCATACTTAGTACTCTCTCTGGATATTTTTCAGCTAGGTTTCTAATTAAAATTGTACCTAAAGATATGCCAACAAAATGAGATTTTTTAATTTCTAAAAAATCAATAACTTCAACAATATCATTAGTTATAGAGTTAAATGTATATTTTTTATTAAAAGTATCTTTTAAACCTGGCTTGCTAGCTCCATGACCACGTAAATCTAAAACTAGTATATTAAATTGTGAGCTAAAACTGCGAATTTGTTTGTACCAAATTGAAGAACTTCCTCCTGCTCCATGAACAAAAGTTACCCATTGTTTAGCTGATTTATGCTTGTATGTAGTATAATTAAGCATTATGCAAATTCTTTTAAAACATTAACAACATAGTCTATTTCATCTTTTGTGTTAAACTTACTTAATGAAAAGCGCAAAGATGGTTTTTTTTGATCTTCAGCATTTAAAATTTGTGCTAAAACGTGTGATGGTTTAATGCTTCCGCTTTGGCATGCGCTACCTCTAGAGCACGCAATACCTTTTAAGTCTAATTGAAATAATATTGTAGATGTTAAGGCTACAGAGAAAGGTAAACAAACATTAATTATTGTGTAGGTGCTTTTTTCAAGGTTTCCAGAATTTCCATTAAAACTAGCATTAGGCAAATGAGATTTAATACTATTAATAAAATAGTGTTTTAAGTGTTTTATATAATTACTTTCTGCTTCTAAATTTTTATACGCACAATTTAAAGCTTCTGCCATACCAACTATATTGTGTATAGATTCTGTTCCTGCTCTTAATCCGCGTTCTTGTTCGCCACCAATTATTAAAGGTTTTAATCCAGAATTCTTTTTTATATAAGCAAAACCAACACCTTTTGGACCATGAAACTTATGTGCACTCACTGCCATGAAATCAATAGATATATTTTTTAAATCTAATTTATAATGCCCAACAGATTGTACTGTATCACTATGAAATAGAGCATTATTTGCTAAACATAACTCACCTACTCTTTTAATATCTAAAATATTACCAATTTCATTATTAATATGCATTAAGCTTACAAGTTGCTTATTGGTAGATTGTAAAAGTGTCTCTAAATGAGAATAATCTATATCACCCGATGCATTTAAGTTAACGTACTTAACTTTTAAATTAAATTCTTTTTGTAATGCTTCTACAGTATGTAACACCGCATGGTGTTCTATTTTACTTGTAATAATTTCGGTTACACCTAAATCTTTAACAGCACTTCTTAATACTAAATTATCTGCTTCAGTTCCTCCTGCAGTAAATACTATTTCACCAGCAGATACATTTAAATGCTTTGCTATAGATTTTCTTGCATTCTCTACTAAAGCCTTAGATGCACGCCCAAAACTATGAGAAGACGAAGCATTCCCATAATTTTCTTGCATTATTTTGGTTATCTGTTTTACAACTTCATCACGAATTTGTGTTGTTGCAGCATTATCAAAATATACCGGTTTATTCATTTATTAAAAATTCTAGACTATTTTTTATAGTCGCTTTCAAACTTCAAAAATAACCCAAATAAAATTAATTGTATAAAGCTGCGTTATCATTTATACATTTCCATTATTTTTGTTTGAAATTCTATAATTTATATGAAAAACATTTTATCTCTTTTAGCCATATCTTTTCTTTTTTACTCTTGTAACGATGGTGATATTATTACTGAATCTTTAGAATTTGATGATACTTTTAATGCTTGCGATTTAAACTCTAACGATAATTTTACTGTATATAAAACTAAAACAGATCCTTTTGAATCGCTTTCTTTTATTGGTGACAGAACTTTAGCAGAATTATTTGCAACTACTATTGATCCTGATAATGATTTGCTTGTTAATTTAGTAAACGATGAAAATGTTAGTATTGCTATAAATAGTTCTAACGCTTTTAATTATAGAACTTATAATGCAGACCCTAGTAATGTTTTTTGTACTGCAATACCACAATCAAGTGTTAGTATAACTAACGATGCTATTGCTACTGGTGGAACTGCAGTTTTTACCGTAGGTTTAATTGAAGATGATAACGATGGTATTCCTGCTGAATTGGAAGATATAAATAACAACGGAATTCTTGATGATGATGATACAGATGGCGATGGTTTACCAAACTATCTTGATGATGATGATGATGGTGATAACGTTAAAACAATAGATGAAGGTATTGTTTATGATGCTGACA
Organism: Lacinutrix sp. MedPE-SW; assembly: GCF_001874145.1. Lineage (GTDB taxonomy): Bacteria > Bacteroidota > Bacteroidia > Flavobacteriales > Flavobacteriaceae > Lacinutrix. The sequence continues at coordinate 130,291 of NZ_MPCX01000006.1, read as the reverse complement.
CTGAAACTTTAACTGCTAGAAATACAGATGAAGAAAGTGAAGATCCAGATAACTTAATTCCTGATTATTTAGATAATGATGATGACAATGATGGTATTTTAACAATTAATGAAGATACTGAAAATGAAAATCTAGATCCTACAGATGACTTTACAGATGGTGGCGCATTACCAGATTACCGAAATCCATTAATTGTAAATAGTGTTGATACTACAGAATACAGTGAGCATAATATAAACCAAACATTCACATTATCTTTAACAATATTTGATTTGGCATTACCAACAATTAATCAAGATGTATTAGAATTTGGTACCTTAACAGATGATGCAAACGTTAATATAACCTCTCGACAAGTAACTCCAGAGTTTTAATACTCTGGTTTTACATTTTGATATATATAAACCTCTGTAGCTCCTTGCCCATATTTTCTATAGTCGGCATCGTAGTATTTAACATTATTATATCTGCCAAATAAGTATTGTAATTCAATTTTTAAAGTACCTTCACCTACACCATGTATAAATACTACTTTTTGTATTTTCTTTTTCATAGCAAACTCTAATTTATGTTTTGCTGTGTCTAATTGAAGTAACTTTTTTTCGTGGCTAGTCATACCACGTTCAGATTTTACTAATTGGTGAATATGCAAATCGACTTCCATTGTAGGCTGAAAACGTTCTTTAGGCTTAACTTTAGGTGTTTGTTTTCTTTTTTTAGATGCTTTTTCTAAAGCAACTTGATGTGCGCTTTTTTTAGAAAAAGCTTCATTTTTTAATGTAGAATCTTCTTGTTTTACAACTTCGGTAAAGCCAAAAGTTAGTTCAAACCCATTGGTATCTTCAATTACAACACTATCTTTTAGAACTTTTATTACCTGTCCTGAAAGTGCTTCATCTAAAACAAAAACCTTATCTCCTACTTTAAAACTCACTCCTCTTCTCCTGTAAAATAATTTTTTTCCTTTTTATTTTTTACTTTACTACTAAGCTTAGAATTTAACCTAAAGCCACCAAACATAAGCATAAAAATACCTAGTATAAGTAAGTACACATTTTGTTGGCTATTGGCATTTGCGTAGATAGCTACAACACCTCCAATTAGTATAGATAAATAACTAATAATATTACTCTTATTCATTATTACAAAACTAATAAAACATAACTTGAATATTATATTATCTCTAAATTATTGCCTATGGTATTTTAATAAAGAACAAAAAAAACGTTTACAGTTCATAAAATTAAAATTAATTGTTTTGCAACTCTCTTAAAATCAGTATATTTGTACACCCGAATTTACTTTTATAAACCACTTAATTATGAAAAAAATCCTATCATTTTTTCTATTTTCATTACTAGTTACAACTAGTTTTGCCCAATTAACAGTTAGAAATAACGCTTTTCTTTACGCTAATGATCAAGTTTTATTTGTTGAAGACGATGTTAATTTAAAAGAATCTGCTTCATCTCTATATTTACGAAACGATGCACAACTTGTACAAGGTACTGGAGTGACTGGAAATTCTGGATTAGGTAAATTAAGTATATTTCAATCGGGAACAGTACACAATTACGCTTATAATTTTTGGGCATCACCAGTTGGTAATGTAGATACAGATTTTGCTGGAAATAGTGATTTTAGGCCAAATACTAATTTTTATGAGTGGATTGGAAACGTAGATCCACTATTAAATGAAATTACAAGTATACCTGTTTCTTTTACAGGAAGTCTTGATGGTACAAGTACTCCATTAACAATATCTAGCTATTGGTTATACAGTTATAATCCTGGTACACAATATTCAGATTGGGATCACATTGGTGAATCTGGCAACTTAGCTAGTGGTTATGGTTTTACAATGAAAGGTATTACTGGATCTACAGGACAATTATATGACTTTAGAGGGAAACCTAACACAGGTACTATTAATGTAGCTGTTTTAAATGGCCAAAGTACACTTGCAGGAAACCCATACCCAAGTGCTTTAGATACTGCTGCTTTTATTCACGACCCAAATAATAATGCTCTTTTTGATGGAACACTTTTATTTTGGGAACATGATTTAAGTGTTAGCTCTCATCAAACAGCAGACTATATTGGTGGTTATGGTATGTACACAATTTCTGCTGATGGTTTAATGCAATCATGGAATGCACCAATTTTCTCTTCACCAGATGCAAATGGATTTCCAAGTGGTATTGGTTCTGCATCAACTTCGGGCAAAAGAATATATAGGTACATTGCAGTAGGTCAAGGATTCATGGTAGAAGCTACGGCAGACGGGAATTTGCAATTTAAAAATGAGCATAGAGCTTATTACAAACAAACCGATCCTAATAGTGAGTTTTATAAAACAGCATCTCAAACTCAAAAATTTACTAACGAAGAGCAGGATATTTACAATTATAATGATCATGGTCAAATTTTACCAAACCCTTATAAACGTTTTAGGTTAAATGTAAATTTTAACAATGCGTTTACAAGACCTTTATTACATAATTTTCATCCAACAGCTACAAATGGTTTTGATTTTGGATTAGAATCTGCCAATAATGAAACAGCTCCTACAGATGCTTACTTTATATTACAAGATGTACCTTATGTTACTCAAGCACATAACTTTGATATAGATTTAAAAATACCTTTAGTATTAAAAATAGAACAAAATATGCCTGTTGCTGTTAAAGTGTACGATATTCAAAATTTAGATAATCAACCTATATACTTACATGATAAAGAAACAGATGTTTATTACGATTTAACAGTATTAAACTTTGAAACAAATTTAGAAGCAGGTATTTACGATAATCGCTTTGAAATTGTATTTAATAACACTAATACTTTAACTACTGAAGCCTTTGAAGATTCTAATTTTAATATTTTTCAAAATAACAAGCGCTCTCAACTAGAAATTTATAATCCAAATGCAAAACAAATAAACACTGTAACAATTACAGATGTTTCTGGCAAACAAATTTTAAATAAGACAGACTTAAATACAAAACCTCAATATGAGTTTTCTACTAAATCTTTAAGTACTGGTGTTTACATAGTTAATGTAACATTTAAAGATAACACAGTACAAACCAAAAAAATTATTGTAAATAATTAATTGTACTATGTAATTTAAAAGAAAAGTTGATACAATAAGTATCAACTTTTTTTTTGCCTACTTTTTTATATACATTTGTTTTAAACATTTTTATGCAAAACTTACAAGAATACATGTTGCCTTGTTTAAACAAAAAACTTTTTGGTTTTGATTGTATGGGCTGTGGTTTACAACGTAGTTTGAGTTTTTTATTTCATGGCGAAATAATTGAAGCATTTAAAATGTATCCTGCTATTTTCACCCTAATACCTTTAGGTTTATTAATAGTTACTTCTTTTTTTTATAAATTTAAAAACATCAATAAAATTATTAATGGCTTAGCAATAGCTTCAGTATTAATAATAATTATTAGTTTTATAGTCAAACAATTAATTTAAACCAACCAACTTATGAAGAAAAAACTGAACCCAACTTTAGTTTATGTATTATCAATTATTGGCTTATTTTGCTGCTGTATAGGTGGCTCAGGAGTATTATTATCTGCACCAGCATATTTTATTGCTGCTAACCAAATTAAAGCAGCGCAGTTAAATCCAGATGCTTATGAAGGAGATACAAAAGCAATGCAAACGGCAAAAACTGTTGCCTTAGTAATCATGATTATTAATGTTTTATACTTAGCCTGGACTATTTACCAAATTTCAACTGTTGGTTGGGATGAGATGATGGAGCAATCTAGACAAATGATGGAGCAATACCAAACTCAAACTGCTGAGTAAGTTTATAAATTATTAAAATTAAAAAAGCCTTTCAATTTCTTGAAAGGCTTTTTTTATAAAATAAATTAAACAATTTTACTTTTCAAATTGTTTTAATGTTTTAGTTATTATAGATACACAGTCTAGCAATTGCTCTTTAGTCATTACTAAAGGTGGCGCAAAACGTATAATGTTTCCATGAGTAGGTTTAGCCAATAAACCATTATCTCTTAAAGCTATACAAATGTTCCATGCCGTATCACTGTCTTCAGTATCGTTAATTAATATAGCGTTTAATAAACCTTTACCTCTAACCCCATTAACAATAGTAGAGTTTTCTATATATTTTGAAAGTTCAGTTCTAAAAACCTCTCCTAATTCTTGAGCATTATTGGCCAATTTTTCATCTTTAATAACCTCTAAAGCCGCAATACCAATTGCTGCTGCTACAGGATTTCCACCAAAAGTACTACCATGATTACCAGGTTTTATAACATTCATTATAGCATCGTTAGCTAAAACTGCAGATACAGGATATGCTCCACCAGATAAGGCTTTACCTAAAATTAAAATATCTGCTTTTACTTCTGGTGTACCAGAGCAATGTTTATTATCACAAGAGCAATTTCCGCAAGTAGCTAATAAACGGCCTGTTCTTGCAATACCTGTTTGTACTTCGTCTGCAATAAATAGTACATTATGTTTTTCACATAAAGCTTTTGCTGCTGCTAAATATCCTTCGCTAGGTACATAAACTCCAGCTTCACCTTGAATAGGTTCTACTAAAAATCCTGCAACATTTTTGTTGTTTTTTAAAGCTTCTTCTAAAGCTTGCAAATTATCGTATTCAATTTTAATAAATCCTTTTGTATAAGGACCAAAGTTTTTACGTGCTACAGGATCATTAGAAAAAGAAATAATTGTTGTTGTTCTACCATGAAAATTGTTTTCGCAAACAATAATCTCTGCTTCATTTTCATCTATTCCTTTTACTTCATAAGCCCATTTTCTACAAAGTTTTAAAGCTGTTTCTACAGCTTCTGCACCAGTATTCATTGGTAATAACTTATCGTAATTAAAAGTTTCGCTTGCATACTTTTCAAACTTTCCTAACATATCGTTATAAAAAGCTCGAGATGTTAATGTAAGTGTTTGTGCTTGACTCGTCATTGCTCCAACAATTTTTGGGTGACAATGTCCTTGGTTTACAGCAGAATAAGCCGATAGGAAATCGTAATACTTTTTTCCTTCTACGTCCCAAACATGAACGCCTTCGCCTTTACTTAATACTACTGGTAACGGATGATAGTTGTGTGCTCCGTATTTGTTTTCTAAATCTATCGCTTGTTGCGATGTTAAATGTTCTAAAACAGCCATTTTAATAATGTTTATTAGTGAATAAAAAAGCCATTCCTTATCTACCTTTTTCCTTTCGAAGTGTCGAAAATTCAGCGTGGGAAAGAAATCATCCCTAAGGCTTGCAAATTACTAAATATAAAGTGCTAATTAAAATTTTTATCATGCAAAAAAACAAACTACTTTTGCAGCTATGGGAAGAAGTAAAAATAGAAAGAAGGTTTTCACTAATGTTGAAGTTATAGATGCTGCAGCAAAAGGAAAAACTGTTGCAAAAGCACCAGACGGAAAAGTGATTTTTTTGCCTAATGCTGTACCTGGAGATGTTGTAGATGTGCAAACTTTTAAAAAACGTAAAGCTTACTACGAAGGTAAAGCTACCGTTTTTCATACATTAAGCGATAAACGTACGCAACCGCTTTGCGAGCATTTTGGTGTTTGTGGTGGTTGTAAATGGCAAAGTATGGCCTACGAGCATCAATTGTTTTATAAACAAAAAGAAGTTACAAATAATCTAGTAAGGATTGGGCATATAGAACTGCCTGAAGTTACACCTATTTTAGGCGCTGCCGAGCAATATTACTACCGTAATAAAATGGAATTTTCTTTTAGCGACTCACGTTGGTTAACGCTAGAAGAAATACAAAGCGATAAAGATTTAGGAGATAGAAACGCTTTAGGTTTCCATATTCCGGGAATGTGGGATAAAATTTTAGACCTTAATACATGTCACTTACAAGCAGATCCTTCAAACGCTATAAGAAATAGTATTAAAGCGTTTGCTGTTAAAAATAATTTAGAGTTTTTTAATACCAGAAATCAAACTGGATTACTTAGAACCTTAATGATTAGAACCTCTACAACAGGAGATATTATGGTATTGGTTCAGTTTTTTAAAGAAGATAAGGCAAAAAGAGAATTACTATTAGATTTTATTGCTGAAGAATTTCCACAAGTTACCTCATTACAATATGTAATTAATGGTAAAGCTAACGACACTATTTACGATCAAGAGGTTATTTGCTACAAAGGAAACGACCATATATTTGAAGAAATGGAAGGCTTAAAATTTAAAATTAATGCCAAATCTTTTTATCAAACCAACTCAAAACAAGCCTACGAGTTATATAAATTAACAAGAACTTTTGCAGGTTTAAAAGGAGACGAACTAGTTTACGATTTATATACAGGAACAGGAACCATTGCGCAATTTGTAGCAAAACAAGCCAAAAAAGTTGTAGGTGTAGAAGCTGTACCAGACGCTATAACTGCTGCTAAAGAAAATGCACAATTAAATGGTATAGATAACGTTTCTTTTTTTGTGGGTGACATGAAAAATGTATTTAATCAAGAGTTTATAAATACTCATGGTCAACCAGATGTTATTATTACAGATCCTCCAAGAGATGGTATGCACAAGGATGTTGTACAGCAAATATTAAATATTGCACCACAAAAAGTGGTATATGTAAGTTGTAATAGTGCAACTCAAGCAAGAGATTTACAACTTATGGATGCCATGTATAAAGTAACAAAAGTACAAGCTGTAGATATGTTTCCGCAAACATTTCATGTAGAAAATATTGTACTTTTAGAGAAACGTTAATTATGAATAAATATATTACTATACTCCTAGTATTATCATGTATTGCTTTTAGTTGCGAACGTGATGATATTTGTCCAGAAAGTACACCAACAACACCAAGGTTAATTATAGACTTTTTAGATTTACAGAATGAAGATATTGTAAAAAGTGCTGCTAATTTTCGAGTTGAAGTAACAGATAATCCAGAAATGGTTATTGAAGATTACCAAGGAGACACAACAGTTTCTAATATAATTTTACCATTAAAAACTTCTGAAAACGAAACTAGTTTTGTTTTTTATAAAGATTATGAAGAAGATACAGATGGAACTGTTATTAATGGAAATCCTGATAGTGTTATAATAACTTATGAAACCGAAGAAATATATGTTTCTAGAGCCTGTGGTTATAAAACTATTTTTAAAAATGTAACCATTGCAGTGGAGAATGACACTGATAATTGGATAAACCTAATAGAACCTGTTAACGTAAATCAATCTATTGAAGATGAATCAACAACACACTTTAACCTTTTACACTAGTCTTCTTTTTTGTTTGTTTTTGTGTTACAGCACTATCTATGCACAAAATGAAATAGAAGAAGAAACAACAACTATAACTGATTCTATAAAAATTAAACAAAAATATGGTATTCGTTTTGGGGCAGATATAAGTAAACTTGTACGCACCGCGATAGATGATGATTATAAAGGTTTTGAAGTTAGCGGAGATTATAGAATTACTAAAAATTGGTACTTAGCTGCAGAACTTGGTAACGAAGAAAAAACGACTACTAACGATTTTTTAAGTGTTACTGCCAAAGGTAGCTACCTTAAAGCCGGAGCAGATTACAACCTATATTCCAACTGGTTAGGTATGGAAAATATGATTTATAGCGGATTTAGATTAGGAACAAGTACCTTTTCTCAAACTAGAAATAGTTTTACTGTTTATGCACAAGATCAATTTTTTACACCGCAGTTTACTTCTACCGAAGCACTTGAAGTTAAAGGCCTTTCTGCAGTATGGATTGAACTACAATTTGGTATTAAAACCGAAGTATTAAACAATTTGTTTTTAGGACTTAATTTTCAATTAAAAGGTAACATTACTCAAGATCAACCTAATAATTTTGAAAATCTTTTTATTCCTGGATTTAATAAAACGTTTGATAGTGGCAGAATTGGAGTTGGATATGGTTATACTATTTCTTATCTAATTCCTATATTTAAAAAAGCTAAGTAATTAAAAAACTTTTTTCCACCAAAGCATGTTGTGGGTAAAAGGCCAGTTTATAAAGTTATAATTTAAACCTCATAACTTAAAAATCATCATTAAAATATACTTTAAAAACTATTAGCGATTTCCTTTTTTTGCTTTAAAATTACTTAATAGTATGGCAACTGTACTATCTTTTAATACCTCACGTATTTTTAATTGTTTAAAATGATATGCAGGTGTTATTGCCCACATATATTTAGTTTCTTTAGGGAAATATTTATTTATTAAATCATAATTCTCATAACTAGCAGAAATTGCTAAATACGGTTGATTTTTTAAAACCGTTCTTATATTTTTTATTTCTGTTTTTAAATTTAAACTATCATGTAAATATAGTTTTGGTTTCAAGTAGTAACTTGTTTTAAAACCAGAACCATTAAAAGGCCGTAACGCCACAGGAACTAACGATTCTACTAATAATTTATCTTTTGGATAATTAAATTTATTTACTAAAAATTCTAGTTTTGATAGTATTTTATAACTGTTTTTAGACTCTAAATTTTTAATATCTAACCATAAAAAAGGTAAAGTATCTGTTTTTATAGCAGATAAATAACTTTCAAAAGATAAATTTATTGATTCTGCTGGCGGATGGTTTACATCAAACTTATCGGTGTTTACATTGTATACTAAATCTAACTCAACACCTTTAAAATGTTTTAAAGCTTGGTTTAATTTTTCTATACTATTCACTCTATGTGCATAGACTTTATTGTAATAACCTAAAAACTCTAATCGCTTTACAGTATATTGATAGCTATATAAAAGTGCTGCAAGTATTATTAAAAGTATTGCAAAAATAAAAAGGTTTCTTTTTTTACCTTTTGTCATAATTAATTCCTTTTTTAATCAATCTTTCTTTCTTTTTAAACCTTTTATTAAAAATACTTTTTTCAGGATTAAAGCCTTCAAAATTAATACGACTTAAATCTGAAAAACTATGAAAAAAATCATCTAACATATAAGGCCTGTTTTTTAAACCCTTAATAGTAAAAAGATCTTTGTTTGAGCTTTTATATGCCTTAGAAAACCATACTATAAATGGCACCTCGTACATTGGTCTTGTGGCATGAAACTCGTTATGTCCAACTAAACTTATAGTATCAAAAACTTCATCTCCATGATCTGATAAGTATAAAACAAAACTATTGGTATTTTTGGCTCTTACCGCTTCAATAACTTCTCTTATAATATAATCGTTGTATAAAGTAGCATTATCATAAAAATTAATACTTTCTAAAGCGTCAATATTATTGGCTTTTGTATTCTTTTTATTATTCTTAAACTTATTAAATTGCTCTGGATAACGCCTTTTGTAAGCACTATGATTTCCTATTAAATGTAAAAAAATCATCTTCTTTTTTGCTTTATCATCTAACGCTTTTTTTAAGTAAGGCAGCAATGCTTCGTCATAAATATTATAAGCACTATGCTCGGTTGTTACAAAATTTTTATTTTTTGCAGCATTACCTATAAGTGTAGGAATACTTTCATGCAAACCCACTGGTTTTTGATTTGATATCCAAAACGTTTCAAATCCTGCATTGTTTGCTAATTGCACAATTGATGCATTGTCTTTTAGTTTTGGAGCATTATAATCTGCTAAGGTTAATATTTTTTCTAAAGCAACTATAGTATGTACATTAGGCGTAATAACACTATCAAACACTACTAATTCTTTCTCTATGGCTTTTAATTTTGGGTTTGTTTCTCTATCATAACCATACAACTGCATGTGCCAGCTTGAGGTAGACTCGCCAATAACTACAACATACGTTTGTGGTATATTTAAAGTGTTAGTTACAGTAATTGTTTTTGTGTTTTCTTTAGCTAAAGCCGCCTTTAAATTTGCTTTTGCTATTGTATAATCTTCATAAGAAGTAATAGTTGTATACAGTAAGTTTTCATTATTAAAACGTGTAAAAATAAAAAATAATGCTATTAAAATACTTACTAACCCTAAAGCCTTAATAGGAAATGAAAACTGTAAATTTTTTAGTTTTTTTTGTTTTAAAAATACAACAGAAAAGCCTACTAATGCTATAAAAAACAGAATTAAACCTATAATTTTTACATTAAAATAATTAGAAAGAAAATCTGATGCTTCACTCCTATTTGTTTCAAAAATTACAAACAAAATTGAAGAACTAATTTTAACACCATAATTAATATAAAAACTTAATTTTATTACTGCTAAAACGCTTAATAAAATAACTGAAAATAGCAAATACCATTTACGTAATTTTTCAGATTTAAAAAAAAGGAAAATACTACTAAATATCGCTGTTAAAAAACCAAATGCAATAACTTCTTTTAAATAAACGTAAGTAAAAGGCATTACAAACCAGCCCAAAACAATAATGACAAGCAATGGTAAACTTAGTAAACATACTAAGCTTAATATAGATTGTATTTGTTTAAATAAGTGTTTAATCAAGAGTGTTATTATTCTTATACTTTGCTTTTTTACTTCCTGCATACATCTCGTATTTTACTAAACGAGATTCTAATTTCGCATTCATTAATTTTATTTTTCGTGACGGACGTAAACCAACATGTTTTATGGCATCTAAATTAGAGGTAATAAACCAAGCATTTGTATTTGGATATCCTTGTTTTAAAGTATCGCCAATGTTTTTATAAAAACTTTCCATTTCTATATCTAAACGCTCACCGTATGGCGGATTAAAAACCATATGTAGTTTATTGTCTCCTGCTTTTTGAGTTTTAAAGAAGTCTTCGTGCTTTATAGTAATAAACTCATCTAAATGTGCATTTTTAACATTATCCTTTGCTTTTGCTACAGCACTTGGCGATTTATCGTAACCTAAAATTTTATAATGAAAATCTCTGGTTTTTTTAAGAAGCGATTCTTCAATTTTTTCAAATAACTCAACATCCCAATCATTCCAACGCTCAAAAGCAAACTCTTTACGCATTAAATTTGGTGGAATATTACAAGCAATCATAGCAGCTTCTGCTAAAACAGTACCACTACCACACATGGGATCCATAAAATCAGATTGTCCATCCCAACCAGAAAGCATAATCATTCCTGCTGCAAGCACTTCGTTTATAGGAGCTATATTTGTAGCCGTTTTATAACCACGCTTGTGTAAAGATTCTCCAGAAGTATCTAAAGAAATAGTACATATAGAACGGTCTATATGAACATTAATTTTTAAATCTGGAAAACGTAAATCTACATTTGGGCGCTCACCAGTTTCATCTCTAAACTTATCTACAATCGCATCTTTTACTTTTAATGCAGTGTATTGCGAATGTGTAAACACTTTAGAGTGTACAGTAGCATCTATTGCTAAAGAACCAGAAGATTTTAAGTATTTAGACCAATTCATTTTATAGACTTGAGAATACAAATCTTTTTCACTACTTACTTTAAAAGTTCTTATAGGCTTTAAAATTTTAATTGCAGTACGTATTGCAAGATTTGCTTTGTACATAAAACCTTTATCGCCAACAAAACTAACATTACGCACACCAGTTTTAACCTGCATTGCTCCCAATTGAGTAAGCTCTCGTGCTAATAAATCTTCAAATCCAAATAAGGTTTTGGCTACCATTTTGAAATTATCTTCCATACTTTTCGACAAATAGGTTACAAAAATAATCTATTTTTGCGCTAAAATCATTTACTACTAGTAATTACTATTAAAGAAAGTGATATAAATCTAATAAACTAAAATTACATTCCTTTTTTAATAGGAAATGAATATGACAAAAGAAGAGACTACTTGGTTTGCATCATGGTTTGATACACCATTTTATCACATTTTATATAAAGACAGAGATTATGCTGAAGCTGAAACGTTTATGTGTAATCTTACCAACTATTTAAACATTCCTGAACACGGAAAAATTTTAGATTTAGCTTGTGGTAAAGGTCGCCATTCGGTTTATTTAAATACTTTAGGCTATAACGTTACCGGTGTAGATTTATCTGCAAATAGTATTGCACATGCAAAACAATTTGAAAACGAAACACTAAATTTTGAGGTGCACGACATGTGTAAACCTTATAGTGATACTTTTGATGCCGTTTTTAATTTATTTACAAGCTTTGGTTATTTTGATAATCTAGAAGATAACCTAAAGACAATTGAAGCCATAAAAGCAGATTTAAACGAAACTGGTTTTGGAGTTATAGATTTTATGAACAGTGAGTATGTTATTGAAAATTTAGTACCAGAAAATGTAAAAACTGTTGATGGTATAGATTTTTACCAAAAACGTCGTGTAGAAGATGGTTTTATAATTAAAGACATTTCTTTTACTGTAGATGGTAAGGATTATGAATTTCAAGAACGTGTACGAGCATTTACTTTAGAAGATTTTGAAGCACTGTTTGAAAAAGCTGGTGTGTATTTACTAGATGTTTTTGGAGACTATAAATTAAGTAAATACATGAGAAAACAGAGTGAGCGTTTAATCTTGATTTTTAAATAATGATTTTAAATATAATTCTTCCAATTATATCTGTAGTAATTGGTTTTGCCATAGTTTTATTATTTAAACCTAAGCAAAATAGAAACCTTAAACTATTACTAGCTTTTAGTGGTGCTTTTTTACTGTCTATAACAGTATTTAATTTTTTACCAGAAGTATATAAAACTAACAATAGCAATATTGGTTTGTTTATTATGGTTGGTATTTTACTGCAAATAATTTTAGAGTTTTTCTCTAAAGGAGCAGAACATGGACACGTACATTTAGATAAAAACACCGTTACATTCCCGTGGTTATTATTTATAAGTTTAAGTATTCATAGTGTTTTAGAAGGTATCCCAATTCATGGACACCATAGCTTAATTTACGGCATAATTATACATAAATTACCAGTAGCGATTATTCTAGCAACATTTTTTGTAGCTTCAAAAATGAGTAAAAGTAAAACGTTTCTATTTTTACTTTTATTTGCTTTAATGACGCCTTTAGGCGTGTTTTTATCTACAAATATTCCTATATTAGAAACATATTTTCAAGAAATTTCGGCAGTAGTAATTGGTATTTTCTTACACATATCTACTACTATTTTATTTGAAAGTAACGAAGGTCATAAATTTAATATAACTAAGTTATTAACTATTGTAGCAGCTATAATATTAGCATATTTTATATAAAAACTATCAAGTGTTTAGCAGAGAAGAATCTAAAAAAATAAAGCAGTTATTCTGGACTAGTTTTGGAAAATCGTTTCCTAGAAAATGGATTAAATACGATACCAAAATAAAAGGCTTTAGTTTTAAATTTCATTTTGATAATAAAAAAGCATTAGTTGCTTTAGATCTTGAAGATGATTTAGAAAACCGTATTAATTACTGGGAAAAACTTGGACAGCTAAAAAGTATATTATTAGACGATTTTTTACCAGATGCTATTTTTGAAGAAGAATATTTTTTAGAAAATGGTAAAGAAATTTCTAGAATTTATGTGCAATTAGACGAGAAAGTGAATATACACAACAAAAATCACTGGCAACAAGTCATGACCTTTTTTAATGAAAAAATGGCCGCTTTTGAAGCATTTTATTTTGAATATGAAGATTTTATAAAAGCTTAGTAAAAAAATCACTTACACTAAACCACAAAAAAGTACACCATAAAAAAGTGGCTAACAGCACCAGCCAAAACAAAAATGTGCCAAATAACATGGTTATAAGGTATTTTTTCAATAGCATAAAAAACCACACCAAGCGTATAAAATAAACCGCCAGCCATTAAAAGCCAAACGCCTTCTTGTGGCATTGCTGCTTGTAAAGCACTATAATCAAACACTATAAGCCAGCCCATAATTAAGTATAAAGCCAAAGATAAAATTTCAAACCTACCAGTAAAAAACAATTTTAAAACGATACCAAAAGCTGCAATAGACCAAACTATTGTAAATAAAGTCCAGCCTAAACTTTGCTCTAAAGTAATAAGTGTTATTGGCGAATAGGTACCTGCAATTAAAAAATAAATATTTATATGATCGGCAATTCTAAAATAGTGTTTGTACTTTTCATGACTCACGTAATGGTACAAAGCAGAAGCTAAAAATAAAACGATAAAAGTAATACCGTAAGTGGTAACGCTAAAAAAACTCCATTCGGTTTTATTCGTATCTTTTAATATTAAAAGTATTAAACCAACAATACCAAACACAGCACCAAAGGCATGAGTAATGGTATTCCATTTTTCTTCAAATGGTGTTTGTATACGCATCTGCTCTACTTTTTATTAATCCATTTATTAGTAAGCGCATAAAAATCGTAATCAATTACAGATTTCTGTCGTTTTAATGAGCCATTTTGAAAATTGCGTTGTAAAATATCTTCAATTAAATAATCTTCTTTAACATTTTCTGGGTCATATTCACGCTTTAAATCTATATTAAAAAGTTTAGCGGTGTTATTAAACCAAAAGGCACGCCAACCATTTCTTAGGTTTTTTACCAAATCAAAAGTAGTTTCGCCAGTTTGCCTGTGTACTAATTTAATAAGTATTTGTCCTTCGGTTTTTGTAAGCTTTTTAAGTTCATCAGAAAATTCTCCTTCAATATATTTTTGAATTTTCCTCGAGTAACGTCGTTTTTGCCTTTTATTTTCTAAAGACTCTAATCTTTCAGTCAAACTCTCTAAACGTTCGGCTGCTAACTTGGCATACGGATAGACTTTTTTAGTTTTTCGCCTTAAAATTAAATACGTTCGTCTATCTTCTTTACTAGAAAATTTCAGCTTATGTAAAATCATGACTTCTTGTAAATCTATCGCTTCACGCGGAATAGAATCACCGTCAATTATCATATATTCTATCATTGTAGAATCTTGAACCACTTCATCTTGTTGTGCCCAAAAAACCAACGGAAAAAATAAAATAAAATAAAATCGCTTTTTCATAATTACTTAAATGCTAAAATCATTCCAAAATTTAATTTATTAGTAGCATAAAATTACTAATTAACTTTATGCTAACTATTAATTATACTCGAATATTGTTATTTTAGTGCAAAATTAAAAACAGATGGCAAAACAAAGCATACTAAACAAAAAGTCTATGGACTTTTTAGAAAAATATTTAAATAACGCAGCTCCAACAGGTTACGAGTGGGAAGGACAAAAAATATGGATGGATTACCTAAAACCTTATGTAGATACATTTATTACAGATACTTACGGTACTGCCGTTGGTGTTATAAATCCAGATGCTAAGTATAAAGTTGTTATTGAAGGTCACGCCGATGAGATTTCGTGGTATGTTAATTACATAAGTGATAATGGATTAATTTCTGTTATTAGAAACGGTGGTAGTGATCACCAAATTGCACCTAGTAAAATTGTAAATATCCACACAAAAAATGGTATTGTAAAAGGTGTTTTTGGCTGGCCAGCTATACACACCAGAAACAAGTCTAAAGAAGAAGCGCCAAAACAAGACAATATTTTTATAGATTGTGGTTGTACTACTAAAGAAGAAGTAGAAAAACTTGGTGTACATGTAGGATGTGTAATAACATATCCAGATGAGTTTCACATTTTAAATAAAAACAACTTTGTATGTCGTGCTTTAGATAATAGAATGGGTGGTTTTATGATTGCCGAAGTAGCACGTTTACTAAAAGAAAATAAAAAGGAATTACCTTTTGGATTATACATAACAAACTCTGTACAAGAAGAAATAGGATTACGTGGCGCACAAATGATTACAGATCGTATTAAGCCTAACGTAGCTATTGTTACAGATGTTACACATGATACTACTACTCCAATGATTAACCAAAAAGTACAAGGCCATGTAGAAAATGGTAAAGGTCCTGTAGTGGCTTATGCTCCTGCCGTACAACAAAAATTAAGAGATTTAATTACAGATACTGCCGAGGAGAAAAAAATACCATTTCAGCGTGCAGCATGTTCTCGTGCAACAGGAACAGATACAGATGCTTTTGCTTACAGTAATGGTGGTGTTGCTTCTGCTTTAATCTCTTTACCGCTACGCTATATGCATACTACAGTAGAAACTGTACATAAAGATGATGTAGAAAATGTAATTAAATTAATTTACGAAACACTTTTAAAAATTGAAGATGGTGAAACATTTTCTTATTTTAAATAAAAACACGGTTACGTTTAATAAAACAAATTATTTTTAAGCCTCTTTTTTAGAGGCTTTTTTTATACTTTTAATCTCATGATGCACCAACAACATTTATTTGATATTCCAGAAGATGTTAGCTACTTAAATACAGCAAGCTTATCACCATCTTTAAAAACTAGTGAAATTGCAGGATTAGAATCTGTTTTACAAAAATCAAGACCGTTTACTATACCAACGTCAAATTATTTTGAGCCTGTTACCAAATTAAAACAACTGTTTGCTAAAGTTATTGATGTTGATAATTATAACCGTATAGCAACAATTCCTTCGGTTTCTTATGGTATAGCAACTGTTACTAAAAACATTACATTAAATCCTGAAGACGAAATATTAATTATTGGTGAGCAATTTCCTAGTAACTATTATGCTTGGCAAAAACTTGCAGACCAAAATAATGCAACAATTAAAACAGTTACAATGCCTCAAGCACAACAAAACCGTGCAAGAGACTGGAACACCTTAATACTAAATAGTATTTCTAGTAATACTGCTGTAATTGCTATGGGAAATATACATTGGTCTAACGGTTCACTTTTTAATTTAAAAGCAATTAGTAAAAAAGCAAAAGCGAATAATAGCCTACTTATTATAGATGGTAGCCAATCTATTGGTGCTTTGCCTTTTTCGGTAAAAGAAATAAATCCAGATGCCGTTATTTGTGCAGGATACAAATGGTTATTTGGACCTTATGGTTGTGCTTACGCTTATTTTGGTGCTTATTTTGATAATGGAGAACCTATAGAAGAAAATTGGTCTAATAGATTAAATAGCGAAAACTTATCGCAATTAACACAATATCAAAACCAATATAAACCATTAGCAAATAGATATTGCGCTGGAGAACATGCAAGTTTTATTTACGTAAACATGCAAATTAAAGCGCTAGAACAAGTATTAAATTGGTCGCCACTAGACATACAAAATTATTGTAAACTAATTACTAAAGAAGCTGTAAACACTTTAAAAGATCTTGGTTGTTTTATTGATGATGATCACTATAGATCGCATCACTTATTTGGTGTAGAATTACCAAAAACAATAGACATAGACCTTTTAAAAACAAAATTAACTAAACAAAAAATTTATGTTTCCTTTAGAGGAAAATACATACGTTTGTCTTGCCATTATTTTAATACAGAAAGACATTTTAAAAAATTAGTTAATTGCATAAAATCTGTTATTAATAACAATTAAATGGACGAACTTATAGACATTGTTTCCAATACAGGAGAAACAACAGGAAAAACTGCTCTAAAAAGCGTTATACATAGTAAAGGTTTATACCATAACACCGTTCACATTTGGTTTTATACAACTACAGGACAAATTTTATTACAACAACGTGCTGCAACAAAAGCTATTTGTCCATTACTTTGGGATGTTAGTGTTGCAGGACATATAGATGCAGGAGAAACTTTAAAAAAAGGAGCTACTAGAGAAATAGAAGAAGAAATTGGATTATCTATTTGCGAAGATGATTTAACAAAAATTGGCACTTTTAAATGCTTTAAAAAATATGATAATGGTATTATAGATAATGAATTTCATCATACTTATATAGCCCAATTAAAAGTAGATATAAATAAACTTACACCTCAAAAAGAAGAGGTTGAAGCTTTAAAATTAGTTTCAACTGAAACTTTTCAAAACCTATTAAACCACTCGCAAACAAATGGTCATTTTGTAGCATCAAATAAAGCGTATTATGAGATTGTTTTAAACAGCATAAAAAAAGTGCTATAATTTATCTACATTCGTTTTATGGATTTAATTCTTTATGCACTTGCTCCTGTTGCCGCAGTAATATTCTATATTTATTTTAAAGATAAATATGAAAAAGAGCCAAAAAAACTTTTAATACTATCTTTTATTTTAGGAGCTATTGTTAGTGTTATACTAGCTTTAATTTTATATGGTGTTTTTGATATTGTCTTACCGCTAACTAATAGTTTAAGCATTGGGCAACAGTTTGTACAAGCTTTTTTTGTTGTTGGTTTTACAGAAGAATTAAGTAAATATCTTATTGTATTCTTTTTTGCACAACGCAATAAAGAGTTTAACGAACCTTTTGATGGTATTGTTTACGCCGTAATGGTATCAATGGGTTTTGCTGCAACAGAAAATATTATGTACGTAATGGAAAGTGGTATTTCTACAGCAGTTTTAAGAGCTTTTACTGCCATTCCTGCTCATGCAACCTTTGGTATTCTTATGGGATATTTTATGGGTAAAGCAAAGTTTTCTAATAATAGATTTATACTTAATATGGCTGGTTTAGGCTTAGCAATTTTATTTCATGGTGCTTACGACTTTTTCTTATTTATAGATTTTGTACCAGGTATTTGGATTGGTGCAATAGTCTCTTTAATAGTAGCTATTTTATTGTCTAGAAAAGCAATTAAAAAGCATCAGGATATTTCATACTTTAATATTGAAAACAAATAAATTTGTATCTTTAAAACAAGCAATTCTATAATTTTGAAAACTGTTTTAAAATATATACTTCTACTCGCTTTGGTACAGTCTTGTGCTACAAAAAAATATGTAAACAAAAAGCAACTTACAGGCGCTATAAAAAGCATAACAAAAACAACTTACCTTGAAACTAATGGTAACAAAAAATTGGTTGAAACTACCAAAATGCAATTAACTAATAACGGACGCATAAATTATGCTGAAGTTTACAATGCAGAAAATACACGTATTGAAACCATAGAAAAGAAACTTTTTTTTAACAAACGCTCATTCCCAAATAAAGAAGCTTATTACTGTAAAACCAGATGGAAACCTAAACAAAGAGAACGTATAAGTTGTTATACCCAAAAGCAATATAAAGTAAACGAATATATAGCTTATTACAACCCAGATGGAACTTTAAATAAAACCGAAGACAATTTTACAGACTTTAATACCAGATTATACAATTACAATGCTAAAACCAACCTTTTAGAAACTATTATTGTTTTAAATAAAGCTAAGGATACTATAAATACTGTACAATTACAATGCTTAAAAATGGATGCAAATGGTAATTGCATAACTTTACAAAAAAGCTTTACTAACACAAATAGTAAAAAAATAATAACAAGAGATATTACGTATTTTTAAACCTTTTACAACCCAAGTACAGAAACTACAGAGGCTATAATATATTCTACACCAATAGCAATTACAATAAAACCTATAATTCTTGATAAGGCATTTATACCAGAAGCACCTAAAAACTTCACTATAAAATGTGCACTTTTTAATACCAAATAAATAGTTAGCGCTGCAGTAAATAAAGCACCAACTATTATACAAATATCTTGTGTTAATTGAAACTCTTGATTATACGTAATTAGTAAAGAAATAGTTCCAGGACCAGCAAGCATAGGTATTGCTAAAGGTGTTAAGCTTATTGCTTCACGACTATGTATATCTTCTTGTACTTTTTGGCGTTTCATACCTTTATGTTCACGAAATTTACCAGTAAGTAAAGCAAATCCAGATGATGCAATAATTAAACCTCCAGCAATTTTTAATGCGTTTAAACTTATGCCAAAAAAAGATAAAATATACTTACCAGCAAAAAAGGATAGTAATAGAATAACAAGCACATCTACAGCAGTCCAGAAAGCCGTAACTGCACGTTCTTTTTTAGTATGTTCAAGCGTTAAGCCTACAAATACAGGTACGGTTCCTAACGGGTTCATTATTGAAAATAAAGCGCCAAAAGCAATTAAATATAACTCCATTGTTTTTTCGACAAAGAGATTATTTTTATCATTAAAAAAGGTTAATTTAAATTGAATAAATACTTAGTAAAACATCAATAAAATTTACATTTTCTATTCATCATTTAACGTTTTCATAAAGTTTACAACGTCTTTAATTTCAGAGTTAGATAAGTTTAAACTATCGCTAGGTAAAGTTTGATATTCTAAATCTAAACCTAAGCCACTTCCTCCACCATTATTATAAAAAACAACAACCTCATCTAAAGTATTATAAACGCCATTATGCATGTATGGTGCAGTTTTTTCAATATTTCTAATTGTTGGTGTTTTAAAAAAGAATTTACGCTCTTTAGTATTAAAAACATTGTAACGTCCTAAATCTGGACTAACTTTTGGTTTCATTTTAGTTGAATTTGGCACACCAATTAATTCCATTTCACTCTCGGTAAAATTTGGAGGAACTGTACCATTAAAAACTGGTGCAAAATGGCAGGTTGCACATTTACCTTTACCGTTAAAAATATTAAATCCGTTAATCTCGCTTTTGGTTAATGATTGTTCTAGGTTATTTATATTTCTATCGAATTTAGAATTGAATGTATTTAAACTACGAATGTAAGTTGCTATCGCATGTCTTATTTCTCTATCGGAAATTTTACCATAATACTCATTAAAAGCCGACACATATTTAGGATTTTTTAAAACGGCATTAGTAATCGTTTTTAAATCTGAATGAAACTCGTCTTTATTATCAATTACACTTACAATTTGACCTTCTAAACTTCCCGCACGACCATCGTAAAAAAAACTCTTTTGAAGTGCCGCATAAGCAACAGTTGGTGTGTTTCTGGTTTGTTTTTTAAAAGTTTTAAAACCATCTGTAAATGCTTTTTCTTTTACATGGCATGTTGCACAACTTATCTCTTGGGAAGTAGATAAATTTTTATCATTAAAAAGCAGTTGTCCTAACGCGGCCTTTTCTACTACTTTATGATCTTGTTTATTACTGTCTGAAAAATAATTTAAATTAAATGTTTCATTAGAAAACAAAGATGTCATATTATTTATAAAAGCCAGTTCAAAAGGAAAGTTAACACTCCAATCGTTTTGTGTTTCTACTAATAAGCGAAGCTGTTTGTTTGTATGGTTTTTAATAAAATTGTACCTATCAAACGTATTAAAATCTGCATTTAAAATCGCTATAGTTTCAGCAATTTCTGTATTCCAATTTTTTACTAGGTTTTGGTTTTTAAAATTACTTTTAAATACATTAAGAATATCTTGTATTGTTTTATAGGCTATTTGTGCTTCAAATAAAGAGTTTTCAAGAACAGGTGAATCAAAACCTGTAATACCTGTTAAAGCTACACGGGCAATTTCATCTCTAATTAACCAAATTACATGGTGGTTTTTAAGCTTTAAACTTGTGTTTTTAAGTACTAAATTTAAGCGATTTTTAGTTGCTTTTGCAGTGGTTTTAATTGTTTCTAAATCTACGTCATCATCAAAAAGCATTTCTTCTAACACTTGAAATCCTTTTGGATTATTTATTTTAATATCTGTAGCGTCTTCTTCTTCTATTTTTAGAATATTTGGTGCATTTAAAAACTTGTAGTTAGCCTTATCTACGAATGCTAAAATAGGTTCTAAGCTTTTAAATGCAGAACGCGCTAATTTATAGGCTTTTATTCCCTGAGTTTTATTTTTAGCAACTTCTAAAGCCTCTAAGTGCTTAATACATGTTTGTAAACCAGACTTGTAATTAGATTGTAATATTAAAACAGGATCGCTTTCGTAAGTTTCTTGTTTTTGTTTACAGCCTAAAAGTAAAACTAAAAACAAACACGCACTTAAAGTGCGTGTTATGTTTAAATTTAAATAAATTGAAAACATTTTATCTTTCTAAACCGTTTATAGTAAAAATCATACTTCCTTCTCCTGTTGTTGGTGATGGATTTGCTGCAGGATCTGTAAAGTTACCTTGCCAACCATGGTTTTGTGTTATTAATAAAAACGTGTCATCTATTCCTACAGTTTCAGAGATATCAATCATACCTGTTAATTCCCAAGTACTACTAGTTGTACCATAGCCTTGAGTTTCTGCTAAATCTTGATCTGCTTCTAAAACGGTTTTAAATGTACCATCGTTTAAATTATATTGGTATAAACGTGCGTAATGCATTTTATCTGCATTATCAAAATAACCATTTGGGTCTTCTTGAATGTAAGCATAATTTTCTGTAACTAAAATGTTATCTGGACTGTGGAAAGCTTTTGCTTTACCACTTTCTAAATCACCATCTAATACACAAGTAATTGTTCCAGCTCCAGATGGATCATTTTCATTTAATGTAACTTTATAAATACGACCATAGGTTGTTCCTTTTCCAACTAATCCTGGTTTTTTTCTTCCTGTAACACAAAAATAAATCTCTCTGTTATTTGCTGCAGAACCTCTTCTCCAATCGATATCTTCTAAACGAGAAAAGCCCATTGCGCCTTTTGTTTTAGCTTCGGTATCTAACATTGTAATTTCAGTTTCTTCTAAAGGCACAAAATCTATATTATACGTTTGTCCTTCTTGCATATCTACTTCAAAATCTATTGCTGTATCTGTTACACGTAAAGCATATAATTGACCGCCATATAAATCACCACGATTACCAACATACATTCCTAATTGTCCTGATGGTGTTTCGTTATCTGAATGGTCATCGCCAATAAAAACAACAGTTTTGTCTTGGTAAGCATCTTTACCAATAACTACAGCATTTTCTGTAGACCATTGTCCTAATGCTGGTAATAATTGAGCATAAGATGCGTTTCCAGAACTTCTAAAAGGATCTGTTGCAAAAACACCTTTACTTGCTCCACCCCATTCACCACCAGATAAATATAGTGGTCCAAAACCGTGCTCTTCTTGTGTTACTAAAGAACCTGAACATTGTGCTGTTGCAGCTGTTGCTGTAGCGTTTAATATATATTCTCCTGCAACTGGCTTGAAAGTTTCATCTAATTCAATTCTAGCAATAGAAAAATCTGCTTCTATATTATTAATTAAAGTAAATGTACCATTATCATTTTTTATTAATCCAGCACCATCTGCCATAGAACCGTAAACGAAATTTGGTGTTTGTTCTAATTGATCTTCAGATGTCATTAATGGATATACATTAATGTTACTAAATTCTGGGCTTACTTTTAATAAAGTAGGTGTTGTAGAATGTGCTTTTAATTCTACAGGATTCGAGTTCTCTACTATAGCTGCATTGTCATCATCATTTTTACATGCTGCTAAGGCTAAAAAACTTAATCCAATTGCGGTTACTTTTAAGTAATTTTTCATTGTGTTTTTGGTTTGTTAAATTGATTTCGTAAAGCAACCAATTAAACATTAACACAATGTTTATTAAAAAATATGTAATTATTAAGGTAAGTTTATGTGAATGTTAAATGTAAAACTAAAGTAAAAATAATGTTTCTAAATCTTTGCTTGATAGGTATACAAATCAAAATAACGTCCTTGTGATGCTATTAACTCATCATGATTTCCACGCTCTGCGATTTTTCCGTTTTCAATAACTAAAATTTGATCTGCTTTGCGAATTGTACTTAATCTATGTGCAATAACAATTGTAGTTCTGTTTTTTGTTAACTGTGCTAAACTTTTTTGAATTAAAGCTTCACTTTCTGTATCTAAATTTGAGGTTGCCTCGTCTAAAATAATAATTTTAGGATCTGCTAAAATAGCTCTAGCAATGGCTATACGCTGTCTTTGTCCTCCAGAAAGCTTTACGCCTCTTTCTCCTATTAAAGTTTCTAAACCATTTTCAAAACGGTCTGTAAACTCATTTACATAAGCCGCTTTTACTGCTGCTTGTAATTGAGCTTCTGTAGCGTTTGGCCTAGGAAACATAATGTTTTCTTTAATAGTACCTTCAAACAAAAATTCGTCTTGTAATACTACACCTAAATGTTGCCTAAAACTATTTAATTTTACTTTAGATAAATCCCTACCGTCTATAGTAATTTTTCCAGATTTAGGATTTAAAAATGTAGCCGATAATCCTGCTATTGTAGATTTTCCTGAACCAGAACTTCCTACTAATGCAATTACAGATCCTGATGGTGCTTTAAAATCTATATTATGCAATACAGGTTTATTATCTTCATATTCAAACGAGACGTTACTAAATTCTATTTCGCCTTTAAATTCTTGTAATTCTATGGTTCGGTTTTTATCGTCTTCTTCGGCTGCCATATTCATTAGCTCTTCAGTTCTATCTAAACCTGCTAAAGCTTCGGTTAATTGACTTCCTATGTTACTCATTTGTATTATTGGTGCAATCATGAAGCCTAAAACTAGAGTAAAAAATAGAAAATCACCTGTGGTCATTTCATTTTGAATCATATAATAACCACCAATGCCCATAATACCTGTAGTAGCAACACCTATTAAAAAGGTTGAAGAACTCGTCATTAAAGCCGTTGCTGTTAAACTCTTTTTTACGTTTTTATATAGTCGCTCAACACCTTTTTCAAAAGCAGAATTTTCTTGTTCTTCGGCATTAAAGGCTTTTATAACACGAACACCTGCTAGGGTTTCGGTTAAACGTCCTGTTACTTCGGCGTTAATTTTTCCTCTTGATCTAAAAATTGGTCTTATATATTTAAATGCTTTTAAAGCAATAACTCCAAAAATTGATAATGGAATAAACACAAAAAGCGTCATCCATGGATTTAGTTTTATTAATATTATTAATGATATAACAGCGGTAAATGTACCACCAACTAATTGTACTAAACCTGTACCTATTAAATTTCTAACGCCTTCAACATCTGTCATAATTCTAGATACTAACGCACCAGATTTAGTATTATCGAAAAAACTAATGGGTAACGATAATACCTTTTTTTGTACTTGAGCGCGTAACTCACTAATTAGGTATTGTGCTTGAACACTTAATATTTTTGTTAATAAAAACGAAGTTACCGCCTGTACTGTTATTGCTCCTATTACAATTGCTATTAAAATCCATAGTTTACTAGTATCGCCACTTGGTACAACCTCATCAAGCAGTACTTTACTTTGCCATGGTAATATTAAACCAGATAAACTTTTTATTACTATTAAAATTAAACCAATAAACACCAACTTACGTCTTGGCCAAATTATAGTTTTAAAAGCTTGAGCCATTGTAACTTTTGGTTTGGTTTTATTTTTATTTTCTGAAGTTTTATATGATCGCATATCTACAATTTATCTTGCAAAGATACGCTTGTAAACATTATACGTTTTACATTGAAAAATTAATGTTTTGTTAATTCATTTTTTAGTTTGAAAAGCTCCTTACAATTACCTTACTTTTGCATGATGCAAAAACAAGCGCCAATAAAAACCGAATTTATAGCATTAATGGCTGCATTAATGTCTTTAGTTGCTCTAACTATTGATGCCTTACTTCCTGCTTTACCAGAGATTGGTAATAGTCTAGGAGTTACAAATCCTGAAAACAACCAACTTTTAATTACCATGATTTTTCTTGGTATTGGTTGCGGTCAATTAGTTTTTGGTCCATTGTCTGACAGTTTTGGGAGAAAACCAATGGTTTACATTGGTTTTGTAATTTTTGCTATTGCTAGTTTTATTTGTGTAACTACAGAGAGTTTTGAAATGATGATTTTAGGACGCATACTGCAAGGTGTTGGCTTATCATCACCACGAACTATATCTATTGCAATGATTAGAGATACTTACAGTGGCGATTATATGGCAAAAGTACTATCTATAGTTGTTATGTTTTTTATTTTGGTTCCTGTAATTGCTCCTACTTTTGGTCAGTTTTTATTAAATTTCTCTAATTGGAAAGCTATTTTTAATGTTAATTTAATAATTGGTGTTTTAATTATTTTTTGGTTTTGGAAACGCCAACCAGAAACCTTAGCTAAACATAATACTATTAAATTTTCTCCAAGAATATTTATTACAGGCACAAAAGAATTTTTAAAATTTAAGCCTGCAATTGCTTTTACTTTAGCATCTGGATTTATTACTGGTTCTTTTATGGTTTATTTAAGTACCTCTCAACAAATTTTTCAAGAACAATATGGCTTAGGTGAATTATTCCCTTACTTTTTTGCAAGCACAGCTATTTCTGTTGGTTTATCTACATTTTTAAACAGTAGACTGGTTGTTAGGTTTGGATCTTTTAAACTTGCATCTGTGGCTGCATTTGCCTTTTTTGTAATTTCTGTACTATATGTGATTTTATTTGGGCAAGGTATAAATCCGCCTGTTGCAGTATTGCTAGGCTTTTTATTAGTACAATTTTTTGCTGTAGGTTTATTATTTGGAAACTTACGTTCTCTAGCCATGGAACCTTTAGGACATATTGCAGGAATTGGTGCTGCAATAAATGGTTTTGTTTCTACAGTTATGGCTGTACCAATTGCTAATTTTATTGGTAGTTATGTAAAAACTTCGGTATTACCTTTGTTTCTTGGCTTTATGGTTTTTGGTTTATTAACTGTACTTGTATTTGCTTATGTTAGGCGTATAAATGGTGTTGCAAAAACTGTTTAAAACTAAAAACTTATACGTACTAAATTGTGTTTTTAAAGCTACCATTATCTACACTTTTAATAAAGTTTATTAATCCTTTAAAAAATACTTTTTGATCGTCGAATTGAGACAAATGACTACCGTTTGGACATAGTAAAAAATCACCATTTTTAACTTCTGTACTAATCCACTCCATATGTTTTGGGTCCATTGTATCATGAGTTGCACCTATAGTTAATGTTGGTACAGTAATTTCTTTCAATCTGTTTTTTATATCCCAATTTTTTAGTGTTGCATTTCCTTTTATTCCAAATTCACTTGGACCTTGCATGGTGACATAAACTTCAGGATTTAAATGTTTAAAAGCTCTATTTATAGGTTCTGGCCATTTATCTACGGGCATTCTAATTACGTGTTCTGTATAGTAATTATTAACTATAAGGTCCATATATCTTGGGTTAGTATAATCTTCGGCATTTTCATATTTTAAAATTTCTTTTAAAACTTCAGGATCCATTTTTGGTGCTAAAACTTCATCACTATATTTTTGATATTCTGGAATTGATGCAACCATATTAGAAATTATTAATCCCTTTAAGTTTATTTGATATTTTAAAGCATATTGCATTCCTAAAATGCCTCCCCAACTTTGACCATAGAGATAAAAATTATCTTTATTTAGACCTAATGCAATGCGAACTTGTTCTACTTCTTCTACAAAACGGTCTAAATCCCAAAGTGACAAGTCTTTAGGTTGGTCACTATAGTAAGAGCCTAATTGGTCGTAATAATAATACTCTATATTTTCTTGTGGAAAGTAGCCATCAAAACATTCGTAAATTTCATGTGTCATTCCTGGTCCTCCATGTAAAAGTAAAACTTTCATTGTTGGGTTGTTACCTACACGTTTAGTCCATACATTAAAAGTTCCTTTTGGTGTGTTAATAGGAATCATTTTTATTCCTCCTAAATATTGATCGCTTTCTTTTGGCTCTAAGTAAAGTGCAGCATCATTAGTTTGTACTTCAGTTTTTAGAGTCTTATTTTCAGTTTTACAGCTAAATAAAATAACTAATAATAAACTCAAATAAATGGCTTTCGTTTTCATTTTATAGAATATTAGGATAGTAAGTTAAGAAAAAGTTTTTTTCAAAAAAAAACGCTTTTAAATATAAATTTAAAAGCGCGGCTGCTATGTAATCAAACTAACTTACCAGTTGTTGATTTCTTCTTTTATTTCTTCCTTGGTTTTGCCGTATTTCTCTTGAATTTTACCAGCCAATTTATCTAAATTTCCTTCGGCTTCTTTGTATTCATCGTCTGTGACTTTACCATATTTTTGTTTAAAATCACCTTTTATCTGTTTCCACTTTCCTTTAAATTGTTCTTCGTTCATAATATTTTGTTTTTTATTTACTTTAAAATTAAGTATTTAATAAATTACTGGTTAATGCATTTAATGTAAAAATTGGCTCATTTCAAATTTCATTCTTTCTTAAAGATTAATTTACAAATAGAATAGTATTTTTATACACAGTTACATTGCTTACTCATAATTTACTCAATTTCAATATGCATTTACACATGCATAAACATATATGAAAAACAAACAAAAAATAGGATTAAGTCTTTCTGGTGGTGGTTATCGGGCTACTATATATCATTTAGGAACTTTTAAAAAGTTAAAAGAATTAAACCTTTTAGATAAGATTGATGTTATTTCTACTAATTCTGGAGGCTCTATTACTGGTGCTACTTATGGATTATACGAGCACGATTTTGAGACTTTTGAACGTGTAATTAGAAATGGAGTAAAACAAAGTGTTATAAAAGGTGTATTAACATCATGGCGTATTTTACTTACGCTTTTTGCTTTTTTTGCAAGTATGGTTGCTGTATTCTATTTGCTTTACACAAACCATAACTGGTATGCATTAAGCTTATTAATTTTTGTAGTAGTTATGATGCTTTTATTTCAGTTTCAGTTGTTACCTATTAGTAAATTAAACGAGCGCATGTACAATCGTATTTTTTTTAAAGGAAAAACCTTGTCTGCTTTATCTTCAAATATACGGTTTGGTATAAATGCTACAAATTTAGAAACTGGTCGTTTATTTACTTTTTCTAATGCCTATATGGGCGATTCGGTTTATAATTATCCAGATGATGAGGATAAAACAGAACCTATTCATTTTAACGCAAAAAATTTTCCAATAGCTCGTGCTGTCGCGGCTTCTACCGCTGTACCATTTGTTTTTACACCTGTAAAAATAGACAAGCAGTTTTTTAGTAATCCCGAAGATTTTAATCGTGTAAAACCTCGATTAGTAGATGGTGGCGTTTACGATAATCAAGGCGCACATAAACTTACTCAAACAAAAAGTGCTTATGGTTGTAATACTGTAATTATTAGCGATGCTGGTAACATAATGCCTTTTAAAAACACTTATAAAAACACACTTACTTTACTTATAAGAACGAGTGATGTTTTTATGAATAGAATTAAAAACCTGCAAATGGTTCAATATTTATATGAAAACCACAAAACTGGCAAGCGCGAAATTGCTTATCAATCGCTTGGTTGGAATATTGAAGATTCTATAAAAAAATTTATTGATGGCGTTAAAGAAGGCACTATTATGCCTCACGTTTTAAACCACCACAATATTACTGAAGATGATATTACTAGTAAAAACTGGAAACTAATTAAACAAAAATTAAAATTGAGTATAGATTATAACTCAATTATAAAAGATATTAATACTACCGAAGCACTAGAGGTAGCAAGAAAAGTAAGCACCAACTTAACACCTTTAAAAGACAACCAAATTGATGCTCTTGTAAAACATGCATCTGTTTTAACCGAAATACAAGTAAAATTGTATTGTGTTAGTTTATTTAAATAGCAGCTTTTTTAAGCTTAATAATTTTAAGCTTATCTAAAACTACCATTATACAGTATGTAAAATCTATTTCGTGCCACTTTACTCCAAAATTAGCACGACCACTATGTGTGTGGTGATTGTTATGGTAACTTTCTCCCATCATTAAAAAATCGAACGGTAATAGGTTTTTAGAAGTATCTTTTACTTTAAAATTTGTGTAACCATAAATATGTGCAAACCAATTAATTATAACACCATGAATTGGCGCCATAAAAAATGCTACTGGCAATAATAACCATTGCCACCATGCCGTAGCAAATAGTGCAAAAAAAGTAATATATAACGCAGCCCATGTTAAGCGTGATGCTCGTGAGCTTGCAAATTGGTCAAAACGTTTCCATTGTGGTACGTTTTTGGTAAACTTATCTGCAACCGCAATTCGTTTTTTATTTATGTCTTGATAAATATTTTTTGTTCGCCACATCATAGAAAATAAATTAGGATCGTATTTTGGCGAATGTGGATCGTTTTCTGTATCGGCATAAGCATGATGCATTCTATGCATTACACCATAACCATATGCACTTAAATAGTTACTTCCTTGAAAAACCCATGTTAATACAAAGCAAACACGCTCTGTAATTTTAGACATAGTAAAGGTTTGATGTGCTGCGTAACGGTGTAAAAAAAATGTTTGAAAAAATAAACCTGTGTACCACAGTATTATTATAAATATTAAAATAGTCATAGTCTTTGCTTTAATTTTGCAAAGTTCTATATACTTAAGGCTAATTAAAATGAACCTAAGTTAAGAAATACGTTTTCTAATTCTACTTAAAGCTTGCGCTGTAACGCCAATATACGAGGCTACATACTTTAAAGGTATTTCTTTAATTAAGTTAGGTCGTTCTGTAAATAATTTAAGGTAACGTTCTTCTGCTGTGTGATTTAAAAGGGATTGTTCTCGTTTAGATTTTATAAGAAATAAACGCTCTGAAGATAGGCGACCAATAACATTTCCTGCAAAACTTTTCTCGTAAACCTCTTGCAAATCGTTATACGAAATACTCCACATAGAAATATCAGACAATGCTTGTAACTTATATAATGAAGGTTTTTGCGTTAAAAAAGAATCGTAAGCACTTACAAATTCATTTTTAAAACAGAAACCAAAAGTGATGTCTTTATCTTTATCTTCTTTAGGAATTAAAAATCTTGCAATACCACTTTCTATAAAAGATATATAGTTTTCTGTCTCGCCAACATCTAGAATAGTACTTTTTTTCTTAAAGACTCTATTCTTTAACTTTGATGAAAATAGTTGCCAATCTTCATCTGAAATTGCTACCGTTTTTTCTATATACTCTCTAATGTTTTCCATTGTAAATTATTCCATACAAATAACGTTATTTTTTACACTATCCTTTCCATTTTTTATATAAAAAAACGTCCCTTTTCAAGGACGCTTTTAAAAATTAATTAATATAAATTAAAATTGTAAATCTGCTACTAAATCAAATTCGTCGTATATAGCTTTATCTTTTAAACCATCGAAAAAGCTTGCAGAGCCATACTTTACGTCAAATTTTGTTCTGTCTACTTTTAACGTTGCTGTTGCTTTACTTCCATAAACAGATATTATTACTGTTACGGGATTTGTTTTATCTTTAATAGTTAAATCTCCTGTAACACTATAAGAGTTCTTTCCTGTTACCTTAACATTATTAAAAACAAGTTTTGCTGTTTTATAATTATTTACACCAAAAAAATCGTCAGACTTTAAGTGCCCATCTAATTGATTTTTATAATCTCCTTTTAAATCTGTAGTACTAATAGTGGCCATATCCATAACAAATGTTCCTCCAGTTAAAACCTCATCTTTAAAATCTAGACTACCCGATTGTAAATTAATTGTACCTTCATGAGATCCTGCTATTTTGTAACCTTTCCATACAACCTTACTCTCTGCTGTATTAATTGTTTTGTTTTGTGCCATAATTGTTGTTGTAAATGCTGCAAATGTTAGTATTGCTGTTAAAATTTTCTTCATTTTTTTTAGTATTAATATTAATACAGCAAAGATCTAACAACAACAAAACACAAAAAATAAACTGGTTTATTAAATAAAGTTAAACTAGATTAACATTTAATGTTCTAAAGAAATTTGACTTTTAATTTTACTTAAAAACTCTTTAGTTATACCCAAATAAGATGCTACCATATATTGTGGAATACGTTGTTCTATTTCTGGATAACTTTGCTTAAAAACTAAGTATCTTTCTTTAGCAGACATACTAAAATTTCTAACAATTCTATTTTGTGAAGCTACAAGTGCTTTTTCAATTATTTTTCGAAAAACCCGTTCTAACTTTGGAATTTTTTCAAATAACATTTCAATTGTATTAAAATGAAATTGAATGATTTCTGTATCTTCAAGACATTGCACATTAAAGTTTGAAGGTGTTTGAGAAATAAAACTACCAAGATCTGATGTCCACCAGTTTTTTATTGAAAAATTAATAATATGCTCCTGTCCATCATCATCAACAAAAAACATTTTTGTACAACCAGAAATTATAAAACATTCGGTTTTACTTACATCTCCTTGCTGTAAAATATACTGTCCTTTTAAATATTTCCTTGAAGTTAAATGACTCTTTAAAAAAGTTTTTTCATCTTCTGTTAAGGTTACATATTCACTAATATAAACCAAAAGTGGCTCTACATTCATTTTTAAAATTTAGTTACTTAACAAATATAAAAAAAGCCATTTTAAGAAATGGCTTTAATATATTTTTGCGTTTAAATAAGTGTAATAAGTTATTCAACTCTTTTTCCTGGCATAATTTGCCCGTTTTGATATAGCGTCATACTATCTACTTTTCCTTTATTATTAATATTAAACTCTACACGTGCTTCAACAACTTTTAAATAAAATTTATTATAGTCTGATGGGAAAATTTCAAATTTAGGCTGACCTGTTGCTTGTAAAAAAAGACGTCCATTATTTGTGGTTACTGTTATAAAAAAGGTTGGTGCCAATTGGTATTTACCTGTATAATTTTGCAACATCTCTTTACTTACGGTTACGTCTTCTATAGTAACATTTAAGCTTTTTAAAACATCTTTTGCATTAGTATTTGCAGGATTTAGCTCTAAAGATTTTTTATAATTTTGAATTGCCAAATCTTGTTCTCCCATTTTTAAATATAACTCTGCTAACGAGTCGTAAGGATTTGAAGCTTCAGGAAATTCTGCCACATTTAATTTAAAAATTTCTAAAGCAATATCATTTTTATTTTGTTCTATAAGTTGATAGCCTAATGTATTTAGTTGGTTTTCATCAAAATTATATGCGTTTGGATTTGATGATTTTGTAGACCTATATAAAGCTAAAGCTTTTTCAATACCGTTAGTTTCTATTTCTTTAATTATAAGTTTAGCTATTGATGGTTTTATAGGTTTTAATTGGTATGATGGCACCATTAATTTAATTGCAATAGCATCTACATTTTCGTTTGTATTGGTTAAAACTACAACACCTTTTTTACTGCCTTTGTCTATTGCAGACATTGCACAATAACCACCAGTAGCACCATTATGCATTAAAAATTTGCCATTCTCGATATGCCATGCTAATGCCATTTCGGTTTTTTGCTCCTCACTTTTAAATGAAGATTGATGAGCCAAAGCCATTGCATTATGTAATTTTGAATCTATAATATCACTATTTAAATTTGCTTGTAAATATTTAACCATATCGCTAGCTGTAGAACGAATTCCTCCTGCTCCACCAAGAGTAATAATATCCCAGTTTGATGTTTCAGTTAGTCCAGAATGACCTTTAGCTAATCTGTTTTTCATTGCTGGTGTAAATGCTAATCTGGTGTCATTCATTTGTAAAGGATTTGCTATATGTTCTATCACTAATTTCTCGTAAGATTTTCCGCTTTGCAACTCTAAAACATGCCCAAGTAAACCCATTCCTAGATTGGAATATTCGTAAAGTGAACCAATATCTCTAGTTAAAGTGTGCTTAGATAAAAAAGTATATAACTGCTCTTTAGTATAATCTGCAAATGGGTTTAAAGGATTTGAAGGTGAAAAATTATCTGGCATTCTTGGCAATGCAGATGTATGTGTTGCCAAATGCTTTAAAGTAATCTCTTGTCCGTTTCGTGTTGGAATGTTTACTGTTTTAGGTAAATATTTTGAAACAGGATCGTTTAAATTCATTTCTCCACTATTCACTTTTAAAGCTAAAAGTGTTGTGGTGAAGGTTTTAGAAATAGAACCAATTTCGAAAACTGTATTTTCATCTACTTCTTTTCCATTTTCTATTGCTGTTTTTCCAAAACTATAATATGTTACATTATCACCATTAATAAAGCCAACAACAATACTAGCATTAATTTGATTATCAATCCTAGATTGAATATTTTCTTTTACCTCTTTTGGTATATTGTCTTGCTGAGAAAAACCAACAAAACTTAATATAAAAAGACTAACAAATAATACTATTTTCCTCATGACTTTATATTTAAACTAACAATACAATTTAGACGCAGATTTATTTAAAATGTTACACTACAACACATTATCTATAATTTCTTGAACACATTCTGGATTTAATAAGGTACTAATATCTCCTAAATTATTTGATTCATTACTAGCTATTTTACGCAAAATACGACGCATAATTTTTCCGCTTCGGGTTTTTGGTAATCCATTAGTAAACTGAATTTTATCTAATTTAGCAATAGGTCCAATTTGATCTGTAATTAACTGGTTAATTTCTTTACGTAAATTATTTTGATCTCTACTTTCTCCAGTTTCTTTTAAAGTTACATAACCGTACAATGCACTTCCTTTAATATCATGTGGAAAACCTACTATTGCACTTTCGGCAACAGCTGGATGCTCATTTATGGCATCTTCAATTGGTGCAGTACCTAAATTGTGACCAGATACAATTATTACATCGTCTACTCTACCAGTAATTCTATAATATCCAACTTCGTCACGTAATGCACCATCGCCTGTAAAGTATTTGTTTTCAAAAGCCGAAAAATAAGTATCCTTATAACGCTGGTGGTTTCCCCAAATGGTTCTAGCCATACTTGGCCACGGATATTTTATACATAAACGACCATCAACTTGATTACCTTTTATTTCTTTACCGTGCTCATCCATTAATGCTGGTTGAATACCAATAAATGGTAATGTTGCATAAGTTGGTTTTGTTGGTGTTGCATAAGCTATTGGCGTAATCATAATGCCTCCAGTTTCGGTTTGCCACCACGTGTCTACAATTGGAGATTTACGTTTACCTACATTATCATCATACCAATGCCAAGCTTCTTCATTAATAGGTTCTCCAACTGTACCTAATACTTTTATTGAAGATAAATCGTATTTTTCTAAATGTTCTACACCTTCTTTTGCTAATGCACGAATAGCCGTTGGTGCTGTATAAAACTGATTCACTTTATGCTTTTCTATAATCTCCCAAAAACGACCAAAATCTGGATAACTTGGTACACCTTCAAACATTATAGTAGTAGCGCCATTACATAATGGTCCATAAATAATATAACTGTGTCCAGTAATCCATCCTATATCTGCCGTACACCAATACACATCTTTTTCACGATATTGAAATACATTTTTAAATGTATAAGCAGCATATACCATATAACCAGCAGTAGTATGTACCATACCTTTTGGTGTTCCTGTAGAGCCTGATGTATATAAAATAAATAATGGATCTTCTGCATCCATTACTTCAGCTTTTAATTGGTTTGAAGCTTCGTCTAAAAGTGGTTGTAACCATTGGTCACGACCAGCTTTCATTTTTACGTTAGAGTCGATACGTTTTGCAACTAATACTGTAGAAACATTTTCACATTCATTTAAAGCATCGTCCACAATCCCTTTTAAATCTATAGTTTTTGCACCACGATAAGAACCATCACTTGTAATAACAAGCTTACAATCACTATTATTTATTCGCGTTGCTAATGCTGAAGCTGAAAATCCTGCAAAAACCACAGAGTGTATTGCTCCTATTCTTGCACAAGCCAAAACTGAAACTGCTAATTCTGGTATCATTGGTAAATAAATACACACACGATCGCCTTTTTGTACACCTTGACTTTTTAAAACATTTGCAAATTTATTTACACGATGGTAAAGCGCTTTATAAGATATGTGTACCGCTGCTTCTTTAGGGTTATTAGGTTCAAATATTATGGCTGTTTTATCTCCTCTTGTTGCAAGGTGTCTGTCTATACAGTTTTCGGTAATATTTAACTTTGCTCCTTCAAACCATTTTACCTCTGGTTTAGTAAAGTCCCAACTTAAAACATTATCCCATTTTTTTCGCCATAGAAAATGCTCTTCGGCGATTTCTTCCCAAAAGTTTTCTGGTTCTCTAACTGATTTTCGATATACCTGGTAGTATTCTTCTAAGTGTTTTATGTGGTAATTACTCATATTTTATTAATTAT
Source organism: Lacinutrix sp. MedPE-SW (assembly GCF_001874145.1). GTDB lineage: Bacteria > Bacteroidota > Bacteroidia > Flavobacteriales > Flavobacteriaceae > Lacinutrix. The sequence goes on along the minus strand of NZ_MPCX01000006.1, from coordinate 94,428 downwards.
TAGCTTTAGCAATTTAAGTTTTCTAACTGGCATTAAAAAATGCTTCTTCTTCTGGTGTTAATAGCCTAGATTTAATTAAAAAACGAAGTCCCAAAGGGATTTCTAACGAAAAACTTGCGCCTCGACCTTCAGTTACATCTACTGTTAAATGTGTATGTTTCCAATATTCAAATTGATCTTGACTCATATAAAAATTAACATCATTTAAGGTTCCTAAAAGTATATCACTTTCATCTAAATACATATCTTCTTTTTCAAGAATCATAGGTGCTGAACCATCACAACACCCACCGCTTTGATGAAATATTAATGTGTCGTGTTTCTGTTTTAATTGTTCTAATACTTTGGAAGCTTCTTCTGTAATTTCTACTCTTTTCATATTTTAAAGTTATTAAAAAAAGGCTGAATTATTAAAAAACTCAGCCTTTAATGCTTTTAAGTTCGTCGCTATTAAAAGAAACCTAATTTATTTTTATCGTAAGAGATTAGCATGTTTTTAGTTTGACGGTAATAATTAAGCATCATCACATGGTTTTCTCTACCAAATCCAGATTTTTTATAACCTCCAAATGGTGCATGCGCTGGGTATGCATGGTAACAATTTACCCAAACTCTACCAGCTTTAATCGCTCTTGGTATTTGGTATAATTGATGTGCATCACGCGTCCAAACGCCTGCTCCCAAACCGTAAAGCGTATCGTTAGCAATCTCTATTGCTTCAGCTTCATCTTTAAATTTTGTTACGCAAGCAACTGGTCCAAAAATTTCTTCTTGAAAAACTCTCATTTTATTATGTCCTTCTAAAATGGTTGGTTGAATATAAAAGCCATTAGCTAAATCACCTTCTAGTTTTTTAGCAGCGCCACCCGTTAAAACTTTTGCGCCTTCATCTTTACCTATTTTAAAATAAGACTGTATTTTTTCGTATTGATCATTAGATGCTTGAGCTCCTACCATTGTATTTACATCGTATGGATTGTCTTGTATAATTGCATTTGTACGTTTAATTACTCGCTCCATAAAAGCATCATAAATATCTTCTTGTACTAAAATTCGGGAAGGACATGTACATACTTCGCCTTGATTAAAAGCAAATAAAACTGCGCCTTCAATAGCTTTATCCAAATATTCATCATCATGATCCATTACAGAATTAAAGAACACATTAGGCGATTTACCACCTAACTCCATTGTAACAGGATTTAAGTTTTTAGAGGCGTATTGCATTATTAGTTGTCCTGTAGTTGTTTCGCCTGTAAATGCAACTTTATCTACTTTAGGACTTGAGGCCAATGGTTTACCTGCTTCTGGCCCAAAACCGTGTACAATATTTATTACACCTGGAGGAAATACATTGGCTATTTTTTCCATTAATAAGGTTGCAGATGATGGTGTTTGCTCAGCTGGCTTTAACACAACACAATTTCCTGTTACTAAAGCTGGAGGCAGTTTCCACGATAACATTAAAAGTGGAAAGTTCCACGGAATTATTTGTCCAACAACACCTAATGGTTCTTTAATATTCATAGACAATGTATGCTGGTCTAGCTCTGTTGCGCTACCTTCTTCAGAACGTATACAAGCAGCAAAATAACGCCAATGGTCTATAGCTAATGGAATATCTGCATTTAGGGTTTCACGAATAGGTTTTCCATTATCGCAGGTTTCTACTAATGCAAATTCTTCAAGGTTTTCTTCAATAATATCTGCTACTTTATTTAGCAAATTAGAACGTTCTGTAGCAGATGTATTTCCCCAAGCTTCTTTGGCTTTATTTGCTGCATCTAATGCTAGCTCAACATCTTCTTTTTGTGACCTTGGGTATTTTGCTATTAAACTATTATCTATTGGAGAGGTATTTTCAAAATATTGACCACCTATTGGATCTACAAATTTTCCATTAATAAAATTGCCATATTTCTCTTTAAACTTTGGTTTTGAATAACTCATACTTTTTATTATTTATTTATTAATTATATATTTTAAACACTCAAAAAATGTATTATATTTATTTTTGATAAAGTTATTTTATCAAATTCTAATTTTATTGAACAATCTTATCATTGTTTTGAACATATCTATTATTAATAGAATTGTTCTATAATTTTTTGTAATATTGAGTATGGAGCCTTTGCTTAAAAGACATAAAAGAAATAGAAAACTGACCACTTTAGTGGAAAACAGAACAACCTATAATGCTGATTATGCAGAACTAAATATTTACGAAACTCATGCTTTTGCAGAAAAAGTATCTTTAACTTTTAATTTTCCTATTATAGCAAGTATGCTTACAGGTAAAAAAGTAATGCATATTGATGGTTTTGAAGCTTTCGATTTTTTTCCTGGTGAATCTGTAGTAATGCCAACGAAAAAAGAAATGGTTATAGATTTTCCATTAGCAACGAAAGAAAAGCCAACACAATGTTTGGCTTTAGGCATTGATGCCTTTAAAATTAATGAAGTTGTTGAAAAATTTAATCAGCAAGTTGCTATTGAAAATGAAAATAATACTTGGAATTTAGATGAAACAGCTTCACATTTAATTAATAATACAGATGTAAACCATTTAATTGAAAGATTAACCTACACTTTTACTAACAACAATAAATCTAAAGACGTATTATTAGATTTAATGATACAAGAATTAATTGTAAGATTACTGCAAACAAAGGCAAAATCATTAATAATAAACGATCCTCATCAAGTGTTTAATGACACCAGAATTGGAACCGTTATTAAGTATATTAAAGAGAATTTAACAAATAAAGATATTAGTGTGGATATTTTAGCTAAGAAAGCATACATGAGTACTTCTCATTTTCATAAGCAATTTAAAAATACGTTAGGTATTTCACCTATAGACTATATAAACTCTGAAAAGATAAAGTTTTCAAAAAAACTAATTAAGGAATCTAAAGATTTTAGAATGTCTGAAATTGCTTTTAAATCTGGTTTTAATAACACAAGTTACTTTAATAGGCAGTTTAAAAAAATGGAATTAATGACACCACAGCAATTTAAAAATTCTATTCAATAGCGTTATTTTTCATTCTTTTAAAATACGCTTTTGCTTCTTTTATAACCCTTGGTGCTAATATTAATGTCGCTGTCATTGTTGGTATTGCCATTAAAGCAAAAACACCATCAATAAGATTTATCATTAAAGCCAACGATGTTGTTGCTCCTAAAATAATACTTAATATGTAGAAGTAGTTGTAATAATGTTTGTACTTATCTCCTATTAAAAAAGACAAACATTTACCGCCATAATAAGCATAAGAAAATAATGAAGACACACTAAAGACCACAATACATAACAATAATAAATATTTACCAAACGTTGGCATTGCAGCACCAAATGCATTAGCTGTTAAACTAACACCATTAGCTTCGGTAGTTTGCCAAACACCTGTTACTAAAATTGCTAAAGCTGTAAGTGTACACACAATTAAAGTGTCTATTGCAGGACCTAACATGGCTACTAAACCTTCGCGAATAGGTTCGTTAGTTTTTGCTGCACCATGTGCTAAAGGCGCAGTACCAATACCTGCTTCGTTAGAGAATGCACCACGACGAATTCCTAAAACAATTAGTCCACCCAATAAACCACCTAAAAAGGCATCACCTTTATAATTTTCTGCAGCAAAAGCATCAGTAAAAATAAGTTTAAAATAATGTGGTACAACTTCAGCATTAACAAATAAAACAATTAGAATAAGTACAAAATATAATAAAACCATACTTGGTACTAACTTAGATGCTACTTTACTTATTCGGTTTAAACCACCTAAAATAACAATAGATGTAATGGTTACTAATACTAAACCAATAATTAGATTAGAACTAAAATCTACGGTAAATCCATTAGGTTTTAAAACAATATCATTAATGGCCTGTGTTAATTGATTAACGTTAAAAACAGGTAAAGCACCTATTAAACCACAAAAACTAAATAAAATGGCTAAAGGTTTCCAATGCTTACCTAAACCTTCCATAATAAAATACATTGGTCCGCCTTGAGTTTTTCCTGCGCTATCTTTACCTCTGTACATTATAGCTAAACTTGAGGTAAAAAACTTTGTAGACATACCAACAATGGCACTAACCCACATCCAGAAAACAGCACCTGGACCACCAATTGAAATAGCAACAGCTACTCCAGCAATATTGCCCATACCAATAGTAGACGATAAAGCAGTGGTTAATGCTTGAAAATGGGTGATTTCTCCTTCATCTTCTTTATTATCATATTTACCACGAAGCACTTGTATAGCGTGACCTAAATATCTAAATGGTAAAAACTTAGATAAAATAAGTAAATACAATCCACCACCAATTAGTAAAACCAATAATGGTAAACCCCAAACAAATGAAGCAAAATCTGCAATAAAATCATTAATAATCTTGTACATCTACAATTATATTTTAAAACCTTAAATATAGCTATAATCTATACATTACTTAGTATTATTTTAATGCATTTACAGTCTAAAAACCCAAATATTTGTTAATCCCTTTTTTGTTTCTAAACAATTGGTTAGTTTTGTTGAGTAATTAAATATTATCGCTTTCGCGGAAATAATAAATGGCTAGAAAAAAACAATATAACGAAGCTGAAGTTGTAGAAAAAGCAATGAATCTTTTTTGGAAAAAAGGGTACGAAACAACTTCTATGTTAATGCTTGAAAAAGAAATGGGCATTAATAAGTTTTCTATATATTCTAGTTTTGGTAACAAACATGGTTTGTTTTTAGAAAGTTTAAAACTTTATAAATCTAGAGTTAATATTACTTTAAATAAACTAAAAAAAGGAACCAAAGGCGTTGAGGATATTAAAGATTTTTTTTATGATTCTATTAATTCAAACTTAAAAAGCGGCAATAAAAATGGATGTTTTGTAACTAATACCTATAATGAGTTTTCTAATAATGAAGACGAGATAATTAAGAATCAAATGAATGATTTCATGAATAATTTAAAAGAAATTATAATTGAAAAATTAAAAATTGATTCTAATAAAGATGAAGCTACAATATTAAAACAGGCTAATTATTTATTATTAGCAAAACATGGTTTAGCTGCTGCATCTAGAGTAAATACAAAAAAAGAAATTGAAGATTACATTGAAATGATTTTTAAAAATTTATAAATCATTTTTTTTAAACAATAACTAAACGAACGTTTAGATAATATTAACATATCAACAAATAAAAAAGAAAAATTATGACAACATTAAAAATTCACAACATCGAAACTGCACCAGAAGCTAGTAAACCATTACTAGAAAAATCTAAAAAAGCTTACGGTATGGTTCCTGGTTTACACGGTGTATTAGCAGCGTCGCCTCAAATATTTGAAGCTTATCAAACTTTACACGAATTATTTACACAATCTTCATTTAACGAAGAAGAATTAACTGTAGTTTGGCAAGCAATAAATGTTGAGCACGCATGCCATTACTGTGTTCCTGCACATACAGGAATTGCAAACATGATGAAAGTAGATGAAAATATAACTGAGTCTTTACGTAACGAAACACCATTAGATAATGAAAAATTAGAAGCATTACGTACAATGACATTATCTATTGTAAGAAATCGTGGTAATGTATCTCAAGCAGATTTAGATGCATTTTATGCCGCTGGATATGAGGAAAAGCATATTTTAGATATCATTTTAGGTTTGTCTCAAAAAACAATTAGTAACTATACTAACCATATAGCAAATACACCTGTAGATGAGGCTTTCGAAAAATTTGCTTGGTCAAAAAAATAATAATCCCTTAAATTCATTTAATAATAGTAAACCTTCTAAATTTTACAGAAGGTTTACTATTTTAAGTAATACATAAAATTAAGATAATGGCAGATAAATTAAAAATAGATATCGTATCAGATGTTGTGTGTCCTTGGTGTACCATTGGTTACAAACGTTTAGAAAAAGCAATACAAGAATTAGGTATTGAAGATAAAATAGAAATAGAGTGGCAACCTTTTGAGTTAAACCCAAACATGCCGGCAGAAGGTCAAAATGTTATAGAGCATATAACCGAGAAATATGGCTCTACTCTAGAACAACAAAGAGCATCGCAAAAACACATGACAGAAGCTGGTGAAGCACTAGGTTTTAAATTTGATTATTATGACGATATGCGAATGGCAAATACTTTTGATGCACATATTTTATTAGAATATGCAAAAGATTTTGGCAAACAAACCGAGTTAAAAATGACCTTAACTAAGGCTTTTTTTAGTGATAGAAAAGATGTATCTAAAAGAGAGGTTTTAAAAGAAGCTCTTTTAGAAGTTGGTTTAAATGCAGAAGAAGCTTTAGCAAAGTTAGATAGTGATAACGCACGAATAGAGGTTAGAAACAAGCAAGACTTCTGGAAAAACATGGGAGTTAACTCTGTACCAACCATAGTTTTTAATCGTAAAAGTGCCGTAACTGGTGCACAACCTGTAGATACTTTTAAACAAGTACTTTCAGAATTAACAACAAATTAAGCATAAATAGCATAACCCATTTATACTAAATTGGTATATTTAAAACTATATAATTTCAATCTTAATACTTAAAAATGAAACCGTTACACTATATTTTATTTCTTTCTATTTTATTTATTTCATGTAAAGAAAAACAAGAAAATAATACAGAATCTATTCCTGTTACAGAGCAAACCAAAACACCAAAAGTTACCCAAATAACGGCGTTTAAAGGTCAACAAGTTACCGGTATTTCTGTTAGTAACGACGGACGCATTTTTGTGAATTTTCCAAGATGGCGAAAAGGTGTAAATAATGCTGTAGTAGAAGTAAAAAACGACACTGTTTTACCTTTTCCCAACAAAGCATGGAACTCGTGGGAAATTGGAGACCAAGTAGAAACTGATAAATTTGTTGGTGTACAATCTGTAGTTGTATATAATGATTTAATTTACATTTTAGATACTAGAAGCGCATTGTTTCAAGAGGTTTTAGATGCTCCAAGAGTTTTTGTATTTAATATAAATACTAAAAATTTAGAGCACACATATATTTTAAATGAAGGTGCATATCATCCAAATTCATATATAAATGATTTACGTTTAGATAAAAAGAATAACAAAATATACTTTACAGATTCTGGAAATTCTGGATTAGTAATTTTAGATTTAAAATCTGAAAAATTTACACGTGTTTTAGATAATCATCCTTCAACTGAAGCTGATGCTGAGTTTTTAACCTTTGGAACTAACAAATTTGAAAAGCAAATACACTCCGATGGAATTGCTTTAGACACTAAAAATGATAAATTATATTATCACGCACTTACAGGTTATAATTTACACAGTATATCTACTGAAGCTTTAACTCAAAATAACACTGAAGCCATTGAAAATGCAGTAACATTTGAAACTAAAACAGCTGCACCAGACGGTATGATAATGGATGAAAACGGCAACCTATATTTTGGTGATTTAGAAAACAGTAAAATTATGTACCGTAAACCAGATGGTAGCATACATACTTTAGTTGAAGGTGATGTTATAAAATGGCCAGATACATTTAGCATTTATAATGGCTATTTATACTTTACCAATGCTAGAATTAATGAAGCTGGTGAAGATATTTCTAATATGGAGTTTACCGTTAACAAAATTGCTTTAGCAAAAAAATAATTATAAATTTTAAGTAAAATTTTAAACGCATGAGTACTACTATTAAAACTATAAATTTTATAAAACCTAAAGTAGTATTCTTTGATGTAAACGAAACACTTTTAGATTTAAAGCCATTAAAAAAGGAAGTTAAAGCCGTTTTAAATAATCAAGACCATTTGTTGTCTTTATGGTTTACTACACTTTTACAATATTCATTAGTAGTTTCTGCAAGTAAACAATATAAACCTTTTGGACACATTGGTGCTGCAGCTTTACAAATGGTTGCTGCAAACAATAATGTTTTTATTTCTGAAGAAAAAGCAAGAAATATTGTGCTTAAAGGTTTACAAAATTTGCCACCACATCCTGAAGTAAAAAATGCTTTAAATAATTTAAAAAACGAAGGTTTTACACTTGTGGCTTTAACCAATTCTAACAATGAAAGTTTAAAAACTAAAATTGAAAATGCAGGTTTAACCCAATATTTTGACAATTTATTAAGTATAGAGTCGGTTGGAAAATTTAAACCTTTTACAGATGTTTATAATTGGGCTGCTAATAAAATGAGCGTAAAACCAGAAGATTGTATGCTTATTGCTGCACATGGTTGGGATGTTGCTGGTGCGCTTTGGGCTGGCTGGCGTGCTGCTTTTATAAGCAGACCTGGACAACAAACGTTTCCTTTAGCGCCAAAAACTGAAATTAATGAAAGTGATTTACAAAAGGTGGTAGAGGTTTTAATAACTTATGAGTAAGTATTTATTTCTAATTAAAAAGAATTAATTTTAAACTTGTTTTTTAACCAACTGAAAATTACAATTTTGATTGAAAATTTTACCACTATTAAATATTTAAAAAATGGAAATAAGAAACAAAAAGAAGCGTATCTAGACTTAAAAAGTAATAAGGTACTAGAGTTGTTAGCTCCTTTTAATCCAATATTAACAGGTACAATTCCTATTGGTATTGATATACCAGAAAGTGATTTAGATATAATTTGCGAATGCAAAAATCACGATGATTTTTCAACATTTTTAAAACAGAAGTTTTCAGGGTATAAAGATTTTAATATTTACCAAACCATTCAAAACACTATACCATCTACCATTGCGACTTTTAAAACGGAAAATTTTCTATATGAAATTTTTGGCCAAGACATTCCTACTAAAAATCAAAATGCATATAGACACATGCTTCTTGAAAATAAAATTTTAAAAGAAAAAGGACTTCAGTTTAAAAAAGATATTATTACATTAAAATTAAAAGGCTTCAAAACGGAACCTGCGTTTGCTAAATTATTAGATTTAAAAGGTGATCCCTACAAAGCATTATTAGCTTTAGAAAATAGTAACATTTCTTTTAATTAATAAATCCTAAATTTGTAAAAAAAAAGAGCTTGCAAATGCAAGCCCTTTTTTGTGTGTGTAATTATAAGTTTCTATTTTAAATACGCTAAAACATTAGTTTCAATACGCTCTTGTATGTTAGACACATCGGCTTTTATAAAAGGTTCTCCCATAATGTTTTCGTATAATTCTATATAACGTTCAGAAACTGTTTCAATATATTCATCACTCATTTCTGGTACAGTTTGTCCTTCTAAACCTTGAAAATTATTTGAAATTAACCATTGTCTTACAAACTCTTTAGACAATTGTTTTTGGGTTTCGTTATTATCTTGACGTTCTTGATAACCTTCAGTATAAAAATAACGTGAAGAATCTGGTGTATGTATTTCGTCTATTAAAACAATTTTTCCTTCTTTAGTTTTTCCAAATTCGTACTTGGTATCTACTAAAATTAAACCTCTAGAAGCTGCTATTTCAGTTCCTCGTTGAAATAATTTACGCGTATAATCTTCTAAAATAACATAATCTTCTTTAGAGACTATGCCTTTTTTAAGTATATCTTCTCTCGATATATCTTCGTCATGATCTCCCATTTCTGCTTTAGTTGCAGGAGTAATAATAGGCTCTGGAAATTTATCATTTTCCTTCATACCATCTGGCATGGGTACACCGCAAAGCATACGTTTTCCTGCTTTATATTCACGTGCTGCATGACCAGAAAGGTAACCACGAATAACCATTTCTACTTTAAAAGGCTCACATAAATGACCTACTGCTACATTTGGATCTGGTGTTGCTGTTAACCAATTTGGCACCAAATCTTCTGTGGCTTTCATCATGCTTGTAGCAATTTGATTAAGAATTTGTCCTTTGTAAGGAATTCCTTTAGGCATCACAACATCAAAAGCACTAAGCCTATCGGTTGCAATCATTACTAATTCTTCATCATTTATATTATAAACTGCTCTTACTTTTCCTTTATACACGTTTTTTTGTCCTGGAAAATTGTAATTTGTATCTGTAATTGTATTGCTTTTCGCCACTTTTTTATAGTTGGTTTTAGTTGTGTTGTTTGTATAATTGACAAAATTATAAATTACTTACTAATATCGCTTATAGTTTAAGCATCAATATTTTCAATTTTTTTATAGGCTGCAATAACTTTTTTAACCAGTTTATGTCTAATAACATCTTTATCATCCAGAAAAACCATACCAATACCATCAATATCTTTTAGTACTAATAGTGCTTCTTTTAACCCAGAAATTGTACGGCGTGGTAAATCTATTTGTCCTGGATCTCCTGTTAGTAAAAACTTTGCGTTTTTTCCCATACGTGTTAAAAACATTTTCATTTGTGCGTGTGTGGTATTTTGACCTTCGTCTAAAATTACAAATGCATTATCTAATGTTCTACCACGCATAAAAGCTAAAGGTGCAATTTGTATAGTACCATTTTCTATATATTGTGCAAGTTTTTCGGGAGCAATCATATCGCGTAACGCATCGTATAAAGGCTGCATATAAGGATCTAATTTTTCTTTTAAATCTCCTGGTAAAAAACCTAAATTCTCTCCTGCTTCTACTGCCGGACGTGTTAATATAATACGTTTTACTTCTTTGTTTTTTAAAGCTTGTACAGCTAAAGCAACACCTGTATAGGTTTTTCCAGTTCCCGCAGGACCAATGGCAAAAACCATATCATTTTTACGCATTAACTCTACTAATTTACGTTGGTTTGCTGTTTGTGCTTTTATTAATTTACCATTAACGCCATGTACAATAGTTTCACCACTTTTAGCACTTGTAGTATAATCATCACTACTTTGGCTAGTTAATACACGTTCTATAGCATTTTCATCAAGCTTATTATATTTAGCAAAATGTTTAAATAACATGGTGAGCCTTCTATCAAACTCTTCTAAAAGATCTTCTTCACCGTAAGCTTTAATTTCGTTACCTCTGGCAACAATTTTTAATTTTGGAAAGTGCTTTTTTAAAAGCTTAATGTTTTCGTTTCCAGCTCCAAAAAATTCTTTTGGATTGATTTCTTCAAGTTGAATAATTATTTCGTTCAAAAGCGCATAGATTTAATTAAGAATTTCTATTCTAATTTCTTAGTTTTGTTTTGTTTTATAAACTTAAGGAAGTTACACAACTTTTATTCACTTTAATCAAAATAAATATCAACAATTACTAAATGGCAATTATCACATTAACTACAGACTTTGGTGAGAAAGATCACTTTGCTGGTGCGATAAAAGGCGCTATTTATACTGAAATGCCCGATGTAAGGATTGTTGATATCTCTCATTCTATTTCTCCTTTTAATATACCTGAGGCTGCTTATGTAATTCAAAATGCATATAGTAGTTTTCCCGAAGGAACCATACATATTATTGGAATAGACTCTGAAATCAACCAAGAGAACAAACATATTGCCATAGAATTAAATGGACATTATTTTGTTTGTGCAAACAATGGTATTATGAGTATGATTTGCGCCGAAATTTCACCTAAGCAAATTGTAGAAATTAATATTCACGATAAAATAGAAACCAGTTTCCCTGTATTAGATGTTTTTGTAAAAGTGGCTTGCCATATTGCTCGTGGTGGCACATTAGGCGTTATAGGTAAAAGTATAGATAAAATAAAACCTATAAAAAACTTAGAACCTTACGTTAATGAAGAAAAAACGCAAATAATTGGTAGTATTATTTATATTGATAATTACGGTAATGTAGTTACCAATATTAAAAAATCGTTTTTTGATACACTTTGTAAAAGTAGAACCTACGAAATCTCTGCAAGAAACCATAAGTTTAAAAAAATACATACAAAATACAGTGATATTGTAAATTTTAATACACCTGAAGAATTAAGAAACGATGAAGGTCGTGGTTTAGTAGTTTTCAACTCCTCAAATTATTTAGAAATTGCTATCTACAAAGGTAACACTGGTAATGTTGGTGGAGCAAGTTCTTTAATGGGATTAAAACTTAGAGATACTGTAACAATAAATTTCTTTAAAGAGAATAGAGCCTTTTAAACTTTAAAAATAAAAATTATATAATGTTTGTAAGAATTGTAAAAATGAGTTTTGCTGAAGAACATATAGAACAATTTCTAAGTAATTTTGAAACTGTAAAACAGAAAATTCGCAATTTTGAAGGTTGCCAGTTTTTAGAACTTTATAGAGACAAACACAATACAAATATTTTTTTTACGTATTCTTATTGGAATACAGAAACCGATTTAAACAACTATCGCCACTCTAAATTATTTAAAGGCGTTTGGGCGCAAACAAAACCAATGTTTAATGCTAAACCCGAAGCCTGGAGTGTAGATAAATTAACCAGTTTAAAGTAATTGAATGACTTTTAAAGATAAAATTATTTGGATTACAGGAGCATCTTCTGGTATTGGAAAACACCTTGCTATGGTCTTATCTCAATATAATGCCAAACTTATTTTATCTTCAAGAAACGAAAACGATTTAAAACTTGTTAAAGCGCAATGCAAAAATCCAGACTTAGTTAAAATAATACCGCTAGACTTAGAAAACACAGTAACTTTTAAGCAAAAAACAGAAGCTGCAATTACTAGTTTTGGTCATATAGATATTTTGGTTAACAATGGAGGAATAAGCCAAAGATCACTAGCTAAAAACACAGCTTTTGAAGTTGATAAACGCATTTTAAATATTAACTATTTAGGCACAGTTGCACTTACTAAAGCTTTATTACCACATTTTATTGTAAGACAAGCAGGACAGTTTGTAGTAACTACAAGTATTGTTGGTAAAATTGGTACTCCTTTTCGCTCTAGTTATGCAGCAAGTAAACATGCGTTACATGGCTTTTTTGATAGTTTAAGAGCAGAAGTGTTTAATGATAATATTAAGGTTACACTAATTTGTCCAGGATTTGTTAAAACTAATGTTTCTATAAATGCATTAACAGGAAATGGTACTGCTCAAAATACCATGGATAAAGCCACTAAAAATGGTATAAAACCAGAGCAATTTGCAAAAGTAATGGCTAAAGCTATTTATAATAAAAAACAAGAAGTTTATATTGCTGGTTTTAAGGAAAAACTTGGTGTTTACACCAAACGATTTTTTCCTAAATTGCTCTCTCTAATGATTAGAAAATTAAGCGTAATCTAAAAGGTTACCCAAATTATAACATAAAGTAAATAATGTTCGCACTTTTAAAAAAAGAAATAAACTCATTTTTCGCTTCTCCAATTGGTTATTTGGTAATAGCCATTTTTCTATTACTAAACGGCTTGTTTTTATGGCTGTTTAAAGGCGAATTTAATGTGTTAGATTACGGTTTTGCAGATTTATCATCATTCTTTTTATTAGCACCATGGATTTTAATTTTTCTTATTCCGGCGGTTACTATGCGAAGTTTTAGCGATGAGAAAAAACAAGGAACTTTAGAGCTTTTGTTAACCAAACCTATTTCACATTTACAAATTGTACTAGGTAAATACTTTGGCGCATTTTTACTAATTATTTTAGCGCTTATTCCTACTCTACTCTATGTTTATACCGTTAACCAATTAGGGAAACCTGTTGGCAATCTAGATGTTGGTAGTACATTAGGCTCGTATTTTGGATTACTTTTTTTAGTTGCTGCATATACCGCCATTGGTGTTTTTTCTTCAACATTAAGCGACAATCAAATTGTAGCATTTATTATTGCTGTATTTCTATGCTTTTTATTTTATGTTGGTTTTGAAGGCCTTTCAGAGTTTTTAAACAGTACATTTATTGAACAATTAGGCATGGCCTCGCACTTTAAAAGCATGAGTCGCGGTGTTTTAGATACGCGAGATATATTATATTTTTTAAGTATTACAATCTTTTTTGTGTTTTTAACGGTAAAACGAATTAATCTAGAAGGTGCAAAAACCATTAACAAATTCAACCTTTTATTATTACCACTAGCACTTCTGCTAATAAACATATTTATTAGTTCAAGATTTTATGGCAGATTCGATTTAACATCTGATAAACGTTATACTTTAAACGAAGCATCATTAAATGTTATAAAAGATGTAAACAGACCAATTGTTATTGATGTGTTTTTAGAAGGTGACGATTTTCCTTCGGAATTTAGAAGACTTCAAACTGAAACAAGACAGTTACTTGAAGAATTTTCGGCTTATAACAGTAATATAAAATTTAGTTTTATAAATCCAATTGAAGATGAAGCTACTCGTGACCAAAATATAGCACAATTAAGTGAACGTGGTTTAAAACCAATGCAACTTAGCGTACAAGAAAACGGGCAGCAATCACAACGTGTTATTATTCCTTGGGCATTAGCTAGTTACGATAATCAAACCATAGACATCCCGTTAGTAAAATATAAAGTAAATGCCAACCAGCAAGAATTAGTTACTAACTCTGTACAACATTTAGAATACGCCTTTGCAGATGGTTTAAGCAAATTGGTAAACCCAAAACGTAGAAAAATTGCCATTTTAAAAGGAAATAATGAATTGCCAGATCTTAAAATTGCCGATTTTTTAAAAACATTAGGGCAGTATTATTACATCGCACCATTTACTTTAGATAGTGTTGATACTAATGCACAAAAAACATCAAAATCTTTAAATAGTTACGATTTAATTATAGCTGCTAAACCAACTGAAGCGTTTACAGAAGCCGAAAAATATGTACTAGACCAATATACCATGAATGGCGGTAAAAGCCTTTGGTTAGTAGATAAAATTATCATGGAAAAAGACAGTTTATTTAATCCTGAAGGAAAAAATATAGCGGTACCAAGAGATTTAAATTTAACCGATTTCTTTTTTAAATATGGTGTTAGGGTAAACCCTTTACTTACTAGTGTAAAAAGTCAAAACATTGGTCGTATTACGCTAGAAACAGGACAAGATGAAAGCTTAAAATTACAGCATTTTCGTTGGCCATATTCTCCATTAGCACTTAGTGACGTTAATCACCCAATTGTAAATAATATAAACTTTGTAAAGTTTGATTTTGCAAACCAAATAGATACGCTTAAAAACGCTATTAAAAAGACTATTCTTTTAAAAAGTGACAAACCAAGCCGTTTAGAAGGTACGCCTAAAGAAATTAGTTTAGGTTTTGCACTTAAAGAACCTGCTCAAGAGTTATTTACTAAAGACAGGCAAAACCTTGCTGTGTTATTAGAAGGTGAATTTACTTCGGTTTACAACAATCGTGTTAAACCAATTACACTTGAAAACGACAAAACAAAAAGTAGCAATACAAAAATGATTGTTATTGCAGATGGAGACGTTATTAAAAACGATTTAGACAAAGGAAGACCAACAACTTTAGGTTTCGATAAATGGACAAAAGAAACCTACGGAAACAAAGAATTTTTACTCAATGCTGTTAATTATCTTTTAGATGACGATGGACTTATAAACATTCGAAGTAAAGAAGTTGAAGTTGCCTTTTTAGATTATGCAAAAATTGCAAAACAAAAAACCAAATGGCAACTGGTTAACATTCTATTGCCATTATTGATATTAGCACTGTTTGGTATAATATTTAATTTTATAAGAAAACGTAAATACGCTAAAAAACATTAAAAAATAATGATGAAATATGCCGTTTCTTAAGAAAAAACTTGTTAATAAGTTTGTTTCAGTTTTAAACAGTTAAGCAATATATTTGTAATAATCAATTTTATAGAATTTAACGACCATTTCATATATGAAGTTTATAGTATCAAGTACTTATTTACTTAAGCAACTACAAGTTTTAGGAGGTGTAATAAACAACTCAAACACCTTACCTATTTTAGATAATTTTCTTTTCGATATTGATAACAATGCGCTTACAGTTTCGGCAAGTGATTTAGAAACCACTATGTCTTCAACATTAGATATAGAAAGTGATAGTAAAGGTAGTGTAGCAATTCCTGCTAGATTATTATTAGATACTTTAAAAACATTTCCAGAGCAGCCATTAACTTTTACAGTAGAAGAAAACAATACGGTAGAAATTAGCTCAAACCATGGTAAATATGCTTTAGCTTATGCAGATGGTGCTGAGTTTCCAAAAGCTGTATCTCTTGAAGATCCAAGTGCTACAACAATTTCTGGAGATATATTAGCAACAGCAATTAGTAAAACAATTTTTGCTGCTGGTAACGATGATTTAAGACCAGTAATGAGTGGTGTGTTTTTTCAATTCTCTACAGATAACTTAACTTTTGTAGCTACAGATGCACACAAACTAGTAAAATACACTCGTGAAGATGTTTCTGCTTCTCAAGTTGCAGAATTTATTATGCCTAAAAAACCATTAACGTTATTAAAAGGTATTTTATCTTCTAGTGACCAAGATGTAACTATAGAGTATAATGACTCTAATGCTAAATTTACTTTTGAAAACACAATTTTAATTTGTCGTTTAATTGATGGTAAATACCCTAATTATGAAGCGGTAATACCAAAAGAAAACCCTAATAAATTAAGTATAGACAGAACACAATTTTTAAACTCTGTAAAACGTGTTAGTATTTTTTCTAATAAAACTACACACCAAATACGCTTAAAAATTGCTGGTGCAGAATTAAATATTTCTGCAGAAGATATAGATTACTCTAACAAAGCTGAAGAACGTTTAACTTGTGATTATCAAGGAGACGATATGCAAATAGGTTTTAACTCTCGTTTTTTAACAGAGATGCTTAACAACTTAAATGCTACAGATGTACAATTAGAAATGAGCATGCCTAATAGAGCAGGAATTTTAACACCAATTGATGGTCTTGATGAAGGAGAACATGTTACTATGTTAGTAATGCCAGTAATGTTAAACAGTTAAAAAAAACACCTTTTTAACTATAAAAAAAGCAATTCATCCGTGAATTGCTTTTTTTTTAATCAAAAAAAAATAAAACTGTACATTTATAATATAATTACCATTTATTAAATAGATAATTTTACATTTTAATAAAATTATTTTAGAAACAGATATGAAATTTATAGCTAAACTAACACTAATTGTTCTTATTTGCTTGACACAATGGTCATGTAATAGTGATGATGATTTAACAGAAGCTAAATCTGCAACAGAAACTGCGTTGGTTGGAGAATGGCTAAGAGCAGATCACCTTATTGATCCTAATGTTGAATATAAAATAACATTATCTAACGATAATGGTAGTGGTCTTATTACAGATTTACGTATTACAGATGAAGGTATAATTTCTAGTGCTAATGAATTAACGTGGCATGTTAATAACAATATGCTATACATTACTTTAAGTGATGATACAGAAATTACAAGTTCTGTTGAGTTTATAGATAATGGTACTGTTATTCTAGCTAACATATCAAACCATCATTTTATAAAACAATAATTACAAATTATTATAAAAAAAGGGCAACCAAATGGTTGCACTTTTTTTATAATTTTTATTCTAGATCGTCTAAAGGCAAAAACGTACCATTATAACTTCCAGAAATTTGGGTACCATCATGTCTTAAAAAGGTAAAGCTTAAAGTTAAATTATCTACAGAATAATTAGTTACCATAATACTACCTTGGGTAACCTCTAAATTCTCATCACTACCACTTTTATAAAATTGACTAAAACCATTTTCGTATTCAGAATTTATAACGTCACCATCTACAATAAATTCTAAATTTGATATTTCAGTTAAATCATAAGTGACATTAGATGTCAAATCTGAATGGTTTATTCTAGCCGTAAAGTAATCTACATTGTTAAGTGTAGTACCGCTATAAGATGCTTCAATTTGTGCTTGTGTTTTATTTGTTAAACTCAAAAACACCGAATTATTTAATGTAGGTTCAACAATAGCTGTATTCATTTCAAAATCTGAATCGCCTACAGTTATTTTATTTGTTACTGCATTGTCTACAATTGAATTATTATCATCGTCTGAAGAACAATTTAATACAGCTAAAGCAAGACACAATAAGATTACAACTTTGTTTAATTTTTTCATTTTAAAAATTACTGTTTTAAGATTTTTATTGTTTGGTTTGATTGGTTAGTGTTTATATTTAAAAAGTACATTCCTGTTGGTAAATTAGAAATATTAATTTGAGATTGATTAGCTATTTCAAGTACTTTTTGACCATTTACATTAAATACTGAAACGTTTTCAATAGTTTGATTAGTCTTAATATTTACAACGTCTATTGCTGGATTAGGATATAATTTTATTGAATTTTTACTTAAAGAAACAGCAGCAACACTTAATGTAGAAACGTATTCATGAGCACCTAAATCTATTGTAGAGTTGAAAATTCTATTGTTACCCGATAAATCAAAATCACCAAATAAAGCAGTATTATAAAATGTGTTTTCTCCATTATCTAAAACGTAAGAGGAACTTGTTGTTGGTTTATAATCTGCACTTAAATTAAGTGATACTGTATTTGGATCTAAATCTTGAACATTAGTAAATAATGGTGCTGCAAAAGCTCCAGATGCGCCTCCATTGTTTGTTATTTGAGTTATAGAATTATTAATTACTAATTCATAATGATTACCTTGTGTACCATAAGAAATATCTCTATCTGCATAAGCTCCGTTTAACGTATTGCCAAAAAAGATAGAGTTATTTATCTCTAAGTGTCCTCTAGTATTATCAGATCCCATGATAATAGCCTGTCCAAAAGATGTATTATTGACGTTTACTACATTATTATTAATAAAAGATGAATTAGTTATTATTAAATCTAAGTCACTGAAGTTTGTAAATGAACCATCAGGAATTCTATATGCATTGATAACAGAAAACTTGGTTTGGTTGTCAGCAAATAGTACGTTAGAAAAGTCTGCAAAAATATTGTTAAAACGATCTGTAAGTAATAAAATAATACTTTGTCCTGTACTTATATTATTTGTAAAACTAACGTTGTAAAGTTTGAAGTTATCTTTTAAACCAAAACCTTTAATTAAAAAGTCATTACTATAGTTATTTTTAAAACTACAGTTTTTTATACTCAGGTTTTCAATCCAAGTTGAAGCACCACTATATCTTGAATAAATAACTCCATTATCTTGATTGTTAGCATTACTTGAGGTATCGTAAATATTTTCTAAAATAAAACCGTCAATAATAATATTAGTAGCATCTACTAATATTAATCTATCGGCATTATCAGATTTATTAGATGTAAAATCACCATCAATATCATCACCGTTCATATCACCTGTAATAACAGTTGCATTAGCTGTATTTATTAAAGATAAATCCCTATCTGACAGTTGAGTTTCAGTACCATCAAAACCACCATAAATAGCAACACTTGTATCATTTATTTCTAATGGCGTGTTTTTAGTTGTTGGCTTATAAACACCTTTAGCTACCCATATTTTACTATTTGGCGTAGCACCAACTAATGCAGCATCAATCGTTGTGTAAGCATCAGCCCAAGAACTTCCGTTATTTGCTCCAGAAGCGTTGGCATCTACATAAACAGGTCCATAATTACAGTTAGAAGAATAGCTAGAGTTTGCATCTCTTGTCCATCCATTAGCATATTGGCCTGCATTAGTATAAGGTGGCGTAAAACTTGCATCATGCTGAATACATGTTAAATTAGGATTTCCGTATGATTTCATGTACGAAAAATTAGCATTATTCCCATTAGCTAAATTTAATTCTACTAACTGATTATTTTGACAATGAATCTGATTTAATGTTGGAATACCACTAACATCTATGGTTGTTATTTGGTTGTTTGCACAATGCAATCGGGTTAAATTAGTATTGTTACTAACATCTAACGATGTTAGGATATTTGAATATACTTCTAATGTAGTTATATTTACAAAAGCTTCAATTCCTGTTAAATCTGTAATTCCTAAACTTGTAGCCGATATTGTTCCTGTAAAGGCTTGCGCTTCTGCAACAGAAATTTCGCTATCACCATTTGTATTAATAGCTGGATCTCCAACAAGATACGCTTTAAAATTAGCATCGGGAATGTTTATTTGTGCATGTATGCTACACCATGCAGTCGCTATTAAAAAAGAAAATAAGAGTAAAGTTTTTTTCATTGTAATTGAGATTAATATTCAACAACAAAATAACTACACTTTTGAAGGTTTTCAATTTGCTTTTTTCTGAATAGCTCTAATTTCTTTCTGAATGATTTATAAAGATTATTTTTACACTAAATATTATAAAAAAAGCCTGCTTAAATAAGCAGACTTTAAAAATTTTAGGTTAATAGCGCGTTTTTAATTATTCGCAATTCATTTTTTGTCCGTATGGCATTTGTCCGTGAATAACACCACCAAATTGTGAGCTACCATAACCGCTACCATTGTACTGTTGCTTGATTAAAAAACCTTGTAAATAGCAGTCGTTATTTTTATTTTTTTCTGTGAATGCACCTTTAATCCAACGGTATAAAATACGACCTGTATATTTGTTTTTTACAATACTCCAATCGTTAGATTCTATGTTTAACTTTAGAAGTTTTGCACCATCTTTTGCAATGGTTTTAGATACATTTTCTTTAGCAAAACTCACTAATGATGTATTACTATTCATACTACCTGCTTTTGGCATTTTTATAGCATCCATGGTTGATTTTGCAGCTGCATCATAATTTGCTTTTAACGTGGCTTCAAACTCTTTTACAATTGGTTTTGCTTTTTCTAACCACTCTACATGAAATTGTTGATCGCCTTTACCAATAACGTTTAAAATAGTAATATCGTTTTCGTGCATATATGATGGTACATTAAATGCGTGTCCACCTTGGTGCGATGCTGCATAAATGACGAACACATCGTCTGCAATTAACATTCCTCTTACTAAAATTGGCATACCTGTACCAAGCTCTAAAGTTTGCGATCGGTCTGCGCCAACTTTGGTTGTAAACATTCCTGAAACCAACTCGTAACCAATATATCCTTCTGGTGACATAGCTACCAGTTCTGGTGTTGTTAAAAAGCGTAACCATGCATAATCTGGATCTTGTGCAGGTAATAAATCTACATTATCACCCATGTCTGTCATTTGGCGTCTTAACTTTACACGATCTACACCAACTGCGCTCATGCCTTTTGTCATTGCAAATGGATACGACATGTATAAAAACTCATCACTTACTGCATTAGCTTGTTTTGGTTTATTAGCTTTGGCTTCTTGTTGCTTTTTTTCAAGATACTTTTGATAGTATAAATCTTGCTTTGTCTGGTCGTTTGGATATTTTTTGGCTAATTCTGCTTTAAATTCTTGATCGGTGTATTCTGTCTTAGATGAATTTTCAGTTGAAGAACTGCCAACCATACTTGAAGCGTTTTCAGATTTTGAAGATGAATTGCTATTTTCTTTTTTATCTAACTTCTTCTCTATTGCTGCTTTGGCTTTCTTTTTAAGCATTTTACCAAATTGAGCATGAGAGACGTTATAGCATAATGCCAAAACGAATAATAGAACTATTTTTTTCATAAGACTTGTGTTTAATAGACTTCAAAATAAAGCACTTAAGCACTATTCTTAATTTGGTTTTTTCTGAAAATGATGATTTTTTTTCTGAAGGAATTTCAGAAATTTCAAATAAATCACATAAACGTTTCCTTAATTACTTCTAAAAACTGATCGCGTTTAGATTTTGAAATTGGGATGCGTTTTTGATTGTTCATTAATAAATAATCGCCATCATCTTTAACCAATTCATCAACATATTTTAAGTTGATTAAATACGAACGATGACACTTGAAAAACATCGCGTTGCATTGTAATTGCTCAACAAAATGCTTTAACGGTTTGCAAATGGTTTTTTGTTTGCCATCCATAAGTTGTACGTTGGTATACATGCCATCAGCTTCAAAATACACAATATCGTTGTGCGACGCGAATAGGATACCTTTAGGTATTTCTAAAGCAATTTTGTCCATTGAAAGCTGCTTTAACGAATCGCGTAACTTGTTTAGTTGGTCGTTTAAATTGTTGGCTCTTATGGCTTCTTCAGCTTTTGCTACTGCTTCTTTTAACTCGGTTGTGTCCACTGGTTTTAACAAATAATCTACAGCCGACAGTTTGAAAGCTTCAATCGCATATTGGTTGTACGCTGTAACGAAAATGATTTTAAAATCGATTTGGTTTGGAAAGTATTCTAAAATATCTAATCCAGACTGATTTGGCATTTCAATATCTAAAAATACAACGTTTGGTTTACTGGTTTTAATTAAATCTACACCTGATGCTAAATCTTGCGATTCTTCAATGCTAGTAATACTTGCACAATGTTCGGTTAGCAAGTTGGATAGTAAATGTCTGGCGCGTTTTTCGTCGTCTATAATTATCGCTTTCATATCTTAATGTATTGGCATGGTGATGACCACTTTTGTACCTGTAGCTACGTCGTTTTCGTCATACAAATCGTTGGTTGTTATGGCTATATCACGTTTTAATTTGTTTTTATAAAGATGCACACGTTCTTCGTTAGCTTTAGTAGCAAACGGTTTGTGCTGTTGGTTTGGTCGTTTTAATTTTTCTGATTGTTCTCGACCAATGCCGTTGTCTTCAACCGTAATTTCTAGTTTGTTTTGCTGAATAATTTTCGCTTCAATATGTAATTTTCGGTCGTTTAATTTGTGTAGTAATCCGTGTTTTAAAGCATTTTCAACATACGGTTGAATGAATAACGATGGTACTTTTATCTGTTTTGTTTTTAACTGATTATCGATAGTAATCTTATATTCCAATTCGTCTTCATAACGCACTTTTTCTAATTCTAAATACAGTTTTAACGCATTTAATTCTTCTTCTAAAGTAATTTCGTTTTGCTGACTATAGTCTAAGTACATGCGAATTAAGCGGCTAAACTTCACTAAATAAGAGCTTGCCAATTCCTTTTCATTAGAAATGATATAATCTTGAATGGAATTTAAAGCATTAAAAATAAAATGCGGATTCATTTGCGAACGTAAATTTTCTAACCTTAAATTGGTTATTTTTTTATCTATTAAAATTTTATCAACTTCGGCAATGCGTTGTACTTCTTTTTGTTGTAATCGCCATCTAAAATATAACCAAACTAAACCTATTATTGTTGCTATAACTAAACCATAAAACCAATAGGTTTCCCAAAATGGTTTAGCAATTACAAAGGTTATTGGTGTAGCAAAAACAGCTTGTTTAGCACTTAAATTTTGGGCTTTTAACTCAAAAGTATATGTGCCACTAGACAAACTATTAAAGTTTACAAAATGAGTGTTTACAGGTACATTTTGCCAGCTTGTATCAATTTCTTTTACACGATATTGGTAATTAACATGCTGGTTAGATTGAAATCCGTTAGAATTAAAAGCTAGTCCTATTTTATTATAATTATGAGGTAATTTATAGTTGTTTTTAACTACAGTATCACGATCGTTAATTTTTATAGCTTCTACCCTAACCTTGGCAGTTTTTAAATCTTTGAACAAGGTACCCGATTTTGGCAACGTATAAAATGCTTTAGGCAAGTTTACAATAATTTGATTTTGAAGAATTAAAAAATCATTAACAGCTGTATTTAAGCCATCTTGAGCACTTAACGATTTAAGCTGATGTGTTTTTGTATGATATTGAAATAACCCAGCATCAGTTGAAATCCATAACACTAAACCATCAGCATTAATGGCATTAATTTGAAGATTTTCAGGAAGCTTTATTCCTGAAGGTTTTAGCGTATTGTTTTCGTATTTTAATAATCCGTTGTGTTGGGTTGCAACCCAAACTGTTCCGTTAGTTTTAGTTAGGGTATTAACCAGTAAACTTTTAGAATTGAAGGTAATTTCTTCTGCATTAAATGTTTGGGTATTGTATTTGTAAAGTCCGTCGATGTACGATACAAATAAATGATTATTAGAAACTACCGAAGCTTTTACACGACTTTCCTTTAAGATTTGTTGTTTAGGGTAATTAAACGGATTTTTATATACAATTCCTTGACGATAATTACCATAAAACAAGGTGTTACCATCTATTTTAGAAAATGTTTTAGCAACTGAAAAC
This sequence comes from Lacinutrix sp. MedPE-SW, assembly GCF_001874145.1. Classification (GTDB taxonomy): domain Bacteria; phylum Bacteroidota; class Bacteroidia; order Flavobacteriales; family Flavobacteriaceae; genus Lacinutrix. The sequence continues at coordinate 70,420 of NZ_MPCX01000006.1, read as the reverse complement.
TGGTTACTTACATCTAAAATTTCATCATTTTTTAGATTAACTACAAACGATTCTGAAGCATTAATACTTACTATAAGTTTTTCGCTTTGCGCATCAAAAAAAAGTTTTCCGATGATTTTTTTCCCTGGTAATTGCAGTGTTTTTGTTAGCTGATTGTGATTGTAAAACAGTAATTTACCATCATTGGTTCCTAAAACAAATTGATTGCTTTGTAACGCAACAGACGCTGTGATTTTAGAGTCTAAATTTGATAATTCAACACGACGAATATTTAAGTTTGGTGATACAAATACACCATTATCTAAGGTTGTAAACCAATAATTATTATTAAAATCTACTTGAACATCGGTAATAGATTCTGTTTTAAAAAGTTGTTCTTTAAACGTGAAAATTTCATTTTCAAAACGATAAACAAACACACCAGAACTGGTTAAAAACCAATACTCATTTTCAATATTTAAAACATTATAAAAAATTTCGTTTTTTAATCTAGCAGGTGTTATTACTTTTTTTGATGTGTTTTTGGTTTTATCTATTCTATAAATAAGATTTCCACTAGAACTCTTATATGTAAAAAAAACAATGTTTTTAAAGGCAAAAATTCTTGGTGATTGTATACGATTACTACTTGTGATTTCAAGTATTTTTGTATCTGTATTACTATCAAATTTGTATAATCGATGACGCTCTAAATCGCCTTCAAAATTGATTACAAATGTGTAGTTATTGTTACCATCTTTAGCATTAGTAATACACATGCCTTTAAACACTTCGGTAACTTTTTTGGTGCTTTTATCAATATCAAAAATGCCAATAACGGTAAATAAACGTATGCTGTTTTCTAGTATTTCAAAATTTGCTAATTGTCCATTTACCAATTTACTAGCATCATAAAATAGCTTTAAGCTACTGTTTTCAACATAAAATAATTGCCCGTAAATATTGTTGCACCAAAGTCGGTTTTTAGCATCAAATTTTAACTGAAAAAGAGAATTTCCTCTTTGTTTAGGATGACTAAAGTGTTTGTAGTTTTTTCCGTTGTAACGGTATAAACCTTTATTTGCTGCTAACCAAATGTAATGTTTCTGGTCTTCTATTACATCATAAAATTCAACATCTGGAAGTTTAGAAACATTAGACATAGGCACAAAAACAGGATTTTGCGCTTGTACCAAACAAATGTTTATTAAAAATAATATGTAAATAATAAAACGAGACATAGTGACTGATAAACAAAATTAATATTTAATCACATATTCTGTTTTATTTTTTTCTGTAGGTCTGTCTTTTTTTTCTAAACAAAAAACGCAACCTATAGAGGTTGCGTTTTTCTTTATCTAATAATCACTTTTTCAACTAACAAAATTATAAGATAAGGGATAAGATGGATTTTCTCCATTACTAGCTTTTATTGCATTTATTATTGGGAATATTATAGAAAAAAGTCCTAATATTATAAAGCCAAGTATGCCTAATCCAAATAATAAAATTAAAGGTATACAGATAATACAGTTTACAATTAAGCTTAATTGAAAATTAATAATTTTCTTGCCATGACTGTCTATCTCGTAATTTTCGTCTTTTTTTGTTGCCCAAATAATTAGAGGAACTATTAAACCTCCAAAGCCAGTAATTACTGTAAGTAATTGGCTTAAATGGGTTATAACAACTAATTGTCTATCGTTTTGCATGTTTTTTGATTTAATACTGAAAAGCTTCAGTATGATTGATTGGTGTATATATGACGTGTAAACTTGAAAAAAGTTACAGGTTTTACAAATAATTTAATAAAAAACAAGAAAACAATAGTACTAATGTGGTAGTTTACTTCTTAACATACCATATACAAATGTTCCTAAAAGCGCTCCTAAAATAAGTACCAATATACTAGGTAATAAACTTCCTAAAAGCACAAACATTGGTCCAGGACAAGCTCCTGCTAATGCCCAACCTAACCCAAATATAATTCCACCGGTAAGATATCTAGTAATTCCTTTTTCTTTGGGTGAAATAAGTATTTCGTCTCCATTAAAATCTTTCGCTTGAGTTATTTTTATATACTTAGTTAGAATAATACCTAAAACTATAGCTGTACCAATAATACCATACATATGAAAGCTTTTAAATTGAAACATTTCATAAATACGAAACCAAGAAGCAACTTCCGATTTTATAAATAATATTCCTAAGAATAAACCTATACTAAAAAACGATAAAAAACTTTTCATCTATTATATTTTTAATTTTAATCAACTATTAATTTTTAAAACAATACACTTTAAAAAATTAATGGAAATAATAAGTGAACCATTACTAAGCCTCCAATAAAAAAGCCTATAACAGCTATTAGCGATGGTAATTGTAAATTACTTAATCCCGAAATGGCATGACCAGATGTACAACCACCAGCGTAACGTGCACCAAAGCCAACTAAAAAACCTCCAACTAACAAAATAGAGAAACCTTTGACTGTTAACAAATGCTCTGTGCTAAAAATTTCGGTAGGTAAAAACGCAGTATTTGTACTGCTAATTCCTAATTCTTGTAATTGTAAAACAACATCATTATTAATTTGAGGTGCAGTAGGAGATAAAAACTGTAATGCTATAAAGCCACCAACAATAACTCCTAAAACTACATACAAATTCCAAGTTTGTTTTTTCCAATCGAATTTAAAAAAGTCAACTAACTTACCTGCACCACCAATAGAACACATGGTTCTTAAATTAGAAGACATACCAAATTTCTTTCCTGTTTTTAAAAGTAAAAACATAGTTAGTGCTATTAATGGACCTGCGACATACCATGGCCAAGTATTGTAAATTAAATTCATTTTAAAATTTTATTTTTTTAATGTTGTTGGACAAACAAAATCTGAAACTGGAATCCCTGCTTTTTTAATTGCTCCCATACCTCCAGCAACATCTACCAAGTTATGTATACCTCTACTTTTTAGTATTGAAGCGGCAATAACTGAACGGTAACCACCAGCACAATGCACATAAAAAGGTTCATTATCTGGAAACTCTACTAAGTGAGCATTTAAATTATCTAATGGTGTGAAATTTGCATTTTCTATATGACCTGCAATAAATTCACCTTCTTTTCTAACATCAAATACAGGAATATTATTTTTTTCTAATCTAGATTTAAACTCATCTGCAGAAATAGAGATTAAACTATCGGTTTCTTTTCCTGAAGTTTCCCAAGCTTGAAAACCACCTTTTAAATACCCTAAAGTATTATCGAAACCTACACGAGATAACCTTGTTATGGCTTCTTCTTCACTGCCTTCGTCTACAACTAAAAGTATTGGTTGATTAATATCTGCTATTAACGCTCCAACCCAAGGAGCAAAACCTCCTTTTAAACCAATAAATATAGAACGTGGTATATGACCTTTAACATAATCTGATTGATGTCTTACATCTAGAATTAAAGCTTCGGTTTCGTTTGCTGTAGTTTCAAATTCGTTTGGTGTTAATGCTTTGCTTCCTTTTTCTATAATGGTATCTATATCTTGATAACCTTCTTTATTAAGTTTTACGTTTAAAGGAAAATATTTTGGTGGTGGTGCTAAACCATCGGTTACTTCGCTTATAAACTCTTCTTTAGTCATGTCTTGACGCAAAGCATAATTCATTTTCTTTTGGTTTCCTAAAGTATCTACGGTTTCTTTCATCATATTTTTTCCGCATGCAGAACCAGCGCCATGACCTGGATAAACCGTTACATCGTCTGCTAATGGCATAATTTTATTACGAAGACTTTCAAAAGACATTCCTGCAAGATCTTCCATTGTCATATCTGCAGCTTTTTGTGCTAAATCTGGACGACCAACATCTCCTAAAAACAAAGTATCACCACTAAAAATAGCGTGGTCTTTTCCGTTTTCATCTTTTAATAAATACGTTGTACTTTCTAATGTATGACCAGGTGTATGTAAAGCAGTAATTGTAATATTTCCTATTTTAAAAACCTGTTCATCTTGAGCAATAATAGCATCAAAAGAAGGGTTTGCTGTTGGACCATAAACTATTGGTGCTCCTGTTGCTTTAGATAATGTTAAGTGACCTGAAACGAAATCTGCATGAAAATGTGTTTCAAAAATATATTTAATTTTAGCATTATTTTTATTTGCGGTTGCTATATAATCTTTAATCTCACGTAAAGGATCTATAATAGCAACTTCTCCTTCACTTTCTATATAATATGCTCCTTGTGCTAAACAACCTGTATATATTTGTTCAATTTTCATAGATATAAATTTTTAATAGTATTCTACAAAACTAAGTCATTTATTATTAATAGAAAGTGACCCATTATACAAACCTGAAGCTTTAAGAATTTTAATATAAAAACACTTTAAACATAATTATACAGAATTTAAAAATAAACTAAGCCTTTTATTAAAAAAACACATATTTGCTAATTTTTTCACCCTTTATTGGGTAATGCTATTGATAATAAAATTATATTAGACAAATTTTAAAATATTAACAAAACGTTAAAACGTTTAATTTTTTGCTTTTAAACGCTTTAAAATGCATTTTGTCGATATAATTAATGTTTAACTAACTAGTATTAAGAAAGTTAGTGCCTGTTAATATATTTATACACTATAATAACTCTTATACTCCTAATGGAAATTATCACAAAAAATGTGTTATTAGTTGATGATGATAAAGTGACTAATTTCTTTAATAAAAGAGTTGTTAGTAAAATTGATTATTTTAAAGAGATTACCACTGTTACAAGTGGCAAAATGGCTTTAGATTTTTTAGAAGATGTAAAAAAAGGGATTTACAAAAAACCAGACATTATATTTTTAGATTTAAATATGCCTGCTATGAATGGGTGGGAATTTTTAGACGAATTTATAAAGTTAGATTGTAAATTTACAAAATCTATTAAAGTTGTAATACTTACAACCTCTAATAGTCCAGATGATTACAATCGCTCTCTAAAAATAGAAAGAGTAAATGGATTTATAAACAAACCTTTATCTCAAGACATACTCTTAAATTTAATTAATACAAAATTTGATTTTAAAATTGAATATGAATAAAGACATTTAATAAATAGATAATAGCAATTGACTCCCTATAAAAAATTAATAGAAAACTTATATTTAGCACTTTTACTTTTATTACTACCCTTTACAATTCTAGCTCAAGATAGAGCAAGTATTATTGGTAATGTATCAGATGAGTATGGTCCGTTACCTGGTGCAAATGTATCTATAGAAGGCACAAATATTAAAACAACAACTAATTTAGATGGAGATTATTCGTTTAATTTAGAAGAAGGTGATTATGTTTTATCTGCAGAGTTTATTATGTATGAGCCTCAGGCTAATGCTATAAATCTTAAAGTTGGAGATACTTTAGTGCAAAATTTTATTTTAAAAACAGGTTTTTCTTTAGATGAACCAATATCTTTAGGTTCAAGAGTTAAGCCTCAATCAACCTTAAAAAATACTGCTGCAGTAGATATTATATCTCCTCAAGAAATCACTAATTCTACTCAAATAGAATTAAGTCATTTATTACACTATTTAGTACCATCTTTTCACAGTACAAATCAAACTATAGCAGATGGAACAGACCATATAGATCCTGCTACGCTTAGAGGTTTAGGCCCAGATCAATTATTAGTATTAATTAATGGAAAAAGACGCCACAATAGTGCTTTATTAAATGTAAACGGAACTGTTGGCCGAGGAACTGTTGGTACAGATTTTAATGCTATACCTGTTGCAGCTATTGAAAGAATTGAAATTTTAAGAGATGGAGCAACATCTCAATACGGGTCTGATGCCATTGCTGGTGTAATAAATATAATACTAAAACAACAAACTGAAATTATTAATATAGACGGTCGATTTGGTATTAATACCGAAGGTGACGGAAAAACAGTATATATGGGTACCAACTTTGGTTTTAAAGTTGGTAACGAAGGTTTTATAAATGTTAGTGGAGAATATAGAAATAGAGGCGCTGTAAATAGAGCAGGAAATTACACTGGCGCTGTGTATTCTAATGATCCCGAAGAAGACCAACAATTAATAAACGAAAATAACTTTTTTAACACCACTGGATACGATGGCAAACGTATAATGGAAATAGGAAGTGCAGAAACCGAAAACCTTTCGGTTTTTATTAATAGTGAATTACCAATTTCTAATAATGCTAGTTTTTATTTTCATGGAGGAAGAAATTATAGAGAAGGAAAAGCTAAAGGCTTTTTTAGATTACCAAAAGATGAAGACCGTGTGGTTTTAGAGTTATTTCCAAATGGTTTTTCACCAGAAATTTTAACAGACATCCAGGATGATGCAGTTGTAATGGGATTTAAAGGTGTGAAAAATTTATGGAATTTAGATTTTAGCCATTCTATTGGTAAAAATAGCTTAGATTATACAGTAAACAATTCTAACAATGCTTCACTAGGTATTGCATCACCAAAAACATTTTATTCTGGAGGTTTTAAATATAAGCAAAGTACTTCTAATTTAGATATTTCTAGAAGTTACGATTGGTTAAAAGGCTTAAATATTGCTTTAGGTGCAGAACTTAGAGTAGAGAATTACGAAATAATTGCCGGTGAAGAAGCATCATATATAAATGGAGAAAGCACATATATAGACGGAGATGGTAATGAGCAACCTAGAATTCCTGCAGCACAAGTTTTTCCAGGAATACAACCAGAAAACGAATTAAGTAGATTTAGAACCAATTCATCTGCTTATGTAGATATTGAAACAAGTGTAACCAAAAAATTATTAATTAAAACAGCTGCCAGATACGAGTCTTATAACGATTTTGGAGATCAGTTAATTTATAAACTATCATCTAGATATGCATTAAATGATAATATGAGTTTTAGAGCAGGATATTCTACTGGATTTAGAGCACCATCATTACACCAAGTATATTTTCAAAATATAAGTTCACAATTTATAAATGGTGAAATTGTTCAAGTTGGTACATTTAATAACGAAAGTGCAGTTGCGCTTGAAGCTTTTAAAATTGAAAAATTAAAACCAGAATTATCTAAACACTTTAATGCTGGTGTTAGCGGAAAAATAAATAAAAACTTCACCTATACTTTTGATTTTTACCATATAAAAATAAAAAACCGTATTGTACTATCTGGACGCTTTGCAGAAGGATACGAAACTATTTTACAACCATTTAATGTTGGTGCTGCACAATTTTTTACCAATGCAATAGATTCTGAAACAAACGGTTTTGATACTGCGTTAAATTATAGAACACCAATTTCTAACGGTACATTAGATGCTTCTTTTCAAGCTAATTTTACACGAACTAAAGTTGTTGGACCTATTAATGTTCCAGAATCTTTAAACGGACAAGAAGATATTTTATTTAATAGAGAAGAGATTGCTAGAGTTGAAAAAGCACAACCAAATTTTAAATTAAGCTCCTTGTTAGCATACAAAATCAATAAATTTAAAATTCAACTTAACAACACATATTTTGGAGAAGTAGAATTTATACACCCAAATGATGGAGACCAAAATAACTGGGTTGTAAATAATATAACTGGTCAAGTAGAAAGTAGAGATCAAACCTTTTCATCTAAACTAATTACAGACCTACATTTATCTTACCAGATAAACAAAAATGTAAAATTAACTTTAGGCGGTAATAATATCTTTAACATATATCCAGATAAACACACACACTCTGCAAACATAGGTAACGGTAATTTTGTTTATAGTAGACGTGTACAACAATTTGGAGTAAATGGAGCAAATTATTTTTTACGCGCTCTTATAAAATTATAAATGATAGGCTTAAATAAAAAACACAATCCATTATACTTTTTATGCCTTAGTGTATTCTTACTTTTTATTCCTTTTTTAGGAAATACTCAAAGTTCTAATAGCGAACAAGTAAAACGTGTACAAAGAGCAATTTTTATATTCAATTTTGCAGAGCAAGTAACATGGCCTAATCAAAGTGCTAAATCTGAATTTAATATTGGTGTATTAGGCACAGATAGAGCTTTAATAGATTTAAAGTCGTTATCATTAAAAAGAAAAATTAAAAATAAAATCGTTAAAGTTGTTAATTTTAAATCTGTTAAAGATATTAAAGGAATAGATTTATTATACGTAAACAACAAAAGTAATTTTGATGCCAATTATATTTTAAACAAAATTAAAAATAAAAATATATTATTAATAAGTGAAGATTTTAAATATAAATCTACAATGATTAATATGGTAAATGTTGGCAATACTTTTGAATATGAAATTAATACCAACAACATTAATAAAGAAAATTTATTAGCAAAGCCATCATTAAAAAAATACAGCATAAGTTCTTCTGAAAAATGGAAGAAGCTCTACAAGACAACAGAAAAATCTTTAGAAGAAAGCAAAAAAAATGAAGCTGCAAAAGAAGATGTAATTATAGCTTCAAAAAAATCTTTAGAAAGTAACAAAAAAACAATAAACGCACAGCGAGACTCATTAAACTTAGCAGCTCTAGAATCAAATAAAAGAAAAAAGTTATTAGATAAATTATCACAACAAAATAATTTACAACAACAAGAATTAAAAGATAAACTAAATCTTGAAAAAGAATTAGAAGAGACTATATTATCGCAAATTGAAGTTTTAAAACAACAAGAAAAAGAAATTAAAATTAGTGAGCAAAAATTAAATGCTCAAAAAAAAGATTTAAAAAATCAAGCCTTAGAAATAGAAAAAAACAGAGAAATAATAGAAAATAAAAACACTAAAATTTATAACCAAAAAAAAATAAATTACTTATTAATTGGTCTATTATTACTAGCTGCACTTGGTGCCTTTTTATTATTTAGAACATATAAAATAAAACAAAAAAGTGCTATAGCTCTAGAAGAAAAAAATCAAGCCATTATTAAACAATCATTATTACTAGAAGCCAAAAACGATGAGTTAGAACAGTTTGCATACATTGCAAGTCATGATTTAAAAGAACCTTTAATTACAATTTCAAGCTTAATAGATATTCTGGTAGAAGATTATGGTACTCAATTTGATAAAGATGGGCAGTTAAGTTTACAATTTGTAAAACAAACTAGTGATAGAATGACAAAATTAATAGATGCAATTTTAGCATACTCTAAACTAGGAAAAAGCAAAACATACAGTAAAGTAGATTGTAACAGTATTATAAATATTTTAAAAAGTGATTTACAAAATGTATTTAAACGTACAAATGCAACAATAGTAATAGATACGCTTCCTGTTATAAATGCTGTACCAATAGAAATACGATTATTATTTCAAAATCTTATTAATAATGGTATTAAATTTACCAAACCAAACGTTGCTCCTATTATTAATATAAATGCCAATAAAGTAACTATTGAAGATAAACAATATTGGGCATTTTGTGTAGCAGATAATGGCATTGGTATACCAGAAAAACATAAAGAACGTGTTTTTTCAATATTTCAACGCTTACATTCTCGCGAAAAATATGAAGGCACAGGTATTGGATTAGCACATTGTAAAAAAATTGTAGAATCTCATGGAGGTAAAATTTGGTTAGAATCTAAAGAAGGCTTTGGGACTAATTTTTATTTTACTATACCAGTTTAGAAAAATTAAAATAAATGTTAAAAGCAGTTTTATTTGATATGGATGGCGTAATTGTAGATACAGAGCCACTTCATAAAAAAGCCTATTACATGATGTTTGAAAATTACAACATCAACGTTACAACAGAGCATTATAATTCACTAACAGGACAATCCACAATAAATGTATGTAAAAAATTATGCACACATTTTAATTTAAAAGCACAACCAGAAGAGCTTGTACAAAATAAAAGAGAAAGCTTTACAAGTTTATTTCACAACGACCCTAGTTTACAATTATTAGATGGAGTTTTAGAGTTAATTAAAAACTACCACACTAATGGTTTAACATTAGTTTTAGCCTCATCAGCTTCCATGTTTACTATAAATAATGTATTTAATCGGTTTAATTTAAATCAATATTTTAAAGCAAAAATTAGTGGCGCAGATTTAAAAGCATCAAAACCGCATCCAGAAATCTTTGAAAAAGCAGCTAAATTGGCAGAAAGTGATAAACACGAGTGCTTAGTAATAGAAGACTCTACAAACGGTATTAAAGCAGCTAAAGCAGCTGGAATTTATTGCGTTGGCTATGATAGTAAAAACTCCAAAAACCAAGACTATTCACTTGCAGATCAAAAAATAAATACCTTTTCAGATATATTTTATGAAAAAATTGGGATAAAATTTGAATGAAAAATAAAACCTTGCGAAAAAATTTTACGTATTTAGTCCAGTAAATGAGTATTTAAACGACTATTAATGTTAAAATTTTACATTAATGACCTACATTATATGATTGAAGCGAGATTACCAAACAATGAAGTTGATAGGCAAAAAGCTGTAGATAGCTACTCTATAGTTGATACACTAGCCGAAGATAGTTACGATAGTATAACTGAGCTTACATGCTACATTACAAAAGCACCCATATCTTTAATTACTTTTTTAGATAAAAACAGAAATTTTATAAAATCTAATTGTGGCTTTCCTTATAAAGAAACCTCACGAGATATTTCGTACTGCGGGCATGCAATACACTGCGAAGACGATATTATGATTGTTGAAGACGCTAGAAAAGATGAGCGTTTTTGTAACAATCCATTAATAGAAAAATATCAAGCAATTTTTTATGCTGGAGTGCCGTTAATTAATCCAGATGGCTATAAACTTGGTACCTTATGTGTTTACGATCATAAACCAAGAACATTAAACGAAGCGCAAAAAAAAGCACTTATTACACTGTCTAAACAAGTTGTAAACTTGTTAGAACAACGTTTGCACAATAAAAAGTTAGAAGAAATTAAAACTAATTTAGAAAGGAGAAATAAGGAACTTAATAAGTTTGCTAGTATTGTTTCTCATGATTTAAAATCACCACTTGCAAATATTGTATCGTTAACCGAGTTATTAGAAGAAGAAAATAAAGATAAGTTAAACGAAGAATCTTTAACCTATTTATCATACCTAAAAAACTCATCAACCTCATTAAGAAATTATATAGATGGCATTTTAAAATATTATAAAAACGATGAATTAATAAAACTTGACAAAGAAATTATTGATTTTGAACATTTTATTTTAGATACTAAACGCATTGCTATACCAAATAACAATATAAACTTTTCATTTACACATCACATAAAGCTTATAAAAGTTAATAAATCTGCGTTACAACAAATATTCGTAAATTTAATTACTAATGCTGTTAAGTATAATGATAAAGATAATATTGAAATTTCTATAAGCTTAAAAGAAGATTATAACTATTATTATTTTGAAGTAAAAGATAATGGTCGCGGTATCCCAGAAGATAAACTAGAAACTATTTTCGATTTATTTACTACACTTGGAAACAAAGATAAAAAAGGCGAATTAGGCACAGGTATTGGTTTAGCTTCTGTAAAAAAATTAATAAAAAGCCAAAACGGAAAAATTAATGTAACCTCAACATTAAACCAAGGTAGTGTATTTAGTTTTTCTATAGAAAAGTAATAATATTCAATTATTTTTCATAAACCTGAAACTGCTCTAAAACATTTTTAATAGTTTCTTTTGTAAGTGGTTTACTTATAAAACCAGCACAGTTTTTATTATTTTCTACACGTTCTACATCATTAAAATTTACAGATGATGAAACCATATAGATTTTGATCGAGCTTTTGTTTTTAATTTTAAGCATATTGTACTTTAACAAAAACTGAAACCCATCCATTTCTGGCATATTTATATCTAACAATATAACATCTGGCTTGTTTAAGTTTGTAATACTATTACTTTGCTCAAATTCTTTTAAATAATTTAATGCAGAACTTCCACTAGAAAAACTTTTAATACTAGATTGTGCTGCCTCCTTTTCTATTATTTTTTGATTAATAAATAAATCTATTTTATTATCATCTATAAGCATGAAATTTAAAGTCATAACTAAAAAAATTATTTGTTTGAATATGGTAATTTTATTTTAAAGCTAGTACCACTATTCTCGGCAACACTACTTTTTACTTTTATATCTCCTTCTAAACCTTCAACTATACTTTTAACAATGTAAAGGCCTAAACCACTTCCTGAACAATTATCATTATTTGACTTATAATAAAGATTAAAAATTTTTGAAATATTTTTCTTTTCAATTCCAATACCATTATCATTAATTTCGATAACAATATGTTTTTTTACTTTTTTTACTACTACTTCAATTTTAGGTACATACCCATTTTCTATAGGTCTGGAAAATTGTATAGCATTTTGAATTAAACTTCTAAATAGTGAAATTATTAATTCTGGTTTTGTTTTATAGTTTTTAGGCACATCTACATCAATACTAAAATCTATATTTTCAATGTTTGATGCGTTTCTTAATTTTATTAAAACGTTTCTAATTATTTTAGAAAAATCTATTCTTCTGTATTCGTGTTTTTTTGCAGAAATTACAGAGGCTTCAAGTAGTTTATTAGAAAGAAGTTTACCATTATTAATAGTAGTATCTAACATTTTTACAATTTCTTGAGCTTTATTTATATCTTTTTCTTCTTTTAATAAGTTTAATAATCCTTGTGCCGAGGCAAAAGGAGCTCTCAAATCATGTGCAGAACGGTATAAAAAAGATTCTAAATCTTCTGTTTTTTCTTGAAGTTTATTTTCTAAGGTCTTTCTTTTAGAGATATCTAACATCATAGCGCAGTAAGATGTTTTACCGTTAATAGTAAGACTGCTTAATGTAAATTCAACTGGAAATTCTTCTCCGTTTTTTCTTAAGCATTGTAGTTCTATAATATCTACATTTTTATTGTCTTCTAGTTTTTCTACAGCAGTTAATAACTCCTTAATATTGCGTTCTCTATTTTTTTCGGTTGTAAGTATTGCAAAAGGCCTACCTAATATTTCTTTTTCTTTATAACCAAAAGCGAGTTCTGCGCCTTTGTTCCATTCTTTAATTTTTCCAGCGCTATTAGCAACAACAATAATACCTACATCTATAGACTTATAAATTAATCTATACTTTGCTTCTCGCTCTTGCTCTTTTTTATCAATCTCTATAAAATCTGTTACGTCATTTACACAAAGTGTTAAAGACACAACTTCTCCAATCTCATTAAAATTGGGAGAAATTACAGCTCTGTAATACGATTTTGCTCCTTTAAAATCGAAATCGTAAAATTTAAAATGTTTGGTTTTTTTATTTTTAAATGCTGTATAAATATTTGTTTTAAATATATCATAACAACTAAAACTTATATAATCGTAAATATAAGTGCCTACTACATTTCTTGCCTCTGTATCAAGAAATTGTTTATTTACTTTTAAAATTTTACCGTATTTAGTTATTGAAAAAACATGGAAAGGAATACTTTTTAAAAATACTTTTTTACTTTTTTGCTCATTTAATAGTACAATATTTTTTTGATGTATTTCTGTAACATCTTTAAATACAATCAAATACACCAACTTGTGTTCTTTCTCTATTGGTATAATTGTAGTATCTAACCAAATATTAACATCATTAATATTTTTTGCTTGTAAAACACCATTCCATTTTTCTTTAGCTTTTATAGACTTCCAAAGGTTTTTGTATAATAGGCCACTATGCAATGGAGATTCTAAAATTTTTAAAGGTTCGCCTAAAACTTCTTTTAAATTAATGCCTAAAGTGGTACAAAAATTAGAGTTCGCATACTCTACTCTACCAAATTTGTCTACAACAGTAAAAATTGAATGCTCTCCAACTATATCTATTATTCTTTTATCTTCTGTATATGGTAAATTATATTTAGCAGCTTTCATAGTGGTTAAATTTAGTTTGTAAACAAAAGTTTTTTGCAGATGCTATATCATTAAACACTTTAAAAGGTGTTATAGGGTCGTATAATCTTTTATAAAAACCTATTAATAGTTTTACTCCAATGGTATTTATTAAGTAAGATTCACATATTCTTACTTTCTTCAAATCTTTATTATTAGCTACAAATTTTGCTGCTGCTATATTAAATGTACCTTTTGCTTCGTTTAAATTTATTAAAAACGGCATTGGGTTTCCATTGCATATTGTACATATAGCATCTATATAAGATTTTACAGTTTCTATTTCTAATTTTGCTGTTGCATCTTTATTATTAAATTCACAATAAAGAATTTCTGTCTCGTCTGTCCAGAATGTTGCATTGGCAAATCCAATCATCTTACTCATAACATTCATTATTAGCTTACATTATTAAAAAATAAATAGTCATTATTACAATATCTTACAGCCATATTATAGTCTGTATAGACCTTGTTAGGTACAATTTGATTATCTAGAATATTATATAGAGATAGTAACGCTTTTTTACCCAAAGAGTTGACTAAAAATATTCTAGAAAGCACTAAATTTTTAATAGTTTTACTTGTAGAAATAGTTTTAAAAAGAGATAACGTATTGTAGGTGTTTACGTGATCTAATTGTATTAAAATAGGTAAGTAATTTCCGTTAGACAGAAAAGATATAGAGTTATAAAAAATATCTTCCACATCTTTTTTTTGATAGCTTTCAAAAAATTTAGAGTTTAGGTTAGTATAAATGATGTTGTTTTCAACCCAAAATATTATACCGTCAAATTGTAGTTCGTTTCTCATAGCGATTTGGTTTACAAAATGTAAAACAATCGATGTGCCACTTTTTTTAAAACCTACAAGAAGTGCTTATATTATAAGGGTTTTGGTAATTATTAAATTTATTTATAGTTATAATACAAAAAAAAAGCACGGTATTTCGTGCCTTTAAAAATTAGAAAATAATACTATTAACGGTATACCGTTACTTTCTTATAGGCTTTTCTATGCCTAATTTTTTCATTTTATCTCGAAGCGTACTAGGTTTTAATTTTAATAACTCGGATGCACTTTGTGCTCCACTAATTTTCCAATTACATTGATTTAATATTTGAAGAATATGGTTGCGTTGTGCTGTATCTAATGATGTGTCTATATTTGAAATTGATTGAGATTTTTGTGTAGTTGTTTCAAATCCAGGAATCACTAAGGTTTCACTTGTAGATAGTATTGAAGCTCGCTCTATTAAATTTTCTAGTTCCCTTATATTTCCAGGCCAATTATAACTTTTAAGTTTTTGCATAGCATCATCTGCTATAAACTTTATATTTTTGTTATAAGCCTTATTAAATTTATCTACAAAATGTTCTACTAATAATGGTATATCGTCTTTTCTCTCTCTTAAAGGTGGTACTTTTATTGGAAATACATTTAACCTAAAATATAAATCTTCTCTAAATTGTTTTTTCTTTATTTCTTCTTCAAGGTTTCTGTTTGTTGCTGCAATAACTCTTACATCTAATTTTTTTATGCTTGTTCCACCAACAACCTCTATTTCTCCTTCTTGTAAAAATCTTAAAATTTTTGGCTGCATATCTAGAGGAAGTTCACCTATTTCATCTAAAAATAAAGTGCCTTCATGAGCTAATTCAAATTTTCCAATTTTATCACTAAATGCTCCTGTAAAAGATCCTTTTTTATGTCCAAATAATTCACTTTCTATTAGTTCTCTAGGTATTGCAGAGCAATTAACTTTTATTAAGGGTTTATTACTACGATCACTTATATTGTGTACTGCTCTAGCAAGTAATTCTTTGCCTGTACCAGACTCTCCTAATAATAATACTGTTGCGTCTGTTTTAGCGACCGTTTCAACCTCTGTTAAAACATTACTAAACTCGACGCTGCCATAAACCATTTCTTCAAAATTAAATACAAGATCTAACTCGTTTCTTAAATAAACGTTTTCTTGTTTTAATTGGCTTTGTAACTTACTTAATGTTTTATTTGCTTCTAAAAGCTTTTGGTTTGTAAGTGCTATTTTGTTTTCGGCAAGTGTTCTTTTGTTACTTTCCACCATTAATGAAACAATGTTTGCTATAGAAGTAGCAAAGCTTTCTTCTTCTGCAGAAAACACTCTATTTTCCCGAATACATTCAAAACTTATTATACCAAAATTGCTTTGCCTCCCATATATTACAATATCTATACGAGACATCATTTTATTAATTAGAAAAAACTTTTCAGAAAATGCTTTTGTTATTGGGTTAGTTAAAACATCTGGAATACTTAAACTTGTTCTATGCTTAAAGGCATTAAAGTAATCTGGAAATTCTTCTTGAGTTATTGTTAAGCTTCCTGTTTCAAAACTATTTTCTAACGTATTGTAATGTACTTTACTATACAATTGGGTTCCACTATTTTTATATTCCCATATAGTAACTAGTGCAACATCTAAGGCTTTAGCAGATGTAAATGCAATATGCTTTAGTGATGATGTAAAGTCTTCTCCTATTAAATTTGCCAACTCTATTATTGTGTTTTTTCTTTGGTTAGACCTTACAATGTTTTCTTTTAATTTATTTTCTGTTGCTTTACGCTGTGTTATATCTTGTACGGTAGCAAAATTGGCAATTTTATTACCGTTTTCATCATCTATTCGAGATACTATTACCTGCACAGGAAATCGCTCTCCATTTTTACGCATGTATAGGTTTTCGTAATCTGTTTTGTTTTTATTTTCTGTTAATAGCTTATAACGTTTATTGTTATCTTTTGCTAATTCTGGTGGAGAAAATGGATATGGTCGTTTTACGCCCATTAATTCTTGCTCTGTAAATCCTGTCATTTCGCAAAAAGATGGGTTTACTCTTATAATTTCAGAGTGTGTATCTATTACATACAAACCTTCTTTCATAGTATCAAGAAGACTTGACGAAAATTCTTTTTCTTTTTGTAATTCTTTTAAGTTTTTTTGACGCTCTGTAATATCTCTAGCTACAGCGACTATAATATTATTATCTTGCTTTTTAGCAGATACCTCTGCTTCTAAAATTTCACCGCTTTTATGCTTTACTTTTTTAATTACTAAAACAGGTAAACCTTTTTTTAGTTTATTATTTATCTCTTTATTTTTAAATACTTCTCCAACAACTATGTCGTGTATTTGTAATTTTGCAAATTCTTTTTTAGTATACCCTAAATTTTTATAAGTGGCTTTATTAAAGCCTTCTATTTCTCCACTTGAAGTATAAGATAATATGGCATCGTTTGCTCTATCTATAAGATCGTGATAGTAATCGTCTTTCTTTTTTATCTCGTTGCTAATTTTAAATTTCTCTATTGCTATTTTAGCTAAGTTAACTGCAAAATTAAGCTCACGAATGTTGTCTAAAGATGGCGTGTTTATTGATTTAGAATATATTGCGAAAGTACCAAGTACTTGCTTTTTTTTAGAAAGAATAGGTATAGACCAGCATGATACTAAACCGTCTTTAGCAGCAATGTGTTTATAATCTTTCCAGAGTCTATCTTTTGAAATATTAGAAACTATTACTGGTTCTTTTCTAAAAGCCGATGTACCACAAGAACCAACGTTTTCACCTATTTCTATTCTTTTTATAGCTTCTGTAAAATCTTTTGGCATCGATGGAGATGCAATAACTTTAAGGTGTATACCATCGTCTTCTAATATACTTAATGAGCCAAAACTATCTGGGTTTACTGCTTCGTAATTAAGTAATAGCCTATTAAAAACTTTTTTTAAAGATGTATTTATTGATAATAATTCTAAAACTTCATTTTCATGCTCTAATTGTTTTTGAATTTTTTCTTTTTCTAATACTTCTTTTTTTAAATCTATATTTTTTTGTTCTAATTTGTTTATTAGCCTTTTACTAAAAAACTTTAAAACTTCTTTTTCTGTTACAAGTTCCTCTTCCTCTACATCATCATTTGCTACTTCAAGATTAGCATCCTCTTGATTTATTAGTGATTTTATTGCTATTATAAGTTTTTCTTGGTCTGAGGGTTTGCGTAAAAAATAACTAGCGCCAATTTTTATTGCTAGTTCTTCATCTACCTTTTCTGTATAAGTAGATGTGTAAAATATAAAAGGTATATTTTTAAATTGTTTTTCTTTTTTGCAAGCTTTACAAAAAATATAACCGTCCATAACTGGCATTAAAATATCTGATACGATCAAGTCTACCGTATTCTTTTTTAGCATAATTAATCCTTCTTGACCATCGTTAGCTTCAAGAATGTTAAACCCAAAATCTTCTAATATTAGTTTTAGTAAGTATCTGTTTTCAAAAGAATCATCTACTAGTAGTATGTTTTTTTTATGGTCTTTGTTCATTGTAGATTGTTTCCATTTGTTGTATAAATGTTTCTGGGTTTATTGGTTTTTCTATATAGCCATTTGCTCCAGATCTTATAGCTCTTTCTCTATCGCCTCCCATAGCGTAAGATGTTACTGCGATTATAATTGAATTTTGGTGATGTTTATTTGCTCTAATTTTTTTACATACGTGATAGCCGTCCATGTCTGGCAATTGTATATCCATTAAAATAATTTCTGGATTTTTATCTTCTGCTAGTTGTAATCCTTCGGTACCATTAAAAGCTTGAAAAACTTTATAATTATTATTTGTAAGTAAAAAAGATAACATGTACATATTCTGCTCGTTATCTTCTACTATTAAAATTCTTGGTTTCAAAATTATTCTTTTTTAAATATATAGTAATTGAATACTATGTTTAAATATATTAAAAATTACCGCTCTTTTTTAGGTTACATGGTTTAAAGGTAATTTAAACGTAAAGGTACTTCCTTTACCTAACTCACTTTCTACGTGAATTGTACCTCCTAAAATTTCGACTAAGTTTTTACATATAGACAATCCTAATCCCGTGCCTTCATGCTTTCTATTTAATCCAGATTCTAGCTGTACAAATGGTTTAAACAATTTACTAATATTTTCTTTATCTATACCAATACCTTGGTCTATAACCTGTGTAACAACTATTTGATTTATTATTTTTACTTTAACGGTAATTACGCCCTTACTAGAAAACTTTATAGCATTAGATAACAGGTTTAGTATAATTTGTTCTACACGCCTTTCATCACTTACTAAATTAATTTCTAAACTTGAGATTTCTGAATTTATTTTTAATCCCTTTCTAGCTGCTTGTGGTAATAATGAATCTATTATTTTTTCTAAAGAATCTAAATAATTAAACGGAAAGTATGACACTTTTAATTTACCTGCTTCTATTTTAGAAATATCTAAGACATCATTTAATAAGTTTAATAGGTTTGTGGCACTATTTTTAACCATGTAAAGCTGTTTTTTTTGCTCTTGGTTTAATGGTCCTGCTAATTCTTTAAGTAGTATTCCTGTAAATCCTATTATAGAATTCATTGGTGTTCTTAATTCATGCGACATTGTGGCCAAAAATGCTGATTTCATAAAATCTGCAGATTGGGCTTTTTCCTTTTCTTTTTCTAATTCTATAGTTCTAATTTTTACTAAAGATTCTAGATTATCTTTATGGTTTTGCAATTCTACCTCTGCTTGTTTACGGCTAGTAATATCTCTTATAACACCAACTAAGTATTTATTATTATTACTATCTATATACCTGTTTTTTTTCACAGAAAGCGTTCTCACTGCTTGATTATTTATACTTACTGTTTCTTCGTTTATATTCTCTACACCAGTTTCTAATACTTTTTTATCTATATCTAAAAATGTATTTCTTTCTTTTAATGGTACTTTTGATGCTAAAGTTTTACCTAAAATATCTTCTCTTTTTAAATTAAAAATTGAACAAAGTGCATCGTTAACAAGTATTAATTTACTTTCTTCATTTTTTACAAATACAGGATCTCCAATAGTATTTATTATATTTAGAAGGTATTGCTTATTTTCTTTTTCAATTTTTTCTGCATTTTTTTGGCTTGTAATATCTAGTGTTATACCAATGTATCCGCTAAAATTATTATTAATATCATAGGTTCTAACAGATTTGCTAGAAGACCAGAAAATATCACCTTTCTTATTTCTAAATCTAAATTCTGAAATAAATTCTGATTTTGTCGCTATAGCATGTTTCCAGTCTTTTATTACTCTATTTTTATCTTCATGATAGACGACGTCTACCCAACCATAGCCCATTGCTTCGTCAAATGTGTAACCTGTATAGTCCATCCATTCTTGATTAACATAATTACAAGCGCCTTTCGCATCGGTTTGAAAAATGGCTACAGGAGCTTTAGATGATAATTCTCTAAATAATTTTTCACTTTTAATTAATTTTTCTTCGGCTTGTTTGCGTTTGGTAATATCTAAACACATACCTATGTAACCGTATAATTTATTATTGGCATCGTATGTTTTTACAATATTTACAGATATTTCTTTTATTGAACCATTACTTTTTACAAACCTTAAATCTGTATAAAAATCTTTTTTTAGAGATACCGCTTCCATCCAACTATTTATAATTCTATTTTTATCATCTGGATGTAAAGCATTTACCCAACCAAAACCAATTGCTTCGTTAAAAGAAATACCGGAATATTCAATCCATTTTTTATTAACATAGTTACATGAGCCGTCCATACTCATTTTAAAAATACCAACAGGTACATTAGTTGTTAATTCTCTATAGAGTATTTCTCTATTAATTAGTTCTATTTCTGTTTCTTTTTTCTCTGTTATATCTACTACTGTACCTTGAAATTTTATTACATTACCATGGTCATCTTCAATAATTTCCATGTGTACCCTAACAAACTTAATAGTACCATCTTGCCATAATAGTCTATGTTCTATTGGCTTAGCTACTTTAGTTTTTATACTATTGTTAATAGTTTCTTTTATATATTCTCTATCTTCTGGATGTGCAATATTAATTATGTAAGGGAGATTAAGCGATACATCTTTTTCTACATTATAAATATTGTACATAAGGTCTGACCAATACATTTCTTTATTTAAAATGTTCCAACTCCAATAGCCAATTTTGCCTATTCTAATTGCAGCTTTTAAACGTCTTTGTGTATCTTCTAGCTCTATTTGCGCTTTTTTTCTAATGGATATGTCTTTTGCAACTATTCCCATTGCAATTGGCTCTTTTGTAGAAGAATCTTTAATTAAAAAGCCAGACATGTCTATTGGTATTAATTCTTTTGTTTTAAAGTTTTGAAACTGCGCTTCACCATTCCATTTGTTTTTTGTGAATATACTTGGAAGGTGTTCATTTAAAATAACTTTGTGATAAGCTTTTGGAAAAAACTTTGTTATTGATTCTGGTAATTCTTTATTGCTACCAATACCTACTAATTTTTTTCCATTACTATTTAAATATATAGGCTTTCCTTGTAAAGTTGCTAGTCCAATAAATTCGTCACTAGTTTCAATTAAAGATTCTAGCATTAAATTATTATCCTCTTGTTCTTTTTTATTTGTTATATCTGTAAAATAAATAGTTAGTCCGGTAGAGGTAGGATAAACTCTATTCTCAAACCATTTATTTAATGGTGCATAAAAGGCTTTAAAATGTTGTGTTTCTCTAGTTTTTACAGCTTTTTTATAATATTTATAAAATATTGACGCTTCGTCTTCTGGAAAGTGTTTCCAAATACTTTGACCTATTAAGTTTTCTGGATCTTTATTAACGTATTGTGCGGCTTTATTATTTAAATATGTATAGCACCATTTTTTATCTAAAGAAATAAACCCATCGGTTATATTATTTAAGGTATCTACAAGTTGATTTGCCAGTGTTTTTTCATAATTAGAATCATCTTGGCGTGCTCTATAATTTATTATTGAAAAGACATCTCTATGTTTTCCAGAAATAAAATTAGTTCTATAGTTATCTACATCTATATATTTTAAATATAAAAATAGAATTAACGAAAACACAAAGGCAGAAATAGTTTTCCCTATTAAATGTCCCATTAGTGATGGATAGAAGTCTGCTGTGTTACTTTTTAAAATTAAATTAAATGCTAGTCCATCGAAAAGTAATGCTGTGAAAAGAGATATAAATATTACTAAAAGGAAATAAAATCGTTTTGTTTTTTTTATTAAATATTGATATAACACAACAAGTAATATAAAATCTAAAATAAATAATATTGTACCTGTTATAAAATATTTATAATTTATTACTAAAACTGGTAAAACTTCTCCACGAAGCAAATATTCTAATTTACTAGTTATATTAAATAGAGTTGTTAAAAGTATATTAGAAATAATTATTCCAATTATTAATCGTCTAGTACTTTTTACTCCTTCTTTTATATATATTAAAAGCACTGCAAATAAGGTTGCGCTAAATATTATAACAGAACCTGGATAAATAGTTATACTGTTTAAAACTTTAAAGCTAGATAGTGTTCCAAAAAGAATTTGAAAGTATTGAATTGCACCTAAAAATAAATATAATGGTGCTAAACCTATTTTATTTCTATATTTAAATAACAGAAGTATACTTGAAGATACCAGCGTAAACTCTAGTAATATTATTATATAAAAATTCATAAGTTAAGCGTTAGTAGGCTTAACAAGATAGTATTTATTTTCTCAAAATGAAATTTTAAAAATTTATTATTTTACTTACCAATACAGAAGTTTGCAAATATATTACCTAATAAATCGTCATTTGTAATAGCTCCAGTTATCTCTCCAAAGTGATATAAAGCTTGCCTAACATCTATAGCCATTAGGTCGCCAGATAATCCAGACTCCAAACCTGCTTTTACTTTATTTATTTCTTCAAAGGCTTTTAATAGTGAATCGTAATGACGTGTATTTGTTACAATGGTCTCGTTATTTCTTAGCGCTCCAGTGTTTACAAAACCTATTAATTTTTCTTTTAATGCCTCTACTCCTATTCCAGATTTAGCTGATAATAAATGAATATTATCAATTTTAGATTTTAATTCTTCGGTTTCAGATGCGTTTAAAGTATCTATTTTATTTGCAATAATAACTAATGGCTTAAGCGGAAAACGATTTTTTATCTTTTCAATTTCTAAAATTAATCGTTGACTTTCAGTTTGAAACTCTTCAGCAGAAAACAGCAAAATCACTACTTGCGCTTGCTCCATTTTTTCAAAAGTTTTTTTAATACCTATGCTTTCTACTACATCTTTAGTTTCTCTAATTCCTGCAGTATCTATAAACCTGAAACCTATTCCTTCTATTACTAATTCATCTTCAATAGTATCGCGAGTGGTTCCTGCAATGTCGCTTACAATGGCACGTTCTTCATTTAAAAGAGCATTTAACAATGTAGATTTTCCAACATTTGGTTCTCCTACAATGGCAACTGGTATGCCGTTTTTAATTACGTTTCCTACTGCAAAAGAATCTATTAAACGTTTTAATACAAAGGTTATTCGGTTAATTAATTCTTTAAACTGTGTTCTATCTGCGAATTCAACATCTTCTTCTGCAAAATCTAATTCCAATTCTAATAAGCTGGCAAAATTTAAAAGCTCTTCACGAAGTTTTGCAATTTCTGAAGAAAAACCGCCACGCATTTGCTGCATTGCTATTTGGTGCGAGGCTTCATTATCACTCGCAATTAAATCTGCAACAGCTTCTGCCT
Organism: Lacinutrix sp. MedPE-SW; assembly: GCF_001874145.1. Classification (GTDB taxonomy): domain Bacteria; phylum Bacteroidota; class Bacteroidia; order Flavobacteriales; family Flavobacteriaceae; genus Lacinutrix. The sequence continues at coordinate 46,879 of NZ_MPCX01000006.1, read as the reverse complement.
GACTTAAATCTAGTTTTCCATTTAAAAATGCTCTTAGAGTAAATTCTCCTGCATCTGCCATACGGCAACCATTTCTTAAAAATAATTGAATTATTTCTTGCTGTATATAAACAGAACCATGACACGAAATCTCTACTACATTTTCTCCTGTATAAGAGTTTGGATTTTTAAAAACTGAAACCAAAACCTCATCTACAATTCTATCTCCATCTACAATATGGCCTAAATGTATAGTATGTGTTTTTTGCTTTAAAAGTGATTTATTATTTTTTACAGACTTAAAACTGGCATTAGCAATTGTTATAGCTGTTTCTCCAGAAAGACGAATTATTGCAACTGCGCCAGCGCCAGATGCGGTTGCTAATGCAACTATAGTATCGTTATTAAAACTCATAAATTATATTTTTCCTAAGCGTTTTAGTATAAATAAAAGTATAATTGGTACCGCTAATAAAACAATCATTAAAATACTGGTTTTAAATAACCACGATGCCAAAATTAAGGTTAATACATAGCCTCCAATTGCTCCACCAAAATGAGCGTCATGACCAATATTATCATTTCGGGCTTTCATGCCATAAATAGAATATAACAAATAGCCAACCCCAAAAACATAAGCAGGAATTGGTATAGGAATAAAAAATAAATACAAACTCATACCTGGCTGCAATAGTATTGCCGAGTAAATAATACCCATAACTGCTCCACTTGCTCCAACTGCCGTATAATGATATTCGTTTTTATGAAAATAATATGATAAAACATTACCCAATAATAAACTGCCCAAATAAATTATAACAAAATTTATATCGCCTAACATACCAACAACAACTGGTGCAAAAAAGTACAACGAAAACATATTAAATATTAAATGTTGCAAATTAACATGCAAGAAACCAGAGCTTAACATTCTAATTTTCTCTCCTCTAATAATTGCGCCAATACTAAACTTGTATTTTTCAAAAAACTCAAAATCGTTAAAACCTTTTAAAGAAGCAATAACATTAGCTCCAATAATTACAAGTGTTATAATATTTATGTCCATTAACTACTTAGTTTTATTTTAAATATAGCATATCTTTGTATTGCAAATCTAAAACTAATTGATGCAATTTTTAGTCTATATTTTAATTTATCCGTTTTTCTGGATAATTTCTATCCTTCCGTTTAAGCTTTTATATGCTTTTTCCGATTTTCTATACCTTTTTATCTATCGTATTTTTGGATACCGAAAAAAAGTTGTAATTAATAATCTACAATTAGTATTTCCTGAAAAGTCTTCAGAAGAAATAAATACAATCACAAAAAAATTCTATCACCACTTGTGTGATATGATTGTAGAGTCTATGAAATCTATGACTATTTCTGAAGCCGAAATGAAAAAACGCTACACTTTTACTAATGTTGAAGTAATAAAGAAACTTGAACAGGAAAACAGAGATATTATTATTATGTGCGGCCACTACGCAAGTTGGGAGTGGATTTTTATTTTACAAACTTACGTAAGTCATAAAGGTTTTGGCGTATATAAAAGATTAGGAAACAAATATTTTGATAGACTTATAAAACGTATTAGAGCTCGTTATAATAGCCATTTAATCACCACCAAAGAAACTATACAAACTTTAAAAGATGTAAAAGCTAGTGGTGAGTTAAGTATTACTGGGTTTGTTGCAGACCAATCTCCAAAACCAGATAAGGCACACCATTGGAACGAGTTTATGGGAGTAATGGCTCCAATACATACAGGTGCAGAAATGCTTGCTAAGCGATTAGATATGGCAGTTGTGTTTTTTGATGTTAGAAAAGTTGGACGTGGTTATTACCAAACAACATTTAAAACAATTGCAGAAAACCCAAATACATTTGATAATTATGAAATTACAGACATATTTAAAAACTATGTTGAGCAACAGGTAAAAGAAGAACCAGAATATTATTTATGGACTCACAAACGCTGGAAACACCGCGATAAAGTGCCTAAAAAGTTTTTATAAAAAAAGGCACTCATTAAAAGCATAAACATTAATACTTTTAATGAATAACCTCCTGTTTTTAAAGCTTAAACCAATCTTCTACACGAGTATCTTGCTTTGGTATAAAAGTTTTATGTATAAACTCGTTGTTTGCTTTATTATACTCGTAGTCTTTAGACCATTCTAAGTGGTTTTTAGCTAATGCTATTAAGCTTTCACAAACATAGTCTATCTCATCACAAGTTGTAGTTGGGTGAATAGACATACGTATCCAACCTGGTTTATGTGTTAAATCTCCCGAAGTAATTTCACAGGTTAAAGCATTAGACTTCTCACGGTCTACATTTAATAAATAATGCCCATAAGTACCTGCACAACTACAACCGCCACGAGTTTGAATTCCAAAGCGATCGTTTAATATTTTAACTCCTAAATTAAAATGTAAATCTTCAATATAAAAGGATACTACACCCAACCTATCTTTTTGGTTTGGAGCTAAAATTTTAATGTTATCTATATCTCCAAGGTTTTTAAATATTAAATGTAATAGTTCATGCTCACGATCTAACATGTTTTTTACACCCATTTGGTCCTTTAGCTTAATTGCTAATGCCGTTTTTATAGTTTGTAAAAATCCAGGTGTTCCGCCATCTTCTCTATCTTCTATACTATCTATATATTTGTGCTCTCCCCAAGGATTTGTCCATGATACAGTACCACCACCTGGACAATCTGGAATCATGTTTTTATATAGTTTTTTATTAAAAACTAAAACACCAGAAGTTCCTGGTCCTCCTAAAAACTTATGAGGAGAAAAGAATATAGCATCTAATGCTTCGTCTTCATCTTCTGGATGCATATTAATATCTACATAAGGTGCAGAGCAAGCAAAATCTACAAAACAAACACCGCCGTGCTTATGCATCATTTTTGCAATTTTATGGTGTGGTGTTTGTATTCCTGTAACATTACTACCAGCTATTACAGATGCTATTTTTAATGTACAGTCTTTATATTGCTCTAAAAGCACTTCTAAATTTTTAATACAAAAATTACCATCTTCTCCAGCAGGAATAACTTCTACTTTAGCCATAGTTTCTAGCCATGATGTATGGTTAGAATGGTGCTCCATATGTGTTACAAAAACTACTGGTCGTAACTCATCTGGAATTGTAGCATATTTTCTAATATTCTCTGGTATTTTTAAACCTAAAATACGTTGAAACTTATTTACTACACTTGTCATCCCGTTTCCTGCTACTATTAAAACATCATCTGCATTAGAGTTTACATGACCTTTAATAATATGTCTTGCTTTATGGTAAGCATTCGTCATTGCTGTACCAGATACTGTAGTTTCGGTATGCGTATTAGCTACAAAAGGTCCAAACTGATTTGTAATTTTCTCTTCAATTGGCCTGTATAATCTACCTGAAGCTGTCCAATCTGTATAAACCATTTTTTGTTTACCATATGGCGATTCAAACTCTTGGTCTATACCTATTATATGTTTTCTAAATTGAGAAAAATAAGCCTCTAATTCAGATTTTTGTTCTCTTGGTGCTTTTGTAGTAATCATGAAAATTATCTTTGTGTTACTAAAATACTAAATATTAGCTATTTGCTTAATTTCTGCAATAATCTTATCTGCTAATTCATCTGCTTTTTCTTGTGATAATGCTTCAGTATAAATTCTTATAATAGGCTCGGTGTTACTTTTACGTAAGTGTACCCAATTGTCTGCAAAATCAATTTTCACACCATCAACAGTGTTTAAATTTTCATCTTTATATTTTACCGCCATTTGTTTTAAAATCGCATCAACATCTATTTGTGGCGTTAATGCAATTTTCTTTTTACTCATAAAATAACTTGTATAAGTTTTGCGTAACGCACTAACACTCATTTTCTTTTCGGCTAAAAGTGTTAAAAATAAAGCGACACCAACCAGTGCGTCACGGCCATAATGAGATGCTGGATAAATAATTCCTCCATTTCCTTCACCACCAATTACAGCATTATTTTTTTTCATTAAAGCTACTACATTTACTTCTCCAACTGCACTAGCTTCATACGTTCCGCCATGTTTTTCTGTAACATCTCTTAGTGCTCGAGTTGAGCTCATGTTACTTACTGTATTTCCTGGATTTTTACTTAAAACATGATCTGCACAAGCTACTAAGGTGTACTCTTCACCAAACATATCTCCGTTTTCGTCCATAAATGCTAATCTGTCTACATCTGGATCTACTACAATTCCAAAATCTGCATTATGCTTTTGCACCTCTGCAGATAAATCTGTTAAATGTTCTTTAAGCGGTTCTGGGTTATGAGGAAAATGCCCGTTAGGTTCACAATATAATTTTACTGCTTCTACACCTAAACGTTCTAAAAGCAAAGGTATTGCAATACCTCCTGTTGAATTAACTCCATCTACAACAACTTTAAAATTAGCTGCTTCAATAGCACTTTTATCTACATATTCTAGTTCTAAAACCTCATCTATATGCAAATCTATATAAGCTTGATTTTTAGTTATTTTTCCTAAATTATCTACATCTACAAACGCCATGGCATCGCTTTCTGCGATATCTAGAATTTTTGCACCTTCTACTGCATCTAAAAATTCTCCTTTTGCATTTAATAATTTTAATGCATTCCATTGTTTTGGGTTATGACTTGCAGTTAAAATTATACCACCATCGGCATGTTCCATAGGTACTGCAATTTCAACTGTTGGCGTAGTAGACAAACCTAAATCTATAACATGAATACCTAATCCTACCAGAGTATTCATTACTAAGTTCTGTATCATTTCTCCAGATATTCTTGCATCACGCCCAACAACCACACGATAATCTTTTTTATCACGTTGTGATTTTAACCATATACCGTAAGCAGATGCAAACTTTACAGCATCAATTGGTGTAAGGTTATCGCCAACGTTTCCGCCTATTGTACCTCGAATTCCTGAAATAGATTTTATTAGTGTCATAAATTATTTTCTTAATTATTGCACAAATATACTATTTCAAAAGCGTAATTATAAATTATGAATTTGTAAATTGACGATTGTAAATAATCTAACTAAATTATTCCTGCCTCTGCAGGAAAAACTATGAATTTCCTAGCGCACATTTATCTTTCTGGTAACAATAAACAAATAACTATTGGTAATTTTATTGCTGATGGTATTCGAGGTAAAAAATATCTTAAATACCCAAAAGATATACAAACCGGTATTTTATTACATCGCCAGATTGATACTTTTACAGATGCACATAAAACAGTTAGAGTTAGCACGAAAAGGCTTCACAAAAATTACGGGCATTATTCTGGTGTAATTGTAGATATTTTATATGATCACTTCTTGGCTAAAAACTGGAGCCAATATTCTAATGTGCCTTTAGCAGAATATATTGAAGATTTCTACACTAATTTACAAGATAATTTTGAAATACTTCCTTCTAGAATTCAAAAAATGATGCCTTATATGATTTCAGACAACTGGCTTTTAAGCTATGCCTCAATAGAAGGCATTGCAAAAGTTTTAGATGGTATGAATCGTAGAACACAAAATCGTTCGCAAATGAATTTAGCCATAAACGAACTACAAGAATTCTATAATGATTTTGAAGACGAGTTTACCCAATTTTTTGATGAACTCATCCACTTTTCTGCAAAAAAATTAAAAGAAATAAAAAACCGATAAACTACTTTACTACCGTAATATGAAATTACAGAACACGCTAACTTATTTAGCAGTATTAACAGTCTTTTTCTCTTGTAAAAAAGAAGAACCAATACGTGGATTAATTACTAAAAATGCTATGGTTGTTTCTGCTAGAACAGAAGCTTCTAATATTGGCAAACAAATTTTAGAGCAAGGCGGAAACGCTTTTGATGCTATGATGGCCACAGATTTAGCTTTAGCAGTTTCTTATCCTTATGCGGGAAATCTTGGTGGTGGCGGTTTTATGGTTTATAGACTTAACAGTGGTAAAATTGGTGCCATAGATTATAGAGAAAAAGCGCCTTTAGCTGCAACAAAAAACATGTATTTAGATTCAATAGGCAACGTTATACCGCATTTAAGTACTCGCGGTGCAATGGCTGTTGGTGTTCCAGGTACTGTTGCTGGTGTTTTTGAAGTACATAAAAAGTTTGGCTCTTTACCAATTACAACCATAATTAAACCTGTAATAGAATTAGCTAAAAAAGGATTTGTAGTTACAAAAAAACAAGAAGTTAGATTAGCCGAAAAATTAAAAGATTTTAAAATCACCAATAAAGATTCTATTCTTTTTACAAAGGTTTGGAAAGAAAACGACACCATAAAACAGCCACATTTAGCTAAAACCTTAACTCGTATTATGAATAATGGCAGCGATGAGTTTTATAAAGGACAAACAGCTAAAACACTAGCTAGATTTATTCAGGAAAATAGCGGTATAATAACCAAAGAAGATTTAGCTAATTACAAACCAGTATGGAGAGAACCAATTACTTTTAATTATGATGATTTACGTATAATTTCTATGTCTCCACCATCAAGCGGTGGCGTGGCAATGGCACAAGTTTTAAAATCTGTAGAAGCTTTTGATTTAGATAAATTTGGACATAACTCCGTAAAAACTATTCAAGTATTAGCAGAAGCAGAACGTCGTGCCTATGCCGATAGAAGTTACTATTTAGGTGATCCAGATTTTACTAACATACCACAAGATAAATTAATAAGTGATGCTTATTTAAAAAACAGAATGGCAAGTTTTTCATTTAAAAAAGCAACACCATCAAGTGAAGTTTCTCATGGCACTATAGATATTGTTGAAAGTAACGAAACCACACACTACTCTATTATAGACCAATTTGGAAATGCTATTGCTGTAACCACAACTTTAAATTCTGGTTACGGTTCTAAACTATATTGCCAGGAATTAGGTTTCTTTTTAAATAATGAAATGGACGATTTCTCTAGTAAACCTGGCATTCCAAATGTTTATGGTCTTATTGGCGCAGAAGCCAATGCCATTTTACCAGAAAAACGCATGTTAAGTTCTATGACACCAACTATTGTAGAAAAAGACGGTAAACTTTTAATGAGCGTTGGAACTCCTGGCGGATCTACAATTATAACATCAGTATTACAAACTATTTTAAATGTGCATGAGTTTAAAATGAGTATGAAAGAAGCTGTTGAAGCACCACGTTTTCATCACCAATGGTTACCAGACGAAATTAGAATGGAACCAAACCGCTTTAGTAACGACACCATTTTAGCTTTACAACAAAAAGGCTACACCATAAATGAAGAACGCTCACCTGTTATTGGCATTGTTGATGGTATATTAGTTTTGCCAAATGGTACCCTTGAAGGTGGCGCAGATTCTCGTGGTGACGATGCTGCCGCAGGATTTTAAAACTTACTATATATTTTTCAGTATTTTTGCACAAAAATTAGCCTAGCTTAAAAGTATTTTTATCTATATATAATGAGGAAAAAGAAAAAACTTACAGTAAAAAGAATATTAAAAATTATTGCAGGAATTATAGTGTTCTTTACCTTACCAACACTACTACTCTATGGTTTTGTTTACTTTAAATATAATGAAGAGTTACCTCAAGGTGAAAATACACCACAAGCAGATATTTTAGCAAATAAAATGCTAACTGCTTTAAATTTTGAAGCTTATAAAGCAACAGATTATATTGAGTGGACTTTTAAAAAACGTCATCACTATAAATGGAACAAAGCAAAAAATATTTGTGAAGTTTACTGGAAAAACTACAAAGTAAATCTAGATTTAAACAACAAGTTTAATAGTAAAGTGTTTAAAAACGAAACACCAATTACTAGCCAAGACAAAAATGAACTTATTGAAAAAGCAATCACTTATTTTAATAACGATTCTTTTTGGCTTGTTGCACCATACAAAGTGTTTGATAATGGTACAACAAGGAGTATTGTTACAAAAGAAAACAATGAAAAAGCCTTATTAGTAACTTATAATTCTGGTGGTTCAACACCTGGAGATTCATACCTGTGGCATCTTGATGAAGAACACAAACCAAAAAGTTTTCAAATGTGGGTAGACATCCTACCTATTGGCGGCTTAAAAGCAACGTGGAACGATTGGAAAACAACCAAAACCGGAGCTCAATTACCAACATTTCATAAAATGATGGTTTTAGGCATTGAAATTGAAGATATTATAACCAAACAATCATTATAGTTCCTATTTACTCTTCTGCCCAACAAACTGCTGTGCTTTCACTTTAAAAAGTACATTAAAGGTTGTTAAGCTTCCGTAGCTTCGTGTAATATATTGCTGTAAATCTATTTTCTCTTGTTCGTCTAGATTTTTACTTGAATTTATTTTTTGCTCCATAACTCGCAAACGGTCACGAACCATTGTTATTTTATGAAAAAAATCGTCAATTTTTATTTCTTTGCTTTTTAAATTGGTATCTCCTGGCTCTAAAATTAGTTTTCCGCCTTTCCATTTATCTCCAATGTGGACAACCTCACTAACATCGCTATACTTTTTAAGTAAGCGCATAAAGCTTTGTTCTACATCAAAAAAACTAACTGTATCTACTTCATTTTCTGCTGCTTCAATAACCTCTATACTTTCATCTAAATCAATAGTTTCTAGTCCGTTTTCAATAAAAGTTACCCAATACTGTTTATTATCAACATTTGTTATAACACCTTTACCTAATTCAGTGTGATTTATCCTTGAACCTATTCCTAATATTTTCATTTTAATTATTTTTCAAAATTATTTTTACAAGCTAAATGTATCATTTATTTTATTGAATAAAAATTTAAAATTTGTTTGTTAACAATTTCTAAAAGCACTTGATAATTCTATTTTTCTATAGTATTTTTAAAATAAAAACAAATTATCATGAAATTACTTACAACCATCTGTTTTATAGTTTTAAGCTTATCTTTAAGCGCAAAAAACTCAAATTTAATTTTACAAAATATGCCAGAAGTTGGTGATCACTATATTGTAAATGAAAATACCGGTGAAACTTACAAGCATATTAATTTTCCAAGACCAAATATTTTAGTTAAACGTGGTGCAGTTGCAAGCTACAATAGTGTAAAAGATGCTATTGTTACAGTAACTAATGTTGCTAAAAATAAAAATGGCGAAACAATTATTACCGTAGAAAGAAAAGACGGTACAAAGTTTTTTGGCTTTTTAAAGTCGGCAGAAATTAATTATGAAAAAGCATTAGAAGCTAAAGAAATAGCTAAACTTAAAGCTTAATTAGCGCGCTTAAAACATTAAGTATCATCACTATTTCTATAAACTAAACTCACAATATTATTACAACAAAAACCCGTATCTTTACACCTTTTCTTAATGTAAAAAGGAAGGACAATAATTTATGACCAATTACGAAGAAAACATTGAGGTACAAGGTGCCAGAGTTCACAATTTAAAAAATATAGATGTTACCATACCAAGAGAAAAACTGGTTGTTATTACTGGTTTATCTGGTAGCGGAAAATCTTCTCTGGCGTTTGATACTATTTATGCTGAAGGACAACGGCGTTACATTGAAACTTTCTCTGCATATGCAAGACAATTTTTAGGTGGTTTAGAACGTCCAGATGTTGATAAAATTGATGGCTTATCTCCTGTAATTGCTATAGAACAAAAAACAACCAGTAAATCACCAAGATCTACTGTTGGCACTATTACAGAAATTTACGACTTTTTACGTTTACTTTATGCTCGTGCTAGTGATGCGTACAGTTATAATACTGGTGAGAAAATGGTAAGCTATAGCGACGAGCAAATAAAAAAGTTAATTATAGAAAGTTATAAAGGAAAAAGAATTAACATACTTTCTCCTGTTATACGTTCTAGAAAAGGACATTATCGTGAATTGTTCGAGCAAATTGCAAAACAAGGTTTTGTAAAAGTTAGAACCGATGGTGAAATTAAAGATTTAGTTAAAGGCATGAAGCTAGATCGTTATAAAAACCACGATATAGAAATTGTTATTGATAGACTTAAAGTTGATGATAATATTGCAAATGATAAACGATTAGATGAAACTATAAACACAGCCATGTATCATGGTGACGATGTTTTAATGGTTATAGATCAAGATACGCAAGAAGCTCGTTATTTTAGTAGAAATTTAATGTGCCCAAGTTCGGGAATATCATATCCAAATCCAGAGCCAAATAATTTTTCATTTAACTCGCCAAAAGGTGCTTGCCCAAATTGTAACGGAATTGGTAATTTATATCAAGTAAATGAAAGAAAAATTGTTCCAGACAATACGCTTTCTATTAAAAACGGCGCATTAGCACCACACGGTCCAGAAAAGAAAAGCTGGATTTTTAAGCAACTACAACTTATTGCAGAGCGGTTTAATTTTAAATTAACAGATCCTTATAAAGACATACCAAACGAAGCAAAACAAATTATTTTATACGGTGGTAATGATAAGTTTTCTGTTGAAAGTAAAACGCTAGGTATAACCAGAGATTATAATATAGATTTTGAAGGTGTTGCAAATTTTATAGAAAACCAATACAAAACGGCAGAATCTCGATCTTTAAAACGTTGGGCAAAAGATTATATGGACAAGATTAAATGTCCCGTTTGCGAAGGCTCAAGACTTAGAAAAGAATCTCTTTATTTTAAAGTAGCCGAAAAAAACATTGCAGAATTAGCCAATAAAGATATTGTTGATTTAGCTGAATGGTTTCAAGATTTAGAAAAACATCTTAGCGATAAGCAAATTAAAATTGCTGAAGAAATAATTAAAGAAATAAAAGCCAGACTTCAGTTTTTACTAGATGTCGGTCTAAATTACCTATCCTTAAACCGAAGCTCTAAATCACTTTCTGGTGGCGAAGCACAACGTATTCGATTAGCAACACAAATTGGTTCGCAACTGGTTGGTGTTTTATATATTTTAGATGAACCAAGTATTGGTTTACACCAGCGTGATAACGAAAAACTAATAAACTCATTAGTTTCACTTCGTGATATTGGAAACTCGGTAATTGTTGTTGAGCATGATAAAGATATGATTGAAAGAGCAGATCATGTTATAGACATTGGACCAAGAGCAGGAAAACATGGAGGAGAAATTATAAGCGAAGGCACACCAAAGCAATTATTAAAAGAAAACACACTTACTGCTGCATACCTAAATGGTAAAAAAGAAATTGAAGTTCCTAAAAAACGTCGTGAAGGCAATGGTAAGTTTATAGAACTTAAAGGCTGTACCGGAAATAATTTAAAAAATGTTTCGGTTAAATTTCCTTTAGGAAAAATGATTGGAGTTACTGGCGTTTCTGGCAGCGGAAAATCTACACTTATTAACGAAACTTTATACCCTATTCTTAACGCCTACTATTATAACGGTGTAAAAAAACCCATGCCATACAAAAGTATTAAAGGTTTAGAGCATTGCGATAAAGTTATAGATATAAACCAATCTCCAATAGGTAGAACTCCTAGAAGTAATCCTGCAACATATACAGGTACTTTTAGTGAAATAAGAAGTTTATTTGCTAAAATACCAGAAGCCATGATACGTGGTTACAAACCTGGAAGATTTAGCTTTAACGTTAAAGGCGGTCGTTGTGAAACTTGTAAAGGTGGCGGTTTACGTGTTATAGAAATGAATTTCCTTCCAGATGTTTATGTAGAATGTGAAACATGCCAAGGTAAACGTTTTAACCGTGAAACCTTAGAAATTAGATACAAAGGTAAAAGTATTAGCGATGTTTTAAACATGACAATTAATGAAGGCGTTGACTTTTTTGAAAACATACCAAAAATTCATAAAAAACTTAAAACCATAAAAGATGTTGGTTTAGGCTATATTACTTTAGGCCAACAGAGCACAACGCTTTCTGGTGGAGAAGCTCAACGCATTAAATTAGCCACAGAGTTAAGTAAAAGAGATACTGGAAATACGTTTTATATTTTAGATGAACCAACTACCGGACTGCATTTTGAAGACATTAGAGTACTTATGCTAGTACTAAACAAACTGGCAGATAAAGGTAATACCGTTTTAATAATCGAGCATAATCTTGATGTAATTAAAACCGTAGACCATATTATAGATGTTGGTTACGAAGGTGGTCAAGGTGGCGGACAAATAATTGTTGAAGGTACTCCAGAAAAAGTAGCTAAACATAAAAAAAGTTATACTGCAAGATTTTTAAAAAAAGAGCTTAATTAAATAACAAACCATTGTGTCTTTATTACTTTGTTAACAGTAAGGCGTTTTAATATTTTGTATATTTAAAATAGTTAACCATAAAAATCAAAAAATTATGAGAAGTATACTTTGGCTTGTAGCCGTAATTTGTATTATAATGTGGCTTTTAGGCTTTTTAGGCGTAATGCCAGGATTAGATGGTAATAGTTTAATTCACATTTTATTAGTAATCGCAGTTATAGTAATTCTTTATAACATAATTTCAGGTAGAAAACCACTATAAGAATTTAGTTTAAACATATTTAAAACGGCAACCTAAATGGTTGCCGTTTTTTATTTCAATATTTTAAGCTTAAAGTCACTATTTCTGTTAAATTTGTGATGCTGAAAATTATGCAACCTATTATTAATAGATAAATACTAATTACATCTTTCAAAAATAGAAAGTAAATAACATTATATACATGAGAAAAGAACAACATCACAAAGGTTGGAATGAAAATAAAACAAACGATTCTTGGGCAATCTTCAAAATCATGGGAGAGTTTGTTAACGGGTTTGAAAAAATGAGCCAAATTGGACCTTGTGTTTCAATTTTTGGTTCTGCAAGAACAAAACCAGATCATAAATATTATAAACTAGCTGAAAATGTAGCAAAACGTATTTGCGAAGCAGGTTATGGTGTAATTACTGGTGGTGGACCAGGTATTATGGAAGCAGGTAACAAAGGTGCACATTTAGCAGGAGGAACATCTGTTGGATTAAACATAGAATTACCTTTCGAGCAACATGATAATCCATATATAGATAATGATAAAAGTCTGGATTTCGATTATTTCTTTGTTCGTAAAGTAATGTTTGTAAAATACTCTCAAGGTTTTGTTGTTATGCCAGGTGGTTTTGGTACACTAGACGAGCTTTTTGAAGCCATTACACTTATACAAACAAACAAAATTGAAAAATTCCCAATAATACTTGTTGGTACAGACTTTTGGTCTGGATTAATTGATTGGGTTAAAGAAACTGTTTTAGATAAATTTACTAACGTAAGTCCTGGAGATTTAGATTTAATTCACCTTGTAGATACAGAAGAAGAAGTAGTAACTATTTTAGACGCTTTCTACAAAGAATATAACCTAAGTCCAAACTTCTAAAAGTTAAACTGTTAAATTGGCATACGTTTTTAAAAAATTATTACGTTATTAGTAAAAAAAGCGCTGTATATCCTTTGAAAAAGAATTACATATTACTCTCTCTATGCCTTATTTTTAGTAATCTGGTTATTAGCCAAAATACTATTGACATTAAAGCAAACTTTGATGTTTCAACAAAAAGCATACATATTTATCAAACTATAAAGTATTTAAATACTTCTAACAAAGTATTAGACACTATATACTTAAACGATTGGAGTAATAGCTATTCATCTAAAACAACGCCTTTAGCAACACGTTTTGCCGAAGAATTTAAAAACACATTTCATTTTGCAAAAGATGAAGATCGTGGTTTTACACTAATATCTTCTATTAAAGACGAAAATCAAGAACTATATCACTCACGACTAAAACAGCATCCAGATGTTATAAAAGTCGTTTTAAGTAAACCACTACAACCTGGAAACACATACAATATCACACTAAATTATACCGTACAAGTGCAAAACGATAAGTTTACACGCTACGGTATAAGTGATGATAATAATTTCATGCTACGTTACTGGTACATTACACCAGCAATATTTAATGGAAAATGGCAATATTATAGTAATAAAGATTTAAATGATGCTTATATACCAAAAGCAGAAATAACAATTGAAGCTAATTACGATGCAGCTTACACATTAATTTCAGAGTTAAATGAAATAAAATCTGAAGAAAATCAAGGTAGAAAAATAACTACAATACATGGTAAAGACCGTATAAACACAAAATTCACATTAAAACAAAACAACGATTTTAATACCGTTGAAACAGATTATTTTGCGATACAATCAAATATAGATACAGAAAATCTACCAAGCACAGATGTTGCAATTATAACAGATAGAGTAACAAAATATATTACTGAAAATATTGGCGAATACCCTCATGAAAAATTACTGTTAACTTGGATAGATTATAAAAAAGAACCAATTTATGGTTTAAATTTATTACCAGATTTTATTCGTCCGTTTCAAGATACATTTCAATACGAAATGAAAATATTAAAAACAGCGTTAAGAAATTACCTTGAAAATGTTGTTTTAATAAACCCAAGAGAAGACCAATGGGTAATAGATGGTATTCAAACCTATTTTTTAATAAAGTATGTAGAAGACAATTATCCTAATATAAAACTTACTGGAACATTAGGAAATATCTGGGGAATTAGAGCTTTTCATGCTGCAGATTTAAAATTTAATGACCAATACAATCTTGCCTATTTACATATGGCAAGGACAAACTTAGATCAGCCACTAACAATGGCAAAAGACTCTTTATTAAAATACAATAAAAATATTGGTAATAAATATAAAGCAGGATCAGGATTAAGATATTTAAACAGCTATAACAATAGTAAAGTAACAGAAAATGCAGTAAAACAATTTATAGCAGATAAAAAATTAAAAACCACCACAGGAATAGATTTCTATAACTATTTAAAAAATAATAGTATTAAAAATATAGATTGGTTTTATAATGATTTTTTAAATTCGAATACTAAAATAGATTACCGTATAAAAGACATAGATAAAAAAGGAGATTCATTAGTTGTTACTATTCTTAACAAAAAAGAAAATAATGTTCCAATTTCATTATTTTCTATTAAAAATGATACTGCCGTAAATAAAATTTGGGTTGAAGGCTTTAAAGGTGAAAAAACAATTACTATTCCAGGAGCAGATGTAGATAGACTAGCTTTAAACTACGACAAAATTATTCCAGAGGTTAAAGATAGAAACAATTGGAAAGCGGTAAATAAAGTGTTAGATAAACCAATACAGTTTAGGCTATTTAAAGATGTTGAAGATCCCGATTATAGCCAAATATTTTTTATGCCAGAGTTTGCATACAATCTATACGATGGTTTTTCGCCAGGACTTAAACTCTATAACAAAACAGTACTTTCAAAAGACTTTCTATATAAATTTAGCCCTAAATACGGTATAAAAAGTAATGATTTAGTTGGTAGCGCTTACTTAAGTTATATACACAGAAAAGAAAACGTTAAGAATTTTAGCACTAGATATACAGTAAGAGTTGAAAACTACAATTATGCTAAAGATTTATCTTACACAACTTTTACACCATCTATAAGTTTTGCCTTTAGAGACCCAAACGATTTAAGAAAAAACAAAAAACAATATTTAAATTTTAGATATGTAAGTGTAGATCGTGACGAAGACCCAACAGGAGAATTTGAAACAGAAGGCGAACCAAAATATGGTGTTTTTAATGCTAATTATGCCTCTATAAATAATAATTTAAAATACTTTAGCTCTCTAACTACAGATTTACAATTAGCTAAAGATTTTGGAAAACTTTCTGCAACAATAGAGTTTAGAAAATTAACCCAAAAAAACCGACAATATAATATAAGAGCTTATGTAGGAGCCTTTTTATATAACAATACTTTTCAAGACACCGATTTTTTTAGCTTTGCTTTAGACAGGCCAACAGATTACCTTTTCGATTATGATTATTTAGGACGAAGCGAAGATGAAGGCATAACTAGCCAACAACTTATTCTTGCCGAAGGCGGCTTTAAATCACAATTAGAACCTGCTTTTGCAAATCATTGGATTTCTACTATAAATGCGAGTACAACTATTTGGCAATACATCATGGCTTATGGTGATGTAGGTTTTGTAAAAAACCACAATTTAAGTCCTAAATTTGTTTATGATGCTGGAATACGATTAAATCTAGTACAAGATTATTTCGAATTATACTTACCTGTTTACTCTAACAAAGGTTGGGAAATTGCACAACCAGAATACGATAAAAGCATCCGTTTTATTGTAACTTTATCTCCAAGTACACTTGTGAAATTATTTACTAGACGCTGGTATTAATTAATTGAATTATTTTCAACAGATATTCATTTAAACCAATAATTATACATTATTCTTATCAAAAATCAGCTTTAAGTATTAATTTATCATTTTTTTAAGACATTTTAATGTTGCCAAAATCAGTTTTATTCGCTAAATTTGCTTATCAAAAAAACTAAACATATGAGCACAAATTCCGACTTAAAAAAAGAGCTTTCCTTTAACGATTTTAAAACACAAGTTTTAGAAGATTATAAGATTGCTGTAACCAGTCGAGAATGTAGCTTACTTGGACGCCGTGAAGTTTTAACCGGCAAAGCTAAGTTTGGTATTTTTGGCGATGGTAAAGAAGTACCGCAATTAGCATGGGCAAAAGCCTTTGCAAATGGTGATTTTAGATCAGGCTATTATAGAGATCAAACTTTCATGATGGCCATTGGCGAATTAACTATACAACAGTTTTTTGCTGGGTTATACGCCAATACAGATTTATCACAAGAGCCAATGTCTGGTGGTCGCCAAATGGGCGGACACTTTTCTACGTTTAGTTTAGACGAAAACGGAAACTGGAACAACCTTACAAAACAAAAAAATTCTAGTGCAGACATCTCTCCTACTGCAGGACAAATGCCAAGACTTTTAGGCTTAGCACAAGCTTCTAAAGTTTACAGAAATGTAAAAGGTATTGATACAACTAATTTTTCTAAAAAAGGAAACGAAATCGCTTGGGGAACAATTGGTAATGCTAGTACAAGTGAAGGTTTGTTTTTCGAGACCATAAATGCTGCTGGAGTTTTACAAGTACCAATGGTAATTAGTGTTTGGGATGATGAATATGGTATTTCTGTACATGCAAGACACCAAACAACTAAAGAAAACATTTCTGAAATTTTAAGTGGTTTCCAACGTGATAAAGATGCCAATGGTTATGAAATTTTAAAAGTTAAAGGTTGGGATTATGTTGCTTTAATTGAAACCTATCAAGAAGCTGCAAGAATTGCAAGAAAAGAACATGTACCTGTTTTAATTCACGTTAACGAACTTACTCAACCTCAAGGCCATTCTACATCTGGTTCTCACGAACGTTATAAAGATGCAGATCGTTTAAAATGGGAAAAGCAAAACGATTGTAATGTTAAACTTAGAGAATGGATGCTTGAAACTGGCATCTCTACAGACGAAGAATTAACTGCCATTGAAAAAGATATTAAAAAAGCTGTACGCGAAGGTAAAAAAGCCGCTTGGACTGCCTTTTTAAATCCAATTTTAGAAGAAAGAAAAGAAGTCTCTAAAATACTTACTAAAGTAGCAGAAACTAGTGCTAATAAAGTTTTTATAGAAAAATTAATTAACGATTTATCAGCTATTAGTGAGCCAGGTAGAAAAGATATTCTTTCTACAGCTAGAAAAGTACTACGTTATGTTGTTAACGAAGATTCTTCAGCTAAAACAACATTAATAAACTGGATTGATGGTTATTTCAATAAAATTCAACCAAAATACAGTTCGCATTTACATAACGAAACAAAATCAGCAGCAATAAATATAAAAGAAGTTAAACCTACTTACGATACAGATGAAGAAGTTGATGGTCGTGTAGTAATTAGAGATAATTTTGATGCTCTATTTAACAACTATCCAGAATCTTTAATATTTGGTGAAGATGCAGGAAATATTGGTGATGTAAACCAAGGATTAGAAGGATTACAAGAAAAATATGGTGAGTTACGTGTTGCAGATGCTGGAATTCGTGAAGCTACCATTTTAGGTCAAGGTATTGGTATGGCAATGCGTGGTTTAAGACCAATTGCCGAAATTCAATATTTAGATTACATTCTATATGCGTTACAAATAATGAGTGACGATTTAGCAACCTTACATTACAGAACAAAAGGACGCCAAAAAGCGCCATTAATTGTTCGTACTCGTGGTCATAGATTAGAAGGTATTTGGCATTCTGGTTCGCAAATGGGTGGCGTTTTAAATTTAATTCGCGGTATACACGTTTTAGTACCAAGAAACATGACAAAGGCTGCAGGATTTTATAATACTTTATTAGAAAGTGACGAGCCTGCTTTAATTGTAGAATGTTTAAATGGTTATCGTTTAAAAGAGAAAAAACCATCTAACTTTGGAGAGTTTAAAACACCTATTGGTGTTGTAGAAACAATAAAAGAAGGAAACGATATTACATTACTTTCTTACGGTTCTACATTAAGAATTGTAGAAGAAGTTGCTAAAGAATTACAACAAGTAGGTATTAATGCCGAGGTTATAGATGCACAATCTCTATTACCTTTTGATATTAATCATGATGTTGTAAAAAGTCTTGAAAAAACGAATCGTTTAATGGTTATAGATGAAGATGTTCCTGGAGGCGCTTCTGCTTACCTATTAGATCAAGTTTTAAATAAACAAAACGGGTATCAGTTTTTAGATAGTGCACCAAAAACATTAACAGCAAAAGCGCACAGACCTGCTTATGGTAGTGATGGCGATTATTTCTCTAAACCATCTGCAGAAGATATTTTTGAAGCTGTTTATGCTGTAATGCACGAAGCAAACCCAAAAACATTTCCTAAACTAAGGTAATAACTCAATTAACAATAGGTATACTTATTTATACTACTTTAAAGTTTTTTGCTTTTTTGTAAAGGTTTTTATTTATTTTTAAAATCTAACTTAAAAATTATGCTAACTAAAAAAGACAAAGAACTTTTAAGGAGTACTATTTTTAGACACTTAGATGGAATTGCAATAGCAACAACAACTTATGCATTGCACAAAAAAGGTGTACTAAATTACTTGCTTGATAATAAAACTACAACATTATCTAGCCTATCAAATCATTTTAATGCTAATGAAGGTTATTTAAATATAGCACTTAGACTACTTTGTTCTCAAGGTTGGCTTAATCAAGAGGTAGATAACGCAAAAGATATTGTGTCTTTTACAACAAACGATAAAAGTAATACTGCCTTTTCACTAGCACATGTTTACGAAGATGCTGTTTCTATATTAAATTATGCTGTAAAGTTTCCTGAAGAGCGTATTGGTAGTGATGCCTTTTTAGCTTTAGAACGCGTGTTCACAAAATATAGAGATAATTTTGGGTTAGATAAAGCCGAAGTTGATACAGTAGAATTTCAAATACTAAAACATATTGAAGGTTGTATTACTGCTCCAATTATTGTACTATTAGGTGTTAACGGTTTGTTTCATAAATATTTTATGGAAGCCTCTTTTACTGCAGAAGAGTACCATAAAGATCCAGAAAGTTTTAAAAAAATATTAGATTTTTTAAGTTATTTAGGATGGTTTAAAAAGAAAAATAATACTTACCAGTTTACAGACGAAGGCTTATTTTTTGCAAAAAGAGCATCGGCTTACGGTGTTACTGTTTCCTATTTACCAACATTTTTAAAATTAGACGAATTACTATTTGGTAACCCTACAATTCTTAAAAATGATGATCCCGAAACTACAGAGAAACACGTACATAGAGAAATGAATGTTTGGGGAAGCGGCGGCGCACATTCTACATATTTTAAAGTAATAGATCAAGTAATAATTGAGCTATTTAATAAACCAATAGACGAGCAACCTAAAGGCATATTAGATATGGGTTGTGGTAATGGTGCTTTTATACAACATATTTTTGATGTTATAGAACACCAAACCTTACGCGGTAAAATGCTTGAAGAATATCCATTATTACTTGTTGGTGCAGATTTTAATAAAGCAGCTTTAAAAGTAACAAGAGCAAATTTAATTAAAGCAGATATTTGGGCTAAAGTTATTTGGGGAGACATTGGCAGACCAGATTTATTGGCTAAAGATTTAAAAGAAGATTATAATATTGAGCTAAGCGATTTACTTAATGTACGTACATTTTTAGACCATAATCGTATTTGGGAAACACCTAAAAAACCATCAAATCGTATAAGTAGTTCTTGTGGTGCTTTCGCATATCAAGGTCAACGAATAAGTAATAACTTAGTTGAAGATTCTTTGTTAGAACATTTTCAAAAATGGAAACCATATGTAGAAAAATTTGGTTTATTAATTATAGAACTTCACACCATCAAACCTAATTTAACAGCTAATAATATTGGTAAAACCGCAGCAACTGCCTACGATGCTACACATGGTTATAGTGATCAATACATTCTTGAAGTAGATGTGTTTAATAAAATTGCAGAAGAAGCAGGTTTGATTCAAGACCCTAAATATTTTTCAAAATTTCCAAATAGTGATCTAGCCACTGTAAGTATTAATTTATTAAAAGGACAAATATGATAACGGATAATGATTTAACTACTAGAGATTGGTTAGCTATAGAGCGAACTAAGCTAGCAAACGAAAGAACGTTTTTAGCTTATTTTAGAACCTTCATTGTTTTTTTAGGTTCTGGTATAACCATACTAAAATTAGAGTTTTTAACCGAATTAAAAACATTTGGTGCCTTATTAACTGCTATATCACCACTTATACTTTTAATTGGTATTTTTAGATTATTAAAGACTAAACGTGTTATAAAAAAACACTATAAATTATAAAAAAAGCCTGCAATTGCAGGCTTTTAAATTAACTGTATTTCAATTTTAAGATTTTAAAAAATCTATTAAAATAGAATTTAACTCTTCCTTATGCGTAACGTTTAAACCATGTGGCGCACCTTTTATAATTTTATAAGTAGAATTAGCTATGCCTTTTGCTGCTTGCTCTGCAGATGTTCCTATTGGCACTGTATTATCTTCATCGCCATGCACAATTAAAGTTGGCACTTTTACATTTTTTAATTCGGGTCTAAAATCTGTATGCATCCAAGCTAAAGCTGCTTGAATTGTACCTCTTGGAGAAGCGTGAGAAGCCACTATAAAATCGTAATCTAAAACAGCTTGACTAATACGTCCTTCTTTTTTAGTTTCATCAAAATTATAAAACCCTTTATGAAAATCTTTTAAAAAGCCAACGCGATCATTTTCTAAAGCATTTTGTATGTCTTTAAGTGCAGATTCTGGTACACCTGCTTCATTATCATCCTTTTGTTTTACTAACGGGACAATAGAAGAAATTAATGCTGCTTTAGCAATTTTACTATCTCCATATTCTGTTAAATAACGTACTACTTCGCCACCACCCATAGAGAAACCAACTATAATTGCATCTTTAAGTTCTAAATCTTCAATAATTGCATTTAAATCACTAGCTAAAGATGAATAATCATATCCATCCCAAGGTGCAGAAGATATACCAAAACCTCTTCTATCGTAAGAGATACAACGGTAACCGGCTTCTACAATTTTCCAAACCTGGTGCTCCCAGGACTTTCTGCTTAGTGGCCAACCATGAATTAATATTACAGGTTGTCCTTTACCGTAATCTTCATAAAATATATCTACTTGTTCTGTACTTTTTTTGTTTGAAATAAATGGCATCTATTTAATTTTTGGTTAAAATTTTCTTTAAACTGAACTAAAACATTCAGCAACCAAAAGGTACTTCAATTCTAAAAAAAATACTGTTAAATAATTTTTAATTGTGATAAATTTAAATGTTATATTGAAAGCATAAACTAAAAAACAAACCCTTCTTTTTAAAAAGAAAATATATGAAAGCTGTTTCTGTAGTTACCATTAGAAAAGAGTTAAAACACAAAAGCAATCAAGAACTTGCCGAGTTATGCCTACGTTTATCTCGTTTTAAAAAAGAAAATAAAGAGCTATTAACCTATTTGCTTTTTGAAGCAGATAGTGAAACTGGTTACATAGAAACTGTAAAGCAAGAAATAGATGAACAGTTTAATTTAATTAATACCAATAGTTTTTTCTACATTAAAAAGAGTGTACGTAAAATTCTACGAAACACTAAAAAATATATTAGATACTCTCTTAATAAAGAAACTGAAGTTGAACTACTACTCTATTTTTGTAAAAAGCTTAAGGCTATGAAACCTTCTATATCAAGGAATACAACACTTACAAACCTTTATAACCGTAATATTGAAGCTATCACTAAAAAGGTTTTAAAACTACATGAAGATTTACAATACGACTATAATTTACAATTAGAATACATGTAAATTACCGCTATAATTAGTTTAAACTTCGCTTATAAGTATTCTGTTTATAGTATTAAGGTCTTATATTTTAAAGGTTTTTCCACCATTGGGTATAATTATTTGTGGTGTCTTTTACCATAATTTGCTGTCCAATAGTTGGTGTTATAACATCTAGATTTAAAGCTTTGGCTCTTTTTGTAACACGTTCTACAGGATCTGTCCATTCGTGTAGCGCTAATTTAAAACCTGCCCAATGTATTGGCATTATTCTTTTTGCCTTAACATCTACTCCAGCCTGTGCTGTTTCTTCTGGCATCATATGTATATCTGGCCACATTTTATTGTATTGACCACATTCCATTAAAGCTAAATCAAAAGGTCCATATTTATCTCCAATAGTTTTAAAGTGAGAAGCATATCCGCTATCTCCACTAAAGTAAATATTTTCAGTTTTAGAGCTTATTACCCATGAACTCCAAAGTGTACTTTGACCATTATTAAGTTTTCTTCCAGAAAAATGTTGAGCTGGTGTGCAAACTAATTTTAAGTTATCTAATTGTTTGCTTTGCCACCAATCTAACTCTGAAATTTTATTATTAGGTACTTTCCAAGCTCTTAAATGCTCTCCAACGCCAAGTGGTACATAAAATTGTTTTGTTTTATCTTTTAAACTTAGTATTGTTTTATAATCTAAATGATCGTAATGGTCATGAGAAAAAATAACTGCATCTATTTCTGGCAGCTTTTCAACTTCTAAAGGAAATTCTTTGTTAAAGCGATTTGCTCCTAAAATTTCTAATGGCGCAGCAACCTTACCAAACATTGGGTCTAAAAGTATATTTTTATTATCTATTTGCAATAAAAAAGACGAATGCCCAAACCAAAGCATTCTAGCTTCTCCTTTATAATTTGCAATAGATGCAGAGTCTATTTTGGTTGGAACTAAGTCTGCCTTTGGTCTTGCGTTAGGTACTTTTTTAGTAAAAAAAGTATAAGTAAGTTTCATGGTTTCTAAAAAACTTAATTCTTTTGGAACAGGATTTGTGTTTTTAAACTTTCCGTTCTTATACTGTTTCGATTCTGAATAAACAAGTTGTTGCTCCTTACTTATGTCTCCTCCAAAACTAGGATAAAAATTAGTGAATAACAGATATGTTATTACAAGCATACCAATAATTACAAGTGTTATAAGCATTACAGATTTAAGTATTTTTTTAAACATTCTATTTAAATTGGCTCAATATTATTTTATCAAAAATACAATCTTCCAGCCATTTTTTAATAAGCATTGTAACACCATATACATTATTACTTTAGTTGTATGATATTAAGTATCTGTCAATATGGAAATCACTCTTGTAAATAATACTATTTTACTCATAATAATCTCCATGTTGCAATTTATTACAAAAAAAAAGCAACCTAATGGCTGCTTTTTTATTTTGCTCTTTATATTTATTAAGCTACTTGCTCTTCATGTTTACCTTCGTAAACTTCCTCTACTAATTTAGAGTTAAAAGCAGGTAAATCGTTTGGATTTCTACTCGTTACTAAACCGCTATCGCAAACTACTTCTTCATCATACCATTTAGCACCTGCATTTTCAATATCGGTTTTTATAGAATTATATGAGGTTACTTTTCTACCTTCAAGAACTCCAGCTTCGGCTAAAAGCCATGGTGCGTGACATATCGCTCCTACTGGTTTATGATTTTCGAAAAATGATTTTATAAAATCTATAGCATCATCATTTTGCCTTAAAGTATCTGGATTTATTACGCCTCCAGGCAACATTAATGCATTATAATCTTTTTCTGAAACTTCGCTTAAAGTTTTGTCTACTTTATAACTATCACTCCAATTACCGTTATCCCAAGCTTTAATTTCTCCTTTTTCAAGAGAGACAATATGCACATCTGCTCCTGCATCTTCTAAAGCTTTTTTTGGTTCTCTTAATTCGCTTTCCTCAAATCCATTAGTTGCTAAAATTGCAACGGTCTTTCTATTTAAATTTTCCATTGTTAGTGTTTTAAGATTAATAAATTGTTTACTCGAAGATACTATGATTAAAGGCTTTTATAAGAATTTGAAGCTTGCTTTAACTTCAATTTAGCACGAGATGTTAACGAAATAATCTCAAGTGTTAATTTAAAAATAAAACGTTAATAAAATTAAGATTAGAAACGAGAAAGGTTAATTTAAAATTCTTACCAACAACTCTTTTAATAAATCTTTTTGCGGCACTGCATTGGCATTCACACCTTTGCTTTTAACATCAAATTCACGTAAAGTAGCAACAATACCACTTACTTTACGCATAGGAAAATTACGTGCAGCATCTAAATATTCGCTTACAAAGTATGGGTTTACACGCAATGCAGAAGCTACGCTTCGTGGAGACTTATCATTCATACCATGTAATTGCAATAATTGAGAAAAGAAATTATAAAGTAGTGAAACAGTTACAACCATTGGGTTGTCTTTTGGGTTATCACCAAAATAGGTTATAATTTTAAATGCTTTTGCATCATTTCGGGCTCCAATAGCTTTACGTAGTTCGAAATTATTATAGTCTTTACTAATACCTATATTTTCTTCTATATGCGATGGTGTAATTTCTGAACCTTCGGGAAGTACTATTTGAAGTTTTTCTAATTCATTATTAATTTTAGCAAGATTAGTACCTAAAAATTCAACAAGCATCTGCGAAGCCTTTGGAGTAATTTTATAACCTTTTGTAGATAAGGTTCTTCTAATCCAATCTGGTACTTGATTATCGTAAAGTTTCTTACTCTCGAAAACAATACCCGATTTTTTAATTGCTTTATAAACAGCCTTACGTTTATCTACAGATTTGTATTTGTAACACAAAACCAAAACAGTTGATGGCTGTGGATTTTTAGCATAATCTGATAGTTTGTCTATAGTTCTAGATAAGTCTTGTGCTTCTTTAACAACAACCACTTGCTTATCTGCCATCATAGGAAACCGTTTGGCATTACCAACAATATCTTCTATTGTTACATCACGACCGTATAATACCATTTGGTTAAAACCACGTTCTTCTTCTGCTAAAACATTGTTTTCAATAAATTCTGAAATTTTATCAATATAATATGCTTCTTCACCCATTAATAAATAAATAGGTGCTAGTTTATTGTTTTTTATGTCTGTTACCAGTTGTTTTACTTCGTCCAAAGTTATAGCAATTCCAAATTAAAAAATAAAAATTCCAAAATAGAAACTAATAAAAAGCGTTTGTTATTTGGTATTTAATTGTTGAAGTTTAACTTTGAAAAAACTATAAAACACTGCATGCAAGAGCTTAACTTTCCAAAGTTTTCGTTCCGTTTCAAAAATAGCGAAAATAAAGTATCTATATTCGATGCAATTCGTAAAAAATTTGTGATTTTACAACCAGAAGAATGGGTTAGGCAACATTGTGTACAGTATTTAATTGATGTAAAAGGCTACCCTAAATCGTTAATTAATGTAGAAAAAGAACTAAAAATCAACGATTTAAAAAAAAGATATGATATTGTTGTTTTTAATACAAACGGAAGCATACATTTAATTGTAGAGTGTAAAGCACCAAAAATAAAAATTAGTCAGGCTAGTTTTGATCAAGTTGCCCGTTACAACTTGGCATTAAACGCAACATATTTAATGGTAACTAACGGTTTAAACCATTATTATTGCATGATGGATTTTGAAGCAGAAAAATATAATTTTCTTCAAGATATCCCAGATTTTAAGCATTAGAATTTAATACATAACAATAAGAATTTGAAAATAGCAGTCGTTATATTAAACTGGAATGGTAAAAAACTTCTTGAAACCTTTTTACCTTCTATTATAGCATATTCAAAAGAAGCAACCATTTATGTTGCAGATAACGCATCAAGTGATGATTCTATAGCATTTGTTGAAAATAATTATGCCACAGTAAAAATTATAAAAAATAAGGAAAATGGTGGCTATGCTAAAGGTTATAATGACGCATTAAAAGGTTTAAAAGAAGACATTTTTTGCTTAATAAATAGCGATATAGAAGTTACAGAACAGTGGCTAACTCCAATTATACAAACTTTTAAAAACGAAGAAAACACAGCAATTATTCAACCTAAAATATTAGATTATAAAAATAAATCTTATTTTGAATACGCTGGTGCAGCAGGTGGTTTTATAGATAAATTTGGTTATCCTTTTTGCCGAGGTCGTATTTTTAATACTATAGAAAAAGATTTAGGGCAATACAATAACAATACAAAAATTTTATGGGCGACTGGTGCTTGTTTTTTTATTAGAAGAGACGTGTTTAACAGCTTAAATGGGTTTGACGAATCGTTTTTTGCACATATGGAAGAAATAGATTTATGTTGGCGAGCATACAATCAAGGTTTAATTGCTAAATATATTTGGAAATCTACAGTGTATCATGTTGGAGGCGCTACCTTAAATGCTACAAATCCTAAAAAAACATATTTAAATTTTAGAAATAGTTTAGCAACCTTAACAAAAAATGCATCTGGTAACTTATTCATACTAATATTAGTACGGTTAACATTAGATGGTATAGCCGCTTTAAAGTTTTTATTCGAATTAAAATTTCGTCACATCCTTGCAATATTAAAAGCACATATAAGTTATTATTCAAGATTACCTAGGCTAATTAAACAACGAAAAAAACTAAATCAAAAAAACAAGTATTACACAACCAAATCTATTGTTTGGTCTTATTTTATTGACAATAAGAAGCTTTATTTAAAATTAAAAAGTTTTTAGTAAAAGTTTTGTTAATGCTTCTTTTAACATTTTAAAATTAGCTACTTTTGAAATGTTAAAATTTAATTTTATTACATAATAACTATGAAAAAACTATTAATATTTGGTGCTGCGGCATTATTAACTTTAAGTTCATGTGTGTCTAAAAAAGACTATATGGCACTTGAAGACAAACACAAGGAAACTCAAGATTTATTAAATACAGCAACTGTTAAACTAAATAAGTGCTTAGCAGACGAAGCTGCTTCTGCTGCACGATTACAAGAATTAAAAGATCGTTTAGCAGATATGAAATCAAGCAACCAAGCATTGATTGAAACGTCTAAAGATTTAACTGTTTTAACAGCACAAGGTGCTAAAAATGTTGAAAAATCTCTTGAAAGCTTAAAAGAAAAAGATTTAAAAATCTCAAGATTACAAGATGCTTTAACTAAAAAAGACAGTGTAACTTTAGCTTTAGTAACTAGCTTGAAGAAAGAAGTTGGTTTAAACGATGAAGACATTGAAATTAATGTTGAAAAAAGTGTAGTATTTATCTCATTATCAGACAAATTATTATTTAAAAGCGGAAGCTATAACATTACAAACAGAGCTAAAGAAATTTTAGCAAAAGTAGCTACAGTAATTAATGGTAAGCCTAACTTTGAAGCAATGGTTGAAGGTCATACAGACAATGTTCCATATAACAGAGGTGGCGTATTACTAGACAACTGGGACTTAAGTGTAAAAAGAAGTACATCTATTGTAAGAGCATTACAAGAGTTAGGTGTAAAACCAGAACAATTAATTGCTGCTGGACGTGGAGATCATTTACCATTAGTATCTAACGATACTGCTGAAAACAGAGCCATTAACAGAAGAACAAAAATTTACATTCTTCCAAAAATCGATCAATTTTACGAAATGATTGAAACAGAAATGAAAGAACTTTCTAAAGAAGGATAAAAATTAAATTTAATATGTAAGAAGCCCAATCGAAAGATTGGGCTTTTTTTATTGTTTATAAATAGCCTTTAAACCACTGAAAAAGTAATTAGTCGAAAAAAGAAATATTACTTACAAAAGTTTTACTTAATTTATATATTAGAAATAACTAACCAATGTATAAATGCTAATTATTAATTTAAAAAATAGCTTAAATAAAATCTTTGTTATTATAGCAATATGTTTTATTGTTTCTTGTACAGACGAACCATATTATGAAGCAGCATCAAATTTAGACACAGAATTATTATCATTATTAAATTCTAATTCTAATGGTCAAGGTCTAGATTATTTTATACTACCAAACTCAACAGATTATTTAAATATACCACAAGACCCTAATAACCCTTTAAATGCAAGCAAAGTAGAATTAGGAAAAATGTTAGTTCATGAAACTGCTACTGGAGGAAACCCTAAAATGGAAGCTGCACAAAATTCATATTCATGCGCTAGCTGTCATCCTGTAGCTGCAGGTTTTTATTCTGGTAATTTACAAGGAATTGGTGAAGGTGGAAGTGGTTTTGGTTTTAATGGAGACAATAGAATTTTAGATGCCAACATGCCTGTAGACTCTATTGATATTTTACCAATTAAAGTACCAAGCTTATTAAATGTTGCCTATCAAGACGTTATGCTTTGGAATGGCTCTTTAGGAGGCACTGGCATTAACGCTCCTTTTGTAGCACAAAATGCAAATACAATTCCAGAAAATCTTTTAGGCTATCAAGGTTTGGAAACACAAGGCATGGTAGGACAAACTGCACACAGATTAAAAATTGACGAAGAATTTGCTATTGAGTATAACTACAAAGATATGTTTGATGCTGCTTTTCCAGACTTTGCAGAAAGTGAGCGCTATACAAAAGTTACTGCAGGTTTAGCAATTGCCGCTTTTAACAGAACACTATTAGCAAACCAATCGCCTTGGCAAAATTGGCTTAAAGGTGATTATTACGAAATGAGTACTCAAGAGAAAAAAGGTGCTATTTTATTTTTCGATAAAGCACAATGTGTTAATTGCCATACAGGACCAGCACTAAAATCTAACAATTTTTATGCGCTTGGTATGGGAGACATTAACCATAGCAATGGTACTGTAATAAACCAACAGGATTTTGAGTTTAAGCGTTTAGGTCGCGGCGGCTTTACAAACAACAGTAACGATAATTACAAATTTAAAGTGCCTAATTTATATAATTTAAAATCTAACCAATTCTATGGCCATGGTGGTACTTTTAACTCTATACAAGAAGTAATAACTTATATTGTAAGCGGAGAAAAAGAAAATGAAATAGTTCCAGATAGCCAATTAGCGCCAGAGTTCACTAATTTAAATTTAACAACTCAAGAAATTATAGATTTAACTGCTTTTGTTGAAAATGCGTTATTTGACCCTAATTTAGAACGCTATGTTCCGGCAAGTGTATTTTCTGGTAATTGCATACCTAACAGTGACGAACAATCACAAATAGATTTAGGCTGTAATTAAAAAATCTCTAAACTACCTTTTCCTTCTCTAACAATTTCTGGCTCGTTGTTAGATAAGTCAATAATTGTAGAACCTTGATTACCGCCATAACCACCATCTATAACTAAATCTACTAGGTTATCCCATTTTTCTAAAATAAGCTCTGGATCTGTAGTATATTCTAAAACCACATCTTCATCTCTAATAGATGTTGATACTAAAGGGTTACCTAAAGCTTTTACTATTTCTAAGGTTATATTATTGTTTGGAATACGAATACCAACTTCTTTTTTCTTTTTAAAAACCGAAGGCAAAGATTTAGAACCAGGAAGAATAAATGTATAAGGTCCAGGCAAAGCACGCTTTAATATTTTAAATGTAGTAGTATCTATTTGCTTTACGTAGTCACTTAAATTACTTAAATCTTCACATATAAAAGAAAGGTTGGCTTTTTCTAATTTTACACCTTTAATTCTGGCTATACGCTCTAACGCTTTAGTATTATTAATATCACAGCCTAAACCATAAACAGTATCTGTTGGATAAATAACCAATCCGCCTTTTTTTAACACGTCTACAACCTTTTTTATCTCCTTAGGATTAGGGTTTTCTTCGTAAATTCTTATAAAATCTGCCATAAGTAAAAATCTATAATTTATGCTGTTTACAACTGGTTCGTTAAATCTAAAATAAAGTTAAAAATTTAATTTTCTGTAACTTTTTAAAATTTATAATGTCTTTATAATGTGCCAAAAGTAATAATTGTAATAGTACTACTCTTTTTTTGTTTGCAAACTAGCAATGCAGACAACAGTAACCCTATACTCTTTTCTAAGGCAGAAATGGTAAACAAATATACAACTAGAATACCATTTAAACTTGTAGACAACCTTATAGTTGTTGAAGCCGAAGTACTAAATAAAAAGGGAAATTTTATTATTGATACAGGATCTGAAGCTTTGCTATTAAATAAAGTTCATTTTCCATCAAAATACATTCAATCTAAAAAATCATCAGAAACATCGGGAATTATTTCTTTAATAGATAAACCGCTTGAACGTAGTTTAAAAGCATTTACAATACAAAGTTTAAACATAAAAAATAAACGTTGCGATGTTTTAGATTTATCTCATATAGAAAAAACAAAAAACATGAACCTTTTAGGTGTAATAGGCTATAGTATACTTAAAGATTACGAAGTTTTTATAGATTTACATCTAAATCAAATTACGCTTTCTAAAGTAGATAAATATGGCAATAAACTAGATGAAAATGTATATCTTGAAAAGATAGTTGATAGTGTAAATTTTAAATTAAAAAACCATACTATAATTTTAAATTGCACAATAAATAATCAAAAGTTAAAATTTGGATTAGATACCGCTGCAGAGTTTAATCAAATTAATAAAAATGTATCTAAAAAAGTTTTAAAATATTTTATTCCGAAGAAAAGATTACAATTGGTAGGTGTTAGCAATAAAAAAATAGAAGTTTTGGCAGGGAAATTGCACCGTGTAAAACTAAGTGAAACTGTTTATTTTGGACCAATGAATACCATATTAACTAACTTAAATAAAATTAATATTGCTTTTGGTACAGATTTAGACGGTATTTTTGGGTATGATTTTTTTGCACAAAAAAGAACTATAATAAACTATCGAAAAGAGAAAATATATTTTATTAATTTTCCATTTAAAAGACATTGAAAACAATAAACACATACCTAGTTTTTATACTTATATTTTTTATAGGCAAACATTCTTTTGCCCAAGAAAACACTATGAAAGGTTATAAAATAGAAGGCGATGAAGTTGTTTTTACTTTTAATAAAAATGATTATAAAAAAGTATCTCATGATGCCTTTGGTATAGCTGAAGATTTTAAAGATTTCGACATTGAAAATGTTGTTGTCTCTGGAAACTTTAATAATTGGTCGAAAGATAAGTGGTACATGAAAAAAATTGATAATGAGAATTATGAACTCAGAAAAAAGCTAACCGATTTTAGCGATGATTTTTCTTGGGAGTTTAAGTTTGTTATCAATAATAATTTTTGGGCAGAACCTTCTAAAAAAGACCCTAATATAATACAAGCAACTAAAGATGGTACACATTTAAATGTATACAATCTTAAAATGTATACAGGTGCATATCCAGATAAAAATGGGAATGTTAGATTTAGACTTCGTGGCTATGAAAATGCTAAAAACGTAGTACTTTCTGGTACTTTTAATAGATGGAACGAATCTATTTTTAAAATGTATAAAATTACTAATGGTTGGGAAATTATTTTAAAATTAGACCCAGGTAATTACGAATACAAATTTATTGTTGATGGCAAATGGATGGAAGACCCAAGTAACCCAGATAAAGTTACTAATGAGTTTGGCGAGTACAACTCACACATAAATGTGCAACGAAGAGTTACCTTTAAACTCAACGCCTTTCCAGATGCCAAAAACGTTATACTTACAGGAAGTTTTAATAATTGGAATGAGACAAAATATAGAATGACAAAAGTTAATAATACCTGGACATTTTCTTTAGTTATGTCTGGAGGTAAACACCATTATAAATTTATTGTAGACAATAAATGGATAACAGATCCTGACAACTCTGTTAGAGAATATGACGACCAAGGTAATATTAACTCGGTTTGTATGGTTAAATAATTAGCCTATAATATTTAATTTTGCAAAGCGTAATAATAGTTTTTTGCTTCCGCCAACATCAAATTTAATTTCAGCTTTAATATCGCTTCCTTTTCCTTCTATTTTAATTACTTCTCCTTTTCCAAAGCGTAAATGACTAACAATGTTTCCTACTGCTAATTCGCTATCAAATAAGTTAGTATTATCTGCAACCATAGCCTTTTCTACTTTTTTAAGCTTTTTTGGAACACTTAATTTAAAGTTTTCTGGTTCTTTTTTGGCTGTAGTTTTCTTCTTAAATTTTGGCTGTACAGGTTTTTTAAATCTTATTTTATTAGGTTCTACATCTCCAAATATATCTTGAGAAAGCATTGGGTTTATTCGTCTTTCTTCAATTGGAGTTGTTATATCTAAAAATTTATCATCTATTTCTTCAATAAATCTACTAGGTTCAGAATCTATTAGTTTTCCCCAACGGTATCTTGATAGCGCATAGGTTAAATAGGCTTGTTTTTCGGCTCTTGTTAAAGCCACATAAAACAACCTACGTTCTTCTTCGAGTTCGCTACGCGTATTCATACTCATTGCACTTGGAAACAAATCTTCTTCTAAACCAACTATAAATACATGGTTAAATTCTAATCCTTTTGCTAAGTGAATTGTCATTAAAGCGACATGATTGGGGTCACCTTTATCACCGTCTAAATCTGTTGCAAGTGCAACATCTTCTAAAAATTCGGCTAAATTACCTGTAGAATCTGCTACTTCTATTTGTCCTTCAACAAAATCTTTAATACCGTTTAAGAGTTCTTCAACATTTTCAAGTCTTAAAACACCTTCTGGAGTACCATCTTTATTAAATTCTCTTATTAAACCACTACTTTTTGTAATATGCTCGGCAAGGTCGAAAGCATTTGCCGTTTGGTTCATTACTTGATAGCTTTCAATTAGAGTTACGAAATCTTTTAATTTATTTCGTGTTCCTCCATTTATATTAATTTGTATAGAATCTATTTCTTTTAAAACTTCAAAAATAGTTTTACCGGTTGCATTTGCAGCAACTATTAACCTATCTATTGTTGTTTGCCCAATACCTCTTGCTGGATAATTAATAACACGTTTTAAAGCTTCCTCGTCTGATGTATTTAAAACTAAACGCAGGTAAGCCGTAACATCTTTTATCTCTTTACGTTGGTAAAATGAAAGACCACCGTAAATTCTATATGGTATATCTCTTTTACGTAAGGCATCTTCAATTGCACGAGATTGTGCATTGGTTCTATATAAAACTGCAAAATCACTGTTTTGCAATTGGTTATTCATTTTTTCTTCCCAAATAGTACTTGCTACAAATCGACCTTCATCTCCATCTGTTAATGAGCGATTTACTTTTACTTTTGGTCCATCATCATTTGCGGTCCAAACAACTTTATCTAATTTTGTTTGGTTGTGATCTATTACTGAGTTTGCTGCTCCAACAATATTTTTTGTTGACCTATAATTTTGCTCTAAACGGTATAGTTTTACATTGTCGTAATCTTTCTGAAAATTTAATATGTTATTAATATTTGCTCCACGGAATGCGTATATACTTTGGGCATCATCACCAACCACACATATATTTTGAAAACGATCTGCTAATGCTCTAACTATTAAATACTGCGAATGGTTTGTATCTTGATACTCATCTACCAATATGTAACGAAACTTATCTTGGTATTTTGCTAAAACAGCTGGAAAACGCGTTAATAACTCGTTAGTTCTTAATAATAAATCATCAAAATCCATTGCTCCTGCTTTAAAACAACGGTTTACATATTCTGCATATATTTCTCCCATTCTTGGTCTGCGTGCCATAGCATCTGCCTCCATTAACTCTGGGTTTTTAAAATATGCTTTTACAGTTATTAAACTGTTTTTGTATGAAGAAATTCTACTATAAACTTGCTTTGTTTTATAAACGTCTTTTTCTAGTCCCATTTCTTTTATAATAGAACCTAAAAGCTTTTGAGAGTCTTGTGTGTCGTAAATTGTAAAATTACTTGGAAATCCTAAATGGTGACCTTCGAAACGCAAAATTTTAGCAAAAACAGAGTGAAATGTTCCCATCCATAAATTTTTAGCTTCACCATCACCAACAATTTCGGCAATTCTGCCTTTCATTTCCTTTGCTGCTTTATTAGTAAATGTTAGTGCTAAAATATTAAACGAGTCTACACCTTGATTCATTAAATAAGCAATACGATAAGTTAATACTCTCGTTTTACCAGAACCTGCTCCTGCAATAACAATCATAGGGCCATCTTTTTGGATGGTTGGCGCTAATTGCGCTTCGTTTAATTGGCTTAAATACTTTTCCAAATCTCTTTC
The DNA here is from genome assembly GCF_001874145.1 of Lacinutrix sp. MedPE-SW. Classification (GTDB taxonomy): domain Bacteria; phylum Bacteroidota; class Bacteroidia; order Flavobacteriales; family Flavobacteriaceae; genus Lacinutrix. The sequence continues at coordinate 12,334 of NZ_MPCX01000006.1, read as the reverse complement.
TTTTTTAAGGGTATAAAAATAAGTATTGTTGTGCGGTTTACTTCTTGGTTTTATTAATAATTATAAACAATTAGCAATTATTTTGGCTAACATATTTTTAGATATATTTGTAATGCTATTACTAATTTCTAAAAAAACCAATTCTTGAGCTCGAATACAGAAAAACTATTTCTGTTGGCCTTTTTGTGTATTACTTCGGTAACACTTAATATGCTTACAGCACAAAACATCTCTTATTATAAAGATTTTGATAAAAATCTAAACATTGAAACTATTGACAATGTTGAGTTTAAAACATATAAAAAAACGATAAACGATGGTTTAAACACTTTTAATTATTGGTTTAAAATTGATGATTTTAAATCTAAAAATAATTATATACAGTTTAAAAACGCGCATATTACTAATGCAATTGCTTACCAAAGTAATCTACCTATTAAAACAGAAGAATTTGAGCGCCATACAACGTTTAAAATTACAAATCCCGAAACAGTATATATTAAGGTAAATATTACTAAAGAAGCATACATACCAATTAAAGTTTCTACAACGACTAACTTTCAATACAACGAAAAAAAACAAATTCTTTTTACAGGATTTTATTATGGCTTTGCCTTAGTTATATTATTAATTAACCTATTTTATTTTTTAAACTTTAGAGATTATACATTTTTATACTACTCTTGTTTTTTACTTACTATTACTATCGCTTTATTTATAAGTGATGGTTTATTAAATTTATTAGGAGTTACACAAACAATGATAGATTTTATAGAGACTAGTGATCACTTTTTAGTTTCTGTTACAGCCTTAATTTTTGCAACTTCTTATTTACAAATAGAAAACTATTATCCTAAACTTAAATACTTATCTCTTGTTTTAGTAATAATAATTGGAATACTATCGGTTTGCTATGTAGCAAATTTTAATTTTAAATATTTTATTTATTTAGAAACCTTAGTCTTTATAGTTTGTTTAATTTACATAATCGCAGCAGGATTTCTATTTAAAAGAAACAACTTCTCTAAAATCTTTCTTCTCGCCTATTCCTTTATTTTAGTTTTAGGTTTTTGTTACTACGTTTCAAAACTATATGGCTTTAGTATTTGTGAGATTACATCAAACCAAGTTAAAATTGGTGGCATTATAGAAATGCTTGTGCTTTCTTATGCTGTAGTTTATAGAACAAAAGCTTTAAAAATAGAGAATAAAGAAATTAGAAATGCCATTGTAAATTATATTAAAGAAATTAATGAACTATCTAAAACGGTTAACAAACAAACAGTAAAAAAAACAATTAAAAATAGAAAAACGCTATTAAGTTTTAGAGAAACAGAAATCATGCAACTTATTGCTAAAGGACAAACAAATAAAGAAATTGCATTGACTTTGCATATTTCTGAAAACACTGTAAAATATCATGTTAAAAACATTTACACGAAATTAAATATTAAAAGTCGAAAAGAAATTCCTGTAATTATTAACAAATAAGTTAAACCGTACAAAAACCAAGACATCCAACAAGTAACCTACCCAAAAACCACCCGTTTTTTTCGCATAAAAAATGAAATTTGCATTAAATTTACAATGCTATTAATCATCTATATATATTTAAGAAAACCGACTTCAAAACTTTTGATATCGGTTTTCTTTTTTCTCTTAAAGCTATTAAAGGTTTAATTCTTATTTTTGAGAAAATTCTTTCTTACACATGGATACTTTTTTAAACTTTATTGCAAACATCACTTGGTGGATGTGGATTATAATTGTATTAGTAATAATTGCGCTTCGAGATATTATTCAAAGAAAACATACTATTAGCCATAATTACCCAATTGTTGGGCACTTACGTTATTGGTTTGAAAGTATAGGGCCAGAGATTAGACAATATTTTATTGCAAATAATAGAGAAGAATTACCATTTAATAGAATTGAGCGCGGTTGGGTTTATGCCTCATCAAAAAACGAAAACAATTACGAAGGCTTTGGTACAGATCGTGATATTTACGCACACCAACACATCTTTATAAACAATGCAATGATACCTTTTAAAATAAAAGAAGATCATATTAATGCTAAAGATAAGTACTTTTTACCTTGCGCTAAAGTTATTGGTGCTCACAATAACAGAAAACGACCATACAGGCCTGCATCTATAATTAATGTTTCTGCAATGAGTTATGGCTCACTATCTGCAAGAGCAGTAGACTCTTTAAATAAAGGCTGTAAAATTGCAGGTGCTTACCATAACACTGGAGAAGGCGGATTATCACCTTACCATAGCAATGGTGCAGATGTTGTTTTTCATTTTGGAACTGGTTATTTTGGAGTTCGCTCTGAAGACGGAAACTTTTCTATGGAGAAAATGAAAAAATTAGTAGAAAAAAATCCTTTTATACGTGCTATAGAGTTAAAATTATCTCAAGGAGCTAAACCTGGTAAAGGAGGCGTTTTACCTGGAGCTAAAATCACGAAAGAAATTGCAGAAATTCGCGGAGTTGAAATTGGCAAAGATGTTTTATCACCGCCAACACATAAAGCCTTTAGTACAATACCAGAAATGGTAGATTTTATTGAAGCTATAGCCAATGAAACAGGATTACCTGTAGGTATTAAAGCTGCCATTGGAAAATTAGAGCAATGGGAAGAACTAACAGATATAATGGTAAAAACAGGAAAAGGTCCAGATTTTATTACTGTAGATGGTGGCGAAGGTGGAACCGGAGCAGCTCCACCAAGCTTTGCAGATCATGTTAGTTTACCTTGGGTATATGGCTTTGGAGATTTATACAAACTATTTCAAAGAAAAGGATTAGAAAAACAAGTTGTATTTATTGGTAGTGGTAAATTAGGTTTCCCAGGTAAAGCAGCAATGGCTTTTTCTATGGGTGTAGATGTTATAAATGTTGCTAGAGAAGCCATGATGAGTATTGGTTGTATACAAGCTCAAGTATGCCATACTAATAGATGCCCTAGTGGTGTTGCTACTCAAAGTAAATGGTTGCAACGTGGTATAGATGTACCATTAAAATCTGAACGAGCAGGACAATATTTTAAATCTTTTAGAAAAGAGTTTTTAGAAATCACTCATGCTGCAGGTTACGAGCATCCATGCCAGTTTAAAATGAATGATATTGAAATGAATATTGACGACCATAACTTATCTGCAGAATTAAGCACTACATACCAATACGATAAAACACCAGTACCTTTTAATGGCATGCAAGCTCTAAAAGATTGTGAGCATTTAGGTGGTTATAAAAAACCAACACAATAAACTTTTAAATGTAGTTTCAATTTACTTGTACAACATTTTTAAACATATTAAGTTTGTTTAATAACTAAAACACACTTTAATGGAAGACCAATTATTAAACCTTTTAATGTACGCTGTACCTTCACTTATTGTAGGTTCTGTAGCATTTTTATTTTTTAGAGAACACATTCAAAATGAAGATGACAGACGTAAATTTTTAATTCACAAACAATTACAAAAAGAATCTCTACCACAACGTCTACAAGCTTACGAAAGGTTATCTCTATTTTTAGAGCGTATTAATCCTAATCGATTAATTTTACGAGTAAATCCTGTGTCTTCAAATAAAAACGATTATGAAATGTTATTGATAAATAATATAGAACAGGAGTTCGATCACAATTTAGCGCAACAAATATATGTTAGCGATAATTGCTGGAGTGTTATTAATGCATCAAAAAGTGCTACAATTCAACTTATTAGAAAAATAAGTATGAGCGATAAAATTGATTCTGCTGAAAAACTTAGAGAAGCTATTATTACAGAAATGATGGATAAAGCTGCGCCAAGTAACGCGGGACTCTCATATATTAAAAAAGAAGTTAGCGAACTTTGGTAAGTTATAATACTTTATAAAAAAAGCGATATCTAAATTTAGATATCGCTTTTTTTATTCATCTTTTATAGGTTTTATAGGCACTGTAGAACTATTAGGGTTATTATCACCATGTTTTTCTTGAGCATAAAGAAAACCTTCCATCCACCATTTTTCCATTAATCCTTTATTAAAAATTAACGAGTTCTCTGTCAATTTAGTTGGTGTGTAGTATAAGTTAAGTGTTACATTTTTATGCAATGCTGCTAATTTTCCAATTGTAATATCTCCTCTTTCTACTTGATCAAGCAAATGGCCAAAAAGATTAATCATAAGTGAAAAGGGATTTTTACCTAATACTTTATTGTATTCTAGGTTTTCACTTTCAAGAATAATAGCGTCAATTTCTGTTGCACCTCTATTAATGGCTTCTCTTATTGGTACAACACAACCCAAACCACCATCAGCATACTCAAAACCATTTTTCTTTACTAGAGACATAAATGGAATGTAGTTGCATGAAATCCAAATCCAATCGCAAAACTCTTCATATTCAAAATCGTTTATAGATTTATATTCTGTTCGGTTTTTAGATAGGTTAGCTACTGTTACAACAACATCTTCTTTAGTTGCTCTAATTTGATTAAACTCTGCTTCAGTGAAGTTTTTTTTAATATTTCGTCTTAGCGCTTTACTTTCACCAAATGTTCTTCGTTTTTTTATAAACTGAAGCATGGTATTAAAATAATTAATAGACACATATTCTCTACCTTTTTTCTTTTTTACAACAAAAGGGTTGATACTAAAAATAGAATGTTGGTTTACGTGTGTAAAAATATCGTAGAGTTTACCAAGATTTTCTGTGGCTAAATAAGGAATAAGTAAGCTTCCCGTAGAGGTTCCTAAAAACATGTCGTACTCTTTTCCTTCCTGTTCTATGAGATATTGAGCTACGCCACCCGCAAATGCGCCTTTACTTCCGCCACCAGAAATTACTAATGCTTTCAATATTAGTTGTTGAGTTAGTTATTGTTTAGTTGCAATATTAGAATAATTACTTTTCTTTTAATTGCTCCTGCAAATTAACAATTATCTCTTTATATTTTTCATCTTCGCTTAATGATTTCAATAAATCTCTAGCAAAACTCTTAAATCGCCAGTTATGATGCGATGTAGCGTCTATTAAATTTAACAACGAATCAACATTAAATATTTGAAGCTTATTTATATAATTAAATGCATTTTCGCGAGTTTGGAATCCATATTCTGGCGAAGTATAACTTGTTAACTCATTAATATACAATGCATTTAATCTAGGATTATATTCTTTTGTTACAAGTGCTAATGTTAACCACAAACATCTTACATTTCTATTATTAAAACCAATAACATCTTTGGTAGCTTCTAAATATTTTACTCTATCATAAGGGTAGTTATTCCATAAATTAATTAAAGCAAGCTCTTTTGTAAGGTAAGAAGCGTCTTGTAATAACGACTCATTTTCTTTTTTAAATCCTTCAGGCATTCTATTTGCTAATAGTTGTCTTACTTTTATTTCGTTAGAGTTAAAAGCCTCTTGAATTAAGTCTTTATAAGTAGGATAATCTGGCTTCTTTAACGCTTCATTTAAAACCGCTATTCTTTCAGTATAATACCCTTTTGGTAATTCCATAACTAGACTTGATGGTATGTAACCGTTTTCGTCTGTTCTGTATTTTAAATAATCTGCATCTTCAATAGTTTCTAAAAAAGCAATACTTTCATTCTTTTTTAGAGTTGTTCTCATTTTAGCAATTGGCAAATCTTTAGACAGTAACCACTCTTTTTTAAAAGCATCTAAATTCTGTCCAGAAACCTTTTCAACTTCAGTTAAAAAATTATCTGTGTTTACATTTTTAAACGCATATTTATTTAAATAGTTTTTTACAGCGGTTTTAAATAGCTTCTCTCCTATTTTCTCTTTTAAAATATGTAAAGCCCAAGCGCCTTTTTTATAAAAGGTAACACTACTTGCTTTTGGGTCTAACAATGGTGTGGCTTCATCTTTTACTTGTTGGTTTATTAACTCTTTTGCGTATTCATAAAGTGTATTGTAGTAATAGTCATCACCAAAAATATCTCGCTCTGCTAATAAGGCATAATAAGTAGCAAAACCTTCTTGAAGCCAGTGGTGTTTTCCTTCTGTAGCTGTAACATAATCGCCAAACCATTGGTGTGCAAGCTCGTGAGCATTTACGTTTACGTAGTTTTTATCTACAAACGAAGTTTTATCAATCATAAAATCATCGCTAAAAATAGTAAGTGTTGTGTTTTCCATACCAGAATACAAAAAGTCTTTTACTGGTACTTGTTTGTAGTTTTGCCAAGGATAAGCTAAACCAATTTCTTCTTCCAAGAAATCGAACATTTGCTTTGTGTAGCGGTATGTTGGCTCAACTTTAGTCGAATCTTCAGGATAATAATACAGCGCAATCGGCACGCCGCTTTTAGAGGTTATTTCCTTTTTATTGTATTTACCAATAGCTAATGCTACAAGATAACTAGGCATAGGTTTTTGCATGTTGTAATGCCAAGTTGTAGTTTTTTCTCCTATGTCTTTATTTATAAGTTTTCCGTTAGCCACAACGCTATAATCGTTGTCATGCGTTATAGTTAAATTAAATTCTATTTTATCATTAGTATCGTCTAAACTAGGCAGCCAGTTACTTGTATATTTCCCTTGACCTTGCGTCCAGATTTGGTTATAATCATTATGTTCAACAAAATAAAGTGCTTTTTTAGGTTTTACATAATAGCTAATTAGTAAACTGTGAGAATCTCCTTTTTTAAACGATTGTTTAATTACTATTTGCTTATTATTATAATCATGAGCTACAGATTTATTATTTAATTTAAATTCTAGTTGTTCAAAATTTTTAGCATCTAAATAAATAGAATCTACATTTTTTAGAATTTTAAATTGATATAATACTTGTCCGCCAATTCCTTTATCTACTGCTTTTGTAGCTACATTTACTTTAGCCGAGATAAAATCTACATATTCTGTTTGTTGCGCTTCCGCGGAAAAAAATATTAACGCAATTATTATGCATAGGAACTGTTTCATAGATAGTATTTTATAAGGATGCGACCAAAATACAATTTTTAACATTTTTACATAAATTGCAAAACACAATAAAAACTTAAATTTTTTAATTCGAGCTAAAATATGACGTGTAAATAATACTTTCACTTTAAATAGAAATACCTTAATTTCGTTTTCTAATGGCAACTAACCTACAAACTCCTATAGACTACTTAAAAGGTGTTGGACCAAATCGTGCCGATTTGCTTCGCAAAGAACTTGGCATACACACTTACCAAGATTTAATAAATCTATTTCCAAATCGCTATTTAGACCGTACAAAATACTATAAAATTAACCAGTTAAACCCAAGTACGGCCGAAGTACAAATTATAGGAAAAATTACAAGTTTTAAGGAAGTCGCACAAAAAAGAGGCAAACGATTAGTAGCTACTTTTCAAGACGAAACAGGCACCATGGAATTGGTTTGGTTTCGAGGTCAAAAATGGATTCGTGAATCGCTAAAAAAAAATGTGCCTTACGTGATTTTTGGTAAAACAAATTTGTTTGGTGGCAAGTTTAACATGCCACATCCAGACATAGAATTAAAGACAGAACACGAGCAAAATTTACGCTCTACAATGCAACCCATTTATCCTTCTACAGAGAAACTTTCAAACAAAGGAATCACTAACAGAATGATGATAAAAATCATGCAAAATCTGTTTATAGAAACGGGTGGAAAATTTGTTGAAACGCTCTCGAAAAACATCCTTGAAAACCTTAAAATAATTTCTAAATCTGAAGCCCTTTTTAACATCCATTTTCCTAAGAGTCCAGAGCTACTTTTTAAGGCACAATTTAGACTAAAATTTGAAGAATTATTCTACATACAATTACAATTAATTTTAAAAAATTTAATTCATAAATCTAAAATAAAAGGCTTTCCTTTTGAAAACGTTGGAGCTCTTTTTAATACCTTTTTTAAACACCATTTACCGTTTGAATTAACTGGTGCACAAAAACGAGTACTCAAAGAAATTAGAGCAGATTTAGGTAGTAATGCACAAATGAACCGACTTTTACAAGGTGATGTTGGTTCTGGAAAAACAATTGTTGCACTAATGTCAATGTTAATGGCGCTTGACAATGGTTTTCAAGCCTGCTTAATGGCGCCAACTGAAATTTTGTCAGTTCAGCACTATAACGGTTTAATTGAACTATGTAAAGATTTGAATATCAGTATAAAATTACTCACAGGTTCAAGTAAAACTTCAGAGCGTCGTGAAATACACGACATGCTAGAAAATGGCGAATTAGACATCTTAATTGGCACTCATGCTTTACTAGAAGATAAAGTAAAATTTAAAAATTTAGGACTGGCAATTATAGATGAGCAACATCGATTTGGAGTAAAACAACGTTCTAAATTATGGAAAAAAAACACCTTTCCTCCTCACGTTTTGGTGATGACCGCAACACCAATTCCGCGAACATTAGCCATGTCGGTTTATGGTGATTTAGACATCTCAATTATTGACGAATTACCACCCGGAAGAAAGGCCATAAAAACGGTTCATAGATACGACTCAAATAGGCTAAAAGTTTTTCAGTTTTTACGATCTGAAATTAAGAAAAAAAGACAGGTTTATATTGTCTATCCATTGATAAAAGAAAGTGCTCAAATGGACTACAAAGATTTAATGGATGGCTACGAAAGTATTGCCCGAGATTTTCCTGCTCCAGAGTTTCAAATTTCTATTGTTCATGGCAAAATGAAACCTGCAGATAAGGAGTTCGAAATGCAAAGATTTATTAAAGGTCAAACACAAATTATGGTAGCAACAACTGTAATTGAAGTTGGCGTAAATGTGCCAAATGCATCGGTAATGATTATTGAAAGCGCAGAGCGTTTTGGGCTATCACAATTACACCAATTACGTGGTCGTGTTGGCCGTGGTGCAGAGCAAAGTTATTGTATTTTAATGACGAGCCATAAACTCTCTGAAAACAGCAAAAAACGCATTGAAACCATGGTAAGAACTAATGATGGTTTTGAAATTGCCGAAGTAGATTTAAAACTTCGTGGTCCTGGAGATATTATGGGAACACAACAAAGTGGTATATTAAATCTTAGAATTGCAGATATTGTAAAAGACAACGACATTTTACAACACGCTAGATATTACGCAAAAAAGGTTTTAGAAAAAGATCCATCGCTTGGCCACCCAGAAAATGCTGTAATTCTAGAAACATACAGGCAAATGAGTAAGTACAAGAATATTTGGAATTATATTAGCTAATACAATACCTTTGCCAAAAAACAGTACATTATGAGCATGCTTCACCTAAAATTAGAAACCGATCCACGTTGGGTAACCATTGTAGAAAGTAATATTGAAGAAATTTTAACCGATCATGCTTGGTGCGAACAAAAAGCAGCTACAAACGCTATAACAATAATCACCAACAATAGTGAACATGAAGAGTTGGTAACAGAGCTTATAAAATTAGCTCAAGAAGAATTGGAGCATTTCCAGATGGTTCACGATATTATTAAAAAACGCGGCTACACTTTAGGTCGTGAGCGTAAAGACCATTACGTAAACCAATTGTATAAGTTTATGAATAAAGGCGGAAGCAGACAACAAAGCTTTGTCGATCGCTTATTATTTTCGGCCATGATAGAAGCACGTAGTTGCGAACGTTTTAAACTTTTATCGCAACGTATAAAAGACAAAGAACTCTCTAAATTTTACCATGATTTAATGATTAGCGAAGCTGGACATTACACTACATTTATAACCTTTGCAAGAAAATATGGCAAAGGCATTGATGTAGATAAACGCTGGAAAGAGCTTGTAGCATTTGAAGGCGAGTTAATTAAAAGCTACGGTAAAAGCGAAACCATTCACGGCTAAAGCGCTCTAATTCCTACTAAACCTTTTAACTTTTTATTGAGATAGAAAAACAATCATAACATGTAAATTTGGTAAAAACACGCTATGAAACTATTAGCTAACATTTTAACCTTATTTATAGTAATGAGCACTACTCCTATTTTTACATTTTCTAAAAACGCTAACATTTCTAACTGGCGTATTGTAGACGATGTTGTTATGGGCGGAAAATCTAACGGAACCTTTTCACTAAACAATAATGGTTATGGTGAGTTTAGCGGTAAAATATCTTTAGAAAACAATGGTGGCTTTTCATCTGTACGCTATAATATGAAAACCATAGCGGTTAAAGCAACTTCTAAAATTATAGTAAAATTAAAAGGTGATGGCAAAACCTACCAACTTAGAATAAAAGCAAATACTAACGATAGGCATTCGTACATAAAACCATTTACTACCTCTGGCGAATGGCAAACTATAAGTATCGATTTAAATGCTATGTATCCCACTTTTCGAGGTAAAACGCTAGATATTCCAAATTTTGATAAAACTTCAATAGAAGAACTTGCGTTTTTAATTGGCAATAAAAAAGAAGAACAATTTAAGCTACTTATAGAAAGTATTAGTTTAGAGTAAGTCTTTCAGTGTAAAAATTTTAAAAACTAAAAATGAACCAACCCATACAAACCATTGCTATAATTGGATGTGGACCAAGAGGTCTTTCAGCATTAGAAAATGTAATGATTGCTTTAGCAAAAGCCGAGTTTAAATCACTTCCAAAGGTTATAATTTTCGAAAAATCGTCGCAATTAGGCTGTGGTTCAATTTACAATTTAAACCAACCAGATACTAACTGGTTAAATATTTCGGAACGTGCATTAACTATAGACCAAAGACCTGCATTAGATTTTAAGCATTTTAAAATTGAAGGTTTTCAATCTTACCATGATTGGACAGGAAAAAGTAAAGACGACATTATAAATAACAAACATGAAGTCTTCCCAAAACGATCGGAAATAGGAAAATATTTAAAAGCACGCTACAACTCTATTGCAAAAACGCTAGAAGAGCACGATATTTTATCTGTTTTTAATACTGAAGTTATAGAGGTTGAAAACAACAATCCGTGTTTTACAATTACTGCAAAAAATGGTAACACCTATAATGCAGACGACGTTGTGCTAACTATTGGCCACCAAGAAACCGAATGCTCGCAACAGCTTAAAGACTGGTTAAAATATGCCAAAGAAAATAGTGATGTAAACCTCTTTTTAAAATCGTACCCAATAGAAAATTTACTTGCTATAGATTATAAAACCGAAGCGCATAACGTAGGCCTTAGAGGTTTTGGACTAGCAACTATAGATGTTGTTAGAGCTTTAACTAAAGTAAATGGCGGCCATTTTGAAGTGGTTAATACAGAAACTCATAAAATGAAATATCATCCAGGAGAAAGCGAATTAAAACTTATTCCTTTTTCTTTAGATGGTTTACCAATGGCTAGCAAACCTTTAAACTCTAAAATAGACGCATTATTTACACCAAGTGCTTCTAAAATTTTAAGTTTTAAGTCAGAATTACTTCAAATTAGAGATAATGAATCGTACAGTAATGGTAATACATTTTTAATTGAAGCCATTGCAACTGTTGTTGCACACCAGTATATGCTATTAGGGAACCACGCTTACCATCATAATTTTACAGAAAACGCTATAAAAACAATTATTGAAGCGTATTTAAAAGACGATAGTTATACACATGAGCTGCTACTATCGCATGATAACGCACCAGAAGTAATTATTCAAGCTTATGTAGACATGGCAACCGCCACAAAACCTATAAGTTTAGATTATTGTCTAGGTCAAGTTTGGCGACACTGCGAACCTACTTTATACGCTATGATGTCGCACTCTAAATTAAAAGACCAAGTTATAGACCAAGTTATTGCGCTAGACGAACGCATGAAACGCTACGCCTTTGGACCACCAATAGAAAGCTTACAACAACTTTTAGCTTTAACCTATCAAGGCACTCTAAATTTAAACTTTGTAAACAATCCAGAAATTACATTGAAAGAAAACGGTTGGCAACTGCAAAAACACAACCAAGAAATTATAGTAGACACTATGATTAATGCGGTTTTAGACAGCCCTAAAATTGAAAAAGTAATCGCTCCAATTGTAACAAATTTATTAAGCGACAATTTAATACAAGCTATACATAGTAAATTAGGTGTAGAAACTAAACCTAACGGATTAGTAATTTCTAAAAACAAAAAACAAACTCTTAATCTAGCCGTTTTAGGTAGGCTTGCAAAAGGTAGTGTTGTTGGTGTAGATGCTATTTTAGAATGTTTTGGACCTAGAATTAAAGATTGGGCAAATGGTGTGGTTGAACGAATTCATGATAAAAATTAAACTAAAAAGTTGCGATAACCTGCCAAAAATAAAATATATACAAACTTTAATAAAAGTTGGTATATACCGCCAAATTTGTTTGCTAACCGGTACAAAATTGAT
>NZ_MPCX01000005.1 GCF_001874145.1 Lacinutrix sp. MedPE-SW | reverse complement strand
TGGATTAACCGTAATGGTAAAACTTGTTTCCCCAAAACATGTTGGATTAGAGTTATCGTCTACACGAACATATATGGTTTGTGGACTTGACATATTTGGGTAAGCTTCTGGTGTTGTTATTGCATTGGTACTTGTTGCAACATCGCCTGGCTGCTCGTAATAACTTACCGTGTAATTGGCCGGATCTTGACCGTTTAAAATAACTGCTTCCTCGGTTGTTAAATCGAATATTTCTACGCCATCGTTTGATGAATCGTCGCAAAGTTCTAGGTTTGAAGGTGAACCAGTAGTTGAATTGTTATTTATAAGTAATTGGAAATCAACTATTGAAAAACAACCTGTTGATGTGTTAGTAATTGTAGCATAAATAGTTTGTCCGTTATTGTTGCTAGTATATGGGCTAGTTAATGGACTTGAAGCAATAGTAGCGTTACTTTCAGATTCATAATAAGCAACAGCAACATTAGATTGAGAACCTATAATTAAAGGCGTGTTTTCCTCTAAATTAAAAAGGGTTTGACCATCATTAAATGGTGCTACCGAATCACATTCGGTTAAATCTAAGCCATTTCCAAAAGGAGGAGTTTGGCTAATAGGAGCATCAGCAAATTGCGCGGTACCAGTCCAAGTTAAACTAAAAGGACTATTACCAATAGGTCTATCTATAACAATAAAATAGGTATCTCCTGCATTAGCATTTATAGCACTAACAAAACTATTTCCAGCAGCACCAGGACCTTCAAAGTTGTCAGTTTCAGAAGTACTTAACCCTGTTAAATTATTTGCTTGACCAGATGATTGTGGATTTGTTGTTGAGCATCTAATCGTTGGTCCTAAATTACCACAAGTAGTATTTGGCCCAAAAATAAAGAAATCGTAGTCCTCAGTAATATTAGTACTATTAGGTGTTAATGTAAAAGCTAAAGTTCCTGTTGTTGTTACAGTTACTTCTAGCCATAAGCTATTGTTTTCATTACTCTGGCAAGAATTAGGAAATTCGTTACTATTGTTTCCAGGTCCGTTAACATCTAAAACAACATCTGAATCTCCACAAACTGTAAGAGCATTAGCACAGTCATTAGGTTGTTGAGCGAAAGAAATAAACGAGAAAATAAAAAATAATGTACTTAGTAGGATCCTTTTCATAATGGGTTAAATGCGATTAAGTAAGCAAATATAAACTATATAATTAGTTTTTATAAGATTGTTAAATATTAGTGTGGTTTTAAAAAGTAGAATACTAAATTTAAAACAACTTTATATAAATAACACCTACCTAAAAAAACAGATAAATTTTATTAACGCTTTAGAGTAAAGTGATTTTTATAAATACGGCCATCTTCTAAGGTAACATGAAACCAATAGTCATTTGCGGGCATAATTTTTCCGTTGTAAGTACCATCCCAACCTTTACCAGCAGGATCTAAAGTAGTAAGAAGTTTTCCGTAGCGATCGAAAATATGAATTAAAGAATTACGTTGAAATTGACTTGACACACCGTAAACTTGCCAAGTGTCATTTATTGTATCATTATTAGGTGTAAAGTATAGAGGGAAACCTATTACAGATACCAACTCTGTAACGCTACCACAATTATTTTTGGTATCTCTAATGGTTACTGTATAAATTCCAGGAGAAATATTATTAAATATATTACTTTCTTGAAAAAGTGTAGATTCTCCATCTTGATTAGTTAATGCAAATTCGTATTCGCCTTCACCACTAAATAATATTGTAATTTGATTATTATTTAAACTGCCATCAATTACTAAAACATCTTCTATTGTTGCAGTATTAGAAGGTTCTACAATTATAGTTTTTGTTTTACTACAACCAGATGCAATATTTGTAACGATTACAGTAAAAGTACCAACAGTATTAACTTGAATAGATTCGGTTGTTTCTCCTGTAGACCAGTTAAAACTATAGTTTCCCGAAAATTCATCAACTAAACTACTATTTAAAGTTAGTGTTTCTGGAAATGTATTTAAGCAATATAAAACTCTTTCGTTTTCGGTCTCTAATTCAGGTAGTGGGTTAATTTTTAAGTATACTTCATTTATTCCATAACAGGCATTATTGTTTTCAACTCTAACATAAATAGTTTGAGAATATGGCGTAGTATTTTGGTACGGTGATGTTAGTGGATTTTGTTCTAAAAGTGCATCATTATAAGTTTCAAAATAATTAATATTTAAACCTGTTGGTAATGCGTTTAAAATTTGAACAGAAAACTCATCTAGATTAAAGGTATCTAAACCATCTTCAGAGTTTAAAACATCACAAAGTTCTGGTGCGTAATAATTACTAATTTGTGTATCGCTAGTCTCAATTATTAGTTCGCTTGTATTAATACAGCCGGTAATAGTATTAGTTACTCTAACGTAAATGGTTTCAGGATTAGTAATATTGTTATATGCGTTGCCATCTATTTCATTGGTATTGTTTTCGGCATCGTTTTGTGAATTAAAAAACCTAATGCTCCTATTTGTTGTAGTAGGTGTAATATTATCTATAACTTGAGTTAGGTTAAAGGTTGTAAAACCGTCTACAGCATTAATATCGTCACATTGGTATAGTGTGGTATTGTTAGCTTCTGGTATAGGGTTTATTATTAATTGAAAATTTCCTATAGAATAACACGATGTTTCATTATTGTTTTCAATTCTAACATGAATAGTCTCATTAAAAGCTGTTTGATTGGTATAGTTATTAGGTAATTGATTTTGTTCATTTTCGGCATCTTCAAAACTATTATAGTATGAAATAGTATAAATTGCTGGATTTTGATTCCCAATAATATCTGCATTAAAAGTAGTTAAATCTAAAGTTAAAAATCCATCCATAGGATTATTATCGTTATCACATACAATAAAGTCGTTAGTATTATTTATTTGCGGAGTACTAAATACTTGAATATTAAAAGATGTAATATCAAAACAATTTGCATTGCCTGTAGGTTGTACTCGTGCGTATATTGTTTGTGGATTTGAAGTATTTTCATACAAACCGCTAATACTATTAATCCCAGCTTGAGCATCACTTAAACTCTCAAAATAAATAACATCTGTTGTTAGTGGGTTTTGAGTATCAAGGATATCGCTTGTTTGTTGCGATAAATCAAAAAGAAATTTATTATCATTATTGTTATCACAAACCCTAATATTTGAAGGTTGATTAGCAACTGGATACGAGAAGTACGTAACATTGGCTTCTCCTTTTAAAGCGCCACAATTACCATCGTTAAGTTCAATCAATACTTCATAAAAACCAGATGTTGTAATATCTAAATCAAAATCTGTTTCTGGTAAAAGGTTGCCATCTAAAGTCCAAGTATAGGTAGCACCAGGTATATCATCTCCCATTAAAGAGTAAAAATCACCATCACATAAGTTTAAAAATGTTGTACTGTTTCCATCTTTAATAATATCTATAGTTTCAGTAAAAAAAGAAGAAATAAATGGAGGTAAACCTTGTCTAGAATTAGCAGTTAAAGCCACTGCATTATGTTGATAATTGCAAGCTAAACCTAGTGCATTTGGATTATTTATAACAGATAGAAAAGGTGTGCCTTGATCGTAAGTATTACTCATAGCACGGTATATTTTTCCGTTAGGTCCTAATTGCAAACCTCCACGATAAGTTTGTCTTTCGTCAATAAGTACTTCGCTTGCACTAATATCTGTTGCTTGTAAATTATATTGTAATAAAGCGCCATATTGTGCATTAGCATTATTAAAATCTCCTGGAGCTACATTGGCAAAAGTCGAGACATAAAGCTTTGTGTTATCTGGAGAAAACTCAATACCATAAGGGTTTTGTGCTCCAGCTTGCGATATAAAATTTATATTAATAAAAGTAGGATTACTTACTATACCTGTAGCGGTATCAAAATCGTAAAGGTATAAGCCTTCGGTAATATTTGCCGCAGCTAATTTTGTACCGTCTGGAGAGAATTTTAAGTAACCTCTTCTTTCTGAAATTGAAAAAGGAAAAGACGATACTATAGGTGTTGTATTAATTCCTGTAACAGCGTTTACTTCAAAGGCATAAAATGTATTGTTATTATTATCAACTGCATTTGAGTTGGTTAACGCATCACTATCTGCAAATGTGACAACCCAAATACTTTGTGATTGGCAATCTTTTAAAACAGCACTTAATTTCTCTGAAGCTTTATGTAATAAAAACTGATTTTTTAATGTTACATCTCCTAATCCGCCATTTAAAGTCATATCTACAACAGAGTAACGAAATCCAGAATCTAAACCACCTTGAAACTCTGTGTCTTGGGTAATTATATAATAAATGTCTGCATCTTCAGGTTTAGGTATAATTATAGCAGACTGTGTGCTAGACTGGTTACCTGTTAAACCAAAACCATTAGGCATTAAATTGTGAGAACTATCGTAAACATTCTCGCCATTGGTATAAAATAATAAATTACCTGTATTGTCTGAAATACTTGTACAACCTTCTTCAGTAGCTAATTGTCCGTTATCTAAAGTTGTGACATTTCCATTTAAATCAAAATTAATTCCGGCATTATCGCCAAAATACCAGTTAGAGGCTTCTTGTTGCGAGTAAACAGCAAAACAACAACAAAATAGTAGGAAATTAAATACCTTTTTCATAATAGATTAGCGTAGTATTCAAATATATTATAAATACAATTGTTAATCTAACTTATGTATGTTAAAATAAATAGGTAATTACCTACAAATCACGTTTTAATAACAAACGGTAAGAGCCTAAAATAAATAGAGCAGTCCAAAATAAAACAATAGCGACTTGGTACCAATGTAAACTATAGTCAAAATTAAATTGTTCACCAACTTGGTTTGCTATTTCTTTAACAGCACCTAATCTTGAAAAGGGTTCCATTATTAAATTAGACATAGATTCTAAAGGAAACCATTGTGTTATTGCTTCCCAATGATCTTTTGTAGCATCAAACTGAAACCTTATTAAGGCGTAGGCAATTTTTTCGATTACATACCAAACAAATAAGAATCCTAAAGCAAAAGCAGAGCGTTTAATTAATATACCTAAGAACAAGCAAAACGAAAAGAAACCTAATAATTTAACAAAGAAGGCTAAAAGGTATTCTAAGTCTGAAAACACGTGAAACGACTCTGTAATACTAGAAAATGAATAACCAAGAATTAAAGACACAACAAATACAAAAAGTGTAGAAATTAGTGCGAAAACTGAAACAGTTATAAATTTAGAAGCTATAAATTCTTTTTTACTTAAACCATCAATTAAATTTTGTTTAATGGTTTTGTTACTATATTCATTAGCCATCATAGAAACAATAACAATGGCTAAAAAGAATTTTAGTGAAGCAGCAATAAACGTGTTAAAGTGCCATATATATGGAAAATTAAAAATGCCTTGTTCTGCAAGATGAAATTTTACAGGACCAATATCAAATTTAATGGCAGCAATTAAAGCAATGGCAGTTAATAAAATAAAATAAGCTAGAATAAGCACTTTACTAGCGCGATTATTCCAAAGTTTTATAAATTCTATATTTAAAAGTCGTAACATGATTGGTTGGTTTTTAGCTGAAATAATTCAGAAATGATTTAAATACTAAACTTTAATTTAGCAGGATTGATGTTTTATTTTTTATTATCTGTAAGCTGAAGAAATTGCTCTTCTAAACTTTCTTTACGCATAACTAAATGCGATAAGAATACACCATTATTAAAGGCTTGTTTATTAAACTCTGATGCAGAAACAGGTGCTTTTAAAAACGCAGTTGTAACACCATCTTTTTCTGTAACACGATCAATATCTTTATGTGTTTCTAAAAAAGAAAGTAAACTAGATTTGTCGTCACTTTTTAATTCGAAAAAGCCATTACTTGAAATCATCTCATCTACGCGGCCAGAATATAATTTTTCGCCTTTTCTTAAAACGACAACGTGTGAGCATACTTTTTCTACCTCGTCAAGTAAATGCGATGCTAATAAAATAGTTGTGCCTTGACTTGCAATTTGTTTAATAATAGCTCTAATTTGGTGAATACCTTGTGGGTCTAAACCATTAGTTGGTTCGTCTAGAATTAAAATTTCAGGATCATTAAGTAGGGCAGAAGCTATGGCTAAGCGCTGTTTCATTCCTAAAGAAAAGGTTTTAAATTTACTATCTTTTCTATCTGTTAAGCCAACAACTTCAAGTTTTTCTAATATTTTACTATCATCAATACCTTTAATTTTACAAACTAATTTTAAATTTTTAAAAGCAGTCATGTATGGATAAAAGTTAGGACGCTCAATAATAGCACCTACTTTTTTTAAAGCTTCATGTGTAGTTGCATTACCATCAAACCATTTAAAATCACCACTGGTTTTATTTACAACGTTTAATACAATGCCTAAAGTTGTAGATTTTCCACTACCGTTTGGTCCTAAAATGCCATATACATTACCTTTTTCTATAGTAAAAGATAAATCTTTTACAGCGGTTAAATAGCCATATTTTTTTGTAAGATTATTTATTTGAAGAATGGTTTCCATGAACTCTTAATATTTTTTGATGCCATAAAAAAGGCAAAGGTTGGTTTAAAAGTAAGACGATGCTATTTATTTTTTGTTACAAATTAGGCATAAAAAAAACCATTCTGGGAAAGAATGGTTTTAATTTATATGTGTATTTATAAGTAATACGGTAATAGAATTTTAATTCCAGTTTTCATCAAAATCTAAATTATCGTAATCATCAATATTGTAATCATCATCAAATTCATCATAAATATCATCACTTTCAGCTTCAAAAACTTTTTCTGGCGCAGAGTCTGGTACTTGACCTTGAACAAACATTAAATTAGGGTAATCAACACCTTCAGTTTCTTCAGCGATTTCGGCTAATTCAACAAAAAAAGTCCACATATTAAAGAAATCGTAAACATAAATAAGTTTTGTTTGTGCCTCATGTACTGTGTCATCTAAAGCTGTTTCGTTCATTAGCTTTACTTGGTTAGCGCCTTCGCTCATGTCAAACAAAGAGATTTCTTCGCCTTGATTCCACTCATCATCACTTAAATAAAATGATGCCATTTCTGTACCATCAAAACCAAAAGACTGCGTTATAATATTATGCAAATCTTCCATGGTATCTGTTTCTCTAATTTCTAAATCGCGAAACACATCTTCTTCTGTATCATTGTCAAGAATGACTCTAAATCTATAAATCATAATTTAATTTTGGTTTGCAAAGGTACGATTGTCTTCTATATTTCTTCCGAAATAAAAATACTTTTATAGCTGTTTTCTAAATATACATAAAATTGAATTCCAAATAAAATAGTTGCAATCACTAAATGTAATGGTTGCGATAGAAAAGGAAAATCAAAATAATACATTGCAATGCCCGAAACAACCTCGAAAACAATACATATAATTATTAAGTTTACTTTTTTATAACCTAAGTTTAAACGTTTGTTTTTAATATATAACCATGCGTTTACAAAAAACACTAAAAATGAAAATGAACGGTGTACATAGAATTGAAGTGTTGGGTTTTGCAGCCATAATTCTTTTACATAACCTATAGCTTTTACTTGCTCATCTACATGCTGTCTAACTTGAGTACCTAAAACAATTTGTATTAAAGTTAAAACAATGGCAAATAGTAAAATGTTTTTAAATTTAGAATTTTGAATTTGTTTTTTAAAACGTGTTTTCGAGGCATAAATTAAATATAAAATAAAGCCTACAATTACTAAAGCCATTACCATATGAATGGTAATTTTATAAGGCGCAAGGTTAGAGTCTACTACCGTTTTACCAAGCCAAGCTTGAAATGCCATACCAAATACTGTAAGTATAGATATTATAGTAAGCCATTTGTTTTTTCGCCAAAACCAAAAGGATAAAACTGTAAATATTAATATTGGAATTCCCGATAATGCACCACATAATCTATTAATGTATTCTACCCAAGTATGCAATGGGTTATACTTTGCATAATCATGTTTTGTGTATGCTTCCCAATTATTTAAATCTATATTTTCTGAAGAAATAAAATTTGATTGTGCAACTAAAAGACCTTCATCCTTAATAATTACAATACCTTTTTTATAATCGTGATTTGGTTTAAATTCTAAATCTGAAGCTTGAGTTGGAGGTATGTAATAACCAAAACATTTTGGCCAATCTGGACAACCCATTCCAGAACCTGTCATGCGAACTACTGCGCCAGCAATAATAACCAGATAAACTAAAACTAAGGCTGTTTTTGCAAAAGTTCTAAAGTATTTTTTCATATTCTTTTTCCTAAAAATTAAATTTCTAGCTTAATTGTTTTTTAAAACATAAACTGTTTTCCATGTTTTTATATTGGCCGTAATTAGGTATTATTTTATAGTTACTTTTTTTATAAAATCCTACAGCTTCTACTTGCCTAATTCCAGTTTCTAAAACCGAATAACTATATCCTAGTTCTAAAGCCCAAAGTTCTAATTTCTTTAAAATTGAACTGGCAATATTTAAACCTCTAAATTCTGGTTTAGTAAACATGCGTTTAATTTCTACCGAAGTAGTATTAAAAGGTTTAAATGCACCACAAGCAATGGCTTGATTGTTTTTATAGGCTACAACTACATGTTTTAAAACATCGATATTATTAAATTGGTTGTAAAAATCATGTTCATCGCCATCTGTAATTTTAAGATAATTGTCTAATTCTTTTACCAAATTGATAAAATCTTGATTATTAGAGTTTGTTCTTAAAATTTTAAGCATACTTTAATTTTAATAATATTTTTTCATGAATGCTAGTTTTATTTTTATAGCTTCCTCTATATAGAAACCATAATTAGCAATAGCTGTTCTACCTTTAATTGTATAAAAAGGCTCATACCATCTTTTAGATATATACTCTTCATCCCAACTTTCATGAAAATTAATTACTACAGGCTCTAAAAAGTCTATTTTTGTAGGTTCAGGTCTTAATTCCTTAGGTATTTTGTTTAAAAAAAAGTTTGAGTAATTTGTAGCCCAATTACCATTCTTTGTTTTATAAATGGGGTCAGATATTTTAATGTCCTTATAGTTATTGCAAAAATTGTATAGATATACTAATCTATTTTCATTTTCTTTAAATGAAGGCGTACTTGCATGTAATGAAATTAGGAATGTAATATTTTTATCTGTATAATCACCATGATGCAAGGAGTCTACAGTGTATTTTGCAATCCACTCTGAATTCATCAAATTTGAAGTGCAATAATTATACTTAGCTTTTTTTAAATCAATTTTACTACCAGAAAAAATTAATAATTTTGGTTCTTCATTGCATTTATAATCATTACAGTCAATACGTTTTAAACTGATTTTTATTTCTTCATTTTTAAATAAATCTGAAACTAAATAATGCTGTGTTTTATGTTTTTTTGATGTAAATGTAAGAGAGTCGTTTAATTTAGCTTTAATTTTAAATTTACCTTTTCTATTTGTTGTTGTTGTATATTTTTTCCAATTGGTTTTATTTTCCCCAAATTCTCTTAAAGCTTCATAGTTTTCAGCTTCTAAAAGTTTATTAATTGTATCATTTATAGTAACCGAAACTTTTCTGTCTTTTTTTGAGGCAAATGTGTTAAAAGCATAGCCTTCTATTGTAACTTCCTGCGAGTAAGTTCTAGTAAAAAAAAGTACTAATAATATGTATATTAATTTATTCATCTTTTGTTTTTAAACCTAAAGCTTTTCCTTTTTCTAGCATTAAATTAAAAGCGGCTTCATGATCGTTAGGTATTTCACCTTCTAAAATAGCTTCTTTTATGGCTTCTTTAATTATACCTATTTCTCTAGATGGTTTTAAATTAAAGGTTTTCATTATCTCTTCACCAGTTACTGGTGGTTGAAAATTTCTAATACTATCTTTCTCTTCAACTTCAATTATTTTTTCTCTAACAATTTTAAAGTTGTTGTGATATTTATTAAATTTCTTAGGGTTTTTGGTTGTAATATCTGCTTCACAAAGTGTCATTAAATCATCTACATAATCTCCAGCGTCAAAAACCAAGCGTCTTACGGCAGAATCTGTTACAATATCTTGAGCTAAAACAATTGGTCGCGAGCTCATAAATACTAATTTTTGAACAAATTTCATTTTCTCATTAAGCGGCATTTTTAAACGCTTAAATAAATGATATACCATTTTTGAGCCTTCAAATTCGTGCGCATGAAATGTCCAGCCTACTTTTTTAGAGAATTTTTTTGTTGGTGCTTTTCCAATGTCGTGTAATAATGCAGCCCAACGCAACCAAACGTCATCTGTATGTTTTGCTATATTATCTACAACTTCAAGTGTGTGGTAGAAATTGTCTTTATGGCGTTGGCCTTCAACTTCATCAATACCTTTTAAAGCCGTTAATTCTGGTAAAATATGTTTAAGTAATCCCGTTTTCTCAAGTAATAAAAAGCCAATTGATGGTGTTTTACTTTCTAATATTTTATTTAATTCTACAACAATACGTTCTTTGGTAATTATTTTAATTCTATTGTTGTTTCTCGTAATAGCATCTAACGATTCTTTTTCTATAGTAAAACCTAATTGCGTAGCAAAACGTATAGCTCGCATCATACGTAAAGGATCGTCACTATACGTAATATCTGGGTCTAAAGGTGTGCGTATAATTTTGTTTTGTAAATCTTCTACACCATTAAAAGGGTCTAATAAATCTCCAAAATTATCTTGCGATAAATCTAAAGCCAAAGCGTTTATGCTAAAATCTCTTCGGTTTTGGTCATCTTGTAAAGTGCCGTTTTCTACAACAGGATTTCTGCTGTTTTCGTTGTAAGATTCTTTTCTAGCACCAACAAATTCAACTTCTATGTCGTTATATTTAAGCATTGCTGTGCCATACGTTTTAAATACTTGAACTTTTGGCTTATTTGGTAAGTTTTTTGCAACTTGCTTTGCAAGAGCGATACCACTACCAACAGCAACTATATCTATATCTTTAGCGTTGCCGCGTTGTAATAAATAATCGCGTACAAAACCACCAATTACATAGCTATCAAGATTTAACTCTTTAGCAGATTGGGAAATGATTTTAAATATGTTGTGTTTAAGTGCTTTTTTGTGATTCATTGTATATGCAAACCTTGCTACTCCCTAATAATTTTAACGCTTCCGTTATTACTCAACTTTATAATAGTTGATGGGTTTGTAGACCTTTTTTCTGTTTGCAAATTTACGACATAATCCACACCTTTTAAAATGGCTTCGTCTATTTCTTTAAACGATTTTGGAGTTGGATTTCCTGCTAAGTTAGCAGATGTAGATACAATAGGTTTTCCTAAATATTTTATAAGGTGCTGGCAAAATTTATCTTGAGTAACTCTAATGGCAAGTGTATTGTCTTCTGCAATTAAATTCTCTGCAACTCCAGCAGGATTATCATAAATCACCGTAGTTGGATTTATAGCTAAATCTAAAATGTCGTAAGCTATATTTGGTACATTATCAACATGCTTTTCTAGCATACTATAATTATTAACCAAACAAATTAATGCTTTACTTTCTTCACGGTTTTTAAGTTTATAAACTTTTTTAACAGCATTATAATTTGTTGCATCGCAACCAATACCCCAAACAGTATCTGTTGGGTATAAAATAATGCCACCTTGTTTTAAAACAGTGACAGCTTCGGTAGTAAGTAATTTAATATCCACACTCAATTTTATTATATATTTGCGTAAAACAAAAGTAAATGAAATTAGTTTATTATAAATCAGATCATGGAAATTTTGGAGACGATTTAAATTTATGGATATGGCCTAAAGTTTTTGGAGACAACTTTTTTAATAAACGAAACGATGTTGCTTTTATGGGTATTGGCTCAATTTTAATGGGCAACTCGAAATTTATAGAACTAGCTAATAAAAGCGAAAAAAAAGTAATTTTTAGTACAGGAGTTCGCTCTATAAATGAAAACTTTAATTTTGATGACTCTTGGGATATTAGATTTGTACGTGGTCCTTATAGCTCATTAAGGTTAACAAAAGAAGCTAATAATTACATTGCAGATGGTGCTTATTTTTTAGTACTTTTGCCACAATATAAAACCTATTTAAACTTACCTAAAAAACATAAAATTAGTTTTATACCGTATTTTAAATCATTAGATAAAGTAGACTGGAAATCTATTTGCGATGGCTTAGGTTGGAATCTTATTTTACCAACAGATGGTAACGTAGAACAATTTATGATTGATATTGCAAAAAGTGAACAAGTTATAAGTGAAGCAATGCATGGTTGTATTTTGGCAGATGCTTTAAGAGTACCTTGGAAGCGTTTACGTTTTAATGCACATATGTATGAAGGAGAACGTGTAAGTGAATGGAAATGGAACGATTGGATGTTATCTATAGATATTAAAGAAAACAGTTTTATTGAAGCGCCAATATTAAAACGAAAAAAATGGTTTAAAATCTCGAAAGCAGCTTATAAAAAAGCAAATCGCGACCATTTAATATCTAAACTGTCTCAGCATGAAAGTATTTCGTTCAATTTATCTACAGAGTCTATAATGGAAAATATGATAGAAAAAATGGAGAAAGAAGTAGACGCTTTTAATGCTAAATATTTTCAATAAATTTAATACACATGGTTTTTAATGCAACCTAAATGATGTAATATATTCTATGAGTTTTTTCAAAAAAATAAAAGTTAAGTACAAAAATAATGCACTTAGAAACCGTTTAATTAAGGAGAATAAGCGTTTTAATTTAGAACACTACGTTTTTAAAAAAACTAATGTTTTAATTATAGATCAAATTGTGCCAGAATTTAATAAAGATTCTGGTTCTAGACGGTTAACCGAAATTATAAAATTACTTTTAGAAAAAGATGTTGCTGTATTTTTAGTAGCAGATTTAAAGCAATACAAGTATAAAAGCGATTATATAGAAAAGTTTAAAGCACTTGGTGTAAATGTTTACGAACCAACTGTAGACCAAAGTGATGTATTGGTAACTAAAGAACTTTTTATATATAAAATTGCACCAAAATTGGATATTGCATGGTTACATAGACCAAATATTTTTGAAAAATATTACCAACAAATAAAACAAGCAAATGCTAATATTAAGTTGGTTTTTGATATGGTAGATTTTCATTATTTAAGGTTAAGTAGAGAATTTAAAGACTCACAAGATTTAAACACAAAAACTGAAGCAGAACGCTATTTACAAATAGAATTAAATAACTGCAATCAAGCCGATAGTATTATAGTAATTTCTGAAGATGATAAAACCGAACTACTGAAACATTATAATAAGCCAGAAAAAATGGTCGTTATAGGTAATGTTCACGATTATATAAAAAAAACAGATGAATTTTTAACAGTAGAAAACCGTAAAGATTTGCTATTTGTTGGTGGGTTTAAGCACATGCCAAATGAAGATGCTGTATTGTATTTACATAATGAAATTATGCCATTGGTTTGGGAAACACATCCAGAGATTAAAGTTAATATTGTTGGTAGTTATCCAACACAAACAGTTTTAGAGCTTCACTCTAAAAAGTTTAATGTTATAGGTTTTGTAGAAGATGTATCTCTCTATTATAAAACAGCAAAATTATTTGTGGCGCCATTAAAATATGGCGCAGGTGTTAAAGGAAAAATAGGACAAAGTTTTGAGTATAGTTTACCAGTTGTAACTACAGATATTGGAGCAGAAGGTTTCGATTTTTCTCCATTTAGTCAAACCATGATTGCAAATAATAAAAGAGACTTTGCTAATCAAATTATGGCGCTTTATACTAATAATGAGTTATGGAATGAGTTAAGTGATTTCTCACCAAAAATTATTCAGCCATTTTCTCTAAAGCATATTAGCAGTACAATAGATCAGGTTTTAAAACGCTAACTTATTTAAGTTTAAAAACAGTATCTGTAAAATTATCTACAGTAAATTCGTGGTATACATCCTCTGGTAAAACCTGGTACGGTGTATTAAAAAAGGAAGCATCAATTTTAGGGTTTTTACTATCTATAACCATAATATTATTAGGGTTATAAAAAGCATAATTCTTTACAGAAGCATTTGTAGTTATTATTTTTTTCTGATAAGCTAAAGCTTCAAAAATCCTAAAACTTAAGCCATTATGTCCATCACGAACTAAGTCTAAAATTATTCTAGAGTTATCAAGATGCTCTTTAAGTTCATCAGCTTTAATCTCTGTGCTAGTATGCTCAATACTTTTATATAAACCAGCCGGTTTTCTAGAGCTTACAGTTACAAATTTGTAACTAATATTTAAAGCATCAAATTGTTGTGCAATACTATTAAGTTGAGTAAGTCTTTCGTCTGGAGACAATACTATAAAAGCATCATATTTGTACTCCGTTTTTATAGGTTGCTTCTCTAAATAAATAAAATTAGTAATGTGTTTAAAACCATATTTTTCAACATCTTTTAAATCAAAAGAATAAATAGAATCAAAAACACCATTTAATAAATGGTCCACAGGAAAGCGTACACAACTATCGTAAATATAAGCGATATACTGGTTTGTAAAAGTCTTTATTTTTGTGTGAACTGCTAATGGTATTAAATCTGGCCTTATAACTAAAATAGCATCTTGTTTGCCTAAACTTTCAAGTGTATTAGTAATATATTCTAAGCGTTTAATTTTTTTTATATTCTTGTTAAAAAATGTCTTTAAAACAAAATTTTTAAGTTTTTCAAATACCGAACGGTATTTATATTTAAACTTACTAATATCTATATGTGTAGCTTCAATCCCTTTTTTTTGTAATGCTTTTACAATATGTTGGTCGTAATTCCAATAATCAAAACTTATTAAGGTAATTTTCATAAACGCAAGTTGTCGCTAGTTATTTTTCAAACTCAAAGGTACAGTTTTTTGTAAAGCTACAAGGTATGTTAAAGAATTGTATCTTTGTTTTTTGTTTTAAAACAGAATTACTTTTTATGAAAAAAATTCAAGTAGGCTTTTTAGTCTCTTACGATTACGAATTGCTTAAAAATGCTATTCCTTTAGTTTATAAATTAGCCGATACTATTTTTTTAGCGGTTGATATAGACCGAAAAACCTGGAATGGATCACCAATTACTATTGATGATTCTTTTTTTAATTGGATAAAAACCTTTGACACAGAGAATAAAATAGTTATTTACGAAGATAATTTTTGTAAGCCAGAACTAACAACCATGCAATGCGAAGTGCGTGAGCGTAAAATGATGGCCGAAAAAATGGGAATTGGTAATTGGATAATTCAACTGGATGCCGATGAGTATTTTATAAACTTTGAACGTTTTGTAAAGTTTTTAAAAAGTAAAGATGCTTATTTAACAAACCCTGAAAAACATAAAATACAAATACAACCATTTCATGTAAGTTTATATAAAAAAACAGAAAACGGTTATTTGTATGTAAATGAAGCAACCAAAACTGTAGTTGCAACTAATTATCCAGATTATAAAATTGGAAGAAAAACGCATGGTAAAGTAATTTATTTTAATGCTTTAATTTTACACGAAAGTATTTCTAGAGATCGTGAAGATTTAATCACAAAGCTCACTAATTGGGGACATAATGAAGAGGTAGATGTTGACGGTTTTATGAAAAAATGGGATGCCGTAAATGAGTCTAATTATAAAGACATGCAAGATTTTTTCTTTTTAGAACCAGAAAAATGGAAACACTTGGATTTTGTTAAAGGATCAAACTTTACAGAGCTTTTTGAAAATTTTAAAAAAGAAAAAGAAAAAGGATTGTATAAGTCTAAGTTTTTTATTTTTAAAAAAAACTTAGGACAGTTTTTTAAATACCTTTTTAAGTAATTTATTTTGAAGTCAACACTCCTTATCGCTACATATAATTGGCCAGCAGCTTTAGAGTTAGTTTTACAAAGTGCTAAAAACCAAACGCAATTACCAGACGAAATTTTAATTGCAGATGATGGTTCTACACAAGAAACTAAAGCATTAATAGACCTGTATGCTAAAACATTTACCATACCAGTAAAACACATTTGGCAGGAAGATAAAGGGTTTAGAAAATCTCAAATTCTTAATAAAGCCATAGCGCAAGCAAGTGGCGAATATATAATACAAGTAGATGGCGATTGTATTATGCATCGTAATTTTGTAAAAGATCACATGGCTTTTGCAAATGCCAATCAATATTTATTTGGCTCTCGAGTAAATATACAGCAACCATATTTAGAAATTTTATTTCAAAAAAAACAAACCAATTTTGGACCGTTTTCAAAAGGAATAAAAAAACGCACACGAGCCATTCATTCTAAATTTTTAAGCGGCTTTTACAAAGAGCAAGATTTCTTTTCAAAAAAATTTCGTGGGTGCAATACCTCTTACTTTAAATCAGATTTTATTGCAGTAAATGGCTATAATGAAGATATAACTGGTTGGGGACGTGAAGATAGTGAGCTTATGCTGCGTATGCATAATAAAGGAGTAAAAGCAAGACGTTTGCGTTACCGTGGCATTGTGTTTCACATCTGGCATAAAGAAAAATCGAAAGATAGAGTAGAAGCAAACAATACAATAGAGTTAAAAACCATTAGCAATAAAATAGATTGGGCAACTAATGGATTAGATAAATATTTAAATAATGCGTAAAGTAATAAATCCACTATATCAAGCCAATACAAAAGCACTTGACCATTTTATATTAAATTATGAAACTCAAGGTGAAGCATTTGGCAATCAAGATAGAAACAGTTTGCGCTTATTTAAGTTAGATGGCAAAGTTTTAAATGCTAAATCTTTTAAAAAGCCAAATGCAATAAATAAAGTCGTTTATAAATTTTTTAGAAAAAGTAAAGCACAACGCTCTTTTGAATATGCAAATAAATTACAAGAATTAGGCATTGGCACTCCAGAACCAGTAGCATTTTACGAAATAAATACTGGTTTATTATTTGGTAAAAGTTATTATATAAGTGAGCAGCTAGATTGCGATATTACCTACAGGGAATTAACTACAGATTTTAATATACCTAACTATGAGGCTATACTTAGAGCCTTTACAAGGTTTACATTTGGCCTACATGAAAATGGCGTAAATTTTTTAGATCACTCACCAGGAAATACATTAATAGACTATAATAATGGCGATTATAAATTTTATTTGGTAGACTTAAACCGAATGAATTTTGAAACCATGATTTTTGAAAAACGTATAAAAAACTTTGCAAAACTTACAATTCATAAATCTATGATTGAAGTTATGAGTGATGAATACGCTAAGCTTATTAATGAAGATTATAGTAAAGTGTTTAATTTAATGTGGCAGGAAACACAGGCGTTTCAAGAATCTTTTCACCGCCGTAGACGCTTAAAACAAAAAATAAAATTCTGGAAAAAATACGATTAGTTTCTACCTTTACGTAGCAACCATAATTTTACATAACGCATAAAAACAACATAACCTTGTACATAGCCAATGGTTAAGCCTACAACACCATCACGAAAACCACTTTGTACTAAATAATGTTTTAAAAAGCCCCAAACAGGTTTAATTACAAAATGATAAGCAGTTAATTGGCCTGTTTTAGTATCGTAATCTTTAGCTTGTAATGTGGCATACTTATTCATTTTTTGCATGTATTGGTCAAAACTACGGTAAGAATAATGTAAAAATTTATGATCTAATTTTCCAATACTTCCGTTTACCTGTAAAGCTTCATGTACATGCCTATTATCGTACTTACAAGCTTCTTTTTTAAATAACCTAATAACACTATCATTTCGCCAGCCACTGTAATGTACACGTTGTCCCATAAAATGGTTTATACGTTTAATACTAAAGGCATCGTGAGAAATTTCATTTTTATTTAAAAGTGAGGTTATTTCAGTTTTTAATTCTGGTGTAACGCGTTCATCGGCATCCAAAAGTAAAATCCAATCATGTTGAGCTTGAGCAATGGCATAATTTTTTTGAGCACCATAAAAATCAAACTTACGCTGTATAGCGCGTGAGGCTAGAGTAGTTGCTTTCTCAAAAGTACCATCGGTACTAAAACTATCAATAACCAAAATCTCATCAGCAAATGAAACCGAAGCAATAGCTGCTTCAATATTATCAATTTCATTTTTAGTAGGTATAATTGCTGTTATTTTCCTCACACTAAAGTTTTGTGTAAAAATAACTATTTTTGCTATATATAAAGACTTTATCTAAAATCAATGGTTAAACCAGAAATCTCAATAATTATAAGTACTTACAATGCCGAAGCTTGGCTAGAAAAAGTACTGTGGAGTTACGAAGCACAAAGCTTTAAAAATTTTGAAATAGTTATTGCAGATGATGGCTCTAAGCAACCAACTTTTAATTTGTTAGAGCGAATTAAAAACGAAGTTTCATTTCCTATACAACACGTTTGGCATGAAGACAATGGTTTTCAAAAAACAAAAATTTTAAACAAAGCAATTGTAGCCTGTAACGCTAATTATATATTAATGAGTGATGGCGATTGTATGGCAAGAAAAGATTTTGTTGAAACGCATTACGCCAAACGAGAAAAAGGTTACTTTTTATCTGGTGGTTATTTTAAATTACCAATGGATATTTCTCAAAAAATAACAAAACAGGATATTCTATCTCAAGACTGTTTTAACTTAAAATGGTTGTTGGCAAATGGTTTACCATCATCTTTTAAAAATAATAAATTAAATGCATCACCTTTAAAAGCAAAGGTTTTAAATACCATAACGCCAACAAATGCTAGTTGGAATGGGCATAATGCTTCGGGTTGGAAAAAAGATATTTTAGCAGTTAATGGTTTTGATGAGCGTATGCAATATGGTGGAGAAGATAGAGAAATGGGAGAACGCTTATTTAATATGGGTATAAAATCTAAACAGATAAGGTACAATGCAATATGTTTACATTTAGACCATTCTAGAGGTTATGTAAACCAAGAAGCTATAGATAAAAATCAAGCAATACGTGCTGTTGTAAAAAAAGAAAATTTAAAATGGACTAACTACGGTATTTTACAAAAATCATAGATTTTTTAAAAATACGGTTAAGTTATCAAGTAAAAACTCTGGTTTAAAATAATTATAAAAATTAGAATAGTCTTTTTTAATCGCTTTATAAGTAGTATTCTTATATAATTCTGGTTTAAAATCCTTTAAATGTACAGAAATGTTTGTGGTTCCGTTTTCAAACAAACTCCATGCGGCTTTATCAATCCAAGGAGAAAAAATGGTAAATGTTGGCGTATTTAAAGCTTTTGCCATATTAACAGCGCCACCTTCGTTACCAATTAAAGCATCACAAAAGTGTGTGATACAAATAAAATCGCGTAAACTTTTTCCAAAAACATCTAATCTAATTCTTTTTTTAGTCTCTACTTTACACAGGTTGTAAATAGCATTAGCATCTTCTAATTGTTTTGGTATATAATTAAAAAGTAGTTGTACATCAGGATATGTTTCAATTATATAGTCTAACACGCTAGCCATATATTCAAAAGGATAGGTTTTAGATAAATCACTACCCAAAACACCAATCATAATCAAAGGTTTATTTAAATCTATACTATTTGAAATTAAAAAAGCCTTTGTTTTTTCAATTTCAGTATTCGTTAAATAAATTTTAGGTTTTATAGGTTGCGGTATATTCCCTAAAATAGGCTGTAATAACTGTAACCTGTTTTCAATAGCTAAACCAGCGTTTGTTTTTGGAGTTTTAGAATCTTTAAAAGTATGGTTGTATAAAAAAGAAGAATAAGATTTTTTAATAGAAATTTTAGTTTCAGCTTTGGTAAAGTAAGAAATAAGATTGCTACTTAGTTTTCCATAAACATCAATAACAGTGTCGTATTTTTCAGCTTTAATACGTTTTAAAAACTTATAAAATTCGGTTTTAGAGTTTTCAATGTCTTTAGTAAAAAAAACAAATTCATCAATAAACGGGTTGTTTTCAACTACTGGTAAGGTATGAGAATTAATTAAATAATGTAACTCAGCATCTGGATATTTAGCACGTAAAACCTCAAACAAAATACTTGTAGTAAGCACATCGCCAATCATTTTTTGCTGAATTACTAATATTTTCATACTTCAAAAATTTAAATCCCAAGATTGAAAACAATTTTGGGATTTAGCATATTATATAACTTTATCTTATTCGTTTATACTGCAACATTATGCTCACGTAAAGCATCATTAAGCGACGTTTTTTTATTAGTACTTTCTTTACGCTTTCCAATAATTAAAGCACAAGGCACATTGTAATCGCCAGCAGGAAAAGATTTTGTGTAACTACCAGGAATAACAACAGAACGAGCAGGAACACGACCTTTCATCTCTACAGGTTCATCACCAGTAACATCTATAATTTTAGTAGAAGCCGTTAATACAACATTAGCACCTAAAACCGCTTCAGTCTCAACGTGTACACCTTCAACAACAATACATCTAGAACCAATAAAAGCATTATCTTCAATAATAACAGGAGCAGCCTGTAAAGGCTCTAAAACACCACCAATACCAACACCACCAGAAAGGTGAACATTTTTTCCAATTTGTGCACAACTACCAACAGTAGCCCAAGTATCTACCATAGTACCTTCATCAACATAAGCACCAATATTAACATAACTAGGCATTAAAATTGTACCAGCCGAAATATATGCACCATGTCTAGCCACAGCATGAGGTACCACACGAATGCCTTTTTCTTTATAACCCGTTTTTAATGGGATTTTGTCGTGAAATTCAAAAACACCAACCTCAATAGTTTCCATTTTCTGGATAGGGAAATACAAAACCACAGCTTTTTTAACCCATTCATTAACTTGCCAACCATTCTCAACAGGTTCAGCCACTCTTAAAGTACCTTCATCAAGTAACTTAACGACTTCTCTAATGGCGTTTTGTGTGTTTTCTTCAGTTAATAAATCTCGGTTTTCCCAAGCATTTTCAATCGTTTGTTGTAAATCTTTCATCAATAATAATTTTTTAGTGTTTTGGGCGTGCCCTAAAGGTCAGGCTCTCGGCAGTCGCTCTCTGCGAGGAGCTTCAACAAATGCCTCCATCCTTCACGCAAATATAACCTCTATTTATAATTTGGCATAATATTTTATGTATGTAGTATATAAACATTAAATTTGCATAAAAAATAATAATGGCTCAAATTCTAGCAATAGACTATGGTAAAGTAAGAACTGGATTAGCAGTAACAGACGATATGCAAATTATCGCCTCTGGCCTAACCACGGTTGCTACCACAACATTATTAGATTTTTTAAAAGACTACACAACAAAGGAAAGCGTAGAGTTGTTTTTGGTTGGCGAACCAAAACAAATGAATAATCAGGCTAGCGAAAGCGAAGCCTTAATAGCACCTTTTATAAGTAGATTACGCACCTTTTTTCCACACATACCAATTAAAAGAGTAGACGAGCGTTTTACATCTAAAATGGCAGTACAAACAATGATTGATAGTGGTTTAAAGAAAAAACAAAGACAAAATAAAGCATTAGTAGACGAAATTAGTGCAACAATAATATTACAAAGTTACCTTTACAATAAATAATAATATGGTATTACCAATAGTCGCTTATGGCGATCCAGTTTTAAAAGTTAAAGCTAAGGAAATCGATAAAGATTATCCAAATCTTAAAGAACTTATAACAAACATGCAAGAAACTATGCATGGCGCTTATGGTGTAGGTTTAGCAGCACCACAAATAGGTTTGCCAATTCGTATGTTTTTAGTAGATGCATCTCCATTTGCAGACGATGATGTATTAGAAGACGATGAGCGCGCATTTTTAAAAGATTTTAAACACACATTTATAAACCCAACAATTTTAGAAGAATCTGGAGATGAATGGGCATTTAACGAAGGCTGTTTAAGCATACCAGATGTTCGTGAAGATGTGTTTAGAAAACCTAATATTAAAGTAGAATATTTTGATGAAGACTTTAAAAAGCATACCATGGAATTAAGTGGTTTAGCAGCTAGAGTTTTCCAGCATGAGTACGACCACATTGAAGGTATTTTATTTACAGATAAATTATCATCATTAAAAAAACGTTTAATAAAAGGAAAACTACTTAATATCTCTAAAGGTAAAATTAATGTAGAGTATAGAATGAAGTTTCCTAACCTAAAAAAGAAACGTTAAAAACTTGCAAAACACAATCGTGTACAAGATATTTGCGCTCCTTAGTTTAAAAATTAAGTGATAGCAAACAAAAAGAAACAATAATATGGCATTAGATAAAATTTTAGCAATTTCAGGAAAACCAGGTTTATACGAGTTAGTAACACAAACTAGAGGAGGATTTATTGCAAAATCTTTAGTAGATAATCGTAAAATCTCTGTAGGTATCCAGCAAAACGTAAGTGTTTTAAGTGAAATAGCTATTTATACTTTAACAGAAGAAGTACCATTACGCGAGGTTTTTAATAAAATAAAAACTAAAGAAAACGGTGCGCAAACAAGTGTAAGCCATAAAGAATCTAAAGATAAATTAGAAGAATATTTCTTCGATGTATTACCAGATTACGATGAAGATAGAGTATATGCAAGCGATATTAAAAAAGTAATACAGTGGTATAATACGTTACAAAAAAACGACTTATTAGATTTAGAAGATACTAAATCTACAGATGAAGAAGAATAAAACGCTTAATCTAAACATAAATTAAAATCCAGCTTTTAAGCTGGATTTTTTTGTTTTTAAATACCTTTACAAAAACTTTTTTACATGAATTCTAGAGCCAATCAATTAAAAGCATTCGATAGATTATTAACTATTATAGACGAGTTGCGAGAGCAATGTCCTTGGGATAAAAAGCAAACTATGGAAAGTTTAAGGCATCTTACCATAGAAGAAACTTACGAGCTTGGTGACGCTATTTTAGATAACGACCTAGAAGAAATAAAAAAAGAAGTTGGAGACCTCATGCTGCATTTGGTTTTTTATGCTAAAATAGGAAGCGAAACAAACGCTTTTGATATTGCAGATGTTTGTAATTCTATTTGCGAAAAACTTATACACAGGCATCCACATATATATGGTGATGTAAAAGTAAAAGATGAAGAAGAAGTAAAGCGTAATTGGGAGAAACTAAAACTTAAAGAAGGAAAGACAAGTGTTTTAGAAGGTGTGCCCAAAAGTTTACCAGCTTTAGTAAAAGCCAGTAGAATACAAGATAAAGTTGCAGGTGTTGGTTTTGATTGGGATGCACCAGAACAAGTTTGGGAAAAAGTTGAAGAAGAGCTTAAAGAATTTAAAGCAGAAGTTGAGCATAACGATGCCAATAAAATGGAAGATGAGTTTGGAGATGTTTTATTTTCTCTAGTAAATTATGCACGATTTAAAAATATAAATCCAGAGAATGCTTTAGAGCGAACCAATAAAAAATTTTCAAAGCGTTTTAAGTATATAGAGGCAAAAGCAAAGGAATTGAATAAAGATTTAAAGGATATGACTTTAGCAGAAATGGATGTTTTTTGGGAAGAAGCAAAAAAAATATAACTTTTTTTTCAATATCGAAATCCAAATTTAAAATTGCTGCGTATATATATTAAATGACATTCTTTCTTCATTGGAAAATTGGTTAATAGCGTAAACTTTTATAATGTCATTTTATATAATAAATTATTTCTAGTAAGCGAAATAGAAATAATTGGTTAGTTTAGTTAGGAGCCAAAATCCTGTTTGATTTAAATCGAACAGGATTTGGTTTTTTTAAACGTTTTACATTTATACAATTAAAAAAAAATACCCGTTATAAAACGAGTATTTTAATAGTTATTATAGTAAAATATTATTTATTCTGCATCATTATTATCTGCTGTATTAGTTTCTTCTGTAGTGGCTTCTTCTGCTTTAGCTTTAGCATTTTCCATTACTTTAATTTTTTTAAGTTTAGCTTTCCAAGTTTTTAAAGCTTCGGTATGCTTATCTATATTATCATATACAGATTTTACTAATGGGTTTTTTCTATCAGCGTCTTTAAAAAACAATAAGTTGTTTTGCAATTGGTTTATTTCACCTTT
The DNA here is from genome assembly GCF_001874145.1 of Lacinutrix sp. MedPE-SW. Lineage (GTDB taxonomy): Bacteria > Bacteroidota > Bacteroidia > Flavobacteriales > Flavobacteriaceae > Lacinutrix. Next base: position 193,743 of record NZ_MPCX01000005.1, on the reverse strand, counting down.
TGTTTCATCAATTTTTTTTCTAATAAAATTGTACTCGTTTTGTAAAGCTCTTTGATCTCTAGCAGAAGATAAATCTTGAAGTTTGTTTTCGTACTTCATCATTTCTACTTCACTTTTATTCATATCTAACGTGCCAAACAACGTATCAAGTGCTTTATTAAAATCACTTTCAATTTTACGTTTATTACTTGGCACACGACCTATGTTTTTCCAGTTTGCAATATGTTGTTTTATGGTTGCTAAATCTGCTTTTTGTTCTCCAGTAAGTTTTGTCTCTTTTACAAGTTTTAGCATACTTTCTTTATCTGCATAGGCTTTTTCTTCCTCTGCACTAGCTTCATTACGTTTGGCATGCAAGCGGTCGAAATAGTGATTGCACGCAGCTCTAAATTGTTTCCAGATTTTGTCGCTATCTTTTCTTGGTACATGACCAATGCGTTTCCAGTCGCTTTGAATTTTTTTCATTAGTGCAGTGGTTTTTTCAAAATCGTCACTGTCTTTATTGTCTTCTGCAATTTTTACTAATTCTCGTTTTTTCTCAAGATTAACGTATTGGTCCTTTTTTAAATTTTTATAAAAGGCATTTTTCTTATGGTTAAAATCTCTAACAGCTTCTTTAAATTTCGCCCAAGTAGCTTCGTTTACCTTGATTGGTACCTTTCCGGCTTTAAAGAATTCTTCACGTAAGGCTTCGATTTCTTTAATTTTATTTTGCCAGCTTTTGTGGTTGTCTTGTGTATTCTGGGTTTTTTCTTTTATAAGAGCAATAATACCTTGTTTTAATTCAAGGTTTTTCTCGTATAATTCATCGAGATGTTTAAAGTAATCTTGCCTTTTAGCATTAATAGCTTTTGTTGCTTGTTTAAAACGCTCCCAAATTACTTCGCGGTGTTCTTTTGCTACAGGACCTAAATCTTCTTTCCAAAGTTTGTGTAGTGCTTGTAGTTCTCTAAAAGCACGATTGGTGTTTTCTTCATTAACTAACTCTTCTGCACGTTCTATTATCTTGGTTTTTTTCTCAAGATTATGCTCAAAATCTTTGTCTCTTAAATCGCGATCTAAATGTAATAAATCGTAAAAACGCTCTACATTAAAATGGTAGCTATTCCACGCATTATTATACTTGTCTCTAGGTATTGCACCTGCGTTTTTCCACTGTTCTTGCAGATCTTTAAATTCTTTGTACTTACTATTCATAGTGCCATCACTATCTGTAAGTGCTTTAATTTGATCTATAATAGATAGTCTATTTGCTAAATTATCTTTAAGTCCTTTTTCTAAATTTTTATAATGCGCTGTTAATTTAGTACGGTATTCTTTATATATATCTTTAAAGCTTCGTTGCAATGGATTTGTGTAGTGAAAATCTATTTCGTTGCCACCTTTGCTTAAAAAGTCTTCCTTTTTTTCGTCTAAAAGTGCATTAAATTTTTCTGTGAATTCATTTTTAATATCATCCACATGCTTTTTTATAGCTTGAATTTTATGGTTTTTCACTAATTTTTCAAGCTCAATCACCAATTCGTCAAGAGACATTGCGTGGTAATCTTTGTCTTCGATAGTGTGTCTATCACTATTACCTTCATCTTCTGCATCTTCGGCGTTTGATTCATCAATTTCATTAATGAGGTCATCGTCGCTTGAGTCGCTATTAGTGTTTTGAGTTGTTGAATCTTCAGTTAAAGAAGGTGTTGTTTCTTCTTCTGAAGTGTTTTTGGTAGGGTTATTATCCTCAATTCCATCTGCGTTTAGCAGGTTATCTTGCTCAGACATTTCTTTAAATGTTATAGTTCTAATAAAAATTTTAGACTTTAAAGATAGTAAAATTGCATCATCTTCAAAGGTTGAAGCGTTATAAAGCTAATATTATTTACTTTACTTGTTCCATATTTGCCATGATTTTTCGGCTTGTAGTGCTAGCATATCATAACCGTTTATAATTTTAGCTTCTTTTTGTTTTCCTAAATTTAAAAACTTTGTTTCAGACGGATTGTATATTAAATCGAAAAGTAAGTGCTTATTTGTTAAGTATTGGTACGGTATATCTGGATAGCTTTCAATATTAGGATGTGTGCCTAAAGGCGTGCAATTAATTATAATTTTGTGATTTTCTATAATGGTTTTATTTAAATCTGAATATGTTATTTCATTTTTGTTTTTAGGTGTTCTTGATACAAAAAGAAACTCAATATCTAATTTTTTTAAGGCATAAGCTACGGCTTTACTTGCGCCGCCAGTACCTAAAATTAAAGCTTTTTTATGGTATGTTTTTAGGTGTGGTTTTAAGGTGTTTTTAAAACCATAAAAATCTGTATTATAGCCAACATATTTGCCTTTTTTTGTAATTTTTATTGTGTTTACAGCACCAATTGCTTTGGCTTTTTTGTTTAGTTTATCTAAATATGGTATTATGCTTTCTTTGTAAGGGATTGTTACGTTAAAACCTTCAATAGCCTTATTTTTTTTTAATTCTTTTTTAAATAAATCTATAGATACTAAATCAAAATTTTCATAGGAGGCATCGCTAATATCTTCAGTTTTAAACTTTATTTTAAAATAGTTTCTTGAAAAAGAATATTCTATATCTTTTCCTATTAATCCAAATTTACGCATTAATTTTTTTTGTTTTTCTACCGTACCATTCTAAACTAAGTACAATTGCTATTCCTATTGCTATATATATAATGGCTAAACTAGTTTCAAAATCAAATTCTGGCCAATACCTTTTGTAGTTTTCTACTATAAGTTTCCCTGTAGAATCTACTAAATATTCTCCAGTATTATCATTTTTATAAATTGTTTTTTTCCATGGCCAAACAACGCCTAACGAACCAACTATAAAACCAATTATAGATGCTGTTGTAACACTTTTATAATTTTTTAAAATATAGTTTAATACATGAGAAAATGTAATTAAACCTACTAAAGATCCTAGTGTAAAAACGGCTAAAACTTTAAGCATTTTAATACGCTCTACATTATCTACAAAACTAAAATTACCACCTAATATTTCGAAAAAAGTATCATAAAGTGCATTAACCGAGTCTACTAAAAGCAATACGTAATTACCTAGAAGAATTAAAATAAAAGACCCAGAGAAGCCTGGTAAGGTCATGCCAGAGACACTAATTATGCCACAAATAAATACAAACCAAAGGTTATCGTTTTGTGTTGCAGGATCAAGAAAACTAATACTTATACCTATTGCTGCACCAATACCTAGAGCTGCATAGGTTGTTATTTTCCAGTCTTTAAAATCTTTACTTAAATAATATATAGAACCTAAAATCATACCAAAAAAAACACTCCAAACATACAACTCGTTATGTTTTATTAAATAGTCTAAGATTTTGGATACACTAAAATAGCTTACTATCATTCCAAAAAATAGTAAGCCTAAAAACCTACCATTTATATATTTATAAAATGCTTTAAAATGACCATTTAAAATTAGTTTAAAAGCAGTAGCATTAATACGTTGAAGAGAGTAAATGAATTCTTCGTAAAAACCAGCAACAAAGGCTACAACGCCTCCAGATATACCAGGAACTTTGTTTGCAGCACCCATGCCTAATCCTTTTAAGATTAGAAATAATTTATCTTTAAAGGTGCGAGTACTTTCCATTATTTTGCTTTTGAGCCAACATATTCTAAAATGAATATGGTTAAAAATCCAGCAGCCATTAAGATAATTGCTGGCAAGGTTTGCGGCGAAATATTTTGATTTATCTCTGAAAATTGGAATGGTAGTATACTACTTTCTGTAACTGTTTTAAAAGATTCGAAATTATTTAAACTTTTTTGATATACAGCCAATGTTCCTAAATCTGAAACTGCAGAAAAAGGTATAATTTCTCCTGATGCATCATCCATTACAGTTAAGGTTTGTTTCCAAGGCCAAACTTTATTTAAAGAACCTAATATAAAACCAGTTAATAAAGCTAAAGTTGCATTATGATAGTTTTTAAATAGCCATTTTAATATACGGCTAAAACTTAATAGACCAACAATAGCTCCTGTAGCGAAAATGGCTATTTTTTTTAAATCGAAATCATGAAAGGCATTACTAAGTGTTTTGTAAGCTCCTAAAATAACTAGAATAAATGAACCAGAAATTCCTGGCAAAATCATAGCACAAATAGCTATTGCACCTGCAAAAAACAAAAACCAGGGATTGTTATTTGCAGCCATAGAAGGCAAGCTAGTTATATAATAAGCTAAAACGGCTCCAATTATTACTGCTAATATTGTTAAAGGTCTCCATTTAGTTATTTGCTTCCCAACAAAATAAATACTTACTAGTATTAAGCCAAAAAAGAAAGACCAAATTAAAATTGGATGTTGCTCTAACAAGTATTTGGCAATTCGCATGAAAGAGACAAAACTTACAATTATTCCTAGTAGTAATGCTAGTAAAAAATTACCATTTGCTTTTTGCCAAAAGGCTTTAATACCTTCGTTTTTTAAAGTTTTAAATAGTGATAGATTTATGTTACTTATTGTTGTAATAAGTTCTTCGTAAATTCCAGAAATAAATGCTATGGTGCCACCAGAAACTCCTGGTACAGCATCTGCAGCTCCCATGGCAATTCCTTTAAGCGAAACAAGTAAATAATCGGTGAGTTTTCTTTGCATTAAAACTATATTTAAATGGGATTATTTTTAGTCGACTATAAATTAAGGTTTAGTTAACCCTTAAATTGTTTAGATGTTTTTAAAATTATAATTGCACTAAAAATATATAAAACCACTTATATTATCTATATCAAAGGTATGTAATTTTAAATAGATTGTTTTAGTTTTAAGAGATGAAAAAAGATAATATGGATTACCTTTTTATCATCTTTTTAACAAGTAGAGATTGATAAACCAAAGGAAATAACTCTTCTAATATTATAATATGCTCAGCATCAAAACGCATGGCGTTTTTTAAATGATAGCTTGCTTTTTCTTGTTCAAATAATTGATAGTATAAACCAGCTAATCTAAACTCTATTTCAGCATTTTCAGGATAAAACTCTGCAGCTTGTATTAAATTTAAGGTTGCAGCTTCTAATTCTCCTAGTTCTTTCAACAAATCGGCACGCATTAACCAAGTTTCTAATTCGTAGTTACCAAGTTCTATAGCACGTTTGTGTCCTTTTTCGGCTTCTTCTAGAAAATTTAAACGGTGATTAATTTTAGCGTATAATTTCCAATATAAAACATTTTCGCTATCTATATTAATGGCTTTATTAATATAATACAATGCTTTTTGGTAATTACCTTGTTTACTGTAAAATTTAGTAATTGCAATCCAACCTTTATCTAATAAAGGGTCTTCATGTACAGTTTGATAAAAATAATTTTGTGCTAACTCATTATTGCCTAATTTTTCGTGGCAATGTCCAATACGTAATAAAGCGAAAGATGTTGGGTCTTCTAGACTTAATGTAATAGTATAATTTTCTATAGCTTCGTTGTATTGTTTTAGTTTTTCTAAAACTTTTCCTTTTTCAATATATGCACCTACAAAAGTATCGTCACTTATTATTGCAAAATCGAAAGCACTTAAAGCTTTTTCATAATCTTTTTGCTCAAAGTATTGTCTGCCTAATTGGTGCCAAGCAACTTCACAATATGGGTTTTTATCAAGGTATTTTGTTAAAAAACTTATGGCTTCTTCAGTTTCATTTAAAAAGTCAAAACAGTAAATTATATTATAAAGCGAAGCATAATCTTCAGGATTTTGTTCTAAGCAACGCATAAAATTATCTCTAGCTAAATCGAAACGATCTAAAAATAAATATTCCATTCCTATAATAGAGTACAAATCTGAAGTGTCATCAGCTAAATCTAATGCTTTTTGTAACACACTTATAGCCTCGTTATGTTTATCTTCTTTTGATAAAATATTTGCTTTTTGAATGTAGATTTCTTCGTTTGAAGGTTCTATAAGATGTAATTGGTCTAATAAATCATTTGCTTTTTCTAGTTCATTTTCAAAAACAAATACTTCAATTTTAAAGAGTTTTAAATTTGTAGATGTTGGGTGTTGGTCAAGTCCTAATTTTATAGCTTTTTTAGCCAATGCTACTTTGCCATTATTTAAATAATGGTGAATAATATTTTCAAATTCATTAGAATCGAAAAACAAAATATTATTTGTTTTTAACATAGATTCAAACTTCGAAAGTGAAATTTTGTTATGTTCTTCTTCTTGGCTAAATTCCATAGGCACATTTTCTAGCGTTCAACAATAATAAAAGTAGTACTCAATTGTCCATTTTTAAGGCGTAATCACTAAATGTTTTTAACAAAGTAATCAACAACCTAAAATTTTAAACTAATACAGCACTTTATAATTTGATTAACAGATAATTAAATTAATTGTTTTCGCTTTGTATTTTATTAAGTAATTCAATAATGATGCCACAGCCATCAATAATTTCTTGATTAGATATAGTTAGTGGTGGTGTAATTCTAATTGCTTTTGGCTCGAAAAGCAACCAAAAAGAGATTAGTCCAGCGTCTTGGGTATTTAAAATCAACTGGTTAGTGATTTCTGCAGAAGGAGTTATAGCAGCTAACATTAATCCTTTTCCTCGAATTTCGGTAATTAATTCGTGTTTTAAATGTTGTCTTATAAGTTGTTCTTTTTCTAAAGCTTGTGACATTAAGTCACTACTAATTACTTCTTGCAAGGTTGCTAGGGCAGCGGCAGCAATAACTGGATGGCCACCAAAAGTAGTTATATGACCTAGCTTAGGGTTATCTTGCAAGCAATCCATTAACTGGCTTGATGCTGTAAACGCACCAATTGGCATACCGCCACCAAGGCCTTTTCCTGTTACTAAAATATCTGGATTGCAATTATAATTTTGAAAACCAAAAAGTTTTCCAGTTCTACCAACTCCAGGCTGTATTTCGTCTAAAATTAAAAGCGCACCAACGTCATGACATCTTTTTTGTACTTTTTGTAAGTAGTTGTTTTTTGGCTCTATAAAACCTGCGCCACCTTGTATAGTTTCAAGAATTACGCAAGCGGTTTTATTTGTAATGTGCTTTAAATGTGGTTCGTGATTAAAAGTTATATGGCTCACTTCTGGTAATAACGGACGAAATGGAGCTTTGCGTTCTTCAAAATCCATTAAACTTAAAGAGCCCATAGTATTACCGTGGTATGCGTTGTGAGCTGCAATAATTTGACTCCTTCCTGTTGCACGTCTTGCGAGTTTTATAGCACCTTCAATAGCTTCTGTTCCAGAGTTAACTAGGTATGTTTTTTCTAAATTTTCTGGCAGATGTTTTGCTAATAATTTAGTGAGTTCTACAGCTGGTTTTTGTACATATTCACCATAAACCATAACGTGTAAGTACTTGTCTAGCTGCTGTTTTATTGCTGAAATTACTTTTGGGTGATTATGACCTAAAGTACAAGCAGAAACACCTGCAACAAAGTCTAAATATTTGTTGTTTTGGGTATCGTATATATAAGAGCCTTTAGCGTGTGAAACTTCCATTGCTAAAGGATAAGGTGAGGTTTGTGCTTGATATTTAAAGAAATCGTTTTGCATTATTTCTACTCTTCGTCTTTACTGCTAGCTTTTATAGCAGGTACCAATTTAGGTTGTTTTAAAATCTTTTTTGGTATTTGTCTTGAAGCTTTAGGTTCTGGCTCATTAGTTTCACTTGTTATACCGCTAACTCTAATTTTTGGTTTTGCTTCTTCATCTGCTTTTTCAACACGGTCTAAAAGTGCTTTATCAAAAAATTCTTCTTCTGGTACAAAAGGTTCTAAACCATTAATTTTTACAAGTTCTAAAGGAGGATCGTCTTTAAATAAATCTTCAACATTTAACGGTCTTTCATCTTCACGCCAATCAAATCCAACTAATTTTTTTGAGTTTTTAGGAAATTCTTCTTCAGGAAATGTTTTGGCTTCAGGATTTAAAATACGTTTATACATATCTATATCTCCATTGCTAAACACCATTTCTATATTTGCAGATCTTGCTTTATCTATGCCTACAAGTTCGTCATTTTCATCTCTCATATAAAAAATGGATTCTGCATTTTTATAAATATTTACATTTTTTAATTGGTTTTCTGTATCAAACAAACCAATAAGTCGTTTTCCTTTTATTTGGCTGTAACCGTCGTCGCTTAGAGTGTCTTTACTAATCATGAAAGCATTTTCAAATACAATTAAAGAATCAATTTTTTCTGTATCTGGATTAGATTTTAAGTGAATTGTATCTCCAGTCATTTGGTTTTTTAAATTCCATAGTATTGGTCTTCTTTTTGTTGCAAATGCCTCTTGAGAAGATGATTGAGATAAATTAATTAATTGTGTTAAACCTGTTTGATGATTTACGTGAATAGAATCTGCTTTACCACTAACATCAGATTTATAAAGTTTTGCATTTCTAAAAGCACGTGTTATTCTATGGTTCTCTTTACCTGTAACCATTAAAGTATCTGCGTGTAAGTAGATGGAGTCATTTTCTTGTAGGCTTACAGCTAGTGCGCGTTTGGTTACAAAAGCAGAATCTTTTGCTTTGTAAACTTCTGCATAGTGACCTCGAATAATACTGTTATTAATTGTATCTGTAATTGTAATATTATTTGTTGCTGAAGCGAAATCTATTTTTCTATCAAAATACATGCTGTCTCCAACAACTTGGCGGTTATCGTAATCTATTTTAGAGTTTTTAATAAAATAGCCTGTATCTTCATTTGTGTCGTAAAAACCGCGCTCACAATAAATGGTACTTGTTTCTCCTACTATTGTTGATGGTCCATACATGTATGCATGGCCACTTTCTGAATAAAAATCTAATTGATTTGTTGTTAATGTATATTCTGGATTTACAAGTTCTACTGTGTTTAAAAAGCGGTATTTCTTTTTTTGCATATAGTAACGACCAACAGTACTGGTAATTGTCCCTGAAGAGTCGCGAACTACTTTTCCAAAATCGTTATAAAAAGCTTGTTGTTTAGTACGGTCAAAAAATAATTTTTCGGTAGTTAGAGTAGAGCTTGGCTCGGTTAAAACAACTTCTCCCTTAGCAACTGCTAATTGGGTTTTACCACTATACTCTGCATATTTTGCTACCATTTGTATGGTGTCGCCTTGTTTCATTAAAACATTACCGTAAGCTTCAACAAAATTTTCTTTTCCGTAAACTACGGCTTGATCACACCACATATCTATACCATCATGGTAGACGTGTACTTGACCTGCATCACTACGCGTTAATATTCTTGCTCCAGGAAATTTTTCTTCGTCTATAGAACCAAAGGCTCCAGAGTCTTTAATTTCTATATTTTTTTGTTTTTGAGCAAAACTTTGAGTTGCTATAAAACTGAAAAATAAAAGTATAAATAGGTTTTTAAACATCTTGTTTTTAGAGTTTGAACAAAAATAACGATAATAATGAGTTGACATTATGTATTGGCATAAATTTAATAGTAGTATAATACCAAAAAACCTGCCGAAAATTATTTCTTGGCAGGTTTTAATACTGTAGTATTTAAGAAAATTATCTAAAAATAGTTTGTTTTCTATCTGGTCCAACAGATACAATTTTAATAGGTATTTCTAATTCTTTTTCTAAGAAAGCGATATAATCGTTAAGTTCTTTTGGTAATTGAGAAGCGTCGCTCATTTTAGTTAAATCTTCGCTCCAACCTTTAAACTCTGTATATACAGGTTCTACGTTTTCTGGTTCTATATTAAATGGTAAATGCTCAATTGTTTCGCCTTTATACTTGTATGCTGTTGCTACTTTTAAAGTTTTAAACCCAGATAATACATCACTTTTCATCATCATTAATTGTGTTACACCATTAACGCGACAAGTGTATTTTAAGGCTACTAAATCTAACCAACCACAACGTCTTGCTCTACCTGTTACAGCACCAAATTCTTGACCAACTCTAGCCATTTCTTCGCCATCTGCATCAAATAACTCTGTAGGAAATGGTCCAGAACCAACACGTGTTGTGTAAGCTTTAAAAATACCAAATACTTCTTTTATTCTATTTGGTGCAATACCTAAACCTGTACAAGCACCAGCAGCTGTTGTGTTAGATGATGTTACAAATGGATATGTACCAAAATCAATATCTAAAAGAGAACCTTGAGCACCTTCGGCTAAGATAGTTTTTTCATCTTTTAACGCTTGGTGTAAATAGGCTTCACTGTCTATAAATTGTAATTCTTTTAATCTTTCTACAGATTCGAAAAATTCAACTTCCATTTCTTCTAAATCGTATTGAATATCTACATCATAGAACGCTATCATGGCTTCGTGTTTGTTTGCTAAAGCACGGTATTTTTCTTTCCAATCTGGCATTTCTAAATCTCCAACGCGAATACCATTTCTACCTGTTTTATCCATATAAGTTGGTCCTATACCTTTAAGAGTAGAACCAATTTTAGCTTTACCTTTTGAGGCTTCACTTGCAGCATCTAGTAAACGGTGTGTTGGTAAAATTAAGTGTGCTTTTCGAGACACAATTAACTTAGCTTTATAGTCAATATTAAATTGATCTAAACCTTCTAATTCTTTTATAAAAACAACAGGATCAACAACAACACCATTACCAATCACATTCATAGCATCTTTGTGAAAAATACCAGAAGGAATTGTACGTAATACATGTTTTATACCATCGAATTTTAATGTATGTCCTGCATTTGGCCCACCTTGAAAGCGTGCAATAATATTGTAGTTAGCGGTTAATACATCGACAATTTTTCCTTTGCCTTCGTCTCCCCATTGTAAACCTAGTAGTAAATCTACTGCCATTATAAATAATTGTTTTTAGTTGTCTTTTGTTGTGTTTTTTGTGCCATAAAAATATAGGGAATGGTTGTTGATTTTTATATCAAAAACTTCCTCTATTGTTTTTTTTATAGACTGTATTCTAGGATCGCAAAATTCGATAACTTCACCAGTATCTGTTAATATAACATGATCATGTTGTTTATCGAAATAAGATTTTTCGTAATGAGCTTGGTTTTGACCAAACTGGTGTTTACGTACCAATCCCGAATCTAAAAGTAGTTCTATAGTATTGTAAAGCGTTGCTCGACTCACACGATATTTTTTATTCTTCATATTTAAATATAAAGACTCAATATCAAAATGCTCTTTACTATTGTAAATTTCTTGAAGTATAGCGTAACGTTCCGGAGTTTTACGGTGACCATTACTTTCTAAAAAAGTTGTAAAAACATTTTTTACAATCTCTTGATTTTTATTTTCTGTATTTGCGCTCATAATTACGCGACAAATTTACGTAATTTTTTGAGGTTATTCTATAAATTTGTAATATTCAATAGCGTGTTATCAATCAGTTATTAACAAGTGAAGCGTTACATGCGTGTTACTTTCTCAATACCATTAATCTTCTTCAGGTTATCCATAACCTTTTTTAATAGGGTTTTGTTTTTTACACTTAAATTAATTTTACCTGAGAAAATACCATCGTCACTTTTAAAACTAATGCTTGTCATGTTTACATGCATATTACTAGAGATTACTTTAGTAATATCGTTTACTAAACCAAGATTGTCTATACCAGAAAGTCTAATGTTTGCGTGGTATTCTTGTTGAGAAGAATCTATCCATTTTGCCTGCATAATACGGTAAGCATAATTAGATTGTAAGCTTAGTGCATTTGGGCAATTGTTTTTGTGTACTTTAATACCATCGTTAATTGTAAGAAATCCAAATACAGCGTCACCAGGAATTGGGTTACAGCAAGTGGCTAATTTATAATCTAGGCGTTCTTCTTCTTTACCAAATACCAACATATCGTATTTGTTGGTAATTTCGTCTTTTTCTAAATCTTCTTTTGAAACGTTGTTTTTTCGGTTAATTTTATTTTTTATAAAACTAACAAGTGCATTACTTCTAGAGGCTGCGTATTCTTTTAGCATTGGGTTACTAATAGAACCAATACCTACACGATAAAATAAATCTAAACTGGTTTTAAGCTTAAAGTGATTAACCATTTCGTTAACCGATTTTTCATTAAGCGTAATTTTTAATTGTTTTAATTTACGACGTAAAATCTCTTTGCCGTCTTCTGCAATTTCTTTTTTCTCTTCTTTTAAAAGTGATTTTATTTTAGAGCGTGCACGCGATGTTGTTGCGTAATCTAACCAATTTGGATTTGGCTTTATATTTTCGGAGGTTAAAATATCTACTTGATCTCCACTTTTTAACTCGTGACTTAATGGTACTAGTTTACCATTAACTTTTGCACCTCGTGTTTTCATACCAACTTCGGTATGTATGTTAAAAGCAAAATCTAATGGTGTTGCGCCTTTAGGTAAAGATTTTAAATCTCCTTTGGGCGTAAAAACAAAAATTTCCTTTGAGTATAAGTTAAGTTTAAACTGCTCTACAAAATCGACAGCATTAGTTTCGTGATTTTCTAAGGCTTCTTGTAAGCGGTTTATCCACAAGTCTAAATTATCGTCTTTATCGTTTTCATTTTTGTATTTATAGTGAGCTGCATAACCTTTTTCGGCTATCTCGTTCATACGCTCACTTCTAATTTGTACTTCTACCCAACGTCCTTTAGGTCCCATTACGGTAATATGTAAGGCTTCGTAACCTGTAGATTTTGGTGACGAAATCCAATCTCTTAGTCTTATTGGGTTTGGCCTAAAATGATCTGTTACTACAGAGTATATTTTCCAGGCTAAGAATTTTTCGTTTGCAGTATCAGATTTATATATAATTCTTACAGCAAATTTATCGTAAACCTCATCGAAAGAAACTCCTTGCTTATCCATTTTTCTTTTTATAGAAAATATAGATTTTGGTCTTCCTTTTATTTCGTAATTTAAATTTTCCCTATCTAAAGATGTTTTTATAACGTTATTAAAGTCGTTTATATAGGCGTCTTGTTCTTCTTTACTTTCCTTTAGTTTAAATAAAATGTCGTTATAAACTTCTGGTTCTGTATATTTTAAGCTTAAATCTTCTAGTTCGGTTTTTATGTTGTAAAGTCCAATTCTGTGTGCTAATGGAGCATAAATATATAGTGTTTCGCTTGCAATTTTAACTTGCTTATCTGGACGCATAGAGTCCATAGTTTGCATATTGTGTAAGCGATCGGCAATTTTAATAATAATTACTCTTACATCATCATTTAATGTAAGTAACATTTTTCTAAAATTTTCGGCTTGTAAAGACACATCCATTGCAGTGTCTTTACTCATAGACGATATTTTTGTTAAACCATCTACAATTCTGGCAACAGTTTCACCAAATAATTGTTCAATATCTTTTATAGAGTAATCTTCATTGTCTTCTACAACATCATGGAGTAGAGCAGCAGCAATTGATGTAGCATCAAGTCCTATTTCTGAAGCTACAATTCGTGCCACAGCAATAGGATGAAAAATATAAGCTTCACCGCTTTTTCTTCGTTGTTCTTTGTGAGCATCTACAGCAACTTCAAAAGCTTTTCTAATAAGTTTTTTATCATCTTCTGTTAATGAGGTATAACTTACTTTAAGTAGGTTTTTGTAGGCTTTTGCAATAGCTGCATTTTCTTTTTCAATTTCTAAGGCTGTCATAGAATTAAAAATAATATAAATATGTTAACTCGCAACGACTTTTTTTGTTTTTTAAACCGAAGTCATTCATTTTTAGTTAAAATGTAATTTTAAAGTATAAAATTTCTATTTTTTTTGGTAGACTTCCATTTCTAAACCTATGCCATAATTATTTAAACCTTCCATAAGTAGCTTAGATTTGTTAATGTTTTCTTTGTCGTAAAGTACCCATTTTCCGCCGTTTAAAAACACACGTTTTACGTAGGTTCTTTTTTCTTGAATTTTATCTGTAAAAGGTAAAAGCGGTCTAAATGTGGTAGATACTTTTACTATACCGCGTTTTGTTTTGACTTCTTGGTATTTTTTGTTAGGTAGTAGTTTTCCTTTAGCATCAGTATATCCCAATACTTGTAATGATACAAAAATACCAGATTTTGGTACGTATATATCAAAAGGTGTTACGTCAAGTTCAAAAAGTTCTTCGTTTTTTTCTGTAGCGATAAAAACAATATTATCGTAGGTTAATATATCTCCAGGTAAACCATTATTGTTTTCGTAGAAATTGACTTTAAATTTAGTTGAAAAGGGTCTTTTTTTGCTATTAGATTTATTACGTTTTCGCCATGTTTTGGCTTCAACTTTTATTGGTATTTTTATTTTAGTTAATCGTTTTGTTTGTTGTGTTTTATTAGGAAATAGTACTCCAATTTCACTTTCTATAGTTGGTAGCCAACATTTATAATAATCGTTATGTGTTGTTGGCTTTATTTTTTCAATTTTAAAAGGACCTTTAGGTTTGTTTTTTATAATAACCTCTTGCAGTTCACTTACCTTAGATTCCATTACTAGCGTGCTAGGTAATTGTTGTGTTGGGAGTTTTAAATCTTTATAACCTACTGCAGATAGATATAAGGTGTCTATGTCTTTATATAATTTTTTTGAAAAATAAAACTTGCCGTCTTCATCTGCAAAAATCCCATTGCCGTTACCAAAAGAAATGGTTGCATAGGCAACTGGATTTTGAGTCTCTGAAATTATAGTTGTGTTTTGTGACATACAACACAGTGACACGAAAAAAAAGCAGATAGTAAGATGTTTTTTTATAGACATTTTTTGAATTTAAATATTATCTAAAAATATAAAGTACAATTAAAAAACAAAAGTGTGATGTTTTTTAATTGTACTAAATATAAAACTTTAATTACAGTTTTGTTGTTATTTTGAAGCGTTTATCCAATTATCAATTTTGGTTTCTAATAAAGCTAATGGTACACAACCAGTTTCTAATACTTGATTATGAAACGCTGCAATATTAAATTTCTCTCCCAAACTTTTTTCTGCTTTGGCACGAAGTTCTCTAATTTTTAATTGGCCAATTTTATAAGATAATGCTTGACCAGGATTAGCCATATAACGTTCTATTTCTGAAATTATACTGGCTTCACTTTCTGCCTCGTGCGCTAAAGAGTATTTAATTGCTTGTTCTCTTGTCCAGCCTTTTGCATGCATTCCAGTATCTACTACTAAACGAATAGCGCGGTGCATTTCCATACCTAACATTCCAAAATATTGGTAAGGATCTGTGTATAAACCAAGTTCTTTACCTAGAGACTCGCTATATAAAGCCCAACCTTCACCATAGGCACTATACCACAAAGTTTTTCTAAACTCTGGTAAGTTTGTGTCTTCTTGTTGTAAAGAAATTTGATAATGATGTCCAGGAATTGCTTCGTGTAAAAATAATGCTTCGTCACTAAAAACATTATATTTTGTGGCATCTGGAATTGGTGTGTAAAAAATTCCAGGTCGTGTACCATCTAAAGAGCCAGGATTGTATTCTGCACTTGCAGATGCTTCTCTAAATTTTTCGGTTTGTCTTACTTCAAAAGCTGTTTCTGGTTTAACGTCAAATAGTTTTTCTATTTGGGGTTTCATGGTTTTATGAATCTCGTTAAAATTAGCAATAATTTCTTCTGGAGTTTTGTACGGCATTAATTCTTTATTATTTCTAACATAATCGAAAAAAGAAATAATATCACCTTTGTAACCAACTTGCTCTTTTACTGCTTCCATTTCTGCAAGTATACGTTTTACCTCACTTAAACCAAGTTCGTGAATTTGGTTTGCAGTCATTTCTGTCGTTGTGTAAAGTTTAATTTGGTGATCGTAATAGGCTTTCCCATTTGGAGTATCGCTAATGCCGCTAGAAGTTCTACCAGCTTCTAAATATTCACCATTCATAAAAGTATAAAGGTTAGTATAAGCAGGTTTTAGTTTGTTTTCTATCATGTTTGAATAAGCTTCTGTAAGACGTTTTTTGTCTTCTTCAGAAAAATCTTCAGGCATATTTTTAATAGGCTGATAAAATAAATGGTCTTCTAATTTAGTATCAATTATAGTTTTTAATTGTGGTGTAACTTTTATAATTAAAGACTTAGGTAATACGTGATTTACTTGAATGCCTTCTTTCATTTTAGCTTCGGCTGATGCTACCCATTCTAAATATTGATCAACACGTTGTAACCAATTCTCATAATCTTCTATGGTATTAAAAGGTTGTGCACTTTTACCGCTTGCTAATTGACCAATGGTTAATTGCTGTGTCCACATTTGGTTTATAGGCGTTAAATCTTCATTAAAATTAAAACGGTCTAAGTTAATGTTGCAATCCCAAATTAAAACATCACGACTTAATTGTTGTGTTTTTGTGAGTTGCTCATTAGTATAAGATTCTGCTTTAGTTTTATAATTTTGGTAGTATGCTTTTACTTTTGTAGCAAACTCATCTGATAGAGAATTGGGTAGTAAATTATTATATCTATGATCTCCTGCAGAGGTTGCTGCTAAAGGATTTAGTTTTAAACCGTCTTGATAAAAATCGTTTAGCATACTGCTAAATTCTATATTTTTTTCTGTAGAGTCTGGTGTTTCTGTAGTAGGGCTTTTGTCGTTTTTACATGATGCTAGTAGCGTTATCATGCATAAAATTGCTAAATAGTGTTTCATTTTAAAAGTTGATTTTAAGTTACTAAAGTACAGATTAATTAAGTAATGAATAATAATTTGTTTGTTATTGCTTATTATTTTTAATTGAAATACTATTTAACTAAAAATAAAAACGTTGGTAAAATTAATACCAACGTTTTTTCTTCTTTTTTGAAGCTTCACTTTTTCTTCCTTTTTTATATTTAGAACCTTTCTTTTTATGTACCTGTGGTTTTGCTTTAGGATCTAATGGATATGGATGATCTTCTACAATGTCTAATTGTAAATTAATAAGTT
Organism: Lacinutrix sp. MedPE-SW; assembly: GCF_001874145.1. Lineage (GTDB taxonomy): Bacteria > Bacteroidota > Bacteroidia > Flavobacteriales > Flavobacteriaceae > Lacinutrix. The sequence continues at coordinate 176,897 of NZ_MPCX01000005.1, read as the reverse complement.
GTTGTATGGTTTTTATGTATTCTTTTTCATCTGCAGAACAAAATGAATACGCCATACCAGTATTTCCAGCTCTTCCGGTTCTACCAATTCTATGTACGTAAGTTTCTGGTACGTTTGGCATATCAAAATTTATTACTGCATCTACATTTTCTATATCTATACCGCGAGCAGCAACATCTGTAGCAATTAAAATATTAACCTCATTTTTTTTGAATCTATTTAAAGCTTCTTGTCTTAAGGTTTGGCTTTTATCACCATGAATACTATCGGCTTTATAATTGTTTCTTAAAAGCGTTTTTTCAAGTTTATCTACACCATATTTTGTGCGTCTAAAAATAATTATTTTACCTTTTATAGTATTACGTAATAAGTGTAAACATAATTCTATTTTTTTAGGTTTTGGGACGTAGTAAAGTGCTTGGTTTATATTTTTTGATGTTGAAGAATTCTGGGATACTTCAACACGTTTAGGGTTGTTTAAAATAGTTTTTGCTAATTGCTCAACCTTATATGGCATTGTTGCTGAAAACAGAAGGATTTGTTTTTCTGCAGGACAAAGTCTTTCAATTTTTTTAACATCGTCTATAAAACCCATATCAAGCATTAAATCTGCTTCGTCTAAAACTAAGGTTTCAACATAGTCTAAATTTACTTCATCTTGTTTGTGTAAATCTAATAATCTACCAGGAGTAGCTATTAAAATATCTACGCCTTTTCTTAAAACATCTTTTTGTGGTTCTATGGACGCACCTCCAAAAATAACTGCAGAACGTAGGTTAGTATATATTAAATAGTCTTGAAAATTTTCTTGAATTTGTATTGCTAATTCTCGTGTAGGGCTTATAATTAAAGCACGAACTTTTTTTTGATTTTTGGCTGCATCTTGCTTATCGTAAAGCAACTGGAGTATAGGTAATGCAAAAGCTGCTGTTTTTCCGGTACCGGTTTGAGCAGAGGCAATGACGTCTTTTTTATTTAAAACTAAAGGTATTGTACGCTCTTGAATTAAGGTTGGGTTATCATAACCTTTTTCGGCAATGGCACGTAATAATGGTCTGTTAAGTTTTAAATCTTTAAATGACATGTAATTAATTTTATGCAAAGATAACTTAAAAGTTATAGCAGTTTTAATAAACGTGTTTTAATTAAAAACCGACTTATATTTTTTTGCAGCATTGGTTAAATTTGTAGACAGCGTTTTAAGCCAAAGTAGTTGGTTGCTTATTAAATGTGCTTCTTGAAGGTTTAGTAGTGCTTTATTATCTATTTGCGTTTGTCCAGCTTCTATAGCCATATCTCTTTTTTGAGATAAATTCTCATAATGTTGCTGAAGTCTTTTATGTGCTTGAGCAGTTTCTTTTTCTGTTGTGAGCTCTGTTATTTTGTTGTTTTCTAATTTTGAAGCCGTATTGTTTAATGTGTTAAAAATACTCTCTGTAATGGTGTCAAACTCTTTAGAAGCAGAAGTAGTTTTATGGTTAAGTATATAGCTTCCAATTGAAGCAATTGCAGATAAAATGGTATGGTTTAAAGTTACCATGTCGTAAATTAAAGCCGATTCTTTTTGTTTAGATTTTGGATCTTGCGTCACGCGTTGAAAAGCGGCGTTTAAATTACTCATAGCTAAAAAGGCTTCCTTTCTAGAAATTTTATAATTTAAATTATTTTCTTCTTTATTGTGGTATAATGCTTTAGTGGCTTGTAGGTATTTTCCGTTTGAAGTTATTACGCTAACAATTACGGCATCTAGATTTTTATATTCCCAACTTGGAAAAACCAGATAGTTTGCAACTATAGCAATAGTTGCTCCAATAATAGTATCTATTACTCTATATTGAATAACCGAAAATGCATTAGGGTCTATTAAAGAATAAACAAATACAATATTTAAAGTAATAAAAGCTGCGCCTGCTTTATAGCTTTGCTGTATTAACGAGAAGGCAAAAGTTAAAGATACTACAGCTAAAATCATGTAAACTGTAGTGTTTTTAGTAATTAAAATAATAATTATTGCTATAACAGCGCCAATTAACGTACCTATAATACGGTTTTTAGAGCGTTCTTTTGTTAAACCATAATTGGGTCTCATTATAACTATTATGGTAAGTACAATCCAATAAGCATTTTTTAAATCTAATAAGCTACCTAACAAAAAGCCAAAGACAATAGCAATTGATAGTCTTAAAGCATGCCTTAGCATTGGTGATTTTAAGCTAAAATGTTGTAATAGAATATTAAATCTATAATCTTGAGAGGTTAAAAACTGTTGAGAGGTTTTAATTTTTAAAGATGCTTTAGTGTTGTCTTTTACTTTTTTAAGTACACGTCTAATAGCTTTTACTTCTTGTAAGAGTTGTTTTTGGTAATCTTGAAGGTTTCTTAATGCTATTGCGCCATCTCTGGCTTCTGGTAAAGTAACTACATCTACATAATCTTGAATTGCAGTTTCTGTTTTTTTAAATGTTTTGTTTAGTTGTTCTAAGTTTGGAAGGTTTCCTTTTTTTATTAAAAGTTCAGATAAAGCAATTAAGTGATTGCCTAAAACTTTATTCATTTTTTTAAAAACTATTAAATGTGATTTATGTAAACCAAATATGGAATCTATTTTTGAGTAATCTAAAGAATTTGCTAGAGCTAACTCAAAAATATCCACTAGTGAAATAAATATTAAAAGTCTACGCTCATTAGAAAATGATCTACCAGAACGTTTTCTTCCTTCTAATAGCGATTCACGCAATGTTTCGTGTTTTTCGCTAATTTGTGTTTGTAATATAAGTGCCTTTTTGGCGTTTTTTTCTCGTTTGTTTTGTTTGGTAAGTAACTTGGCTCTTATTTTTAAAAATTCTCCTGTAAGTTGTAATGTGTCTGATAGTAGTTGGTCATCATCCTTTTTAGGAAATAACCAGTTAGATAGTAGTGAAACAATTAAATACCAAAGTCCGCCAACACCAAGTAAACCAACATGTAATGCTATAGCTTTAATATCGGTTTTTTCTATAGCTAATGTTAAAACAATTGCCAATAGGCCAGAAAATGAAATTAAAGACGCTCTAAAACCATAAACAGAAATTAGGCTTACTAAAAAACTAATAATTGCAATTGCTATTAATAATAATATGAAATAGGGTTTTGTAACAAAAATTATAAATGATACTAAAAGGGTTAAAAGAATACTTATAAGTATACCATTAATTTTACGCCTTAAACTACCAGGAACATCGCTTGGTGCATTTAAAAATGTTCCAAGTGCAATAGCTGGAGCAAATTCAAATAAATTGGTAATATTTAAAATTGCTAAAGGTAAAACAATAGCAACTGTTAATACAATACCTCTGTAAAAGCTAGAGCCTTTTAAAAATAACTCTGTAGTGATTAAATGTGTTTTTAACTTATTCTGCACAGTTTAACAAAGGTAGTTTAATTGTTTTTAGCGTGTTTTAAATGATACGTTTTATAATAAAAACTTAACTTTTACTTAGCGTTAACTTAGTTGCATAATTGTGCTTTAATACCTAATTGCTTACTTAGTTTTTGCCGTCTTATGGAGGTTTTATTGGGGTTGATTTTTAAAAATTTTATAGGCAATACAGTAGTCGTTGTAATAGCATTAAAAGTTGCTTCGTGCTCAAAATAACATTCATTACTATAAGTTATATTATTATAGGTAAACTGAAATTCTATTACATACAAAAACGTTTTGACTCTTTTGTTTGTACTACTATCTAAATTTTTTAGATTATGTGAATAGTCATCAATTCGTTTATTTGTGATTTTAGCTAAAGTGTAGCTCCCATATTTTTTAGTTAAAGCTTGTTCATAATAATATTGCAGGCTAGAAGGTAGTGTAAAGAGTATAAAAGCAGAACTAAGTAAAATAAACCCAAAACCAAAAGCCATAAATAATGTACCATCAGTTTTAAATTTACTACCTAAATATGCAAAAAAAGCACCGAAAATTATAAATGCTAACCAAATACCTAATAAGCCTAAGTGTTTTTTTATAGCAAACACTATAAACTGTTTTCTATCATTAAAGGTTAGTTTTATTTTTTTGTTTTTCAATAGTATATTTTTAAATCTATTTTAAAAGAAAATAGGTTAATATTAGTACTACGATTAATAAAAAAATAATAATCGAGTTTTTGGCTTTTGTTTGCTTGTTTTTTAAAACATGAGAGCCTTTAAAATTACGCTCTTTATTTTTTACAATAAGATTTCTTTCTGTTATGGTTGGTTCTATAATAGTATTTTCTGCACCGCCATAAAATTCTGGATTTTCTAGAAGGTTGTCTACAATATCCTTAGAATCTTTTAAAGATAGATTTGTTTCATCTTTCACGTATTTAACTGCTTCTATAGTACTATTTTTTTCTATTAAATTTAGCACTTTAGCTTTGTTTAAAATTTTACCGTTAATTTTTAACTGATTGCTCATAAGTCTTTAGATTATAGTTTATAATTAAGCATAAGACTAAAATAACAAAAGATTTAAGGAAACACTTTTACTTTAAGAAGCATTTAATTAAAATAAAAAAAGAGTTAGCTAAAAGCTAACTCTTTTTTTTGTAGTTAAGAATGTTTTAAGTTATACTGCTATATCTATAACAGGAGTAGTTTTAATAGTGTTTTCAAATTGGTTTGATGTGTTATTTTCTCCGCTAGCTTTTAGTGCTTTTTCTCCTGCAAAAAATGTTTTGTGATCATCACCTAAATCAGATCCTGCCATTCTTTGGTGTTTTACGCATGATACACCTTTTCTAATCTCTTGACGTTGTACTTCTTTTACATAAGTTAACATGCCTTCTTTACCAAAGTATCCTTGTGTTAAATTATTCATATGCAACGCAGTTGTGTGATAAGTTGGTAAGGTTATTAAGTGGTGAAATATTCCGGCTTCTCTTGATGCATCTGCTTGAAACGTTTTTATATTTTGGTCTGCACGCAGACTTAACTCTGTATTATCATACTCTTCAGCCATTAAATTGTTTCTATCATATGCTGTAAGGTTTTTTCCTTCTAAAAGCATAGCATCATATGCTTGATTTCTAAAATTTAAAGTCCAGTTAAATGATGGTGAATTATTGTATACCAATTTTGCGTTTGGAATTATTGCGCGCACTCTATTAACCATATGTGCTATTTGTTTAACGTTTGGAGTTGGTGTTTCTATCCATAATAAATCTGCTCCATTTTGTAAGCTAGTTACACAATCTAATACAACACGGTCAATATTGGTACCATCTCTAAATTTATATAAGCCATTGGCAAGACGAACAGGTCTAACAAGTTTACCATCTCTTTTAAGTAAAACATCATCTTCTTTAGCATTATTTATATCAATTTCTTCTGCTTCAACAAAGGCAAGATATTGTGATGCTAAATCTCCAGGTTTTTGACTTACAGGAAGTTTTTGTGTTAATCCTGCACCTTCAGAATCTGTTCTAGCAACTATAATCCCGTCTTCAATACCTAATTCTAAAAAAGCATATCTTACTGCATTTAGTTTTGCTATAAAATCTTCATGTGGTACGGTAACTTTGCCATCTTGGTGACCGCATTGTTTAGCATCAGATACTTGGTTTTCAATTTGTATTGCACAAGCACCAGCTTGTATCATTTTTTTTGATAATAAATAGGTTGCTTCTTCATTACCAAAACCAGCATCAATATCTGCTATAATAGGTACAATGTGAGTTTCGAAATTATCTATTTTGTCTTGTACGTCTTCACCATTTTCTAAGCGTCTAAATAAATCGTTTAATTCTATAGCATCTGCTTGACGCAAGAAATCATAAATTTCTGCAATTAATTCAGGTACAGCAGTTTTTTCATGCATAGATTGGTCTGGTAACGGGCCAAACTCTGAACGTAATGCAGCAACCATCCAACCAGAAAGGTATAAGTATTTTTTGTTTGTAGTTTGATGGTGCTTTTTAACAGCTATCATTTTTTGTTGGGCAACAAACCCATGCCAGCAACCTAGAGATTGCGTGTATTTTGTAGTGTCTGCATCGTACTCTGCCATGTCTTTTCTCATAATGGCAGCGGTATATTTAGCAATATCTAAACCTGTTTTAAATCTATTTTGTATTGCCATTCTTGCAGCGCTTTCTGGTAATATTGCATCCCAAGTATTTCCATATTTAGCTTTTAGGCTTCTTATTGTTTCTAGCGCAGAGCTATAATTTGTTTGTGCTAAATTTTTCATAATTTTGTGTTACGTTATTTATTATTAATAATTAGATCCTGTAGATTGTTGCCGCAATCGCAGGATTGTTTTTTTTTAAATGTATTGGTAAGCTGGAAGTGTTAAAAATTCTTCAAATGTTTCCGCGAGAACTAAAGAGTTAAAAAGGTCTATAGCAAGTTTAAACTTTGTGTTTTTTATGTTTTCTTCTCCAATTTCGGTAATTATTTTTTCAACTTCATCATTAAATAACTCATTGTAAAACGCTTGGTTAAATTCGCGACCATCTTCAATAATAACTTTATTTTTTAACCACTGCCAAATTTGTGTTCGTGAAATTTCTGCTGTAGCAGCATCTTCCATTAAGTTATACAGTGCAACAGCTCCATGACCGCGTAGCCAAGCTTCGGTATATAAAATACCCACGTTAATGTTTTTTCTAATACCAGCTTCAGTTATTGTACCTTTTGGTAATTGTACTAAATCCTGTTCTGTAATATTAATATCATCTCTTGTTATGTGTAATTGGTTTGCATTTGGCATGTGTTTATTAAACTCATTTAATGCTACATTTACTAAAGCAGGATGTGCAACCCAAGTACCATCGTGGCCGTTTTTTACTTCACGTTCTTTATCTTTTCTTACTTTTTCTAATGCATTAGCATTGGCTTGTTCGTTATTTTTAATAGGAATTTGAGCAGCCATACCGCCAATTGCTAGTATGCCTCTTTTATGGCAGCGTTGTATTACTAACTTAGAGTAAGCGTCCATAAACGGTGTTTCCATTGTTACTTGATCGCGATTAGGAACAACAAAGTTAGAGTGGTTTCTAAACTTTTTGATATATGAAAAAATATAGTCCCAACGCCCACAGTTTAAGCCTACAATGTGATCTTTTAATTCGTAAATAATCTCGTCTAATTGAAAGCTTGCTGTTATTGTTTCTACTAAAACGGTTGCTTTAAATGTACCTAATGGTATTTTTAAATAGTCTTGAGCAAAAGCAAAAACCTCATTCCACCAGCGCGCTTCAAGGTAATGTTCTAATTTTGGTAAATAGAAGTAAGGTGCTGTGTTGTTTTTTAGTAATGTTGCAGCGTTATGAAAAACATATAAACCAAAATCTACCAAACTTCCTGAGGTTTCTTGGTTGTTAATTAAAATATGCCTTTCATTTAAATGTAAACCTCTAGGTCTCACTAATAATACAGCGGTTTTGTTATTTAGTTTGTAAGATTTATTTCTTTTTGTATCTACTAAAGCAATGGTTTTGTTGTTGGCATCCATTAAGTTTTGTTGACCTTCAATAGTGTTTTTCCAGGTAGGCGCATTGCTGTCTTCTAAATCTGCCATAAAGGTTTTGGCACCAGAGTTTAGAGCATTAATTATCATTTTTCTATTAACAGGTCCTGTAATTTCTACACGTCTATCTTGTAAATCGTGTGGTATGTTTCCTGCTGTCCAGTCGCTTTCTCTTATAGTCTTGGTTTCTATTGGAAAGCTTGGAAATTTACCTGTATCAAAAACTAACTGCTGTTGTTCTCTTCTTTTTAAAAGTTCTAAACGTTTAGAATTAAATTTTTCGTGAAGCGCAGTTAAAAAGTTAAAAGCATCATCGGTTAAAATTTCTGGATAGTAATTTTTTACTTCTTTAGAGAAAGTAATTTTGTGCGATTTTAAAAGCGTGTTTTCCATACTGTTATAATTTTATAGTACAATATTAGAACAAAGATTTTTAAAAAACAAGCGAACGTTCGCTAAATATTTATTTTCGCCAAAAAATAATATTCGCAAAAAAGTGTATATTTGTTTTTATGGAAGAAGATTATATTAAACTTATATTTGGTTTAAAGCTAAAGCAGATACGTACAGATAAAGATTTATCTCTATTTGGTTTGTCTAAATTATCTGGCTTATCAAAGTCTTATTTAAATGAAATTGAAAACGGAAAAAAATACCCAAAGCCAGACAAAATAGCGATTCTTTCAGAACGATTAGATGTGCCTTATGACCAAATGGTATCTTTAAAGTTAGATAAAAATTTAGCACCAATAGGTGATTTGCTTCAGTCTAAAATTTTAAAAGAAATACCGTTAGAACTCTTTGGTATTAAAGAAAGTAATTTAATAGATATAGTTGCTAATGCACCAGCAAAAGTAAATGCATTTATTAGTACTATTATTGAAATAGCACAACATTATAATTTTAGTCGAGAAAGTTTTTATTTAGCCTCTGTACGCTCATTTCAAGAAGCTAATAATAATTATTTTCATGACTTAGAGCAAAATGTTTTAGCTTTTGCAAAAGCTTACCATTTAAATTTAGATAGTTTTATTAGCTCTAAAGATTTAGAAGAAATATTAATTGAAGAGTATGGCTATACTATTGAAAAAAATGAATTAAATAAACATGAGGCTTTAGGAAATTTACGTTCGGTTTATGTACCAAAAACTAAAACCTTACTGCTAAACAATGAAATAGACGAATCTCAACGTACATTTATTTATGCGAAGGAATTGGCTTATAATTTTCTTGAAATTAAGGAGCGCTTGTTTACTTTTCCATGGATTAAGTTTGATACTTTTGATCAAGTTTTAAATAATTTTTATGCTTCATATTTTGCAGGTGCATTAATTATTTCTCGTGAAAAACTAAAGAAACAATTAGCTAATATTTTTGAAAAAGAAACATTTCAGTCTAACTTATTTATAGAATCTATAGAGAGTTTTAATGCTTCTCCAGAATCTTTTTACCAAAGGTTAACCAATATTTTACCAAAAGCATTTAATATTCAAAATCTGTTTTTCTTACGTTTTTCTCACACGGCAGGTAGTAATGCTTTTTATTTAAATAAAGAGTTGCATTTATCACACCAACACTCGCCACATGCCAACGAAACAAACGAACATTACTGTAGACGTTGGGTGTCTTTAAAAGTTTTAAAAGATATAAGTGAAAATAAAAATAGTCATGAATTTGATATCCAGATTTCTAATTATAAAGATGATGGTGAAAAATATTTGGTACTATCATCTGCAACAAGAGATCCTTTTAAAGATAGGCAATATAGAAGTATAAGTATAGGTTTATTAATTAATAAACAACTACAACGTAAACTTAATTTTTTAAGCGATGCAAATATTAAAATGCAAAATGTTGGTGTAACTTGCCAACGTTGTACGGTAGAAAATTGTGAGGTAAGGCAATCGCCACCAGTGGTTTTAGAAAAAAAGACTAAAAATAAAAAAATAGAGACTATAGTAGAAACACTTACTGCTAAGTTTAATTAATTTACAACTACTAGTTTTTTTAACATAACAATTTGTCCTAAATGGTAATGTGAGTGCTCTATAATACCAAGTAAATTTCTAAAGTAAGTACCATATTTTTCATCTTCAAAATAAGCTTGTAATTTGCTATCTGGTAATTGTTTAATTAATTCTGCAAATTGTTTAGCTTGAGTAAAAATTTTATCTAAAAATTGCTCCCAGTCTTTTTGGTTTGTAATTGGTGGATGATTAAAACTTAAGGCATCTTTAGCATTTAGTTTTTCGCCTTCAAGTACTTTTAAATTAGCGTCTATATAATAATTTATATGAAATACTAATGTAGCTATAGTATTAAAATCCTGTATTTTAGTTGTTGCTTGTTGCCAGGTTACAGAATCTAAAACTGTTTTTAAATTTGAAGCAGTCCAATTTCCACCAAAATGAAATTCTAATATATGTTTTGCTATTTGCGAAGTCGTTTTCATTAAAAAAAATAAAAATTAGTAATCATTATTTACTTCAATCCAATAATCATCTGGATCTTGAAAGTAAATTTGCTTAATACCATCGTTTCTAATATAATCTTTTTTTGGTGTGTTACGCCAATCTGAATAGTCTATACCTAAAGACTCTAAGTGCTCTACAAATGCATTAAAATTTAATGTGGCTAAGGCAAAATGTACAGCTTTGTTAGTTTTTATTTCACTATCTGGTCTAGGTATTAAATGTAATTGTTTGTTATCGTTAAATTTAAGCCATCTTGTTTTTGAATGAGATGCGGTGTTTTTTATCTCTTCAAGCTTAAATACTTTTTTATAAAATAAAACAGATACATCTACATCTTTAACAGAAAGTGCAATATGGTTAAAGGTGAAACAATTCATTATTTATTTAAATTAAGGCTTAATATCTGTTCTTTATTTAAACAAAGTTTATACTACCTAGGTTCTAAGCCATATTTTTTTAAAGTATTGGTATATAAATTCCAAGCTCTGTCTTTATTAAAAGACACTTGAATAGGAATTTTTTCAAATTCTAATAATGTGGTACTAACACGTTTTTTAAATTCTGCAACCGAAGTTGTGTAAAATAACCAGGTTTTACGGTTTTTGTGGCTGTAAACTATTGTAAGTATAGATTGTAAATCATGCTCTAAACTTTTAATTAATGCGTCTTCAATTTCTGTCATTAATTTATTTTCTTCAGCAGTAGGAATACCATTGTTTGTTTGTGAATTAAATGTCCAAACAAACTCTACGTGATCATTATATTGCTTAGAGTCGGTAAAGTTTTTTAAATGTTTTCTACCTCTTACAATAACAGGTTTTCCTTCGCTTTCTACGGTTGTTGCAAACCAAGAGTCGTTTAATTTTAGTTTAGATTCTTTAGACTGAGAGAATAAAGTACCAACATTTAGTATTAGTATTAATAGAATAAGTTTTTTCATTTTTTTAAGTTTTTTTGAAGAATTTGGGACTTTTAAATACTTAAAACGAAGCTACTACAAATAATTTACAAAGCCAAAAACAAAAAACCACCTAAAAAGGTGGTTTTTAAACTTGTAAATAGTTTTTCTTCTATTATTCTATAGTTACAATTAAATCGTCTTGTTTAACCATATTACCTTCTTTTAAACTAATTTTTTTAACAATTCCAGATTTAAAAGCCGTAACAGTTGTTTCCATTTTCATGGCTTCAATTATAAATAGAGGATCGTTTTCTTTTACTTCTTGTCCCTTTTTTACTAATACTTTGTATAATGAACCTTGTAATGGTGCACCAATATGGTTGGTATTAGCAGGATCTATTTTCTCATTTTCTTCTACAGTAATATTTAAAGATTTGTCTAATACTTCAACAAATCTATTTTCTCCATTAACTTTAAAAAATACAGTTCTCATACCTTGCTCATTAGGTATGCCCACAGATAGTAATTTTATAATTACTGTTTTACCAGGTTCTAATTCTATTAAAGTTTCTTCTCGCAATTTCATACCATAAAAAAAGTTTTTTGTTGGTACTAATGCTAAGTTGCCATAGTTTTTATAATTTTCATGGGCTTTTTCAAAAACTTTTGGATATAGAGTGTACGATAAGAAATCTTCCATTTCTATAGCTCTTGTAAATCCTTTTTGAAATTTCTTTTTAAAGGCTTTATACTCAGTATCAAAATCTATAGGTTCTAAATGTGCATTTGGTCTATTAGTATATGGCTTTCTGTTTTTTAGAATTATTTTTTGAAGCTTTTTAGGAAATCCTCCAGCTGGCTGACCTAAATCTCCTTTAAAGAAACTAATTACCGATTCTGGAAACGAAATTTCTTCACCACGTTCCATAACATCTTCTGTGGTAAGATTATTTGTAACCATAAAAATCGCCATGTCTCCAACCACTTTAGAGCTTGGTGTTACTTTTACTAGATTGCCAAATAGTTTGTTAACAGCAGCATACATTTTTTTAACCTCGTCAAACCTATCACCTAAACCTAAAGCTATAGCTTGTGGTCTTAAATTTGAATATTGTCCGCCAGGAATTTCATGCTCAAAAACCTCTGCTGTTCCAGCTTTTAAACCAGATTCAAATGGGTAGTACAACTCACGAGTGTCTTCCCAAAAATTTGAAAACTGATTTAATTTTGGCATATCGAACTGGTGTTCTCTTGGTTGGTTTTTCATCATTTCTACAACCGCATTAAAATTAGGTTGAGATGTAAGCCCAGATAAACCACTTAATGCTACATCTACAACATCTACACCAGCTTCTATAGCTTTTAAATAGGTTGCTGTTTGTAGTGATGAGGTATCATGAGTATGTAAATGAATTGGTACATTTACAGTGTCTTTTAACGCCGAAACCAATTCTGTTGCAGCATAAGGTTTTAATAAACCTGCCATATCTTTTATGGCAATCATGTGGGCACCAGCATTTTCTAAATCTTTAGCAAGTTGTGTGTAGTATTTTAGGTTGTATTTTGTTTCGTTAACATCTAAAATATCGCCAGTATAACTTAATGCTGCCTCTGCTATTCCGCCAGTTTTATTACGAACATAATTTATACTTGGCTCCATAGCTTTTACCCAGTTTAAGGAGTCGAAAATTCTAAAAATATCAACACCATTTTCCCAAGATTTTTCTACAAACTTTTCAATTAAATTATCTGGATATGCTTTATAACCAACACCATTAGAGCCTCGTAATAGCATTTGAAATAATATGTTGGGTACTGCTTTACGCAATTCTCTTAAGCGTGTCCATGGACTTTCGTGCAGGAAACGTAAGCAAACATCAAAAGTTGCGCCACCCCAAACTTCCATACTAAATGTATTAGGATGGTTTTTTGCATAACTTTCGGCTACTTTAAGCATATCGAACGTTCGCATACGTGTTGCTAATAGTGACTGGTGTGCATCTCGCATTGTGGTATCTGTAAAATGAATTTTCTTTTCATCTTTTAACCAAGCACAAAATTTTTCTGGTCCTAACTCTGTAAGTAAATCTTTTGTGCCTTTTGGATAAGCTTCAGATAAACTAAACTTTGGAATTTTAGGGTTTCTAAACACCTTGTTTTCTTCAATAAACTTTACATCAGGATTGCCATTTACAATAGTTTCAGCTAAATACTTAACTACTTTTGAAGTTCTATCTTGTGGTAATTTTATTTTGAAAAGTGCAGGTGTATTTTGAATAAAATTAACGGTTACTTTTCCATCTTTAAATGTTGGATGCTGAATTACATTTTGTAAAAAGTGAATGTTAGTTTTTACACCACGAATTCTAAATTCTTTTAAAGCTCGAATCATTTTACGTGTAGCACCATCTAAGGTTCTACCATGTGATGAAACTTTTACTAACATAGAATCGAAAAACGGACTTACCTGATAGCCTTGGTATATACTACCAGCGTCTAAACGAATACCCATACCAGATGCACTACGATATGTTGTTACATTACCATAATCTGGTGTGAAGTTATTGGCAGGATCTTCGGTTGTAAGTCTACATTGTAATGCAAAACCATAGGTAGCTATAGAATCTTGATCGTATATTTTTATTTGTTGGCTGTTTAATTTGTAACCACCAGCAACAAAAATTTGTGTTTTTACCAAATCTATACCTGTAACCATTTCGGTAACGGTATGTTCTACCTGTATTCTAGGATTAACTTCTATAAAGTAAATATTATCTTCTCTATCTACTAAAAACTCTACTGTACCAATGTTATTATAACTTACTTCCTTGGCAATAGAAACAGCATATTTATATAATTGTTGTTTAACATTATCACTTACATTATGTGATGGTGCAATTTCAACTACTTTTTGATGTCGACGTTGTACAGAGCAGTCGCGTTCATGTAAGTGGCGAATATTACCATGATTATCTGCAACAATTTGTACTTCAATATGTTTTGGGTCTTCAACATATTTTTCTAAAAACATGGTGTCATCACCAAAAGCATTTAATGCTTCATTTCTTGCTGAGTCAAAATTTAGTTCTAAATCTTCAGCTTTTCTAATAATTCGCATGCCACGACCGCCACCACCAGAGGCAGCTTTAAGCATAATAGGATAACCTATAGTTTCGGCTTGAGAAAGCGCTACTTTTAAAGAGGTTAGTTTCTTTTTATTACTTTCTATAATTGGTACATTACATTTTACTGCTACTTTTTTTGCAGTAATTTTATCGCCTAACGCGTCCATAACCTTTGGGTCTGGACCAATAAAAATAATACCATTAGCGGCACATTGTCTTGCAAATTCTGAGTTTTCAGATAAAAAACCATAACCTGGATGTATAGCGTCTACATTTTTAGATTTTGCCAAATCTATTATGGCTTCAATATCTAGATAGGGTTTTAATGGTTGGTTGTTTTCTCCAATTTGGTAAGATTCATCAGCTTTATTTCTATGTTGCGAGTAGCGATCTTCGTACGTATAAATGGCTACAGTTGTTATGTTTAACTCTGTACAAGCTCGTAAAACGCGAATAGCAATTTCACTTCTGTTAGCAACAAGAACTTTTTTAATTTTCATTTTGTAGTAGTGTGTTTTAGTTGTGTGTTATTTTATAATATATGGATTTTCGTTTTGGTAATTTCTTATAATAAAATCTAATGCAGATTTTAGTAATTCTCCCATGTTTTTAGAGCGTTTAAACCTTACATCGTTAGTGAGTTTAAATAAGCCAGACCTTAATTCTTTAATTTTAGCATTTGTAGAAATTGTATCTTCTTTCATGCAATTAATTAAATCTTGTAAGCGTTCCTGCTCGCTTGTTGCTCGCTTTGCTAGAAGAGAACGTTCTTCTTTTTTATATTGTTCTATAGACTCTTTAGCTAAAACCTCTATACTCATTTTTACTAAAGCATTGTTTTCTTTTAAAAACTGTGGTTTATATACTTTTGGGTTACCTTCATAACTTTGCTGGTCGAAATCTACTGCGCGAATTCTATATTGAATACGGTCGAAATCATGAGTAATTACAATTACATAATTATACGAGCGCATATCTGCCAAAAGTCTTACAAAGCAGCGCTCATTAAATTTAACAAACTCTTTGGCTAATGCACGTTTATCTTGTTCTGTAATTTTATTTAGGTATTCGCTTATGTAAGTGTCACCAGGAATTCCAGAAATATGTTCTTCTATTAAAGTGTCTTTATGAACTAAAAAGTTTATATGGTTGGGCGATAGAATATGCTCAAGTTCTAAACCGTAAATTCTGGAAGCATCTGCTTTTTTTATATATAAAAATATATAGTTATCATTTAATACGTTTCTAACTTTTATACGAAAAGGTTTAGTATTACCAAAGGTGCAAAAATCAATACTATCAATATTTAAATAGGGTAGAATAGAGTCACTACCGTCTGAATGTAATATAGAATACATTTGTTTTAAACTTAACTCTATTTCATCTCTTTCATGCTCGGCATAATAACAGCTTACCCAAAGTGTATCATTATCATTATCATCAAAAATTTCTACTGCACCTTGAAAGCGTAAAAGATCATCATAAAAAATTGGAATTTTTATGTTTCGGCCTTGCTCACTAAGGTATTTTGACAACTTATCTGTTATTGGATATGCTGGTTTTTTTTTAGATATTAATTTTTCGTTCATAGTAATAATTCAATGCCTATAAGGTAGTTATTTATTGACAAAAAATACTATGCACGCATAGTATTTTTTTATTTTTATTTAAAATTAATTTAACATAAGAAAGGTTTGTTTATAAAAATTAAATTTACCTTTGCAGTATAATTATGAGAAACAATAAATTAAATAGTATTTGTAAAATGTTTTGGATGTCAATTTCCAAAGCATAGAGCGTATATTATAAAAACCATATATAAAGCGTTCTATTTTTTAATAGAACGCTTTTTTTTTAACCATAGTAAAATGAATTTTTTAAACCTTATATCGATTAGTATTAAAAGTAATGCACATAATTTTATGTGTAAGAAGTCGATTACACCCAAATATCAAAGCGTTTAAATTAATAAGAAATAGAAACTTTTAATCCCTTTGATTTTACACTAAATCAAAGGGATTTTTTTATACCTAGTATTATGATAAGAAAAATCACAGTATTACTAAAAAGAGAGCAAACAGTTAAAGAGTTAAAAAGCTATACTAATGTCATGATTGGGTCATTAATATTAGCTATAGCGTATGTAATATTTATTATACCACATAATATTGTGCCAGGTGGTATTTTAGGTTTAAGTATTGTAACAAATAAACTTACAGGTTTATCTGTTGGTATAGTAGCTTTGTGTATAAATATTCCATTATTACTTTGGGGAACAAAAGTATTGGGAAAAAAAACAGGCTTAAAAACAGCATTTTCAATGGTGTTGGTGTCTTTTTATATAGACATTTTCACCAAAATATTTAGAAATAAGATATTTGTAGAAGATGTTTTAATCTCATCGATATTTGGTGGTGTAATTATTGGTTTTTCTGTTTTTATGGTAATGAAAGCTGGTGCAACCACTGGAGGAAATGATATTTTAGTTCGTATACTGGCAAAAAAAATTAAACGTCCTTTTAGTCAATTAATATTAATGGTAGATGGTATTGTAATTGCTTTGGGTATTTTTGTGTTTAACGATTTTACAATGGCTGCTTATAGTATTGTTGCTATAATTGCTATTAGTAAAACCATAGCTTATTATATTAAGCAATCTGCAATGCACATGACGGTATTTGTTTTTTCTGAAAAGAATTTACTTATACAAGAGGCTTTTTTAAATAACAAAAAGCATACTAATACAATATTAAAATTAATACACCATGATTCTCAAGGAAAGTTAATTTTAATTACAAAAAACAGAAAACAAATTGAGACTGTTAAAGCTGTAGTTTATAAAGTAGATGAAAAAGCAGATATTAGTGTTTTAGAGTCTACAACTGAAACGGTTTAGTTAAATAAAAAAGCCACTTCAAATTGAAGTGGCTTTTTAAATTAATTTATAGAGATTACTTAATCATCTCATAACTACGTTTTACAAAATCGCTTAATTCTTTACCTTTTAATAAACCTTGAGATAGTCTAGCTAAATCTAAACTTTGGTTAATTAAACGTTCTTGTTTTTTCTTTGTTTTGGTATTTAGAATATCGTTTACTAAGTCAGAATTTGTATTTACTACTAGGTTGTAAATCTCTGGCATGTTACCAAACATATTCATTCCGCCACCACCAGTTGCTTGCATTTCTTTCATACGACGCATGAATTCTGGTTGTGTTATCATAAATGGAGCAGCATCACTATCTTGAGGTTCTAATTGTACAGAGAATTTTTCAGAAGGAATAACTTCTTTTAGTAATTCGTCTAATGCTTTAGTTTGCTCTTCATCTAATTTAGAAATTGTTGTATCGTCTTTCTTAATTAGTTTGTCTATAGAATCTGCATCAACACGTGCAAAAGTAATATTCTCTTTAGTGCTTTCTAATTTTTGCATTAAATGCGAAACAATTGGAGAATCTAATAACAATACTTCATATCCTTTTGCTTTGGCAGCTTCAATATATGTATGTTGTTCGTCTTGGTTGCTTGCGTATAGAATTACCATTTTACCATCTTTATCTGTCTGGTTTGCTTTAATGGCGTTTTCTAATTCTTGATACGTGTAAAACTTATTATCTACTGTTGGGTATAATGCAAATGCATCTGCTTTATCGAAGAATTTATCTTCAGAAAGCATTCCATATTCAATAACAATTTTAATATCGTTCCATTTTGCTTCAAAATCTTCACGGTTATTATTAAATAACGATTTTAATTTATCTGCTACTTTACGTGTAATGTAAGATGAAATCTTTTTAACAGCGCCATCTGCTTGTAAGTACGAACGTGATACGTTTAATGGAATGTCTGGAGAATCTATAACACCACGTAACATGGTTAAAAATTCTGGTACAATACCTTCTACATTATCTGTTACAAATACTTGGTTTTGGTATAATTGAATTTTATCCTTTTGCATGCTCATATCTTGAGTCATTTTTGGGAAATACAATATACCAGTTAAGTTAAATGGGTAATCTACATTTAAGTGAATATGAAATAAAGGCTCTTCAAATTGAGCAGGATAAAGTTCTCTATAAAAACCTTTATAGTCTGCATCTTCTAACTCAGTTGGTTGTTTTGTCCAAGCTGGATTAGGATTGTTTATAATATTATCTACAGTAATTTTTTTCTGTGGTTCTGTAGTTTCTTTACCTTCAGCATCTTTAGTTGTTTCAGGTGTATGTTCTGGATCGTTAATTTCTTTAGTTCCAAATTTAATTGGAATAGGCATAAACTTGTTATACTTAGATAGTAAGCTACCAATACGTGCTTCTTCTAAAAACTCTAAAGAGTCTTCAGCAATGTGAAGAATAATTTCTGTTCCTCTATCTTTTTTATCTGCTGTTTCTAATGTGAATTCTGGAGAACCATCACAAGTCCAGTGTGCAGCTTCGGTTCCTTCTTTGTGAGATTTAGTAATAATTTCTACTTTATCTGCTACCATAAAAGCAGAATAAAAACCAAGACCAAAATGCCCAATAATTCCAGAGTCTTTAGCAGAGTCTTTATATTTATCTAAAAATTCTTCGGCTCCAGAGAAAGCGACTTGGTTAATGTATTTTTCAACTTCGTCTGCAGTCATACCTAAACCTTGATCAATAATATGAAGTTTTTTACCTTCTTTATCGATTTTAACTTCAATAATTGGGTTTCCGTATTCTGCTTTAGACTCTCCAATACTGGTTAAATGCTTTAATTTTAAAGTTGCATCTGTACCATTACTAATAAGTTCACGTAAAAATATTTCGTGATCACTATATAAGAACTTCTTAATTAGTGGAAAAATGTTTTCTACCGAAACATTAATATTACCTTTTGCCATTGTTATAGTTTTTTAAATCTGTTAATTTAATCACTATGGTTATGTAAAACATAGTGGTAAAAAACAGGTTTTAATTATTATTATTAATTTACTGTTTTGTGATAGTCAAAAAAAATACCAATTAAGTAAAGGTGACAAGATGACATTTGTTTTTTTGTTATTATTAAATACATAAAATAGTTTATATATTATGCATGCATAATGATTGAAATATAATTTTAAAGTGTTTTATTGCGAAAACATTAAATTGCGAGACTATTTTAAGAAGTTTTAACAAATAACTTCTTGTTTAAAAAAAGAATAAAAGATTATAAATGTACAATTCGAAAATTATTGGACTTGGTAAGTATTTGCCAGATAATGTGGTAACTAATGATGATCTATCTAAAATGATGGATACAAATGATGAATGGATTACCGAACGCACAGGAATAAAAGAACGCCGTTGGGTAAAACCAGGTTCTGGAGATACAACTGCAACTATGGGAGTAAAAGCTGCCAAACAAGCAATTGAGCGTGCAGGAATAGATAAAGACGATATAGATTTTATTGTTTTTGCGACTTTAAGTCCAGATATGTATTTTCCTGGTCCGGGCGTACAAGTACAGCATGCTTTAGGAATTAAAACTGTTGGTGCGCTAGATGTACGTAACCAATGTTCTGGTTTTATTTATGCTTTATCTGTAGCAGATAATTTTATTAAAACAGGAATGTATAAAAACATTCTTGTTATTGGTAGTGAGTTGCATTCTCACGGGTTGGATAAAACTACACGTGGTCGAGGCGTTACGGTAATTTTTGGTGATGGAGCAGGAGCTGCAGTTTTAACAAGAGAAGAAGACACAACTAAAGGTGTATTATCTACACATCTACACTCTCAAGGTGAACATGCTGAAGAGTTGGTGTTAGTAGCACCAGGTATGGGAAAACGTTGGGTAAATGATATTTTAGCAGATAAAGATCCTAACGATGAAAGTTATTTCCCGCATATGAATGGGCAATTTGTATTTAAAAATGCTGTAGTTAGATTTAGTGAAGTAATTATGGAAGGTTTAATGCAAAATAAATTAGGGAAAGAAGATATTAGTATGCTTATTCCGCATCAAGCTAATTTAAGAATAGCTCAATTTATACAAAAAAAGTTTGCACTTAGTAATGATCAAGTTTATAATAATATTATGCGTTATGGTAATACAACAGCAGCGTCTATACCTATTGCGTTAACTGAAGCTTGGGAAGAAGGTAAAATAAAAGAAGGTGATAATGTGGTTTTAGCAGCCTTTGGTAGTGGATTTACTTGGGGAAGTGCTATAATAAAGTGGTAATTTTTTAACAAGAAACTATAACTATAAAAAATCCCAATGTTTAACAATGGGATTTTTTGCTATCAATCATATAAACTTAACGTGTTTACGAACGTTTTATGTAAAGACTAATTCAAATAAAATAAATTCGTTAACGGTGTTGTGTTTCTTAATAGACGCTTATTTTTTGATTTTATTACATTGATATTCAGTATTTAACACTATTTAACATAAGGATTTTAATCTCATAAAAAAAAATCCTGAAACAAAGTTCCAGGATTTCACGCTATTAATCAATTCTATAATAATATGAAATATCAATTTCAAGAATTAACTGATGCAAATATATAACCCAATTATGGTTAAATCTATTTGGTTGAGGTATTTAGCACTTTTTTAACGCAATTTATAGATCTTTAACAAGAAAATATATACATAAATAAAAACCCAAAGCATAAACGCTTTGGGTTTTCTAATTTAATAGCCAAAATAAACACTAACCATCAACTTTTATAAGGACTATTAAATTGAGCTGAATTTTGTGTTTTTACATAAATCCACCACCGCTAGATTTTTCGTTATTATCTCTATTTTTTCTAGATTTAGCTCTGTATTTCCCACCACCAAATCTATAATTTAGTCCTAAAAATATGTTTTGGTTTTCCCAATTAAAATTTCCGGTTTGTCTAAATGGGTTATCACCTACAAAACCAAATTCCATAGTATTAAAAATATCATTGTAATTAATACTTATAGACCCTTTACCTTTAGCAAAGCTTTGTCTTGCTCCTACATTTACAAAATACATTGGTGTACTTTCAAACTGGATACCTTTATTTTTTCCTCTATATAATCCAAAAAGAGAGAATGATAAGGTTTTGCTTACACTAAAGTTATTGAAAGCTCTAAAATTCCAAGCTACATTATCTACTTCAATTTCACTTCTAATAATATCGTCTATAGTTGCATTTTCTAATGGTACATCTATACGTTCTGTAATACCGGTTTGTGTTTGCGAAAACAAATCAAAACTTGCATTAATGCTCCACCATTTTGTTGGTCTGTAATTACTTGATAACTCTATACCAAAAGCCGATGTGTTATCAAAGTTATCATTAGTTAAAATTAACCTGCTTAAATCTGTTTGGTCTACAAATACGGCAGTATTAATTTCGTCTTCAATAATTCTATAAAATACACCACCAGTTATGCTTCCGCCTTTTACTACACGTGTATAGTTTGCTTCTATAGAATTTGTAAATTGTGGTAAAAGATTTGGGTTTCCAAATTGAGATATTAATGGCGTGCTCCATTCTCTAATAGGGTTTATTTGTCCAATTCCAGGTCTATCTATACGTCTACTATAGCTTAATTGATATGAGTTTTTCTCGCTAGGACTATAAGTTAAAAACAACGAAGGATAGACTTCAAAATAATCATTTTTAAAAGGATTTGGAGTAGTTTCGTTTGTTTCTATTTCTGTCTCTAAGGCATTAGCGTTAACCTCTACAGTCTCTGCTCTTAAACCAATTTGGTATGTGAATTTTTCAAATTTCTTTCCGTAGGTTGCATAAGCAGAGAATATGTTTCTTTCGTAATCAAAAGTTGTTGATGGTGTTTGCCTTAGCATTCCAGCTTCATTAAAGCTCAAACCAGTAGAGGCAAAGTTTATATTGGTTTCAAATAAACGTGCTTGTAACCCTAATTCTAATTTTGCTTTTTCACTTAATGGGTTTACATAGTCTAGGTTTATGGTTGTTCTATTTCTTTCTGTTCCTACTAAATCATTTCTTGTAGGACTTAGTGCATTTGCACCAAAATTATAAAAATTAGCATCTTCATCTTGTTCAAAATCGTTATAATCTACTTCTAGCTCTACGTTGTGACCATCTTTAGCAAAATCTAATTTGTAATTTAAGTTGTACTGCCCAGAGATGTTATCGTTTGTATTTTTAAAAGTTTGGTATTGGTTAGCGGCTTCATCATCATAAAATAAAACACTGGTTTCACTATTAGTTTTAGAGTCGAATGTATTTTGGTTTGTGAAAAAAGATACTGTGTTTTTATCATTAATGTAGTAATCTACACCAACTTTATATAAGTGATTTTTAGTGTTAGATAAGCCTCCAAAAAACTGTTGAGAATTATCGTCTATACGTAAAATGTTTCCTCTGTTTGCGTTTTTAGCAATATTGTTTCCATAGTTTCCGTAGATGTTAATTTTTCCGTTTCTATAGTTTAAATCTACCGATGAATTAAATTTTGCATTTTCATCTACATTTAATCCCATATTTATACTACCATTAAATCCTAATTTCACGTTTTTATGTAGTACTATATTTATAATACCACTCATACCTTCTGGATTATATTTGGCAGATGGATTTGTAATTAACTCTATACTTTTTATAGAGGTAGAAGGAATTTGTTTTAATAACTGTGCAGCAGGAATGTTAGATAATTTTCCGTCTACCATAACGCGCACATTTTGATTACCACGTAAACTTATAGCTCCAGATTGCTGGTCTACACTTACACTTGGTAAGTTATTCATAATATCACTTGCTGTTGGTCCAGTTGTAGTAAGGTCTTTACCAACGTTTATTACTTTTCTGTCTACTTTTTGTTGTATTGTAGAAACTTCGGCCGTGATTTCTACCTCGCCTAAACTGGTAGCTTCTTCAAATATTTTAATAGTACCAAAGTCTATTCTTTTAGTGGCTTTGGTAATTTCAATTTCACGACTTACTGTTTTGTAGCCAAGGTATTCGATGCTTACTTTGTTTTTTCCTTCAGGTATATTTTCCATGTAAAAAGTACCGTCTTCTTTTGTAAGACCACCTGTAATAATTTTATTATTTAAATCTCTAATTACAATATTTACATATGGTAAGGGTTCGTTAAGATTTCCGTCTAAAATAGTACCAGTAATAATTCCATTTTTAAATATGGATGGACTATTAACCGAAGTTTGTGCCTGTAATGTAAAAGCCATTACAAATAGGCAAATGCTTAAAAAATGTTTCATTTTGATTGATTGGTGTTTTTTGATTGATTGTATTTAAATTGGTTTGTTTTGGTAATAATATAAAGACGTTTGTTTTAAATTTCTGTTACCGCTTTTAACAGGTGTTAACATGAATTTAACATTTGTCTTGTTTCTTTTTATTAATATGAGATAAGAAATAAAAAAAGATGAATAAGAAAACATTAGTAATAGGGGCATCAACAAAACCAAATAGATATTCTAATATGGCGATGCAAAAATTAACAAATTATAATCATGATACTGTGGCCTTTGGAATGCGTCCAGGAGAAGAATATGGTGTTACTATAGATACAGAATTAAAACCTTATAAGGTTTTAGATACAGTAACTCTATATTTAAACCCTACTAGGCAAAAAGAATATTATAACTATATAGTGTCTTTAAAACCCAAGCGTGTAATTTTTAATCCAGGAACAGAAAATCCAGAATTTTACGCTATTCTCGAAGAAAATAATATTGAAGTAGAAGTTGCTTGTACATTGGTAATGCTATCTACAAACCAGTATTAACTTCTTTTTTATTGGTAATAAATAATAAGCCAATAAATGTTAGTAAGCCGTTTACTATTAAAATTTCGAATCCAAATTGGTAGCCAAATAATAGCTCTTTAGAATACAGATTCATAAAGTAAGATAGTAATGGTGCGGCTATGGCAATAATCCAAACATATTTATCTTTAATATGGTTTTTGGTTAAAATGCCAAATGCAAATAAGCCAAGTAATGGACCATAAGTATAACCAGCAGCTTTAAATAACTCCCATATAACAGAAACATCTTTAAAAATAGTATCAAATAATATAATTACAGCAACAAGTAGAAAACTAAAAAAGATATGCACACGTTTACGTATCTTTTTTTGTTCTTGCTGTGGTTTTTTATCAAGCTCTATAATATCTATACAAAAAGCAGTTGTTAGTGAAGTTAAAGCAGAATCTGCACTCGAGTAAGCAGCAGCAATTAAACCTAAAAGAAAAAATGCTGAAGTCGCAATACCTATTTCTGGCAACATGGCTACGGTTGGAAATAAATCATCCTTTTTGGCAGTAATACCATTTTGCTCTGCATATTGGGTAAGCATTAAACCTAAAGCTAAAAATAAGATGTTTACAAATACAAGAACCACTGCAAACGAAAGCATATTTTTTTGTGCTTCTTTAATATTTCTACAGGTTAGGTTTTTTTGCATCATATCTTGGTCTAAACCTGTCATGGTAATAGTAATAAATATACCTGCTAAAAAGCTTTTCCAAAAATACTGCGGATCATTACCATCGCTAAAAAAGAAAACCTTACTCATGTTGCTATTAGTAATATTGCTGTAGACTTCACTAATACTATTTAAATTTAAAGCAGAAGCTAAAAAGAAAATTGCCACAATTACGGCAGTAAGCATAAATAATGTTTGTAAAGTGTCTGTAAAAATTATAGTTTTAATACCACCTTTAAAGGTATATAGCCAAATTAAGGCAATGGTAATTAATACGGTAACCGGAAAAGGAATACCAAATTGATTAAAAACTAAAAGCTGTAAGACCTTAGCAACTAAAAACAGCCTAAAAGCAGCACCAACCGTTCTAGAAATTAAAAAGGCTACAGAACCTGTTTTGTAACTTGTACTGCCAAACCTATCTCTTAAATACGTATAAATAGACGTTAAGTTTAATCTATAATATAAAGGTAATAATACATAAGCAATAACTAAATAACCAACAAAATAGCCTAGTACAACTTGAAAATAGCCAAACTGTTTGCCTTCTACAGCACCAGGAACAGAGATAAATGTTACGCCAGATAGCGATGCTCCAATCATACCAAAAGCAACCAAATACCATGGTGCAGATTTGTTTGCTTTAAAAAAAGCAGCATTTGTATCTTCTTTTCCTGTGAAATAAGATATTAAAATAAGCACACCAAAATAGGCAGCAATTAATAATAAAATTTGAGTAGCAGTCATGTAAATTATATTCTACCGGCCAAAATACAAAATAAGTTTACAGCTATAGGTTTGTTGTAAAAAAATAGTAAAATATAACTTATTATTACCTTAAGTATTAATGTATTTAAGTGCGCTAAAATTAGCGAAAGTCTTGACTAATATTTAAATTCGCAGTCTATGGAATTCTCATCAAAACTTTTGGAAAATGCTGTTAACGAAATCTCACAATTACCAGGTATTGGTAAGCGTACAGCATTACGTTTGGCATTACATTTATTAAAACAACCAAAGGAGCAAACCACAAATTTATCGCAAGCAATTACACACATGCGCGAAGATTTAAAATTTTGTAAATCTTGTCACAATATTAGCGATGTAGAACTGTGTGAAATTTGCGCAAATCCATTACGAAAAAAAGATGTTATTTGCGTCGTTGAAGATATTCGCGACGTTATGGCTATAGAAAATACGGCATCGCATAAAGGATTGTATCACGTTTTAGGCGGAAAAATAAATCCTATAGAAGGTATTGGTCCACACGATTTAAATATTGTAAGCTTAATAGAAAAAGTAAAAAGCGGAAACATTAAAGAACTTATTTTTGCCTTAAGTCCAACTATGGAAGGCGATACTACCAACTTTTATATATTTAAACAATTACAAGGTTTAGAAGTACAAACCTCTACAATAGCCAGAGGAATATCTGTTGGAGATGAGTTAGAGTATGCAGATGAGGTAACACTTGGACGCAGTATTTTAAACCGTATTCCGTTTGAAAACTCATTAAAACAATAAGCCTTTTTGCAACTCTCGGTTATCATACTTAACTATAATGTACGCTACTTTTTAGAGCTATGTCTACAAAGCGTAGAAACAGCAATACAAAATATAGATGCCGAAATAATAGTAGTAGATAACAACTCACAAGATAAAAGTTGTGCTATGGTAAAAGCTAAATTCCCTAAAGTAAAACTTATAGAAAATAAAAATAACTATGGGTTTTCTAAAGGAAATAATATAGGAGTAGCACAAGCCCAAGGCGAATATATTTGCATATTAAATCCAGACACGGTAGTAGGAGAAAACACGTTTAAAACACTCTTGCAATTTGCAAAAACAAAACATAACCTTGGTATAGTAGGCTGTAAGTTAATAGATGGAAATGGTGAGTTTTTACCCGAAAGTAAACGTAACGTTCCAATAACAAAAGTAGCAATACAAAAAGCTTTAGGTAACTCACAACACTATTATGCAAACCAACTATCTAAAAATGAAATAGGTAAAGTACCCATTTATGTAGGCGCATTTATGTTAATAAAGCGCGATGTTTACAAAGCTGTAAATGGTTTTGACGAAGACTATTTTATGTATGGCGAAGATATAGACCTAAGTTATAAAATTATAAAAGCAGGTTACCAAAGCTATTATTATGGAGAAATAAGTGCAATACATTACAAAGGAGAAAGCACTTTAAAAAATAAAACCTATGCAAAACGCTTTTATGGCGCTATGCAAATATTTTATAAAAAACATTTTAAACGTAATGTAGTTTTTGATGCTTTGGTTTTTTTAGGCATACAATCTGCAAGAATATTTGGCAATAAAGGAAAAGATGTAGTTGTAAAAACTGAAAATTACGCATTAGTTTCAAATAAGGAAATAGATGTTTTAGCCGAAAAATTAAAAAAACCGATATCATCAATTCAAAATATAACGGAAGCAAAAGCCAATACACAGGTGATTTTTGATGCTAACTATATTAGTTTTCAAAAGATTATTGAAGAAATGGAAACTTCAGAAAAAAATAAAAATTTAACTTTCAAAATACTTCCAAAAAACGCTAATTTTATACTCGGAAGTCATTCCTCAAAAAGTAGAGGAGAAGTGATACACTTTTAAGTATCAAAATAATAGAGTTAATAAAATCAAAATTATAATGAATAGTCAGATAAATAAGCTATTTTTTATTAATTTTGCATTTTGAAAATATAAAAAGACACATTTTTTATTAATATGGCAAGATTTGAACTAAAATTACCGAAAATGGGAGAAAGCGTAGCAGAAGCTACGATTACTTCATGGTTAAAAGAAGTTGGAGATACTATTGAACAAGACGAAGCAGTTTTAGAAATTGCAACAGATAAAGTAGATAGTGAAGTACCAAGTGAAGTTGATGGTGTTTTAGTAGAAGTGCTTTTTAATGTAGACGATGTGGTACAAGTAGGCCAAACCATTGCTGTGATAGAAACAGAAGGTGAAGGTAATACAGCCGCTACAGAACCAAAAGCAGAAGAAGTTGTAGAAGAAAAAACAGCACCTGCAGTTGCAGAGGTTGAAAAAACGGTGACTAAAGCTCAAGAAACAGCAGCGCCAATAAGTTCTAATGGCGAACGTTTTTACTCTCCATTAGTAAAAAATATGGCTAAAGCCGAAGGTATTGATCAGGCCGAATTAGATGCTATTACAGGAACAGGAAAAGATGGTCGTGTAACTAAGGCAGACATGCAAGCTTACTTAAAAAATAGAGGTTCTCAACTTGCACAAGAAGCAGCTGCACCAGCTAAGACTGCTAAACCTGAAGCTAAAAAACCAGCGCCAGTTGTAGCAGCACAAGGTGATGAAATTATAGAAATGACTAGAATGGGCAAGCTTATTGCGCATCATATGGTAGATAGTGTACAAACAAGTGCACACGTACAAAGTTTTATCGAGGCCGATGTTACAAATATCTGGAACTGGAGAAAGAAAGTAAAAGGAGAATTTATGAAACGTGAAGGCGAAAACCTTACGTTTACGCCTATATTTATGGAAGCCGTTGCAAAAGCATTACGTGATTTTCCTATGATGAATATCTCTTTACAAGGCGATACAATTGTTAAAAAGAAAAACGTAAACCTAGGTATGGCAGCAGCTTTACCAGATGGGAATTTAATTGTACCAGTTATTAAAAATGCAGACCAACTTAACCTGGTTGGCATGACAAAAGCTGTAAACGATTTAGCAGGACGCGCAAGAGATAATAAATTAAAACCAGACGATATACAAGGCGGAACATATACTGTAACAAATGTTGGTACATTTGGTAGTATTATGGGGACACCAATTATTAACCAGCCACAAGTAGGTATTTTAGCTTTAGGTGCTATACGTAAAGTGCCAGCAGTTATAGAAACACCAGATGGCGATTTTATAGGTATACGTTATAAAATGTTTTTATCACACTCTTACGATCACAGAGTTGTAAATGGAGCACTTGGTGGGCAGTTTGTAAAAGCAGTAAAAGACTATTTGGAAGCTTGGGATTCTAATAGAGAAATATAATTTATACTACTTATTATATATAAAAAGCACAGTTTAATTACTGTGCTTTTTTTTGTTTTATAGAACTTTATTTATTCATTTATATGTGTCATTTTGAGAATTAAACCAGATTTAATGTGGCAGTACCTAAGATATATTTTATAATATGAAATTAGTTAGGCATTTGTTGTGGAATATTTGTAGTATCAAAAGTTTTAAATAATATATAGCATAACAAGCAATGTGTATTATTTCTAATTATTATAATTGTTTAGTTATTTCTTTAAAACGGCTCATGTTTTATTCGTACTTTAAAATGTCTGTAATAATATTAGTAAATTCTTTTTTCCAAAATTTATTATTATGTCCGCCATTATATTTCTTAACATCTATAAAGGAGTTTGTTTCGGCATATTTTAATTTTAAAAACTTAGCATCAGCATCAAGAAAAGTTTCTTCACTTCCATATCTTAAATAGAGGTTTGGATATTTAGTATTAGTATTCCAAGAAGTATTAGATTTTATATCACCGGCAAATGTTGAAAAACAAAGATAAGTACCTATTAAATCTGGGTTAGTATTTAGCAAACTCAAGCCAAATCCTGCACCATTAGATGCGCCATAAAAATATCTATCATCTCGGTTTGTGGTTTGATCAAGATTTTTTTCTATGTATTGAATTAATTCTTTACTAAAGTAATTTAAATGATTTTTAAAAGTATTTTCTAAATGTGGATACTTATTGTCTTTAGGGAAATCTTGATTTACATATTCAAAATACCTGTAAGTAAGATTGTGTCTTTTTCCATTACCAATTGTCATACTTGTACTGTCTGCAATTTTACCGTTAGAGAAACTTGCTACTAAAACTAAAGGCTTAATTATTTTATTATCTATTAATGAGTCTAATAATATTTTTTTATCTGTTAAATTGCTATTACCATCAGTCGCATATATAATTGGGTAATCTTTTTTGGTGTCAAAGTCTTTTGGTAAATAGAGATTGTGTTTTCTATAATTGCCAAAGCTTTCGCTGTAAAGAGAATCAATTAAAAATTTAGATTTAGAAGGTGCTGTAGTTGTTTTAGAATTACATGATGTAAATAAAATTCCTATTAAAAATATGCCAATTAATTTTCTCATTTTTTCTTTATTAATTATTTGCAATTCGTTTTAATATTAAGTTTTGTGTTGTGAAACTTTTACAACTATTCCATTTTCAAAATAGATATCTAGTACATCTGGATCTATATTAAATAAGCCAGGAACAAAACCAAGTTGGTATGCAATATGGTTGCTATTATAAATGTAAAAATCGTCTCCTAATAAATTGCTTACCTCTTTTTTGGTTTTTCCAATTAACAAATCACTTTCAATAATATCTTGTGACATTTTATACCTTTCGGTGGTATTTGTGTGCCATTCATTTTTATTAAAATTTGTTGTTGGATAATAGGATGCTATAAAAAACCATATGTAAATTATACTTATATATAGTAGCGGACTTAAGCATATAGCAGGAATAATAGCTATAAATTTTCTGTTACTTTTATTGCCAATATTCCATTTTTTTAAAACCCAATTAAAAAACAGGTAAGTTGGAATACCAACAATTAAAATTGAAAAAAGAAGACTCATTGAATAATAGCGTATTAAACTGTATGTGAAAAGTTAGTTTAAATATAAAGATTTAATTTTTAATTAAAACAAAAAAAAAACACAGCATTAAGCTGTGTTTTTTTATAAATAAAGATTTTATATTATGGGTTTGTAGACCATAATGCAGCACTTTTTAACATTGCTCGTCTTGGTAGCTGTAAACCGGCAACAATTAACTCTGCAAAATCTTCAGGTTGTAAAACACTATCTTGTGAGTCTTTATCTGCTATACCTAAATCTATAGACATGTCTGATGCTATTGTACTTGGTGTTAATGTGCAAACTCTAATATTATTTTTTCTAACTTCTTTCATTAAAGATTCAGACATACCAATAACTGCAAATTTAGATGCAGAATAGGCAGATGTAGTTGCATTACCATTTAATCCTGCGGTAGATGAGATGTTAATTATATCACCTTGGTTTTTATCTATTAAATAAGGTAAAACCTCTTTTGTAACATAGTA
Source organism: Lacinutrix sp. MedPE-SW (assembly GCF_001874145.1). Lineage (GTDB taxonomy): Bacteria > Bacteroidota > Bacteroidia > Flavobacteriales > Flavobacteriaceae > Lacinutrix. The sequence goes on along the minus strand of NZ_MPCX01000005.1, from coordinate 146,326 downwards.
CATACCCATAACATTGGTTTGTATAATTTTACTCCATTCTTCAACAGGCATATCGTTTAGTGTACCAAAAGCAGCGATACCAGCATTGTTAACTAAAATATCTACTGTGCTAAGTTTTTTAATTAAGTTGTCTATACTTGCTTTAACCTCTTCATAATTACCTACATCAAAAACTTCGTATTCTGCATTAACTCCTAAACCTTTAAGTTCTGCAACGGTAGCTTTAAGCGTGTCTTCATTTCTACCTGTAATACCAACATCAATACCTTGTTTAGCAAAAGCAATGGCTGTAGCTCTACCTAAACCTCTGCTTCCTCCTGTTATTATTGCTTTTTTGTTTTTTAAATTTTTCATTTTTAATTTTTATTCTATTCTTAATTAAACGCTTCTCGTAGTGCAGTAATAAAATCTTCTACACTTTCTATATTATTGTAAATGGCTGTATCTACTTTTAAAACTGGTATTTTATTATCAAAGTTTTTGTTTGTGTTGCTTTTAAAATCTTTAATAATTTTAAGATAATTAGTGCTGTCTTTATCTATGTTATATTCTGTGAAAGCAATTTTATTATTATTTAAAATACGTTTAGTATCTGGGCAAATAAGACAGTCGTTTTTTGTGTAAAGTGTTACTTCTTTATCTTTTAAAGCTTCATCTATTTTAAAATCTAAACCTTCGTGGTCTTTTTCTACTTCAATAGCATAAGCCACTTCATTAACAATAAAAGTAGTGTTGTACTTGCCTTCGGTACCATTTAATTGTATTAATGTTAGTAGTTTAATTTTGCTATTTGGAGTAATATTTCTAAGAATAGGTCTAGTGCTACTGCGTCTAAAATCTTTAGTATCTACTTTTAAAAAAATGTCATACGAGAGAGAATCTGTGTTATTAGCATAAAGTGTTATGCGTTTCCCTTTTTTTTTCTTCGGTAAGTTTAACGTATTTATGTTCATTTTGCGCAAAACTATATACGCTAATTAGTAAAAAAATAAATATGGTAAATTGTATTTTCATTATAATTTTTATTGTAGTCTTTAATGTGTGTAGTTTGTATTCTCTTCAAAATTTAAAGAATCAAAGTAAAAGTAACATAATACAATTATATTTGCATAAACCATACTACAAAACATGCAATTAAACCTAAATAAACCTATTTGTTTTTTCGATTTAGAAACAACAGGAATTAATATTTCTAAAGATAGAGTAGTAGAGATTTCCATTTTAAAAGTATTTCCTAACGGAAATAAAGAGAGTAAAACCTGGTTGGTAAATCCAGAAATGCCAATTCCAGCAGAGGTTTCTGCTATACATGGTATTACAGATGAACGCGTTGCAAACGAGCCAACATTTGCAGAACTTGCAAAGGATATTAATGTTATGATTAAAGATAGCGATTTGGCAGGATTTAACTCTAATAGGTTTGATATACCTTTATTAGCAGAAGAAATGCTTCGTGCAAATATGGATTTTGATATGAATAAACGCGTGGCAATTGATGTACAAACTATTTTTCATAAAATGGAACAGCGTACATTAAGTGCAGCCTATAAATTTTATTGTGATAAAAACTTAGAAAATGCACATTCTGCAGAAGCAGATACTTTAGCAACTTATGAAGTTTTAAAAGCACAATTAGATCGTTATGAAGATTTAGAAAACGACGCTAAATTTTTAGCCGAGTTTAGCTCGCATAAAAAGTTTGCAGATTTTGCAGGATTTATAAACTATAATAAAGAGGGCGAAGAATGTTTTTCTTTTGGTAAGCATAAAGGCAAAAAAGTACTAGATGTATTAGATAAGGAACCTGGATATTTTGGCTGGTTACTCAATGCAGATTTTCCTTTATATACAAAAAAGGTACTCACAGCTATTAAATTAAGAGCTTTTAATAATAAAATTTAAAACCGGTTATGAAGCTAATTTGTATAGGACGAAATTACACAGACCATATTAAGGAATTGGAAAATGAAAAGCCAACAGATCCTGTTGTGTTTTTAAAACCAGATACCGCTATACTATTAAAAAAACAACCGTTTTTTATACCAGAATTTTCAAAAGAAGTACATCATGAAGTTGAGGTACTTGTAAAAATAAATCGGGTTGGTAAGTATATAGATAAAAAATTTGCACATAAATATTACAATGAAATAGGATTAGGTATCGATTTTACAGCGCGTGATTTGCAAGCAAATTTAAAAGCAAAAGGACTACCTTGGGAAAAAGCAAAAGCGTTTGATGGAGCTGCCGTTGTAGGAAAATGGCTTCCAAAATCAAATTTTGAAGATTTAAACAACCTTAATTTTAGTTTAGAAAAGAATGAAAAAGTAGTACAGCAAGGCAATACGAGCCTAATGTTGTGGAAAATTGATGAAATCGTCGAATATGTGTCAAAATATTTTACTTTAAAGATTGGAGACATTATCTTTACGGGAACACCTGCCGGAGTTGGCAAGGTAGTTGCTAATGATAAATTAAAAGGATTTATAGAAAACCAAGAATTATTTTCTATAACTGTTAAATAAAAATGGAAAAATATTATAAATTACATAGACTACGTGAGCTTGCAGATAATGACGAAGATTTTATTTTAGCATTAGCCGAAACATTTTTAGAAGAAGTTCCTGCCGATGCCGCACTTTTAAAACAAGCAGTAGAAAATGAGAACATGCTTCAAGCTTACCAAACCGCTCATAAAATGAAACCTACTGTAGATGTTTTTGAGTTGGGAGTTTTAGATAAACTCATTGAAATACAAGATTGGGGCAAGTATAAAAAGGAAGGAGAAGATGTAAAACCACAATTAGCAATTGTGCTAGAAGCAATAGAAAAAGCTTCAAAAGAAATAAAAAGCGATTTTAGTTTATAAATGCAAGCCGAAATTATTACCATTGGAGATGAAATCCTTATTGGTCAAATTGTAGATACAAATTCAGCATATATAGGTAAAGCACTAAATGCCATAGGTATTTCGGTTTACCAAATAACCTCTGTTCAAGACGAAAAATCTCATATATTAAAAGCATTAGCAGAAGCTGAAGAAAATGCAGATATAATAATTATTACAGGAGGTTTAGGTCCTACAAAAGACGATATTACAAAGCATACCATAGCAGAGTATTTTAACGACACCTTAATTAGAGATGCTCAAGTCACAGAAAATATACAGCGTCTTTGGCGAGACTTTGTAAAGCAACCTATACAACAAGTAAACTTAGATCAAGCCTTAATTCCATCAAAAGCAAAACCATTAATGAATTTAGTAGGTAGTGCACCAGGAATGTGGATAGAAAAAAAAGATAAAGTCTTTATTTCTATGCCGGGAGTGCCTTTTGAGATGAAAGAATTAATGGTAAAAGAAGTAATACCTAGGCTAAAAGAAAAATACGAACGACCTTATATTATACATAAAACGCTATTAACCTACGGTGTAGGAGAAAGTATTATTGCCTCACGTATAGAATCTTGGGAAAACACATTACCACATTATATTAAATTAGCTTATTTACCAAGTTTAGGTAAAGTAAGATTGCGATTATCAGGAATTGGATTAGACGAAGACATTTTATTAAAAGAAATAGAAACCCAAATAGATACAGTATTACCATTAATAAAAGATATATTTACAGGTTTTGAAGACGAAGGTGATTTAGAAGAAGTAATAGCAAAAAAACTTACCCAAGACAATAAAACACTATCCATAGCCGAAAGTTGTACAGGAGGTCAAATAGCACAAATATTTACACAACATGCTGGAGCATCAGCCTATTTAAAAGGCGCTATTGTACCTTATGCAACACAAAGCAAAGTAAATATTTTAGGTGTTTCACAAGCATTAATAGATAAACATTCAGTAGTAAGCGCAGAAGTTGCAGAAGCAATGGCAGTACAATGCAAAAAACTATACGCAACAGATTTTGCAATTGCTACAACAGGTAATGCAGGACCCGAAAAAGGAGATTCTCAAGCAGAAATTGGTACAGTTTTTATTGCATTTGCATCAAAAAATGGAGTAATTTCACAAAAATTAGAGCTGGGAAATAATAGATTAAGGGTTATAAACAAGGCGGTAAATAAGGCTTTAGAACTTTTAAGTAAAGAAATTTTTAAAAATTGATAAAAAACAGATTGTCAATACTAAAAGATTTCATATATTTGCACCTCGAATTTTAATAACAATTTTAAAGTTATAAGTAATGTCAAGAGTTTGTGAACTTACAGGAAAGAAAGCAATGGTTGGAAACAACGTATCGCATGCAATGAATAAGACTAAGCGTAAATTTAACGCGAACTTAATCAAAAAACGTTTTTTTCTTCCTGAAGAAGATAAGTGGATAACTTTAAAAGTATCTACATCTGCTTTAAAAACAATCAACAAGATTGGTATCGCAGCTGCATTAAAAGATGCAAGAGCTAAAGGATTTATAAAATAATAGCCTATATAGGATGAGATTTTCGCTTGCGCGGAAATAACAAAAAAGAAATTTTACAATGGCAAAAAAAGGTAACAGAGTACAAGTAATATTAGAATGTACAGAGCATAAAGCTTCTGGGCAACCAGGAACTTCTCGTTATATTACGACTAAGAATAAAAAGAACACACCTGATAGAATGGAGATAAAGAAATTTAATCCAATCTTAAAGAAAATGACTGTTCACAAAGAAATTAAGTAATTAAGATAATTTTTTAGAATTATGGCAAAGAAATCAGTAGCATCGTTACAAACAGGATCTAAGAGATTGTCTAAAGCAATCAGAATGGAAAAATCTCCTAAAACAGGAGCATACATGTTTGTTGAAAAAATTATGGCACCAGATTTAGTAAACGATTTCTTAAACAAGAAATAAGTTTTACTATATGTACAATTTATTAAGCTGCTTTCTAAATAGAGAGCGGCTTTTTTAATGTCAAAATATTACGTTACTTTACAATAATTAATGACAATGTTTCAGTTTTAAATTTAAGGCTTGACTATTGCTATTAAAATTTTAATTAACACTTAATAGAAAAAACAGCCAATGAGTTTTTTTAAAAAAATATTTTCTTCAGAAAAAAAAGAAACCTTAGATAAAGGTTTAGAAAAAACAAGCACTAGTTTTTTAGGGAAACTTAGTAAAGCAGTTGCTGGAAAATCTAAAGTCGATGACGATGTTTTAGATAATTTAGAAGAAGTATTAGTCTCTAGTGATGTTGGTGTAAATACTACATTAAAAGTAATTGAGCGTATAGAAGCTCGTGTTGCTAAAGATAAATATTTAGGTACAGATGAGCTTAATAGAATTCTTAGAGAAGAAATTGCAGGATTATTAAGTGAAACTAACTCTGGCGAAGAAACAGAATATAAAATACCAACATTGCCACCTCAAGAAAATGGTAAAAAAACACCATATGTTTTAATGGTGGTAGGAGTAAACGGTGTTGGTAAAACTACAACTATAGGTAAGCTTGCTTATCAATTTAAAAAACAAGGATTAAAAGTTGTATTAGGAGCTGCAGATACTTTTAGAGCTGCAGCAATAGACCAATTACAAGTTTGGGCAGATAGAGTAGATGTGCCAATGATAAGACAAGAAATGGGAAGTGACCCAGCAAGTGTTGCCTTTGATGCACTTGAGTCTGGAGTTTCTCAAGATGCCGATGTTATAATTATTGATACGGCAGGACGTTTACACAATAAAGTTAATTTAATGAATGAGTTAACCAAGGTAAAACGTGTAATGCAAAAAGTTATAGGAGATGCACCACATGATGTATTACTAGTTTTAGATGGTTCTACAGGACAAAACGCATTTGAGCAAGCTAAACAATTTACAGCAGCTACAGAAGTAACATCATTAGCAGTTACTAAATTAGATGGCACAGCAAAAGGTGGCGTTGTAATTGGTATTAGTGATCAATTTCAAATACCAGTAAAATATATTGGTGTTGGTGAAGGTATTGAAGATTTGCAGGTATTTAATAAATACGAGTTTGTAGACTCTTTCTTTAAATAGAAAAAATATGTAACAAAATTCTATAAAAAAAAGCCTTCGAAATTTATTTCGAAGGCTTTTTTTTATGAGTTATTGTTTTAAATACTATTGAGCAGTAACTGTTATTGGGCCAACCCAATCACTAAAACCATTAGTTCCACCACAATTAGATCGTATATAAAAATCATAAGCTTGTCCAGAAGTAACACCGCCATAACTTACCCTTACAGGAGAAAAAGAAGTAGCAGTTACACTACTAGTATTAAAAGCAGTTCCTGCTTCAACAATAGCTATTTCCCAACTGTTTTGAGAGCTTTCGTAATCCCAAGTAAAATCAAAATATTTACTTCCATCATTATTTGTTCCAGATGAAGTAGATGTAAAATTAAATGGATCTATACAATTAGGGTTTGATGGCTCGTTTAAAGTTGTGATAGAAACTGGTCCAACCCATGAACTAAATCCAGAGTCTTCACAAACATTTCTTACATAAAAATCATAAGTTGTTTCAGAGTTTAAATTGTTTATAGATGCAGATTGATCATAAAAATCTGGTTCAATTTGTGTAGTGCCACTACCTAAGTTAAAACCTTGTACTCCATATTGTATTTCAGATCCTCCAGAACTTGGTGAACTCCAATATAAATCTATTTTATTATGCGTTATAGAGTCTGGATAAACATCTTCTGTAAAATTAGTTGGGTCCTCACAAAAAGGATTACTGTCTAATGTAACAAACGAAAATGGTCCTGCCCAATTACTATAAGTTTGAGATTCATTACAAAATACGCGAGTATAAAAGCTATATTGTGTTTGTGGTTGTAAGTTTTGTACAGATGTGTAAGTGTCAGGAACGGTTAAAGTTATTCCACTACCTTGAGAAAAGCCAAAAGTACCATATTCTACTTGGTATAAAGAAGAGCTTATGCTTACATCCCAGTTAAAAGACGCAGTTGTATTTGTTAAATTTTGTACAGATAAATTAACAGGTAAGGCACAACTATTTTGTTGGTTTTCTTCGTTTGGACTGTCGTCGCTAGAGCATCCAAAAATTAGCAGAGATACTGCTAGTAATAAGGTAATTTTTTTCATATTGATTAAGTTTAGTGCGTGAATATAGCTAAACTTATTATTTTTCTACAAAAGAAAATTAACTTTATTAATGTATGGTTTTGTTGTAATTAACATAACTATAAAGGTTGTAAATTTTAAGTTTCTGACTGTTAGTTAGTTGTTGTGAGTTTAATAAAGAGGAGTTAATTAATTACTAGATTAATTTTTTCCCATAAATCATTATCAAACGATGACAAAGCAAAGTTTTCATCATCTGCAGCGTCTCCCATTCTAATAACTACTAAATCTTTACTTGGAACAATATAAATTTTTTGGTCGTTTTTGCCTAAAGCACAATACATATCGTTTGGTGCATTAGGCACTAAACTTCCGGGAAATTCTAGTTGACTTTGTGGTAGGTGATAACTAGATTTTCCATTTAACCACCATAAATAGCCATAAGCTTCGTTAATATTTTGACTTGTTTGTGTGGCCTCACTTAAAAAATTGGCAGATACAATTTGTGTGTTTTCCCATTTACCGTTAGCGGCAATTAATAAACCAAACCTAGCCATACTACGCGTGTTACTCCAATATACATTTAGATCTCCAAGTGGTAACCAAGCACCATTCATGCCTATTCTGTTTTTTAAATTAGAATTAAAATATGAGTTCCAATCTTGATTACTAGCTTGAGCTATAACATCCTGCATTTTCACATAAACATTATGGTAAGCCCAACGGCTTCCAGCATCAGCAATATATTGTAAGTTTTCTGGTGAAGTAGAGTCTCCTAAAGTATCATCAAGTCCAGAAGACATAGATAATAAATGTTTACAAGTAATTAAGTCTTCTTTATCTAAAGTAGCACTTGTCCATCCAGTACCTAAATACTGTGAAACTTTATCATTTATATTAATAATGCCTTGGTCTTCTGCAATGCCAGAAACGGCTGTAGTTAAAGTTTTTCCTGCGCTTGCCCAATACCAATTGCTATTAGCATCATGGTTGTTAAAATAATTTTCTATAACTATTTTTCCTTTGTAAAGTATTATAAAACCTTTAGTGTTATTTATCTCTAAAAAGTTTGAAAGTTCTTGAGTAGCATTAACGTTCCAATTTAATGCTGAAGCGTCTGTAGTTTCCCATTTCTCACTATCATTTGGTGGAAAATAAAAAGCTTCAGTAGTTGTTGGGTTTATAGTTTCATTTTGGTTTTCAGAATTTTCTGTAGAGCAACTAGAAATAAAAACAATGCTTAATATAAAAAAGAAGAATTTTTTCATTTGTATTCGTTTTAATTAATAAGACTTAAAAGATAGAATAAGGTTTAAAACCTAAAACTTTAAGTTGCGTTTTGTATTTTTAAATAAAATTTAAAAAATGAAACAAAACATACTATTTATTTTAATAACAATTTTCTTACTAAATAATTGTAAAGAAGTAAAGAAAACAGACATTAAAGTTAATGAAATTGAAGAGAAATCAGACTCGGCAGTTGCAATAAAAGATTTTAGAGAGTTTAAAGTTTTAGATTCTAAATTTTTAAAAAACGAAACACTTTGGAAAGATATTAACGAGTCACTTATTGGTTTTAATCAAGTAAATTACGATGCTTTAAAGCCACTTATACTAGAACAAAATATACCAATAATTCAAAAAAACATAAGAGAAGGCAAGTTAAGTTATGAGCAATTGGTGAAATTTTATTTGTACAGAATACGCCAGTTTGACAGAGAAAATGAATTAAGTTTAAATTCTGTTATAGCAATAAATCCAAATGCCATTGAATTAGCTAAAATTGCAGATGCCGAAATAAAAACTACAGCCGAGCGTCATCCAATATTTGGTATGCCAATTTTGTTAAAAGATAACATTAACACAAAAGGTATGGCTACAACTGCTGGCGCAATTGCATTATCTAATAACCAAACCGAAGACGCTTTTATTGTTGAGCGTTTAAAAAGCCATGGCGCTATAATTTTAGGTAAAGCTAACCTCAGTGAATGGGCTTATTTCTTTTGTGGCGATTGCCCAAGCGGTTACAGTGCCGTTGGTGGTCAAACATTAAATCCTTATGGAAGACGAATAATAGATACTGGTGGTTCTAGTTCTGGTAGTGGTGTTGCGGTAGCTGCAAATTTTTGTGTTGCAGCAATAGGTAGTGAAACTTCAGGTTCTATTTTATCTCCAGCAAGTCAAAACTCAGTAGTTGGTTTAAAACCAACTATTGGCTTATTAAGTCGAACAGGAATAATACCTATTTCTTTAACTTTAGATACAGCTGGACCAATTACAAAAAATGTTACCGATAATGCAATTGTTTTAGACGCTATGTTAGGTTATGATGCAAAAGATTCTAAATCTATAAAAACCGATTTGATTAATGGTTTTTACTCTAATAATTATAATAAAAAAGACTTACAAGGAAAACGATTAGGTGCTTACAAACGCTTATTAAAAGATAGTTTGTATTCCAATGCGTTAACAGTTTTAAAAGCACAAGGTGCTACAATAATAGAAATTGAAGAACCAGAAATTGAATTACCAGATTTTTTAAGACTGCTAAATTTAGATATGAAAAACGATTTACCAGAGTATCTTGAAAAATATGCAAACCCAAATTTAAATTTAAGCTCAGTTAGTGATATTATAAAGTATAATAACCAAGACTCATTACTTAATGCACCTTATGGCCAGTCTTTATTTAAAGGTGTTGTAGAAGATAAAGCAACTAATACAGCGTTCACAAAAATAAAACGCACACTCAAATTTAATGGAAGAAGTTATTTTTTACAGCCTATTAAAAAGCATAATTTAGATGGGTTCGTTTCAATTAATAACTATCATGCTGGCTATGCAGCCGTCGCAGAATATCCTGCTATAACAGTACCAATGGGTTATAGTAAAAACGGCGAACCAAAAGGTTTAACATTTATTACAAAACCACAAAAAGAATTAGATTTACTTAATTGGACATATGCTTACGAGCAAGCTTCAAAAGCACGTATAGCTCCAAAACAGTATAATTAATAGATAAATAATAATCAACGACTGTCAATCTCAAATCATTACGTATCTTTGCAGACCGAAAATGTAATAGTATCACTAAATGGTATTTCCAGTAATATGGAAAAAAGAGTATGAGAACAAAATCACTTAAAAAGAACAAGATTAATGTAATAACACTAGGCTGTAGTAAAAATGTTTACGATAGCGAAGTGTTAATGGGACAACTTAAAGCCAATGGCAAAGAAGTTGTACATGAACAAGAAGGAAATATTGTTGTAATAAACACATGTGGTTTTATTAATAATGCAAAGGAAGAAAGTGTGAACACCATTTTGGAGTACATGCAAAAAAAGGAAGATGGTGATGTAGATAAAGTTTTTGTAACAGGATGTTTATCTGAAAGATATAAGCCAGACTTGGAAAAGGAAATACCAAATGTCGATCAATATTTTGGTACTACAGAATTACCAGGTTTATTAAAAGCTTTAGGTGCAGATTATAAACACGAGCTTATTGGTGAGCGTTTAACAACAACACCAAAAAACTATGCGTATTTAAAAATAGCCGAAGGTTGCGATAGACCTTGTAGTTTTTGTGCAATTCCTTTAATGAGAGGAAAGCATAAAAGTACACCAATTGAAGATTTAGTAACCGAAGCAGAAAAATTAGCAGCCAATGGCGTTAAAGAATTAATACTTATTGCTCAAGATTTAACGTACTACGGTTTAGATTTATACAAAAAACGAAACCTTGCAGAGTTATTGGAAAACTTAGTAAAAGTTGAAGGTATCGAGTGGATTCGTTTACATTATGCATTCCCAACAGGATTCCCAATGGATGTATTAGATATAATGAAACGCGAACCAAAAATTTGTAATTATTTAGATATTCCGTTACAACACATTAGCGATAATATATTAAAAAGTATGCGTCGTGGTACTACAAAAGAAAAAACCACAAAACTACTTAAAGAGTTTAGAGCTAAAGTTCCAGAAATGACAATTCGTACAACTCTAATTGCTGGATATCCTGGTGAAACCGAAGAAAATTTTCAAGAACTAAAAGAATGGGTTCGCGAAATGCGATTTGAGCGTTTAGGTTGTTTTACATATTCTCACGAAGAAAACACACATGCATTTAATTTAGAAGACGATGTTCCAGAAGAAGTGAAAATGCAACGTGTAAATGAAATAATGGAAATTCAATCTCAAATTTCTTGGGAATTAAACCAAGCAAAAATAGGTCAAGAATTTAAAGTAGTTATCGATAGAAAAGAAGGAAACTACTTTGTTGGTCGTACAGAATTTGACTCTCCAGATGTAGATAATGAGGTTTTAATAGATGCTAAAACAGTGTATTTAAAAACAGGAGAATACACAACGGTAAAAATTATTGAAGCTGAGGATTTTGATTTGTATGGTGAAGTTGTAACAGCTTAATTAGCTGCATTTACAACTTGTTTATAGCTAATTATTAAGAGCGTTTCATACAATTTTTAAGTTAATTTTAAGACAAACAATAGTGTAAAGAGCCTTATCTTTACACTAGATTTTCTATTAACTATGCCATCATACAATCTCTCTTATAAATCCACAGGATATTTTTCACAACTAATTTGTAATTATTTAGCCGAAGCAGAAGCGCTCAGGCCATTTTACAATCGTTTTCCAAATCTTGAAAATTTTCAAGAACAAATAAAAGAGAAAGCCTCGGCATTTAGCCAAGAAACACGTACCGTTTTAACAAGTGTTTTAAGTGAAAACTATAAAATGGTAGAAGCTTCTCAAGCTACAATAGATAATATTGAATCTTTAAGACAAAGCAACACTTTTACCGTAACAACAGGACATCAATTAAATTTATTTACTGGACCACTTTATTTTTTACACAAAATAGTGTCTACAATAAATTTAGCAAAAACTTTAAAAGCTAAATTTCCCGAAAATAATTTTGTGCCAGTATATTGGATGGCAACAGAAGATCATGATTTTGATGAAATAAACTACTTTAATTTTAAAGGAAAAAAAATACAATGGAACCGTGAAGCATCAGGTGCCGTTGGTGAATTAGATACAAATGGTTTAGATGCAGTTTTAGAAATTTTTTCTCAAGAATTAGGTATTGGTAAAAATGCAGACCGTTTAAAAACACTTTTTAAAAGTGCTTATTTAGAGCATGAGACTTTAGCTCAAGCTACATTTTATTTAGCAAATGAGTTGTTTAAAGATTATGGTTTAGTTGTAGTAGAAGCAAATAACAGAGCGCTAAAAAACCTCTTTATTCCTTATGCAGAAAAAGAATTAACACAACAAATCTCTTATCAAAACGTAAGCAAGGTTAATAAGCAAATAGAAGCATTATCTCAAGATTATAAAATACAAGTAAACCCAAGAGAGATAAACCTATTTTATATCACAAAAAATATAAGAGAACGTATTGTTTTTAATAATAATAGTTTCAAAGTCTTAAATACTAATATTACTTGGAGTAAGAGTGAAATAATACAACACCTCAATGAGGCGCCAGAATGCTTTAGTCCCAATGTAATTTTAAGACCACTTTATCAAGAAATAATTTTACCAAACCTTTGTTACATTGGCGGTGGCGGTGAGTTAGCATATTGGTTTCAATTAAAATCTAATTTTAAAGCTAATGGTGTAGTGTTTCCTATGTTATTATTGCGTAATTCGGTTTTAATACAAACACAGCAACAAGCAAATAAATTAAAAAGATTAGATATATCTAATGAAGATATTTTTCTAAAAAGAGAATCTTTTATAAATAAAAAAGTAAGAGAAATTTCTAATATAGATATCGATTTTTCAACACAAGTAAATCATTTAAAAACACAGTTTGAAACGCTTTACGAGTTAGCAAAAAAAACCGATAAATCTTTTCTAGGTGCAGTTGCCGCACAAGAAAAAAAGCAAATTAACGGGTTAGAAAACCTAGAGAAACGCTTACTTACGGCACAAAAGAGAAAATTAAAAGATCAAATAGAACGTATTACAGATCTTCAAAATCAACTATTTCCTAATAAAAGTTTACAAGAACGAAACACAAATTTTAGCGAGTTGTATTTAGAATTTGGAGAAAATTTAATTCCAAATCTAATAAAACATTTAGAGCCTTTACAAGGAGAATTTACCGTGTTAACATTTTAGAAAAAAAATTAGGAAAGAGGTTCTTAAATTTTAAATGCAATTATTACTTTTGCACATGCAACACGACAAAGTACTTATTTTAGATTTCGGATCGCAATACACACAACTAATTGCGCGCAGAGTTAGAGAACTTAACATCTATTCCGAAATACACCCATTTAATAAAATACCAACCAATTTAGACGACTACAAGGCAGTTATCCTTTCAGGAAGCCCAATGTCTGTAAGATCTCAAGACGCTTTTCATCCAGAGTTAAAAGGCATTCGCGGCATAAAACCAATGCTTGCAGTATGTTACGGTGCACAATATTTAGCACATTTTTCTGGTGGAGAAGTAGCAGAATCTAATACTAGAGAATACGGTCGAGCAAACCTAAGTTTTGTAGAAGACGATGCTTTTTTTAAAGGCATAACAGCAGGAAGTCAAGTATGGATGAGCCATAGCGATACCATAAAAACTTTACCAACAAACGGTAAATTATTGGCAAGTACGCATGATGTAAAAAATGCAGCATATAAAATAGAAAACGAAACAACATACGCGATACAGTTTCATCCAGAAGTATACCATTCTACAGATGGTAAACAACTATTAGAAAACTTTTTAGTAAATATTGCAAATGTAAATCCAGACTGGACACCAAATGCATTTGTAGAAGAAACAGTAGAAGCCTTACAAGCTAAAATAGGCAACAATAAAGTTGTTTTAGGTTTATCTGGAGGCGTAGACTCATCTGTAGCAGCAATGCTATTACATAAAGCCATTGGCGAAAACTTATATTGCATATTTGTAAATAACGGTTTATTACGTAAAAACGAATTTACCGATGTACTTGAGCAATACAAAGGCATGGGATTAAATGTAAAAGGCGTAGACGCATCACAACGTTTTCTTGTAGCATTAGCAGGAAAAAGTGACCCAGAAGAAAAACGTAAAGCCATAGGTCGCGTATTTATTGAAGTGTTCGATGACGAAGCACACCAAATACAAGACGTTACATACCTTGCACAAGGCACCATTTACCCAGATGTAATAGAAAGTGTGAGTGCAACAGGCGGACCAAGTGCAACAATAAAAAGTCATCATAATGTTGGCGGTCTGCCAGATTTTATGAAACTTAAAATAGTCGAGCCACTAAAAGCGCTTTTTAAAGACGAAGTTCGTCGTGTAGGAGCATCAATGGGTATGGATAAGCAATTATTAGGTCGTCATCCATTTCCAGGACCAGGATTAGCCATTAGAATATTAGGCGATATAACGGCCGAAAAAGTAAGAATATTACAAGAAGTAGACGCTGTATTTATAAACGCATTAAGAGACGCAGGACTATACGATAAAGTATGGCAAGCAGGCGCAATTTTACTACCAGTAAACAGTGTTGGCGTTATGGGAGACGAACGTACTTACGAAAAATGCGTCGCACTTAGAGCAGTAGAAAGCACAGATGGTATGACGGCAGATTGGGTAAACCTACCATATGAGTTTTTACAAAAAACCAGTAACGATATTATAAATAAAGTAAAAGGAGTAAATAGAGTTGTTTACGATATTAGCTCAAAACCACCAGCAACAATCGAGTGGGAATAAAATAAATTGGGCGTTACCAAGCCATGCAAAAAAAGCATGGTTTGGTCGTGCTCTCGGCAGTCGCTCTCTGCGAGGAGCTTCAACAAAGCCTCCATCACTAACGCAGCATACCAAATATGGCTGTTTTTTTTTGGAATGATAATTGAATATTAAATAAAAACACTAATTTGTCGTTCTGTGTAAACTATAAAAAGTTAAAACACAAAGGCACATTTCAATATTTAAAATAAAACTAAGTTTTTTTACATGAAAAACATACTATACATCTTTACACTAGTTATTTGCTTTAGTTGCTCATCTGCAAAGGCGCAAAATTACATGACGCATAAAGTTAAATCTGGAGAGTCCATAGAAACTATTGCTAAAAAGTATAAAGTAACAAAAAGTCATATATTAGAACTTAATCCAGATGCTAAAAACGGTATTAAAAAAAATACTGTTTTAATTATCATGAAAACTGGAGGTGTAAAACCCGGTAATAGTAATACAAAACAACCAACAAATACTACAGGTTTAAATAAAATTGAAAAAACGCAGGAAGTAAAAGAGCTTACCGGTTACAAAAAACACAAAGTAAAACGTAAAGAAACACTGTATAGTTTATCTAAAAAATATAATGTTACAGAGGCCGAAATTAAAAAATACAATACGTTTTTATATGCCAATAATTTAAGAAAAGGAGATAAATTACAAATCCCAGTTTTTAAAAAAGTAATAGAAAAAGAAGTAAATTCACCAATAGTACAGTATACAGTTTTACCAAAAGAAGGTAAATGGAGAATAGCTTACAAATACGGTATTACTGTTCCAGAATTAGAAGCCTTAAACCCTAATCTTTCAGAAGTTTTACAACCAGGGCAAAAAATTAATGTTCCAAATCTTGATGCTGCTAATGTAAAGCAAGTAGACGAAATGTATAGTTATTATACAGTAAAAGCAAAAGAGGGATTTTATAGATTAAAAATAAATACTGGTTTAGAGCAAAGCGAATTAGAGCGTTTAAACCCAGGATTAGCAGAATCTGGTTTAAAAGAAGGTATGGTTTTAAAAATTCCATATAATGGCGCAACACAAGCAACTCAGGCAAATAATAACACAGATGTTGTAGATAATGTGCATCAAATAAATAAGTTAGAAAATGCAATTTTAGATACAGAAACTAAAAACATAGCTATTATGTTACCGTTTCAATTAAACTCTGTGAATACAGATTCTATTTTCGATGCAAAACAAAAAATAAAAAACAGTAGAGCATTAGCCTTAACTTTAGACTTTTACTCTGGAGTATTAATGGCATTCGATTCGTTAAAAAAATTAGGAGTTAATTTAAAAGTAGATGTTTACGATACTCAAAATAGATTAAGTCATACAACAGCTTTAGTGAGAAATAATGATTTCTCTAATACACATGCTGTAATAGGTCCATTATTCCCTAAAAATTTTAATGCTGTAGCAGCTGCTTTAGAAACAAGAAATGTACCTGTAATTTCACCCATAACAAAATCTGTAAATCTTGGCAATAATGTATTTCAATCAAGACCAAGTGAAGATAATATGGAAAAAAAGATTATAGATTATTTTATTGCAGACTCTACAGCACAGGTTATTATAATTTCAGATATAAAACATAAGGCAAAAAGCACTATGCTAAAATCTAACTTTACTAATGCAAAACTAGTTAGTTCAAGGTTAGATAAAAAAACTAAAAAAGATGCACATTATATAATAGAGCAGGATTTACTTAATGTTATAAAACCTGGAAAAAATGTTGTGTTTTTAGAAACAGATAACCCAAATTTTGTGTCTAATGTATCAAGTATGTTAAATGCATTACTACAAGATAAAACCGAAATTATTTTAACAACAACTAACCACAATAAAGCTTTTGAATACGAAGAGGTTTCAAATTATCATTTGTCCAATCTTAAATTTACATATCCTTCAATATCTAAAATTGTAAATGAAGAGTCTAATCTTAAATTTATAAAAGATTATAAAGCAAAATATAATACTTCACCTAATACTTACGCTATAAGAGGTTTCGATTTAACAATGGATGTTGTATTACGTATGGTTTCATCTCAAGATATTTATAAGTCTGTTATTGAAGCACCACTAACATCTTATATTGAAAATAAATTTTCTTACAAGAAAAAATTATTTGGTGGTTTTTATAACGATAGCGTTTATATTGTTAGGTATAACAATTTACAAATAGACGAGGTTAAGCAATAAACAGATATTAAAAAGCGTTTTTACATTAATTTTAGTAAATATATTTTATGTATAAATGCTTTGTTTTTTTGGCTGTATTCTTATGTTTTCAACAAGATTCAAAAGGTGTTGCTTGGAAAGAAAACTTCAAATTAAATTGGCAGGATTTTAAAGCTAAGCCAGATAAAAGTACAGAGGCAGTAGCTATAACAGCTTCTGGTATTACCTTTGGTTATTCTGTACAAAGGTCTTCAACACGAGGTGTAATAGGTTTTAAAAGTGAAGTGTTTGCTCATTTTTACCCAGAACATTCATGGTATAAAAAAGAAAGTGTAGATAATCATGTTTTAGCACATGAACAACTCCATTTTGATATTACCGAACTTCATGCACGTTACTTTAGAGAGAAATTGTCTAAACTAGAAGTAAATTCTAACATAACCGAAGTATTAAACACATTACACAACCAAACAAATACAAGTTTGGCAGATATGCAAAATAAATACGATACAGAAAGCAACTATTCTATGGATAATGAAGGTCAAGTAAAATGGTCTACTTTTGTTGCAAAAGAACTTAAACGCTTGCAGAAATTTAAAGTAGATTAATTATGCTTGAGCCAGATCCAAAGTTTTTAGTAAAACTTGCACATACTAAAATGCCGTATGGTAAATATAAAGACAGATACCTTATAGATTTACCAGAATATTATATCGTTTGGTATCATAGTAAAGGTTTTCCTAAAGGAAAATTAGGCGAAATGCTAGAAACCGTTTACACGCTAAAGTTAAATGGTATAGAAAATTTGGTGCGAAATATTCAAAAAAATTTTCCTAAACCATAAGAGATTGTTTAATCTCAATTAAATTTAACTCTCACGTTTTTTGTTGTATTTTTTATGCTGTATGTTTTTCTTTTCTAGAATAGCATAAAATTTTCTGGGAGACATTTTTAAATCTTTAGTAATGTCACTAACTTTTTTCTTCCCTTTTTTGTAAAGTTTTAAATTTTCAGATACACGCTTATTAAAATAATAATTTTTGAGTTTTTCTACAATTTGTAACTCGGTTAAATTAGACGTGTTTTTATAATTTTCAATTTCAGTTTTAATGTTTGATAAACTACTCATAGGCCTTGATTTTTATCACTTCGTTATTAAAATATAATTGGTAAGCACAAATCTAATATATTGTTTTTTTTCTAAAAACCATTTTTTAAACATCATCTGTAATAAAATCTGTCACTATAAGAGCTTAAAAAATAAAAAGTTTAAACGCTTAGAACTTCCATAAAATATCGTAAATTTGCTCGCGTTTAACAACGTACAATGACAACTAAAACTAAATACATATTTGTTACCGGTGGCGTAACATCATCTCTTGGAAAAGGCATTATTGCAGCCTCTTTAGCTAAACTACTACAAGCTCAAGGATATAGAACTACAATTCAAAAACTAGACCCATACATTAATGTAGATCCTGGTACTCTAAACCCTTATGAACATGGCGAATGTTATGTTACAGATGATGGTGCAGAAACAGATTTAGATTTGGGCCATTATGAGCGTTTTTTAAACGTTCCTACTAGCCAAGCTAATAACGTTACTACTGGTAGAATTTACCAAAGTGTAATAGATAAAGAACGTCGTGGTGAGTTTTTAGGTAAAACTGTACAGGTAATTCCTCATATTACAGACGAAATTAAAAACCGTATCCAGATTCTTGGTAACTCTGGTGATTACGATATTGTAATTACAGAAATTGGTGGTACTGTTGGTGATATAGAGTCTTTACCTTATGTTGAAGCTGTAAGACAATTAAAATGGGAATTAGGAGAACATAACGCTTTAGTTATTCATTTAACTTTAGTGCCATATTTATCTGCCGCAGGTGAGTTAAAAACAAAACCAACGCAACATTCTGTTAAAACATTAATGGAAAGTGGTGTGCAGGCAGATGTTTTAGTTTGCCGTACAGAGCATGAATTACCAGAAGATTTACGCGATAAATTAGCGCGTTTTTGTAATGTAACTAAAGAGTCTGTTATACAATCTATAGACGCATCAACAATTTACGATGTGCCAAACTTAATGCTAGAACAAGGTCTTGATACTATTGTTTTAAAGAAATTAAATTTAGAAAGTAATGTACCAAACTTAGACCAGTGGAATGAGTTTTTACAAAGACATAAAAACCCAGTTTCAGAGGTTACAATAGGTTTAATTGGTAAGTACGTAGAACTTCAAGATTCTTACAAGTCTATACTTGAAGCATTTATACATGCAGGAGCAGAAAATGAAGTAAAAGTAAATGTAGAGTCTGTACACTCTGAGTATTTAAATGGCGATAATGCAAAAGCAATGTTATCACATTTAGACGGTGTTTTAGTAGCACCAGGATTTGGAGAACGTGGTATAGAAGGTAAAATTGATGCAGTAAGATACGTGCGTGAAAATAATATTCCGTTTTTAGGTATTTGCTTAGGTATGCAAATGGCAGTTATAGAATTTTCTAGAAATGTTCTAGGTCTAGAAGATGCTAATTCTACAGAAATGAATCCAGAAACTAAGCATCCTGTAATAAACTTAATGGAAGAGCAAAAGACTATTACAGATAAAGGTGGAACTATGCGTTTAGGTGCTTGGGATTGTGAAATTGTAAAAGATAGTATTGTAGATAGTGTTTATAATTCTAAAATTATAGAAGAGCGTCACAGACACCGTTACGAGTTTAATAGTGCTTATAAAAAACAAATAGAAGAAAAGGGAATGCAGGCTACTGGTTTAAATCCAGAAACTGGTTTAGTAGAAATTATAGAAATTACAAATCATCCGTGGTTTGTAGGTGTGCAGTACCATCCAGAATATAAAAGTACAGTTGCAAATCCGCATCCATTATTTGTAGCATTTGTAAAAGCAGCGCAACAGCACAATAAAAAGAAATAAAAAACGTGTCACTATGGCACAAAAACAATAACGGATTACTTTTTGAAGTGGTCCTTATATTAAACAACCTGTAAGGTTTTATTAAATCTAACAGGTTGTTTGCGAAATAAACCAACATTAATACTAAGGTTAAAATAAATTTTAGCTGGGTCGAAAGACAAAAATAATATGGAAGAAAAGAAATTAGACGTAAAATCGATTATAGGCTTCGTACTTATATTTGGTATTTTATTATTCATGATGTGGCAAAACCAGCCAACACCAGAAGAGCTTGAAGCAGAAGAAAAAGCAAAACAAGCTCAAATTGATGTAGAAAATAAAGCTAAAGCAGCAGCTGCACAAAATGACACAAAAGTTACCACAGCTCAAGATTTTTCAAACACCACAGAAGGAGACTCGTTAAGAAAAATAGCACTTCAAAATAAATTAGGCGCATTTTCTTATTTCGCTCAAGAAGGTGAAACTGTTGTAGATAATGGTGTTTTACAATTAAAATTTTCTAATAAAGGTGGGCATTTAGCAGAAGTTAAACTTAATAAGTTTGTAGATTACGATTCGCTTCCTATATACCTAGTAAAAGATAAAAACGCAAGTTTTAATATTAATTTTGGTACTACAGATAGTCGTATTCTAAATACACAAGACTTATACTTTCAACCAACAAAAACTAAAAACGGTGAGAATACTATAGTTTCTATGAAACTAAAAGTTTCAGAAACTAAGTTTTTAGAATACAAATACATTATTAAGCCAAATGATTATATGATTGATTTCACAATTCAATCTCAAGGCTTAAGTAGCGAAATTAACAGCTCGCAAGAAGTTAATTTAAAATGGGAACAAAAAGCATATCGACATGACGAGAGTATCTCTTACGAGAATCGTTACACACGTTTAACATACCAGCACGATGATGGTAAAATAGATAAATTATCACAAGGTGGTGAAGATGATGAGGTAGAAGAAGATATGGATTGGATGTCGTTTAGACAGCACTTTTTTAGTTCTATACTTACAACAGATAAGCAATTTAAATCTGTAGCTCTAACATCTAAAGATTTAGTAGAAGATGAAGAAATAGATACCGTATTTACAAAGCAATTTTCTGCTAAAACAGCATTAGCCTTAAATGGAAACGAAATAAACGAAAGTTTAGGTTTATATTATGGTCCTACAGATAGTAAAATATTAAAAAAATACGATAAAAACTTAGAAGAAAGTATTCCATTTGGTTGGGGAATTTTTGGTTGGATTAACAAATACTTATTTGTACCATTATTTAGCTTTTTAAGTTCGTTTTTACCTTATGGTATAGCTATTATAGTCATGACGGTTTTAATAAAATTATCTATGTCTTTTGTACAGTACAAGCAGTATTTGTCGCAAATGAAAATGAAAATTTTAAAACCAGAGTTAGATGCTATTCGCGAAAAGCATAAAGACAATAAAATGAAAGCGCAACAAGAAACAATGGCGCTTCAAAATAAAGCAGGAGCAAGTCCGTTAGCAGGATGTTTACCAGCTTTAATACAAATGCCAGTGTTTTACGCACTATTCATGTTTTTTCCAACAGCATTTGCATTAAGACAAAAGAAGTTTCTTTGGGCAGACGATTTATCATCATTCGATTCTATTTACAAGTTTCCTGATGGTTTTAGTATTCCATTTTATGGTGATCATATTAGTTTATTTCCAATTTTAGCTGGTATTGCAATTTTCTTCTATATGAAGTTAACAACAGGACAACAACAAATGTCTGCACCACAGCAAGAGGGTATGCCAGATATGGCTAAGATGATGAAGTACATGATTTACTTTGCACCAATAATGATGATTATTTTCTTTAATTCTTATGCATCAGGATTAAGTTTATACTACTTTATTTCAAACTTAATTAGTATTGGAATTTTATTAGTAATCAAGAATTTTATTTTAGATGAAGAAAAAATCCTTGCAGGAATACAAGCAAATAAAGCAAAGCCTAAAAAGGAAAACCGTTTTCAAAAACGTATGAAAGAAATGATGGAGCAGGCAGAGCAACAAAAGCAAGCTCAAAAACGCAATAAAAAATAAAATATATTATACTAAAAAAAGCTGCCTCTTAAATATTAAGTTTGGCAGCTTTTTTGTTTAGTACAATTTGACTCTATAGTAAACGTTAAATAAAGTAGCGCTATATTATTTTAATAGTCATAAAAATCTATAAAAATGAATAAAATTTTAGTTGTAATAATTACATTAATTTCAACAATTACATTTGCACAAAGTATAAACCAAATGGATGCTAATGGTAAGCGTCACGGTATTTGGAAAAAGAATTTTAATAATACAAAAGTATTACGTTACGAAGGTGAATTTAATCACGGAAAAGAAAAAGGAACTTTTAAATTTTATAAAAATATAGACGGTAAAGCTGTACTTACAGCAACAAGGACGTTTAGTGAAACAAGTGATTTAGCGAAAGTAAAATTCTTTTCTTCTACAAAAAATCTTATTAGCGAAGGTAATATGAAAGGTAAAACCTATGTTGGTAAATGGGTTTACTATCATAACAAATCTAAACAAGTAATGAGTGAGGAGTTTTATAATGAAAAAGGAAAACTAGAAGGAAAAAAGAAAACATATTATTTAAGCGGTAAGGTAGCTGAAGAAGCAAATTACAAATCAGGGAAATTAAACGGACTATTAAAAACATATTCTGAAGCTGGAAAGTTAATGAGTAGTTTTACATATTCTCAAGGAGAGTTGCATGGTCCAGCAAAAATTTACGATAATAAAGGACAAATAAAAGCAGAAGGTGTTTACCAAAAAGATCGTAGACACGGCATTTGGAAATTTTACGATAACGGAATGTTTTCACATGAAAAAGATTTTACCAGGCGCAGTAAAAACCCACATAAAAAATAAATAAAAAGCCTCGCATTTGCGAGGCTTTTTTAACTACTAAACTAAAAAGAATTATTACTGTGGCGGTAATAATACGGTATCAATAGCGTGTACTACGCCATTTGTAGCTTGAATATCTACTAAAGTTGTTATTATAGCACTTACTCTATTATTAGCATCTGTTAATGTAAAAGCAGAAGCATCTGCAGTAATATCGCCTCCAAGAGTTGTTACAATACCACTACTTAATTGTGAAGACTGTACGTTAGCATTATTTACAATATGATATGTTAATATAGCATCTGCTGTAGCAGCATCAACATCTTCTAAAGAGTTTAATTCTAGTTCTTCTAATAATGCTGTAAATGCATCGTTAGTTGGTGCAAAAACAGTAAATGGTCCAGCTTGAGAATTAGACACAGTTTCTATGTAAGGTACAGTTGGAGTTCCTGTATCTGCTAATTGTAAAGCAGCAACTAAACTTGATAAATCTGGATTACTTGTTGCAAAAGTTGCAATAGTAGGTAAACCTATAACAGCATCTACAACATGTACTATTCCATTTGTAGTTTCAATATCAGCAGTAGTTACTGTAGAAGCTCCATTTAACATTACACCATTCATACCATTATAATATAAGCTTAAGTTAGTGTCATTTGGTCCAGTTGCTAAAGTGTTTACATAGCCACGATTTCCAATTAAAACGCTAGAAGTAATATTAGTATCGGTAATCACATGGTTTAATAAAACTTGAGTAAGTATATCATTTGGTACTTCAGCTAAAGAATCAAAACCATTTGTGTTTAAAAAAGCAGTGAAAGCTGTATTAGTAGGTGCAAAAACGGTTCTTTCTCCATTAGCAGATAAAGCATCTGTTAATCCAGTTTGTATTACAGCTTCAACTAATAAGCTTAATTCTGCATTTGCTTGAGCAGTTTCAACAATATTTAATGTTGTTTCTTGGTTTGTTTGTGGTGAAGCATCATCATCATTACTGCAAGCAGATATTGTAATTAGTGCTAACACTAATAAAGATAATTTTTGGATTGTTTTCATAACTTAAAATTTAAAAGTTTGTTTTTTTGTTTAACAAATTTATATAAAGATTAAACAAAATATTTTAAAATTTTGTTAATATTTTAATTTTAAGAGAGATAATACTGTTTTAAGTAACAAGTAATAATACAGATAAAGTATTAAATTTTTATTTCTCGTATCTTTGCAGCCAGAAAAAAAAGAAATGAAAAAAAGAGTAATTGTAGGACTTTCTGGTGGAGTAGATTCAAGTGTTGCAGCCTATTTGTTAAAAGAACAAGGTTATGAAGTTATAGGTCTGTTTATGAAAAACTGGCACGATGACTCGGTAACAATTTCAGACGAATGCCCATGGTTAGACGATAGTAATGATGCCATGTTGGTTGCTGAAAAATTAGGAATTCCTTTTCAAACGGTAGATTTAAGTGAGCAGTATAAAGAACGCATTGTAGACTACATGTTTAATGAATATGAAAAGGGTCGCACACCAAATCCAGATGTACTTTGTAATCGTGAAATAAAGTTTGATGTTTTTATGAAAATTGCCTTAGACCTTGGTGCAGATTATGTTGCAACAGGACACTATTGTAGAAAAGGCATTATAGAAAAAGACGGTAAAGAAGTCTATCAATTATTATCAGGAAAAGATAATAATAAAGATCAATCATACTTTTTATGTCAATTATCTCAAGAGCAATTAGCAAAAGCATTATTTCCAATTGGTGAATTACAAAAACCTGAAGTACGTGAAATAGCTGCAAAAGCCGATTTAATTACTGCCGATAAAAAAGACTCTCAAGGTTTATGTTTTATTGGTAAGGTAAGACTGCCAGATTTTCTTCAGCAGCAATTAAAACCAAAAGAAGGTGTAATTGTAGAAATACCTAAAGACAATGCTAATTATAGTAACACGCAAGAATCTTTTAATTCTAAAACCGAAGAACTTAAGTACTTATCAAGAAAAGCAGAATATGCTGTTGCAGATGGAGAAATTGTAGGTAAACACCAAGGTGCTCATTATTTTACAAAAGGGCAACGTAAAGGTTTGTCGGTTGGCGGTAAAGTAGAACCTTTATTTGTAATAGATACAGATGTAGAAGAAAATGTAATTTATACAGGACAAGGAAAAGGACATCCAGGACTTTATAAAAAAGCATTGTTTGTTTCAAACGACGAGTTGCATTGGGTACGACCAGATTTAGCTTTAAAGCCAGATGAAACGCTTCAGGTTTTAGCTAGAATTCGTTACCGTCAAACATTAGAAAATGCAACATTACATAAAGTAGAATCTGGATTATACGTAGAGTTTGAAAACTTACAATCTGCAATTACCGAAGGTCAATTTGTAGCTTGGTACTTAGAAGATGAGTTGGTTGGCTCTGGTGTAATTTCATAAAATTTAAAATTAAAAAACATGCAAAACAAGATAACAGAACTCTTTAATATTCAATACCCAATAATTCAGGCAGGAATGATATGGAATAGTGGTTGGCGCTTAGCATCGGCAGCTAGTAATTCAGGAATTTTAGGGCTTATTGGTGCCGGTAGTATGTATCCAGATGTTTTGCGAGAACACATACAAAAGTGTAAAAAAGCTACAAATAAACCTTTTGGTATAAACGTACCAATGTTGTATCCTAACATAAAAGAAATTATGGATATTATTGTAGAAGAAGATGTGAAAATTGTATTTACTTCTGCAGGAAATCCTAAAACATGGACCAAGTGGTTGCAAGATAAAGGTATAACAGTTGTGCATGTTGTTAGTAGTGTAAAATTTGCGTTAAAAGCTCAAGAAGCAGGAGTAGATGCTGTAGTGACCGAAGGGTTTGAAGCTGGAGGACATAACGGTAGAGATGAAACAACAACACTTACTTTAATATCAATGGTAAAAGAAAAATTGCAAATACCTTTAATTGCTGCAGGAGGAATTGCAACAGGAAAAGCAATGTTAGCTTGTATGGTTTTGGGAGCCGATGGCGTACAAGTTGGTAGTCGATTTGTAGCAAGTGAAGAAAGTTCTGCACACAAGGATTTTAAACAAGTTGTAGTTGATGCTAAAGAAGGTGATACACAGTTAACTTTAAAAGAATTAGCACCTGTACGTTTAATAAAAAATAAGTTTTTTAATGAAGTACAAGAACTTTATAAAATAGCACCAACACCAGAACAACTAATAAAATTATTAGGTCGTGCAAGAGCAAAGCGTGGTATGTTTGAAGGTGATTTAGAAGAAGGAGAACTAGAAATTGGCCAAATAGCAGGATTAATTCACGATGTAAAACCTGTTGCTCAAATTGTAGAAGATATGGTTACAGAGTTCGAACAAGCAAAAGCCAATGTTGCTCATTTATAGTACATATATTGTAAGTGCTATTTTCAACTTTAAATTTTTATGAAAAAATATGGCTATCTGTTATTACTAGGTATAGCATGTTTATGTAATACATCTTGTACTGTTTTACAATGGCGAAAAACAGATGAAGCTATTCAGCAAAAATTTAAAACAGAAAATATAAACAGTGAGATAACTTACTACAAAGTAGATAGTTTAAATCTAGATATTCGTATTCACGAAGTAAAATCTCAAGACAATACAGTAAACCTTATATTTTTTCATGGTTCACCAAGCTCTTTGTCTGCTTGGGAAAATTACATGTTAGATAGTAAACTTTTAGCAAGTGCAAATATGTATGCTATAGATAGGCCTGGATATGGCTATTCTAATTTTGGAAAGCAACTTACCTCAATTTCTACGCAAGCACAAATAATGAGTGCTGTTATAAACAAAAAAGTATTGGATAATGTTATTGTTATAGGATCATCCTATGGCGTACCATTAGCAGCACGCATAGCTTATTTAAACAAAAATGTAAAAGCATTAGTTATGGTTTCTCCAGCCATAGATCCTGAAAATGAAAAAGACATTTGGGCTTCTAGATTTACACAATGGAAATTAACAAGATGGTTAGTGCCAACAGCATATCGTGTTGCGGGAGATGAAAAAACGGTACATGCTAAAGAGTTAGAAATTATAGCAAAAGACTGGAAAAAACTACAAATTCCTGTTTTACATTTTCACGGTGATGTTGATGATATTGTGCCTTTTGAAAATATACATTTTAGTAAAGAAAATTTTAATAATATTAAAGTCATTTCAGTAGAAGGAAAAGGACACGAAATTGCGTGGAAAAATCCTGAAATAATTATGCCGTATTTAGTAAATTTAATTGAAGACATTCAAACTAAAAAATAGCTAAAATAAAAGCAGAAAACCAAAACCTAAGCATTACTTTTGCTAAATGGTTTTATCAAACTACACAAAAGAATTTAAATACAATTGGCAACTAGCAGCACCAGTAATGCTAGGAATGCTAGGTCATACCTTTGTTAGTTTTATAGATAATATTATGGTAGGCCAATTAGGTACTGCGCAACTAGCAGCAGTATCTTTAGGTAACAGTTTTATGTTTATTGCTATGTCTTTAGGTATTGGCTTTAGTACAGCCATAACACCAATAGTTGCCGAGGCAGATTCTGCTAAAGATTTTAACGGCGGAAAGTCAGCATTAAAACACGGTATTTTTCTATGTACTGTTTTAGGTATATTGTTGTTTTTACTAGTATTTTTTGCTAAACCATTAATGTATTTAATGAAACAACCAGTTGAGGTTGTAGAGTTGGCAATTCCATATTTAGATTTGGTTGCTTTTTCTCTTATTCCACTTATAATTTTTCAAGCATTTAAACAATTTAGTGATGGTTTGTCTATGACAAAATACCCTATGTATGCTACCATTATAGGAAACTTAATAAATGTACTTTTAAACTACCTTTTAATATTTGGAAAATTTGGTTTTCCAGAACTTGGTATCGTTGGTGCAGCTTATGGAACTTTGGTATCTAGATTTGTAATGCTTTGGTATTTATGGTATTTACTAAAGAAAAAAGACAAGTCTAAAGATTTTGTTACAAACATTAAGCTATTTGTTTTAGATACATTGATGCTTAAAAAAATTGTAAACTTAGGGACGCCTAGTGCCATGCAAATGTTTTTTGAAGTAGCCATATTTACTGCTGCTATTTGGTTAAGTGGTTTATTAGGCAAAAATCCTCAAGCAGCAAACCAAATAGCCTTAAATCTAAGCTCAATGACCTTTATGGTTGCTATGGGATTAAGTGTGGCTTCCATGATTAGAGTAGGAAACCAAAAAGGATTAAAAAAATATTTCGAGCTACGCCGTATTGCTTTTTCTTTATTCCTTTTGGGTACAATATTTGCCACAGGATTTGCAATAATATTTGCTGTTTTTCATGACTATTTACCAAGAATATATGTAGATTTTGATGATGTTGTAAACTTTAAAGATAATATGGAAGTAGTATCTATAGCTTCTAAATTATTATTAGCAGCAGCTATTTTTCAAATAAGTGACAGTATTCAGGTAGTGGTTTTAGGAGCATTACGTGGTTTACAAGATGTAAAAATACCAACACTAATAACTTTTGTATCTTATTGGTTAATAGGATTTCCAATAAGTTGGTTTTTTGGTAAAGAAAGCATGTATGGTAGCTTTGGTATTTGGTGCGGCTTATTAGCAGGACTAACGAGTGCTGCAATTTTATTATATTTAAGATTCAATTTTTTAACAAAGAAGTTAATTTTGTCAAACGACTTAAAAAGTAACTAACTAATTTTATAATGACACTTCCAAAATTTATATTAGGTGATAACACCGATTTTCCTAACGCTATTTTCGTAATTCATACAGAATTTCCTATGTTTATAATTAACTTAGAAGATGATGAGGTAGAATGGTTAGAAGAATTTGATCAAAACGACCAGAAAGAACTGGAAATGGAAACCGAAAACTTAATTAAAGAAGCAACAGCTTTTTACGATAGAGAAGTAGAGCGATACGACGAGTAGTTTTTTATAAACTTTAAGTAAAAAAACGCCCAAAAAACAATAAATGTTAGAACAATTAGTAGAATTAGATAAAGAACTTTTTTTATACCTAAACAATTTAGGAAACGTATACTGGGATGCCTTCTGGATGTTTTACACAGCCAAGTTTCATTGGATTCCTTTTTACGCCATTTTATTGTATTTGCTATATAAAAGGTTAAACAGTAAAATGTTTATTCTAACACTAATTCTTGTTGTGTTCATGATAACATTTACAGATCAGGTTACAAACTTATTTAAGTATGGAGTAGCACGATTTAGGCCTTGTCACGACCCAAGTATTAATACCATGATGCGTATAGTAAAAGAAGGTTGTGGTGGGCGATTTGGCTATTTTTCAGGTCATTCAAGTAACTCGATGGCAGTAGCAATATTTACAGGTTTAATACTTCGGGAGCGTTATAAATACTTTATTTATATCATGATTGTTTGGGCAATATTAATGGGTTATAGCCGTATTTATATAGGTGTACACTTTCCATTAGATGTTTTAAGTGGTTTTATTTTTGGCGGACTTTCAGGTTTTGCATTTTATAAACTGGATAGATATTTACAAAAGCGTTTTATTTACACTAAGAACGCGCAGTAATAAAATAAATATTTCTAAAATATATAGCTAACCCAAAGCTATGCGCAAAAATTAATACAGGATCATTTCTAAATACAGCATAAATTAAAATAAGTAAAGCACCAATGCTACTCAATACCCAAAAGCCTAACGGTAAGGTAGATTGTTTTTTTACTTCAGAAAAAAGCCATTGGTAAACAAAGCGTAAGCTAAATATACATTGTGCAGCTATCCCTAAAACTAATAGCCATTGTGGTATATTTTCATTTTGAAACCACTTTGGTAAAGCAATGGTATTACTTGTAATAAAGTAGAGTATAACTATTACAGGAATACTTAAAATAATTAATCTTACCCAAGCTAAAATGCTTTGCCAAACCTTTTGTAACTGTAGGTTTCTTATATAAATAAAGTAGGTTAAAAGTTGGCCAAGCATGATACTAAAATCGTCTCTGTAATAACCATAAATACAAAGTAAAATTGACGCAATTAAACTAAATATCCAAAATACAGATGGTGTAACAGATTTTTTTTGTTTTTCACTTTGTAACCATTGAACAATTAATCTTAAAGAGAAAAGCGCTTGTGCTAAAAAGCCAATACTATATAAAAGCCAGCCACTCATAGTTTTTGCTTAGTAATAGTATAATTTATGTATCTTTTTTTTATCCATAAAAACACAAAGCAGTCTATAAATGGACCAATAGATCTATTCCAAAACCCAAATTTAGATTGTCCTGCGAGTCTTGAAAAATGAGCAATAGGTATTTGTTTTATACGTCCGTTTTGTAATAAAACCATAGCTGGCAAAAACCGGTGCAAACCTTTAAACATAGGAATATTTTTAGCGTATGCTGTTTTTATTACTTTTAAAGGGCAACCAGTGTCATCTATACCATCATTTGTAAATAAGCGTCTAAATTTATTTGCTGCTTTACTTGACCATTTTTTTGTAACACTATCTTGGCGATTATCTCGCATACCAGTAACTAAATCGTAATCTTCAATATGTTTTAATAAGGTGTTAAAATCGTTTGGTGAGGTTTGTAAATCACTATCCATATAACCAACTAATGCTGTGTCTACAATATCAAATCCTGCTTTTATAGCTGCACTTAAACCATAATTTTTGTCGAAAGAAATAAAAGAAAAAAAAGTTTTGTCTTTACAAATAGCAGTAATTAAATCTAAACTCTTATCTGTAGAGCCATCGTTTATAAATAGAACTTTCGTTTTTTTTGAAGCTATAGTTATATAGTGAGATAAAGCGTTTTTTAGCCTAAGTATATTGTCTTCTTCATTATAAATAGGAACAATTATGGTAAACTGGTAGTCCATTATTTTTTTAATCCTAGTAAGTAATCTGCAGCTACAAATGGCGTGGTTTTATTGGCTTCAATTAAAGCTATTTGTTTTTGCAAAGCATCTTTAATTTGTGCGTTTTCAAAAAAATCTATTTTTAGTTGCTCTTCTATAGTTTGTAGTAACCAAAATTTATTTTGTTCGTTTCTTTTAGAATTGAAGTAATTATTTTTAGTAGTTAAATCAATATACTCAACAATGGCATTGTAAATGGCTTCAATCCCCTTATTATTTATAGCACTACAAGTCATGACTTTTGGTTGCCAAGCAGACGTTTTTTGCGGGTATAAATGTAATGCACGGTTAAATTCAACTTTAGCTAATTTTGCACTTTTAATATTATCGCCATCTGCTTTATTAATAGCAATCATATCTGCCATTTCAATAATACCACGTTTAATTCCTTGTAATTCGTCTCCGGCACCAGCTAGTTTTAAAAGTAAAAAGAAGTCTACCATACTATGCACGGCAGTTTCACTTTGCCCTACACCAACAGTTTCTATAATAATAGTATTAAAACCAGCAGCTTCACATAAAATAATTGCTTCACGTGTTTTTCTGGCTACGCCACCTAGAGATTCTCCAGATGCTGATGGACGAATAAAAGCATTTTCGTTTTTTACCAACTCTTCCATTCTGGTTTTATCTCCTAGAATACTTCCTTTTGTAAGTGAACTACTTGGGTCTACAGCAAGCACCGCAACTTTTTTATTTATAGTAGTTAAGTAAGAACCAAAAGCTTCAATAAAGGTGCTTTTTCCAACGCCAGGAACTCCAGTAATACCAATTCTAACAGATTGGTTTGCATGTGGTAAACAGGCTTTTATTATTGCATTTGCCTGTTCTAAGTGTTTTGGGTTTTTACTTTCAACTAAAGTAATTGCTTGGCTTAAAGCGGTAATATTTCCTTTTAATATTTTAGATACTAAAGTGTTGGTGTCTTTTAACTGCTTACGTCTTGCTTTAATTTTAGAAACGGCATCTGTGTTAGTTATTTCTGGAGGAGAAACACCATCGTTTTCTTGTAATGCCGATTTTTTTTTAGTCATAGTTTTATAATTTCCGCGAAAGCGAAAACAGTATAATTATCTCTAAAAGCTAATATATAAAGTCTTTATTAATTTAAACCTATTTTATGGTTTAAGTCTAAAATTATAAAAAACCCTTATTTAAGTGGTACTACAATTTTAGAGTAATCCCAAGCCATTGTAAGGGATAAATTATCTGTAGAATTATCGAAAGCAATAGTAAAAAGCTCTACAGGATTTTCTAATTTTTGAACAGGAGCAACATAAGTGGCTACATCAAAAGCAGGATCTCGCATAGCTTTCATAGTTTCATCAACGCCCCATTTATATTGCTTAGAATTAAACATCACATTCCATGCAGTGTCATTAGGTATCGTCCAAAGTGTATATTTTCCAGCAGGTAACGAGTCATTTCCTACTTTTAAAGCTGTGTTGGTTTCAAAAGTAGTCGCTTCATTTGCGCCAGTACGCCAAACTTTGTTGTAAGGAACCAAAGCGCCAAAAATTTCACGATTACGTTTAGATGGTCTGTTATAAAAAACTTCCAACTCAATATCATCAACTTCAAAAACAACAGTTTTTTCAGGACTTAATGGTTTGCTAAATAAACCGCCGGCAAAGTGCGAGTATCCAAAGACTCCAATAGCGACAATAATGAGTAAAATTATTAACCTTTTTAACATGGATTTGCGTAAATTTTAAAAAGATAAAGATACTTTAAAAACTGAATGATAGTAAAGAAACAACGCTAATTTATTCTTAAAAAATAGTGAATTTTGAAAAAAAATAAATCAATTTTGCAACACTTGAGAAAATGTATCGTCTTTATAATAGATTAAACTACCAACCAAAAACTAAAAAGTGAAAGTCGTTCAATTAGATACTATTGAATTGTGTAAACAAAATAATCGCAAAGCGCAATTGCATTTGTACAACCAGTATTGCGACGGTATGTACAGTGTTGCGAAACGTTTTGTTAATCACACAGCCGAAGCCGAAGATATTGTTCAAGAATCTTTTATTAAGGCATTTTCAAAATTACATCAATTTAAAGGCGATGTTACTTTTGGCGCTTGGTTAAAACGTATTGTTGTAAATAAAAGTATAGACACGCTTAAACTAAAAAAGCAGCGTTTAGTTGAGCTTGAAGATGTGCACCTTAAAGTTGTAGATACTTCTGTAAACAACAAATGGTTAGTAGATGAAAGTGTAACACTGGAGCAAATTAAAAAGGCAATACAACAACTTCCAGATAAGTATAGGTATGTTGTAATGTTGTTTTTAGTTGAAGGTTATGACCATCAGGAAATTTCAGAAATTTTAAACATAACACAAGTTGCTTCACGAACACAATTATCCAGAGGAAAACAAAAATTACAAGAATTACTAAAACAAAAACATTATGGCTAAAGATATTAGAAACTTATTTGAGGCAGATAATAAATTATCTATAGATAAAATGCCTAAAGGACATGAAGAGCGTTTTCTTAAAAAGTTAAAAGCTACTAAGCCTGTGCAAAAAAAATCTAGATTTAGCATAATTAATATTGCCGCCAGTGTCGTGTTATTATTAGGTTTAGCTTTTGGAGTATTCCAGTTTTTAAATACCGAAAACCAAATAGAAGTTGCAGGTACTAATACAAGTGAAGCTATAGAAACAAAATCATTAGGCGATATTTCTCCAGACCTTAAAAAGGTTGAAGATTATTATTTGGCTAATATAAATTTAGAATTATCTAAAGTAAAATTAACACCAGATAATAAAGAATTGTTTGATGGTTATGTAAAACGTTTAGACGAGCTTAAAGCAGAGTATAAGCGTTTAACCATAGAGTTAACAAATCAAGGCCCAGATGAACTTACTGTAGATGCTTTAATTAGTAATTTAAAATTAAGACTAAACTTAATGTACCGTTTAAAGGAACAATTAAAAGATTTAAATACAGCAACTTCTGGACGTATTTAAAAAAAACAATCAATCAAAAAACGAATAGTTATACCAAAATTACTTTTTGGTATCAACCAAAAAATTAAAAAATAATGAAAACTATAAAACTATTAATTGTGTGTATGTTAGCTACTTTAAGCTTAACGGCACAAAATAAATTACAAAAGGAAACAAAATCCTTTAAAGTAAATAAAGATGTAACTGTAAATTTAAATACAAGTCATACTAATATCTTGGTAGATACATGGAATAAAGATTATGTAGAAATTGAAGCTTATATTGAAAGTGATAAATTATCTAAAGAAGCGTTACAAACCGTATTAAATACTTGGGATTTAGAAATAAATAACACAAAAAGTAATGTAAAAATTACAACAAAAGGTTCTGCAGGTTCTTGGTCTAGTGATATGAGTATTAAGATTTTAGATGAAGAGTCTTTAAAAGCAATTTCTAATTTACCTTTAGAAATTAACGAATCTTTAGAGCCATTATTAGAAAATTTAGGAAACTTAGAGTCGTTAAAAAATTTGCCAGAATCATTAAAAGTATTGCGTATTCCAGAGTCTCCAGATGGTAACTATAATGTAGATTTCGATTTAGAACGTTACGAAAAAGAAGGTGAAAAGTATTTAGATGCCTGGAGCAAAAAATACCGAAAAGAATATGGAGAAGAATATGAAGAAGAAATGCGCGAATGGGCAAAAAGTATTAAACAATCAGATTTCGATAAGTTTGAACGCAGCATGGAAGTTTGGGGAGAACAATTTGGAAAAGATATAGAGAAAGCTTTCGAAGATGGTTTTGGAGAAAAATTTGAAAAGCGAATGGAAAAATGGGGAGAAGAGTTTGGTAAAAACTTTGAAAAAAATGTAGCGCCAGCTTTAGAAAAATGGGGAGAAGAATTTGGTAAAGCGTTTGAAGCTAAAATGGAAGAAACCTTTGGTAACTCTAAAGCAAACGGTGTTTTTGATAAAGACAACAAAAACTACGACCTTATAAAGACCATAAAAATTAAGATGCCAAAAAAAGCAAAATTAAAACTTAATGTTAGACATGGCGAGCTTAAACTAGCATCTGTAATCACTAATCCAGATATTACAGTATCGCACGGTAATTTATTTGCTAATACAATTAATGGGAGCAATGCTTCCATTAATGTATTATATTCTAATGCTACAATTTTAAATATAAATGAAGGTGCTTTAAAATTAAATTATGCCGATAAAACTAAAATTAAAACAGCTAAAGACTTAGTGCTTAATGCAGTATCCTCTAATATAGATATAGAAACCCTAAATGGTAATAGTATAATAGACGGTAGTTTTGGAGATTTGTACATACGTAATATAGCGCATAGTTTTAGTAACCTAAATATTGTTTTAGAAAATAGTGATGCACTTTTAAAATTACCAACAGCAATAAATTACAACCTCTACTTTAAAGGGAATCACTCTAAGTTTAATAAACAACGTACAAATAATACTACAATAAAACATAATCCTAATGGTGGAGATACAACCAAAACCATTGTTATTAATGCAAAGTATAGTAATATAGTTGCCGAATAATTATTTATTTTTGAATTCAAAAATTTTTAATACCTATTGGTTTATAAATACATATGAATTCTAAAAAAAACCTTTCTTTTTTTAAATCGCTAGCATCGCAAAACATTAATGTTATTGATGCTTCAATTCCTAAAAGCGACTATATAGCTATAGATCTTTCTCAAACAAATTCTAGCTTAAAAACGCTTGATGTTTCTTCTTCACAAGCCTGGGAAAATTATATAGGTAATTACCTAAAAACACATAATAAAAAAGTAGCCTTTGGTGGCTATCTAGAAAAGCGTAGTATTTATAATCGTAGCGATTATTTTAACAATCAAAATCCAGAAACCGAGAGAAATATTCATATTGGTTTAGATTTATGGATAGCAGCAGGAACATCTGTTTTAGCAGCTTTTAATGGCGAAATACATAGCTTTAAAGACAATACTAATTTTGGTGATTATGGTCCAACTATTATTTTAAAACACCACATAAATGGAATTACTTTTTACACCTTATATGGGCATTTATCTCGAGAGTCTATAAAAAATTTAAAAGTAGGAGCAGAGGTTAAAAAAGAAGAAGTTATTGCACATTTAGGCAAAGCCGAAGTAAATGGCGATTATGCACCGCATTTACACTTTCAAATTATTTTAGATTTACAAGGTAAAAACGGTGATTATCCTGGTGTTTGCTCGTTAAAAGATTTAGAGTTTTATAAAGCAAATACTATTAATCCTGAGCTTATTTTAGGATTATAAATTTAAATTATTCTTCGTAAAAAGTTAAGTTGAAATTTTTAATATTTAATTAAAAACAAAACGTTGCGCAAACGACTTTCCAAAAAAGAAACCAGCAATAACTAGAATAGCATCGGCAGCAGTAAACCACAGTTCTTTAGGTAGCATAAATATAGTTGCAAAGGTTGCTAATAGCATTAAAGCTCCAACTATGTAAGCAGGAATCATGCTTGTTTTAGAAATAAAACCAGCAATTGCCATACCACTAATTATGCCCATAAAATGAGCAATAACTACAAATATTTTAGAACCTACAGGAATAGCTTGCATATTGGCCTTTATCCACTCAATATCTTCTGGTTTAGCGCCTTCGGCTAGAGGAAATAAATTGTGTCCAATTACGGTTTCGAAAAGGTAAACAACAACCGAAGCAACAATAAAACCTACAACTGTTGCAAGTATATTTTTAAGCATAATTTTAGTGTATTAGTTAGTTAAATAAAATTACAAAATTAAATTGAATAGAACAGTATTGTACACTCTATGATGTAAATAAATATAGCGCATAAAAAAAACCGAAGTATTAAACTTCGGTTTTAATGTATTTAATTATAACGTTATAATCGCATTTTGCTTAATCGTTAACTAAAACCCATTCACCTTTAGCAATTAAAGGTTCGGCCTGTTTAAATTTAACAACTTTGTTTTCACCACTCATAACATGCTTGATAGTCACTTTATCGTTACGTCCAATTTTTGGTTGGTCGCGTACAATAGTTTCTACTACTTGTTGCTGTTGTTGTGTGTTTCCTGCTTGTCTGTTTTGTGCAGAACGCTCGTCTAGATTAGGGATTTCTTCTTTTTGTGTTTGTAAGTTTTCCTTTTTCTTAGTTTCTCTAGCTTCGCTAATTGCGTTTGTATTTTCGCTTGGCAGTTCGCCTTTAAATAAAAATGAAATAACATCTTTATTTACTTGATCAATCATTGTTTTAAACAGTTCAAAAGCTTCAAACTTATAAATTAATAATGGATCTTTTTGTTCGTGTACTGCTAATTGTACAGATTGTTTTAACTCATCCATTTTACGTAAATGCGTTTTCCAAGCATCATCAATAATGGCAAGTGTAATATTTTTTTCAAAATCTGTTACTAATTCTTTTCCTTGAGACTCATAAGCGCGCTCTAAATCTGTTACAACTTGTAAAGTTTTTACACCATCTGTAAATGGTACAACAATACGTTTGTATTTATCGCCTTGGTTTTCGTAAACATCTTTAATTACTGGGAAAGCCACTTCTGCATTACGTTCCATTTTTGCTTTATAATGGTCGAAAGCAGCATTATAAATACGCTTTGTTATAGCTGTTGCAGATAATTTGTTAAACTCATCTTCAGTTATAGGTGAAGGCATAGAGAAGTAACGAATTAACTCAAACTCAAAGTTTTTAAAGTCGTTAGCATTTTTGTTAGTTTCGGCAATACCTTCCGAAGTATCAAAAATCATGTTTGCTAAATCCACTCTTAAACGCTCACCAAATAAGGCATGATGACGACGTTTGTAAACAACTTCACGTTGCGAGTTCATAACATCATCATACTCTAATAAACGCTTACGTACACCAAAGTTATTTTCTTCAACTTTTTTCTGTGCACGTTCAATAGATTTAGAAATCATAGAATGCTGAATTACTTCACCTTCTTTTAATCCCATTCTATCCATCATTTTGGCAATACGTTCACTACCAAATAATCGCATTAAATTATCTTCTAATGACACATAAAACTGTGAGCTTCCTGGATCTCCTTGACGACCAGCACGACCACGTAACTGTCTGTCTACACGTCTAGAATCGTGACGTTCTGTACCAATAATAGCTAAACCTCCAGCTTCTTTAATTTTGTCTATTAATTTAATATCTGTACCACGACCAGCCATGTTAGTTGCAATAGTTACTTGTCCTGGTTGTCCAGCTTCTGCAACAATATCTGCTTCTTTTTTATGTAATTTGGCGTTAAGTACATTGTGTGGTACTTTTCTAATGCTAAGCATTTTTCCAAGTAACTCAGAAATTTCAACATTTGTAGTACCAATTAATACTGGACGCCCTTGTTGAGATAGTTTTGTTACTTCTTCAATTACCGCGTTGTATTTTTCTCGTTTAGTTTTATAAACTAAATCTTCTTTATCGTGACGTGCAATTGGTCTGTTTGTAGGAATTTCTACAACATCAAGTTCATAGATTTCCCAAAACTCTCCTGCTTCTGTCACGGCTGTACCTGTCATACCAGAAAGTTTGCGGTACATTCTAAAGTAATTTTGTAGTGTTACTGTTGCAAATGTTTGTGTAGCATCTTCAATTTTTACATTTTCTTTTGCTTCAATCGCTTGGTGTAATCCGTCACTATAGCGACGACCATCCATAATACGACCTGTTTGCTCATCTACAATCATTACTTTATTATCCATAACAACATATTGGTTGTCTTTTTCAAATAAAGCGTATGCTTTAAGTAGTTGGTTTAAAGTGTGTATACGTTCAGATTTTACTCCAAATTCTCTAAATAAATCTTCTTTTAATTCTGCTTCTTCTTCAGGAGAAAGGCCTTTTGCTTCAATTTTAGCAATTTCAATACCAATTTCTGGCATGACAAAGAAGTCTGGATTATCTTTACCAGAAAGGAATTCAATACCTTTATCTGTTAATTCAATTTGATTGTTTTTTTCTTCTATTACGTAATAAAGTGCTTCGTCAACTTTTGGCATTTCACGGTTGTTATCTGCCATGTAAACGTTTTCGGTTTTTTGAAGTAATTGTTTAACGCCTTCTTCACTTAAAAACTTAATTAACGCTTTATTTTTTGGTATACCTCTGTACACACGTAGTAATTGAAAACCACCTTCTTTTTCGTCTCCGGCAGCAATTAACTTTTTAGCTTCTGCTAATGTTTGTACTAATTCTTTACGTTGTACAGCTACAATATTTTCTACTTGAGGTTTAAGTGCTGTAAATTCGTGAACGTCTCCTTTAGGTATTGGTCCAGAAATTATTAATGGTGTTCTAGCATCATCTACTAATACAGAATCGACCTCATCTACAATAGCGTAGTGATGCGGACGTTGTACTAAATCGTCTGGCGAATTTGCCATATTATCACGTAAATAATCGAAACCAAATTCGTTATTTGTACCGTATGTAATATCTGAGTTGTATGCTTTACGGCGACCTTCAGAGTTTGGACGGTGATTATCTATACAATCTATGGTCATGCCATGAAATTGAAATATTGGCGCCATCCATGCCATATCACGTTTTGCTAAATAGTCGTTTACAGTTACTAAATGCACACCTTTTTCTGCTAAGGCATTTAAGTACACTGGCAATGTTGCGACTAATGTTTTACCTTCACCTGTTTGCATTTCGGCAATTTTACCTTCATGTAAAGCGACACCACCAATTAATTGCACATCGTAGTGTATCATGTCCCAAGTAATTGCTTTTCCTGCTGCATCCCAAGAGTTTGACCAAGTAGCTTGGTCTCCATCTAAGGTTACATAATCTCCCATTCCAGAAACTTCTCTATCGTATGGTGTTGCAGTGACAGTAATTTCACTGTTATTTGTAAAACGTTTTGCTGTTTCTTTTACAACTGCAAAGGCTTCTGGTAAAATTTCTTTTAAAGTAACTTCTACAGCTTGGTAAGATTCGTCTTCAATTTTATCAATTTCTTGGTAAATATCTTCACGTCTGTCAATATCATCAGTCGCATCTGCTTCTGCCTTTAGTTTGTCTTTACGCTCGTTAAAAGGTTTGCGAGTTTCGGCTATAATAGCTTTAAACTCTATTGTTTTTGCTCTTAATTCGTCGTGAGATAAAGCTTCAAGAGCAGCTTCAAACGATTTTATTTTATCTACTAAAGGTGAAATGGCTTTTACGTCTTGTTTAGACTTGTCGCCAACAAATACTTTTAGAATGGAATCTAAAAAACTCATAGTTTACTGTTTTATATTTTGAATGTTTTGCGTTTTTTTAAAGCAAAACTTAATTTTAGTTGTTATTTGTGAGATTCTTTTGCGATGTTTAGAATAACACTTTTGCACCCTAATTAAAAAGGGCTTAAATATACGTTTTTAGCTGTGGTTAGCTAAATTTTAACGCACAAAAAAAGTCTCTAATCGAGACTTTTTTTGGTATTTTTTATAAATAAGATATAGTCTTGCTATATCTAGCAAGTATTACATTGTTGTAAGGCAATGTTTTAATACTCGTCCTCATTCCAGAGGTAATCTTCATCTGTTGGGTAATCCGGCCAGATTTCTTCGATAGAATCGTAAGAATCGCCTTCATCTTCAATGGCTTGTAAATTTTCTACAACTTCTAAAGGCGCTCCTGTTCTAATAGCGTAATCGATAAGTTCGTCTTTAGTTGCCGGCCAAGGTGCATCACTTAAATAAGATGCTAATTCTAATGTCCAATACATTTCTTAATAGGTTTATTTTTTTGCAAAAATAAATTTTTAGTTTAAATAGTCAAGAAAAAAGTGAATTATTTTTCAGTAATAAAAAAGAACGTCATTTTTCACTGAAACTATTTGAACCTAAATATTTTGCAGTGTTATTTAATAGTAGCTTTTAAGTTTGTTTGTCCTGTGTAACTTTAATGTTTCTCAGGAATCCATTTAACTTCGTCTGCTTGCAAGTCATGAGTCAACTTTCGTGCCAATACAAAAAGATAGTCAGAAAGACGGTTTAAATAGGTGAGTGCTTCTGGTAAAAAAGGTTCAATATCATTTAAGGCAGACGCTAGTCTTTCCGCTCGACGGCAAACACAGCGTGCTACGTGACAGAATGACACTGTTTGGTGCCCGCCTGGTAAAACGAAATGCGTCATTTGTGGTAGTGACTCGTTCATACTGTCCATTTCACGCTCGAGAAGTTCAATATCTTCGGAAGTGATTTTATTTATATTTAAGCGTTCTTTTCCGTTTTTTAAAACCATTTTTTCTGGATCTGTTGCTAATATTGCTCCAATTGTAAATAGTTTATTTTGAATTATTATAAGAATGTTTTTGTATAGCTGATTAATTTCTTGATCACGAATTAAGCCTATGTAAGAGTTTAACTCGTCTACAGTACCATAACTATCTATCCTTATGTGATGTTTTGGAACGCGTGTACCACCAAATAATGCAGTTGTGCCTTTATCTCCTGTTTTTGTATATACTTTCATGTGTTTTGTGTTTTTTTGATTAAATACTGTTTATATTTAATCATGGAAAGTTCCATTCTTTCAAAGTTAAAAGTTAAATATTGAAGCGAAAAACTTTTGGTTGAAAATTAGAATCTAAATTTATAAGCGTATTGTAAAGTGCTCTTTGGCTTGTTCTTTTCTAAAAAATACAATACCCCAAAAAAAGGTGTCTATTGTTACGGTAACTTTTGGATGTTTCTTTA
Organism: Lacinutrix sp. MedPE-SW; assembly: GCF_001874145.1. GTDB lineage: Bacteria > Bacteroidota > Bacteroidia > Flavobacteriales > Flavobacteriaceae > Lacinutrix. Next base: position 104,843 of record NZ_MPCX01000005.1, on the reverse strand, counting down.
TGGTTTCCCAAGCTTCGGTCATATCTTTTGACCAATAAATATCGTCAAAAATAAAAACAGAATCGTTTGTTGCGCTTGGTAGTAGAGTTTCAAAATAATTTAAAGTAGCTTCTTTTTGGTGATTACCATCAAAATAAATTAAATCGTATTTGTTTTGTGCTAATGGTTGAATTACTTTTTTAAAATCTCCTGTTAGTAGTTCTATGTTTTTTAAGTTGAAGTTTTTAAAACTTTCTTTTGTAAATGCTGAAATATTTGGACAACCTTCAATAGTAGTGATTTGTGCATTTGGATTGCCTTGATGCATAGCGTGTGTTGCTATACCCATAGAGGTACCTAATTCTAAAATGTTTTGAAATTGAAAGTAGTTTACTAAACGATAAAATAGTTTGGCGCGATGGTTTGTTGTGCCTGCGTTTTTTGCAATTTTAGCAATAACTCGTGTATTGCTTTTAGTGGTTTGCGAACCTGCGCCTAAATCTGTTACCTGTATAGTTTGCTGGTTTTGTAATAATGCTTTTTTATAGGCTTTTAATTTACTGTAAGCATTTTGTGGTTTTTTATTGTAAAAACATTTAGTTACTAGACTGTAAACGAATGGTGATTGTACGCCGTGTTGGTTTGTAGAGCGTAACCAAAATTTTATGTACGCAATAATTAGTTTTCGCATGGTTTATTTATTCTTCCATTTTTTCTGCTAGTTCTAGCCAGCGCATTTCTTTTTCTTCTATACTATCTAATATAACCTGAAGTTTGTTTGATAGTTCGTTAATTTCATCTGTAGAAAGGTCTGGATTTAAGAACTTTTTTTCTAATTCAATTTTATCAAACTCTAAAGATTTTATTTTACTCTCTAAGTTTTTATATTCTTTTTGCTCGTTATAGGATAGTTTTACGTTACTATCTTTCTTCCAGTTTTTCTTTTCTTTTTTTTCTTCGTCTGTAGTTTCAGAAATAGCAGGTTTGCTGTCTTCGTATGCTCTAAAATCGCTATAGTTACCTGGAAAATCTTCAACAACACCTTCGCCTCTAAAAACAAACAGGTGGTCTACAATTTTATCCATAAAATAACGGTCATGAGATACCACTAATAAACAACCTGGGAAATCTAACAAGAAGCTTTCTAGTACGTTTAATGTTACAATATCTAAATCGTTAGTAGGTTCATCAAGAATTAAAAAATTGGGATTTTGAATTAAAACTGTACATAAATATAGGCGTTTGCGTTCGCCACCACTAAGTTTTTCGACAAAATCGTATTGTTTTTTTCTATCGAATAGAAAACGTTCAAGTAATTGCTGTGCACTAATTTGACGACCCTTTTTTAATGGTATGTAATCGCCAAACTCTCTAACAACATCAATAACTTTTTGTTGTGGTTTTGGCGTAATACCACCTTGTGTATAGTAGCCAAATTTTACAGTTTCGCCAACAACAATTTTTCCTGAGTCTGGCTCTGCTGTTTGAGTAAGTATATTTAAAAAGGTAGATTTACCAGTACCGTTTTTACCAATAATTCCTGCGCGTTCTCCTTTTTGAAACATGTAGCTAAAGCCATCTAAAATAATTTTGTCTTTATAAGCTTTAGAAACTTTTTTAAGTTCAACAATTTTACTTCCCAAACGCTCCATGTTAAGTTCTAGTTGCACTACGTGGTCTTTACGGCGTTGGTGCGCTTTATGTTTTATCTCGGTAAAATCGTCTATTCTAGATTTAGATTTTGTAGTACGTGCTTTAGGCTGGCGACGCATCCAGGTTAATTCTTTTTTATAAAGTTGTTTTGCTTTGCCTGTTTCTACAGCTTGTTGTTCTATTCTTGCTTCTTTTTTCTCTAAGTAGTATGAGTAATTACCTTTATAAGAGAAAAGTTCGCCATGGTCTAATTCTATAATTTCATTACAAACACGCTCTAAAAAATAACGGTCGTGAGTTACCATAAAAAGCGTGATGTTTTCTTTAGCAAAAAACTCTTCTAGCCATTCTATCATTTCTAAATCTAAATGGTTAGTTGGCTCATCTAGAATTAAAAGGTCTGGTTTGTTAATTAAAGCATTGGCTAACGAAAGGCGTTTTTTTTGTCCACCAGACATGCTACTTACTTTTTGCTGTAAGTTTTCAAGTTTAAGTTTAAATAAAATTTGTTTGTATTGCGTTTCAAAATCCCAAGCTTGGTGTATGTCCATTTGTTCGAAAGCTTTTTGGTAAGCTTCGGTATCTTCAGGATTTAATAAAGCATTCTCGTAGTTTTTTATAATATCAAGAATTGGGTTGTCGCTATTAAAAATAGTATCTTCAACCGTCATATCTCCATCTAAATATGGTTCTTGTGGCAAAAAGGAAACTTTTATATCCTTTCTAAATATAACATTACCAGTATCTGGTTCGTCAAGTTTAGCTAGAATATTAAGTATAGAGGTTTTTCCTGTACCATTTTTAGCTACAAAAGCTACTTTTTGGTCTTTGTGTATACTAAATGAAATGTTTTGGAAGAGTGTTAGCTCTCCATACGATTTCGATATTTGTTCAACAGTTAAATAGTTCAATGCTCAATTTTTTACAAATAACGGACAAAATTCCAAAAATTCCGACAAAAGTTTTATTGTTCAAGACGAAAAGCTATATTTGTCAAAATCAATAGCGTCCAATAATGAATAAAACTATAGTTGCTTTTACTATACTATTCAGTGTACTATGTTCATCTTGTATTAGTAATAAGGATGTGGTATATCTTCAAGATAAAGGCACAGTTACTGAAAATAATTTACTGTTAAAAGAGCTTGCAAAGCCTTATCGTGTTCAGATTAACGATATTTTGAGTATTGATATTAAATCTACAGATTCTGAATTAGCAAAACTAGTTGAAATATTTAAGCCTACACAGCAAGCTGTTAATACTCAAGGACAAGAAGCGTTATATTTTAGCGGTTTTACTGTAGATTTACATGGTAATATTAAATTTCCAATATTAGGTAATATTAATGTTTTAGGGTACACAACAGATGAAATTGTTGAAAAAGTTAAACAAGCATTATTAGATAAGTACTTAAAAGATATCTCTCAAATATTTGTAACAGTAAAACTATCTGGTTTGCGTTATACCGTTTCTGGAGAAGTTAATAGTACTGGTGTTTTAACCTTATTTCAAGATAGAGTTAATATTATTGAAGCCCTTGCTAATGCAGGAGATATAAAAGATACAGGAGACAGAACCGATGTTTTAGTAGTGCGTCAATATCCTCAAGGTCAAAAAATACACCATATAGATTTAACAGATATGGCAGCAATGCAATCTCCATTTTATTATATTCAACCAAATGATATGATTTTGGTAAAACCACTTAAGCGAAAAGCTTTAGGAGCAGGACAAACTGCAACACAAACATTAACAACTATTGCGTCAATATTTTCTGTTTTAGTCTCTACTTATTTTTTAGCAAGAAACCTATAAAGTGATTATTTATGAATGATGAATTTGAACTTTTAGAATCACAAAATCAAGCACCGTTTGATATTAAAGCATTTTTAATAAGAGCTTTAAGTTATTGGATGTGGTTTGTATTATGTATAGGTTTGGGAGTTTTTATTGTTTATCAACAAAATATTAGAAAACAACAATCTTACAGGTTAAGCACACAAATTTCTGTTGAAGATGATAAAAACCCATTATTTACTTCTAATACAAGTTTAACCTTTAATTGGGGAGGCGTTTCTGGTAAAGTTAAAACAATAATGACAACTTTAAAGTCACGTTCTCACCATGAAAAAGTTGTAGATAGTTTAGCGTTTTATATTAATTATTTAAAACAATCTCGATTTAGAAAAGATGAGATATATAAAGCAGCTCCATTTAAAATTGATTTAACTCCAAATACATATCAAGTTTTAAATCATCCTATAAAAATTTCCTTTTTAGGAGAAGACAAAATTAAATTAGAAACTAATTTTGAGGCCACTACATTGGCAACACAAAATTTTGATACTAAAGAGAAAGATGAAATTGCCGTTACAAATGGTTTAAAAACATATGTTGAAAAGCTTAATACACCAATTAATCTTCCGTTTTTTAAAGGAATAGTAAGCCAAAGAGAAAAACGAACCTATAATGTAGGTGACGAATATTTTATACTTTTTAAAGATTTTGATGCTGTAGTAAGGAATTATAATAGTAAATTAAAAATAGATAATCCAACAAACTCATCGATTCTAAATTTGAGTATGACAGATTATAATACTTCTAAAATTGTAGATTATTTAAATAAATGTGTAGAGATTTTAAGAAAAGATCAACTAGATAAAAAAAATCTATTTGTTACTAATACAATTGCATTTATAGATAAACAATTAGCAAGAGAAAAAGCTAAATTAACATCTAGAGCTGATTCTTTAAACAATTATAGAGAGCAAAATAAAATATTTAATTTAGATGAAGAAAGCCTTCAAATAAATGAAAAACTATCACAATTTGAAATTGAGCGCGATAATATTAATAGAAAATTAGCTTACTATAAAAGTTTGCGCACCTATTTAGAAACTAGTAATAGTTTTACCGAGTTACCAGCGCCATCTATTGCTGGAATTGATGATGTTAATATTCTAAATAATATTTCTAAAATTAATGCGCTATCTGTTCAAAAATCTAAGTATGAAGCGAGCGTAAGAAGCGATGCTTCTATTTTTACAGATTTAAATAATCAAATTGATGGATTAAAGTCTGTATTGTTAGAAAATATAAGTTCAGCAACTGCAGGTTTACGTCGTGAGTTAAGTTTTATTGGAGGAAAAATAGCGCAAAGCACAAGTAAAATAAGAAAACTACCAAAAAACCAACAACAAATATTAACTATCCAGCGCCAATATGCACTAAGTGAGCAAACGTATAATTTATTTTTATCAAAACGTGGTGAGGCAGACATTATAAAATCGGCAAATGTTAGTGATATTCAAATAATAGATACAGCAAAAGATACCGGAGCTATACCAATAGACTTAAAGTTGAGTGCTCGTTATGTTTTTGCTTTTTTAGGTGGTTTTTTAATACCATTATTAGTTGCATTTCTAGTTACATTTTTTGATAATAAACTACATAACCCACAGAGCTTAGAAAAATTGTCTAAAATTCCATTACTAGGAGTTGTAGGAAAAAGTGGTACAAAAAATAATTTAGCAGTACACTTAAAACCAAAATCTACTGTAGCAGAGGCTTTTAGGTCTATAAGGTCTAGCTTGCAATATATGTACAAAAAGCAAGATTTAGAAGGGTCTAAAACGGTTATGTTAACTTCATCTGTAAGTGGAGAAGGAAAAACATTTTGTTCTATTAATATAGCTAGTGTTTTTGCTTTAAGTGGTAAAAAAGTAGTTTTAGTAGGATTAGATCTAAGAAAACCTAAAATTTTTGATGATTTTGAAATTAAAAATGATGTCGGAGCTGTTAATTACTTAATTGGCAAAAAAAATCTAGAAGACATTACACAACAAACTAAAATTGAAAACCTAGATTTAATTGTTTCTGGACCAGTTCCACCAAATCCATCAGAGTTATTAATGGGGGAAACTATGGATAAATTTATAGCAGAACTAAAAGCAAAGTACGATTATATTATTTTAGATACACCACCAATAGGGTTAGTATCTGATGCTTTAGAACTTGTAGAATATGTAGATGCCTCATTATATGTTGTACGTCAAGACTATACTAAAAAAGGTATGTTAAGTCTTATTAACGATAAGTATAAAAAAGGTGAAATTAGTAACTTAAGCTTTATTTATAATTTTTATAATCAAAAAGGGAAATACGGCTACGGTTATGGCTATGGTTATGGTTACGGTTATGGCTATGGATCGTATGGAAATGGTTATCATGAGGATGAGGTAGTAAAAACGAGTTGGTTAAAGCGACTAATGGTATTACTAAAAATAAAAAAATAAAACATTGAGTTATAAATATCATACAGAAGATTTATCAAAATTTCAGTTTTTAGTAACTGGAGGCGCAGGATTTATAGGGTCTCATATAGTTGCTTATTTATTAAAGCATAATGCAAAAAAAGTACGCGTTTTAGATAATTTGTCAACAGGTTTTAAAACTAATTTAGAAGCATTTTCAAAATCAACTAATTTTGAATTTATAGAGGGAGATATTAGAGATTTAAAAACTTGTAAAACTGCAATGCAAGATATAGATTATGTAAGTCATCAAGCAGCCCTAGGCTCTGTGCCAAGATCTATAGATGATCCTGCAACATCTAATGCTGTTAATGTTACGGGTTTTTTAAACATGTTAATTGCATTAAAAGAAAATACCACTGTAAGGCGAATGGTTTATGCGGCTTCAAGTTCAACATATGGCGATAGTACTATATTGCCTAAAGTGGAGTCTTCTATTGGTAGCCCATTATCGCCTTATGCAGTAACAAAGTATGTAAACGAGTTGTATGCAGATGTGTTTGGTAAAACTTATAATACAGACACTATTGGACTTCGCTATTTTAATGTTTTTGGACCTAAGCAAAATCCTAATGGTGCTTATGCAGCGGTAGTGCCTCTGTTTATGAAAGCTTTGATAGATAATGTACCAGCGACTATTAATGGAGACGGTTCTCAAACTAGAGACTTTACCTATGTTTCAAATGCAGTACAAGGTAATATTAAAAGTTTTTTCGCTTCTGCAGAAGCAAAAAATGAAGTATTTAATATTGCTTGTAATGATCGTATTAGTATTATTAAATTGTGGGAGACCTTAGGTGTTTTATCAAATAAGCCTACCGAAGTTAAGTTTGGGCCTAAGCGTTTAGGAGATGTAAAAGACTCTTTGGCAGATATAAGCAAAGCTGAACGGATTATAGGTTATAAACCTAAGTATGATACTGTTGAAGGTTTAAAAGAAACTTGGGATTATTTTAAAGACAATTTAAGTGAAAACTAGTGATACACAAGATTGGTTATATATAATTTCTGCAAAACGAAATTTAATAAATTTAAATTTTAAAGAAATTTGGCGTTATCGCGATTTACTTTTTCTGTTTGTAAAAAGAGATATCATCACTCAATACAAGCAAACTATATTAGGTCCTTTGTGGTATTTTATTCAGCCCTTATTTACCTCGGTAATCTTTACCTTAATTTTTAATAATTTAGCTTCCATCCCAACGGGAGTAGGAGTGCCTTCGTTTTTATTTAATTTAGCCGGTATTACCTCATGGAATTATTTTAGTGCCTGTTTAACAGGAACGAGTGATACTTTTAAAGCGAACCAAAATATTTTTGGAAAAGTGTATTTTCCAAGAGTTATCACACCATTATCTGTTGTGTTTTCTAAATTATTAAAATTCGGAATTCAGCTACTAGTATTTATAAGTTTCTATATTTATTTTGTTTTTTTTACAGATAAAGCAGCAAACGCAGTACCACAAACCGCATTATTGTTATTGCCTTTTCTTATTATTTTTATGGGTTTATTTGGTTTAGGTTTTGGAATGATTTTATCTTCTATGACCACGAAGTATAGAGATTTAACGTTTTTAGTAAGTTTTGGTGTACAGTTATTAATGTACGGTTCGGCTGTCATGTATCCATTATCCTATTTTAAATCGCAACTGCCAGAATACTCATGGTTAGTTGAATACAATCCTATGACCACTATTATAGAATTATTTAGATATATGACTTTAGGTGTTGGTGAATTTTCAATAGCAAGTTTTCTTTATGCAGCAATAATTAGTATTGTTGTTTTTCTAGTAGGACTAATTATTTTTAATAAAACTGAGAAAAGTTTTATAGATACGGTTTAATATGAACAATAAAGACATCATTTTAAAGGCAACCAACATTTCTAAACAATACCGTTTGGGACTCGTTGGTACTGGCACCATTAGCCATGATTTAAACCGTTGGTGGTCTAAAATTCGTGGTAAAGAAGATCCGTATTTAAAAGTTGGAGAAAGTAATGACCGTAGTACAAAAGGGTCTAGCGACTATGTTTGGGCACTACAAGACATTAATTTTGAAGTTAAGCGAGGTGAAGTATTAGGTATTATAGGTAAAAACGGTGCAGGAAAATCTACATTATTAAAAATACTATCTAAAGTTACAGGACCAACCACTGGTAATATAAAGACTAAAGGACGAATAGCTTCTTTACTAGAAGTTGGAACAGGATTTCATGGCGAAATGACTGGACGAGAAAACATCTATTTAAATGGCGCCATTTTAGGAATGACTAAAAAAGAAATAGCCTCTAAAATAGATGAGATTATAGACTTTTCTGGTTGCGAGCGCTATATCGATACTCCTGTAAAACGCTACAGTTCTGGTATGACTGTGCGTTTAGCCTTTGCAGTAGCAGCCTTTTTAGAACCAGAAATATTGGTTATTGATGAGGTGCTGGCAGTTGGTGATGCAGAATTCCAAAAAAAAGCGATTGGTAAAATGCAGGATATTAGTAGAGGTGAAGGTAGAACGGTGTTGTTTGTGAGTCATAATATGGCGGCTGTAAAGAGTTTGTGTACTAGTGCGTTGGTTTTAAAGAACGGAAAAACAGAATTTGAAGGTGATGTAGAAGAAGCTGTGAACTTTTATCTAGAAGGCTCTGAAAACAATTCAAATATTAGTGTTTTTCATGATAGAAAAGGAAATGGGAAATTGTTAATAAAAGAGGTTAAAGTAAATGGTAAGAATGAAGATGTAAAACCGCAAACAGGTTTACCATTTAAAATGACCTTTATTTTAGATAATAATGTTCAAGCAAAACTTATTGATGTTCAAATGGATTTGAGATTAGATGATAATCTTGGACAAAGAATAGCTTGGTTAAGTACTAGTTTAGTAGATTGTGATTCAGATGATGAAGTGGTTAATAAATTGGTTTTTAAAATCGATAAATTAAATCTTAATAAAGGAAAATATTATGTTACTACATATATAACAGTGAAAAATGAAATTTCAGATTGGATTCAAAATGCTTTTTCCTTTGAAGTAGAAGAAGGTGATTATTATGGTAATGGAGTATTAGTATCTACAAACCAAAGTAAAGCTTTATTTAATTTTAAAGTCTCAAATGAATTATGATTAATAAAATAAAAAAAATAATTAAAGAGAATAGGGAATTTCAGTATTCACAATTAAAATATCTTAAAGAGTTAGAGTGGGCTCAAATATATCATGATAGTATTAGAGGACAAGAAGGCATTAAAGACCTTTCTTTAAATATAGGTAGATGGGCAGGCAACTACACTTTTTTTTATATATTGAATAGGGTTTTAAAAGACTATAAACCACTAAATGTATTAGAATTGGGCTTAGGAGAATCATCAAAATTTATTTCGACTTATTTAGATTTTTATTTAACAAACTCTAATCATCTAATAATAGAACAAGATAAAAGTTGGTCTTCAGCATTTAAGTTACAGTTCTCTTTGTCAAAGAGGTCTAAAATTGAAATTTGTCCTATAGTCGAAAAAAATATTAATGAATTTCCAGTAAAAGTTTATGAAAATTTAGAGTCTAAAATTCAAAACAATTATGATTTGTATGTTGTAGATGGACCACATGGTAGTCCAAGATTTTCAAGATATGATATAGTCTCTATTGCTAAAAAAATGAGTCCAAATCATGAATTCATAATTATATTAGATGATTATCAACGACAAGGAGAAAAAGATACTTTTTATAAGTTGCAATCTGTCTTTAAAGAAAAAGGAATCATAATTTATCATGAAACATTTTTTGGTTTTAAGGAAGTTAAGATAATTACTACAGAAAAATATAAATATTGTTGTTCTATTTAATATAATTGACAATGCTATTTTCAATACTTATTGCAAACTATAATAATGGTCATTTTTTTACTGATTGTTATAATAGTATAATACAACAAAACTATAATAATTGGGAAGTAATTATAGTAGATGACGGTTCAAACGATAACTCTGTAGAAGTAATAAAGAAAACAATAGCTAATGATAGTCGTTTTAAGCTATTTGAAAATGATAAAAATAGAGGTTGTGGATATTCTAAAAATAAATGTTGTGAATATGCAAGCGGAAAAATATTAGGCTTCTTAGACCCGGATGATGCTATAAAGCCTAACGCATTAGAAATTATGGTAAATGCACATAGAACTTATAAAAAAGCTGCATTAATAACCTCTAATTATGAACTTGTAGATTTAAATCTAAATGTTATTAGCAAAGGAGTTAATGCTAGTAAAGTGCCAAAAGGAAAATCGTATCTAACTCATGGAAAAGGTGCTTTAACACATTTTGCGACTTTTAAAAGCCATGCATATAATAACACTCTAGGCATAGATGCTTTAATGAAACGAGCTGTAGATCAAGATTTATATTATAAGCTTGAGGAGCAAGGTGATCATATTTTTTTGGATGATTATTTATACCTCTATAGAATACATGAGAATAGTATTTCAGAGAATAAAAATATTTTTAAAGCAAGATATTGGCATTATTACGCAAAGAAAGCAGCTTATAAAAGAAGGAAATCTAATAATTATGAAATAGATAATTTTTCTAACGCTTTTTTTAAAGATTATGAATCTAATTATTTCCTAAATAGGTTTGAACATTCAAAAAATAATAAACATTTTAAAGTAAAACTTTATTTTTTATGTAAGGCAATTTATGCAGATCCACTACATAACCCCATTAGAAAAATTAAAAGCCTATTATTACTAATGATAGGAAGAATATAATTAAGTTTTTTAAATGAAACCTAAACAGCCACTTATTTCAGTAGTTTTACCTGTATATAATGTCGAAAGATATATTAAAGAGGCTTTAGATTCTGTATTAAAACAAACAATTCAGGATTTTGAAATATTGGTTATAGATGATTGTTCAACCGATGATACAATTAAAATTGTAGAGGCATATAACGAAGACAGAATTAAAATTGTTAGAAAAGAAGAAAATAAAGGGTTAATACATAGTTTAAACCTTGGTTTCGGTTTTGCTAGAGGAAAATATATTGCTAGAATGGATGGCGATGATATAAATAATCTAACAAGATTCGAAAAACAGCTTCAAGTTTTAGAAAACCAACCACAAATTATTGCTTGTGGTAGTTGGGTTCAATATTTTGGTAGTCATAATACAATTATTAAGCATCGCAAAAATCATGATGCAATTGTAGCTCAAATGTTAATTAAATGCCCAATGAGTTTAGGGTGTTGTATGTTACGAACAACTGCTGTTAAAAGTATTATGTTTAATAAAGATAAAATTCATGTTGAAGATTATGACTTTTGGTCTAGGATAGCATGGAGTGGAAAACTTTATAATATTCCTGAAATATTATACTATTACAGAAGCCATGAAAATCAAGTTTCTACGTTGTATAAAAAAATGCAACAACAAGGAGACATATTAATTCAATTATTTCTGTATAAAAAAATTAGATATGATGAAAGTAAATTTAATGATGTTATGTTATCTAAATTTATTCAAAGAAAAGGAAGTATAAGTATAAAAGAGTTGCAATTATTTATTAGTTGGCAAAAAAAAATATTAAGTTTAAATAATAAAAGTGAAGTTTTCAATTCAAAAGAATTAAAGAATATTTTACACACAACAAAAAGAGCAGTAATTTATAATATTTACTTTGTAAATGGTTTTAAAGGAATTAATAAAGAGTGGAGACTAAAAGCTTTGCTTAAATTACCAGTAGAAGATTTTTTTTATGTTACAAAGAAGAAGATTAAGGAGAGAATAAAAATACTATTTAATTGAAAATTATTATAATCGATGGAGTTTAAAAGAAAAAATATTTTATTAATACTGCAAGCAGGAACTTTAGGAGGAGCTGAAAGGCAAGCACTTGGTCTTGGAGAGTATTTAGTAAAATATAAAGATTGTAATGTTGATGTTTTATTTACTTCTTCTCCAAAACGAACTGAAGATTTTAATATTTTTTTTGCTAACACAGGAATAAGAAATATTCATTATTTTGGAGCGCCTTACATTATTTTAAGAAGAGAGTTTTCAATTAAAAACTTAAAACGTTTAAAATGGTCTATTCAATATTTATTAAAATTGAGAAAAGGTTTAAAAAATGAAAATTATGAAGTAATTATCCCTTTTTTAAATTTCCCATCTAAAATAGCATATTATTTATACAAATTATTACCAACAGTAAAATATACTTTTTGGCATCAATTAGGACTAGATATTTTGAAAATGGATGTTTTCGAGAATATTGCAGTAAACAATATGCCATGTATAATTGGTAATGCAGAAAATTGTTTTGACATTTTTAAAAATGAATATCAGTTAAATAAAAAGAAGTTCAATCTTTTGCCACAATATATAACTCTAAAAAAACAAAAACGAGATGCTTCCACAATTAAACAAAAGTTTAATATACCAAAAGGAGCAATTGTCTTTGGGATGATAGCACATTTTAAAAGCTTTAAATACCATGATTTGGTATTAAAAATTTTTATAAAGTTGTGTGAAACTCATGAGAATATTCACTTAATTTTACAAGGAAATAAAGAAAACGATGAAATATCTAGAGGTATCTACCATGATTTAGAGAAGCAAATATTAGACTCTAAAATGACAGATAAAGTTACCTTGTTAACTAACGAAGATGTTATTGATGTTTTAAATATTTTGGATGTTGGAATATTATTATCTTTAATAGAAGGTACACCAAATGTAGTAATGGAATATATGTTATTTGGTTTGCCAGTCATAAGTTCTAATCATCCAGGCTGTATAGGTTTACTAAATGATTCTCCGTACTTAGTTGATAATAAAGATGAAGAAATATATTTAGCAATGAAAACATTAGCTAATAATAAATTAGAAAGAATAAAAGAAGGTGAAATTAATTTAGAAAGAATAAAAAAGTATAATATTATTACATATGTCAAGAAGTTAGAGCTCATTTTAACAAATAGTTACAGTTAATTAATATGTTAGAGAAAGATTTAATATCAATAGTATTACCAGTATATAATGGGGAAAAATTTATTTCAGATTCTATTAAAAGTTGTTTAGCTCAAACTTATTCAAATATTGAGTTAATAATAGTAAATGATTGTTCAACAGATAAAACTTTAGAGATAATTCAAAGCTTTAAAAAAAAAGATAATAGAGTTAAATTAATTAATAACAAAACTAATTTAAAGTTACCTGCAAGTTTAAATGTAGGACACAAAGCGGCAAACGGATTATTTCTGAGTTGGACAAGTCATGATAATTTATATAAAGCTAATGCTATAGAAGAATTATTGAAAGCTATGAAAAATAATGATACCGATTTAGTATATAGCGATGTTGATATGATATATTCGGATGGTTTATTTAAAAGAGAGGTTTTATATAAAAGTAAAGAAAATATATTATTTGGGAATCAGATTGGGTCTTGTTTCCTCTACAGAAAAGAAGTTTTTGTCAGAAATCAAGGATATAATGAAAAGCTTTTTTTGGTAGAAGATTATGATTTTTGGTTAAGAGCTTCGCTTCATAGCAAATTTTATCAATTAAACAAAAAATTATATAGGTATAGATTACATGATAATAGTTTAACGAATAGTATATCCGTCAATGAAAATAAAAATAAACTTTTTGTAAAAAAAACTAAAAGAATGTTTGATGACTTTTCAAGGTCAATATTAGAGAAAGATTATTTAGTTATATCAACATTTCAAACTAATATATTAACACATCAAAAAATCAGTTTTGATTGGATAACTAATAATTTAAAAACTATAAATAGATTTATAGATAAAATTTCAGAATTTCAGAATTTCAAAAATAAAAAATTAGTAAAAAAAGTATTTTTAGAAAGTATTTTAAGTGTATATATGTATAACTCTGATAGGAAATTTAATTTTTTTAGATCTGTATTAATTGGAATAAATTTTTATAATGTTATAGATTTTAATATAGCTAAAACTTTAATTAAATATTCTTTTTTTAAAAAGTAATGAAGCCAACTATAACTATAATAATGGCAACTTATAATCGAGAACATTTTATTCTAGAGATGTTAAATAGTATAAGTGTACAAACATTTAAAGCTTGGGAGTGTTTAATTATTGATGATGGAGGAACAGATAATACAGAAGAAGTTATTTCAAATTTATTAAAAGAAGATAATAGGTTTAAATATATAAAAAGAACAAAAAAATATAAAAAAGGATTATGCGGTAGCCGCAATTGCGGATTAGATTTAGCTAAAGGTGATTATATTATTTTTTTTGATGATGATGATATGGTTCATTCTAATATTTTAGAAATAGCCCATAATGAAATTAAAAAAAATAAAGTTGAATTTTGTCACTACCAAAAACAATCTTTTTTTAAAGAAAAACCTAAATTTCAAAATACAAAAACTGAAATAATAGATTTGATTGATAAAACCAATTTAAAAGACATAGTAACAGGAAAAATAGGCTTAGCCTCATGCACAGTATTATGGAAGAAAGAATGTTTTAGTAAAATCCGCTTTAATGAAGATCTACATTATGCAGAGGAATGGGAGTGTTATATAAAAATTATTAGTAATGGCTTTAAGGGAATAATAATAAAGGATGTTTTATACTTTAATAGGAAGCATCAAAACTCCAATACTGGCGAATTTTATAATATTAATCCAATTCGAGTAGAATCTTACATTAATGCAATACTTTTAGTACTTGATAATTTAAAGGAAAAAAAACTTATTTCGAAAAGTATTATTCATTATTTCGTGCAAATTTCCGCGAATTATAAGGAGTATAATTTATTTAACAAAATTTGTGCTAAACTTAATTTTAGTAAATTTCAAAAATTAAAATGGACTGTATTTAAAAAAACACTTCCTCTACGTTTATATTTTTATCGAATATTTAAAAGGAGTAGCCAAAGATAAAAAATATGAAATTAAATATTATACTTTTAAAACTATTAAAATATTTACCATTTTCATTCTTGAAGATAGTAATTTTAAAAAACATTTTTGGTTATAAAATAGGTGAAAATGTTACAATTGGTAAAGCCTATATTAATTGTAAAAAGGTAATCATTGGTGACAATGTAAAAATAGCTAATGGAAATAATTCCAGAGTTATAAATAATCACTATTTCGATGTTTGGAATAACATAACTATTGGAAATGATTCATGGATTGCAGGAAAAAATTCTGAATTTTGGACGCATGGTTCAATACATAAAAAACAGGTAAGAATTTAGATATAGAAATTGGTGATAATAATTATATAGGTACATCTTGTAAGTTTGCACCAGGCGTAAAAAATGTTCAATAAATATAGTAGGATTAGGAAGTGTTGTAACTAATAGTTTTAAAACTAATAATAATATTATTGCAGGAAATCCTACGAAAATTGTAAAAAATAATATTGATTGGAGAGCCAATTGGTAAGTGTATGAATATTAAAAACAACATATTAGTTATAGCAGAATCTATAGATGTCAATGCAACAAGTGGTGCAAAAGCCAATGTAGCATTAATTAACGCTTTACTTTTATGTAATTATACTGTAACAGTATTACATTATACACGAAAAAATATTCTACTACCTCATATAAACTGTATTAATATTAAAGAAAATAAAAGTAGTCTATATTATTTTTTAAGTCGTGCACAGCGTGTATTTCAAAGGATTACAAAAATTAATATTTCTACAAACTTAGAGCGCATATTTGGTCATTCGTTTACCTTTTATAACGATTCTAAAAGCATTACAAAGACTATAAATAAACACTATAATAATCACGATTTAATAATAACTTTAAGTCAAGGCGCTAGTTTTAGGCCGCATCATGCCATGTTAAGTTTACCAAAACTATATAATAAGTGGTTGGCTTACGTGCATGATCCTTATCCGTTTCATTATTATCCTAAACCGTATAATTGGGTTGAGGCTGGATATAAACAAAAAGAGGAGTTTTTTAGGACAGTTTCAGAATCTGCCAAATACTCAGCGTTTCCAAGTCAACTGTTAAAAGAATGGATGGGACAATTTTTTCCTAAGTTCTTAGACACAGGGTTGATAATACCGCATCAGCAATTAAAAATAGATATTTTACAAGATTTAGGTGAGTTTAATTCACTTTTAGATGAAGATACATTCACTTTACTGCATGCAGGAAATTTAATGAAGCAACGACCACCACTTTCATTAATAAATGCCTATAAAAAATTTTTAAAAGCAAACCCAAAAGCGAAACAAGACTCTAGATTGTTGTTAATTGGTCCAGCAAGTTATCATAAAAAAACGCTCGAAAAAGAATCAAAATTATTACCGCAATTAAAATTACATTTAGAAAGTATCCCTTTTAAAATAGTTAATACATTACAGCATAACGTCTCGGTAAATATTATTTTAGAATCAAATTCAGAAATCAGTCCTTTTTTACCAGGTAAATTTCCACATTGTGTTTATGCTAATAAACCTATTTTAGCCATTAGTCCACAAAAAAGTGAGGTTAGAAGACTTTTAGGAAGTGGTTATTCTTTTATTACTGAGGTTAATAATACTAAAAAGATGGTTGAATTAATAGAAAAAATGTATTTAAATTGGAGTATAAACAAAGATGAGAGTTTAAACCGTAAAGATTTAGAATCTTATTTGAGTATTGAATATTTAAAATCAATAATTGAAAAGATATAGATTTTAATTCATGAAATTTTCCATACTAATCACTACAAAAAACAGACTAGAAGATTTAAAAATTACTTTAAATGAAATTGCTTATTTATTAGAACTTAAAGATGTAGAATGTATAATTTGTGATGACGGTTCTAACGATGGTACTTATACTTATATTGAGGACCGTTATAAAGGTATAACACTTTTAAAAAATGAAAAGAGTAAAGGCTTAATTTTTAGTAGAAACCGTTTGTTAAATTTAACCACAGCAGATTATGCTATAACTTTAGATGATGATGCTCATATTGTTACTAATAATCCCTTAGAAATTATTGAGAACTTTTTCTTGAACAATAGTCAATGTGCAGTAATAGCAGGTAGGATTTTTTGGGGAAAACAATTACCTAATAACCTTACAGATACCTCGGATAATACAAGAGTAAAAGGTTTTGTAGGTTGCGGTCATGTTTGGCGTATGGATGCGTGGCGAAGTATACCAAATTACCCAGATTGGTTTGTGTTTTATGGCGAAGAGGAGTTTGCAAGTTATCAATTGTTTAAAAATAAATGGGAAGTATGGTATGTCCCAGCGTTTTTTATCCATCATCGCGTTGATGTGAAGTCTAGAAAAATGAATCAAGATTATACCACTAGGTTAAGACGCTCTTTAAGGTCTGGCTGGTATTTGTATTTCATGTATTATCCCTTACTTTTAATACCAAAAAAATTTATATATACAATGTGGATGCAATTGAAATTAAAAGTGTTTAAAGGCGATTTTAAAGCTTTAAAAGCAATACTATTAGCTATTTTAGATTTGATAATACATATGCCTAAATGCTTTATTGGTAGTAGGTTAAAATTTAAAGAGCTAAATAATTACAAGAAATTGGATGAAACCAAGATATATTGGAAATCATAATAAACCTAAAATAGATGAAAAATCAAATTGAAATTTATAATAACAGATCTGTTTTTGGTATAACTATGTTAAATAAGTACTTTACTAAAGCACCAAATAATGTTGTAAGTGATATAGGAGCAGGTTATGGCAATATGAAACAGCATATTGAAGAAATTAATGGAATATGGCAACCTTTTGATTTTTATAAGAAAATGGATTATTCAATTTTATGGGATTTAAATAATCCAGCACCAGATAATATATCTAAGCCAGGAATAATTATCTTACTCGAAGTGCTAGAGCATTTGCCAAATCCATTATTAGCATTACAAAATATTAGTAATCATATAGAAAGTGATGGCTATTTAATTTTGTCAACACCAAATCCAAGAAGCAGTAAGAATATAATTAATTTAATTCTAAAAGGTTCGCTTTATGCATTTCAAGAAAAACATTTAAAAGAATATCACGTATTTACTCCATGGGAACATATTGTAAAAGATTTTTTAAAAACAGCTGGATTTGAAGTGTTAGAGTATGCAATTGTAGATACACAATATCAAAATAGGAAACCAGAAAATTATAAGGATTTTTTTAAAAAGAAAATAGAATGGTTCTTAGAGAAAAAAGATGAAAAATCAATAGGAATGAGCTATGGTTTAGTTGCAAAAAAAATAAAGAAATAAATGACATTCATTATAGCAGAAATAGCACAAGCACACGACGGTAGTTTAGGTATGGCGCATTCTTATATTGATGCTGTGGCTAAAACAGGAGTAAATGCCATAAAGTTTCAAACACATATTGCCGAAGCAGAAAGTAGTATTCATGAACCTTTTCGTGTTAAATTCTCTAAACAAGATAAAACGCGTTTAGAGTATTGGAAGCGTATGGAATTTACGCTAGAGCAATGGCAAGAACTAAAAGCGCATTGTGACGATGTTGGTTTAGAATTTATGAGTTCACCTTTTAGCAACGCAGCAGTAGATTTACTAGAAAAAGTAGGCGTAAAGCGCTATAAAGTCGGTTCTGGTGAGGTGAATAATTTTTTACTGCTAGAGAAAATAGCACAAACAGGAAAGCCGGTAATTATATCTTCTGGTATGAGTTCTTTTGAAGAGCTAGATGCTACTGTGAAATTCTTAGATAATAGAAATGTAGACTATTCCATTTTGCAATGCACAACATCTTATCCTACAAAACCTGAGCAATATGGTTTAAATGTTATCACAGAATTTAAGCAACGTTATCAAGTACCAATTGGTTTTTCAGACCATTCATCATCTATAGAAGCTAGTATTGCAGCAACAGCTTTAGGCGCAGAATTGTTAGAGTTTCATGTAGTATTTAATAAAGACATGTTTGGCCCAGACGCCAAATCGTCTTTAACAATGGAAGAAACTTCACAATTGGTTAAAGCGGTTAAAAATATTAATACAGCACAAAATAATCCAATAGATAAAAATAAAAACGAACAGTTCACTGAATTAAAGCATATTTTTGAAAAATCCCTTTCAGTAAATAAAGATTGTCCAGAAGGACACGTTATAACATTCCAAGATTTAGAAGCTAAAAAACCAAAAGGTTTAGGAATAGATGCTAGTGATTACGAAAGTGTTATTGGCAAAACACTAAAACAGCCATTACAACAATGGGGTTTTTTAAATAATAAAGATTTGAAATAATATATTTAATGAGTAGTATTAGCAAAATAGCCAAGCGAAAGTATATAGAATATTCAAAATACGAAGGCAGCCAACATATAGCCAAAGAGCATTCAATTTATCGTATTTTAGAGTGCATAAAAAACAACAAATGTGAATCTGTATTGGAAGTAGGTTTAGGAATAGGTACAATTTTTAGTGCCGTTTACGAGTTTAATCCTAATTTAAAATATGTAGGAACAGAGAATAACGATTTTTGCCTTAACAGTTTAAAAACAAACCTAAAAGACAGTTATAATCATTTAGAAATCCATGCTAATATAGAAGCCATACCGAAAACCGAAAAATTTGATGTCGTGATTATAGATGGCAAAGACGATACGCTAAATGTAGTAAAATACTATTTAAAAGAAGATTCTATAATTGTTATAGAAGGCGATAGGTCAGACCAAGAAGCAACTATGGTTAAAATGTTTCCAAACTGTATAAATGTCCATATTGTGACCTTGAAAAAGAATCCTGCAGATGGTTTTTTTGATGTAAAAGATTATCAAGGTGGCGTAAAGGTTATCTTTATAAAACCTAATACGAAACAATACCTATATTGGTTAAAACACAAAGTGCTAACCAATTTAAAATATAAAGTAAGAATACTAAAAAAGAAAGTTTAATGGCTAAAAGAAAAATTTGCGTAGTTGTAACAGCTAGACCTTCGTATAGTCGTATAAAAACAGCACTAACAGCAATAAAAAATCATCCAGAATTAGAGTTGCAATTGGTTATTGCTGGTTCTGCTTTATTAGGAAGATACGGCAATGCAGTAGATTTTATAGTAAACGATGGGTTTGAAATTGCCGAGAAAGTATTCATGGTTTTAGAAGGCGAAAACCCAACAGCAATGGCAAAAACCACTGGTTTAGGCGTTATGGAATTGTCTAACGTGTTTTATAAACTACAACCAGATGCGGTAGTCACTATTGCAGATCGTTTTGAAACCATTGCAACGTCTATTGCAGCTTCTTATCAAAACATACCATTAATTCATATTCAAGGTGGCGAAGTAACTGGTAATATTGATGAAAAAGTAAGACATGCCAATACTAAACTAGCAGATATTCATCTAGTAGCTTCGCAAGATGCCTACGATCGTGTCGTAAAAATGGGAGAACGACCAGAAACTGTTTTTAATACTGGTTGTCCGTCAATAGATTTGGCACAGCAAATTAAAAACAATCCAACATTAGATTTCGATCCGTTTGAAAAATATGGTGGTGTTGGTGAGCTTATTAATTGGAAAGATGGTTACATAGTTGTCATGCAACATCCAGTAACAACAGAATATCGGTCTGCAAGAGAAGACGTTACAAAAACATTAGAAGTGGTAAATGAATTAAATATACCAACCTTTTGGTTTTGGCCAAATGTAGATGCAGGATCAGATGGTACATCAAGTGGTATTAGAAGTTTTCGAGAAATAAATCAGCCAAAAAATATTCATTTTTTTAAGAATATGGAACCAAATGATTTTTTAAAATTATTAGTAAATAGTCAATGTTTAATTGGTAACTCTAGTGTAGGCATTAGAGAATGTTCTTATTTAGGTGTACCAGTTGTAAATATTGGAACACGACAAAACCGAAGAAAACGTGGCAATAATGTAACAGATGTTGCTTACAATAGAAATAAAATAAAAGCAGCCATTCAAGAACGTATTTCTAATACTAACATTACATCAGAATCTATTTATGGAGATGGAAATGCAGGTGAAAAAATAGCCAAAACATTGGCAAGTGTAACTTTAGAGTTTCATAAAACCATTACGTATTAAAATGAAAATTCTTGGCATCATACCAGCTCGTGGTGGATCAAAAGGTATTCCAGGTAAAAACATTAAAATGTTAGCAGGAAAACCATTACTTCAATACACTTGGGAAGTCGCTTCAAAAAGTACATTACTTTCAAAAGTAATTTTAAGTACAGAAGATGACGCAATTATAAACGTTGCCAAGTCATTAGGAATAAACATTCCATTTAAAAGACCTTCAAATCTTTCCAAAGATAAGTCGCCAACTTTAGGAGTAATTCAACATGCATTAGAGTTTTATAAAACAAAAGGCGAAACGTTTGATGCTATTTGTTTGTTGCAAGTTACCAGTCCGTTTAGAACTGTTGCTTTTTTAGAAAAAGCAATTGAAACTTTTGTAGAAGCAAAAACCGACTCTTTAATTTCTGTCTTGGAAGTGCCACACGAATTTAATCCGCATTGGACATTCAAGGCTAATAAAAATAATGAGTTAAATATTGCTACCGGTGAAAAAACTATTATAAGCAGGAGGCAAGATTTACCAAAAGCATACCATCGCGATGGCAGTATTTATTTAACAAAAACAGATACTATTATAAAAGATAATTCTTTATTTGGAAATTCAATATCTTATGTACTTTCCAGTAAAGAAACCCATGTAAATATTGATACTCTTGAAGATTGGGAAAAAGCCGAAGCTATTTGTAAAACCAAGTTTTTATAATTGATGAAAAAAATAGGAATTGTTATTACAGATGGCGTTGGTTTTAGAAACTTTGTGTTAAGCGAATTTTTAACTGAAATCTCTAAGGCGTATAACCAAGTTGTTATATATTCTGGTTTGCCACAAGAAAATTATAAAGAAATAACACTTCCAGAAAATATAGAGGTAAAAGAATTAGAAATTTTTACCGAAAGTAGAATAACATGGTTTTATAGAAAACTTAAAGAAGTTGCGCACATGACGCTTCATAAAAATTATTATGGCATTAATAACAATTTAAAACGTGGCTATCCAAAAAAGAATACAAAACGTGGTATACTTACTAAAATCGCCTATAAAATTGCAGGAATATATCATACAGAAAAAGCAATAAATAAATATGAAAAACTTCAGTTTAACTCTTTTAAAAATAATACCATAACACAGCGTTATTTAAGCATTTTAAAAGAAAGTAAACCAGATTTACTATTCTTTACTCACCAAAGACCACCATACTTGGCACCATTTTTATATTGTGCTAATGTTTTAAAAATACATACAACATCGTTTATTTTTAGCTGGGATAATTTGGCTTCTAAAGGAAGAATGATGGGAAGTTTTAACAGCTATTTAGTTTGGAGTGATTTAATGAAAAAAGAGTTAATCCACTTTTATCCAAATACGATACCCGAAAATGTAAAAGTTATTGGTACGCCACAGTTTGAGCCTTATGTGATGGAACAATACAAAACCCAAAAGTCTAATTTCTTTCAGAAATTTAATTTAGATGCTTCTAAAAAAGTGATTTGTTATAGTTGTGCAGATGCTGGAATTGGCGCAAATGATGCAGTACATATTGCTTCAGTAATGCAGTATATAAACAATAATCCTAAGTTAAACTTGCAACTATTAGTTAGAACGTCACCAGCAGAAGATGGTTTAAGATTTGAACCATTAAAAGAAAAATTCCCAGAGATAAAATGGAATATTCCAAAATGGAAACTAGCCAGAAACAATCATGTTGAGTCTTGGTCACAGCGCATCCCATCAATTGAAGATGTTATAGACTTACGGTCTATTTTAGAGTTTTCCAGTCTAAATATAAACATGTGTTCTACAATGGGATTAGATTTTATGTTGTTTAATAAACCTGTAATTTATACGGTTTTTGGGAATGAAACAAATGATTTATACAACGATCAGTTATTTTTAAATTATGTGCATTTAGAGTACGTTATAGATAGTAAAGCCGTAGCTATTGCAAAAGATGAAACAGAATTACATGCCTATTTAACTGAAGCTTTAGAACAACCAGAACTAAGAAAAGAAAACAGAGAAGCATTGATTAAGTTAGAAATAAGCAAAACGCTTAAAGGTACAAGTAATCGTATGGCAAAAACATTAATGAAATGGTCGTAAAACAGCACATAGCAATAGTTTGTAACTATCAATTATTGGAAAACCGTATTGGTGGTATGGATTATTTTTTCTGGGCATTTAATAACAAATGTAAAACCGAGCAAATTATTATAGATTGGTTTTTTCCTAATACAGTAAGCTATGGGCAGTATGATGCGTTTAAAATAATAGCAGACAAAGACCAGTCTATAGAAGCTACATTTATAAATTATATAAAAACAACACCTACTAATTATACACATGTTATTACGCATTTT
Organism: Lacinutrix sp. MedPE-SW; assembly: GCF_001874145.1. Classification (GTDB taxonomy): domain Bacteria; phylum Bacteroidota; class Bacteroidia; order Flavobacteriales; family Flavobacteriaceae; genus Lacinutrix. The sequence continues at coordinate 81,477 of NZ_MPCX01000005.1, read as the reverse complement.
GTAGAGTTGTGTACTTCATTTTATGCTGAGGTAAAACACTTATTAAACACAAAAATTATAGCAGTGGATCACAATCCAAGACCTTTAGGCGGTTATCCATTGCTAAAGCAAATAAAAAAGAAAATAAAAGGCCGTTTATATGGGAAGCATATAGATGAGTTTATTGGTGTTTCGGATTATACAAGTAATGCTATAATAAACGATTTTGGACGCTTTTTAAAGCCTAAAACAAAGACTATTTATAATGGTGTTTTAATCCAAGATATTGTACCTAAAACTAGCGAAAGAGTAAAACAAAATCCTCGATTTTTAGTGGTCTCTCATTTGCGCTTTTCTAAAGGAATACAAGATTTAATAGTAGCTGTTAGTACATTGCCACTACCTTTAATTAAAGATTTAAAAATTGATGTTTTTGGAGAAGGACCTTATAAAACAGAATTATTAGGTCTCGTCAATAAGTATAAATTAAATACAGTATTTCATTTTAAGGGCAGTAGTTCAAGCTTAAATACTAGCTACCAAGATTACGATTACTTATTACAACCCACACATATGGAGTGTTTTAGTTTATCTATTTTAGAAAGCTTAGCCGCAAATGTTCCCGTAATAACAACACCAGTTGGTGGTAATGAAGAAGTTATCACTCATGGTAAAAATGGATATATATTTGAAGCCGAAGATATACAAACATTAAGTGTACTTTTACAATCTGTTATTACAGGCAAAAAAACAATACAAGAAAACACTAGACCTATGATATCACATTATTTTTCTATTGATTTAATGGTAGATAATCACCTTAGTTTATTACAATAGTATTTTAATTATAATTTGATGCAGCCAATAGTCAAGACACTTTCTATAATAATACCAGCTTATAATGAAGCACAAACCATTGCTTTAATTTTAAATAAAATTAAAGATGTAACACTAATAAGTGGTATTGAAAAGGAAATTATAATAGTAAACGATTGCAGTAGTGATAATACTGTACAAGCCATAGAAACTTATGTAAAAGCCCACCCAGAAACAGATATAAAGTTGTTTCATCAAGATAAAAATTATGGCAAAGGTGCAGCATTGCATCGCGGTATAAAAGAAGCGGCAGGCGATATTATTATTATACAAGATGCAGATTTAGAATATGATCCTAACGAATATAATAGACTGTTACAGCCCATAGTAGATGGCTTTGCAGATGTTGTTTATGGTAGCCGTTTTAAAGGTGGGAATCCTCACCGTATTTTATTTTTTTGGCATAGTTTAGGTAATAAATTTTTAACATTTTTAAGTAACATGATGACCAATATGAATTTTACAGATATGGAAACCTGTTATAAAATGTTTAAATCTGAACATATAAAATCATTAACATTAAAAGAAAAACGCTTTGGTTTTGAGCCAGAGGTTACTGCTAAAATAGCGCGAATTAAAAATATTCGAGCTTATGAAGTAGGTATAAGCTATTACGGAAGAACTTATGAAGAAGGAAAGAAAATAGGATGGAAAGATGGTGTTAGAGCTATTTATTGTATAATTAAGTATAAATTAATAAAATAGTAAATGAAAATAGCATTTTTAACGCCTGAATACCCACACGAACGTATTGGACATTCTGGAGGTATTGGAACCAGTATAAAGCACCTTGCAACTGCATTACATGCGTTGGGACACGCTGTGACCTTGTTGGTTTATGGTCAAGATGAAGATGCTAGTTTTACAGCTCATGGTCTTGAGTTTTATAAAATTAAAAATCCAAAATTAAAAGGCTTGTCGTGGTATTTGACACGAAAAAAAATACAAAAGTTAATCAATAGTTTACATGCAAAAGGAAACATAGAGCTAGTTGAAGCACCAGATTGGACAGGTATAACCTCATTTGTACATGTAAAATGTCCAATTATTATAAAAGAACATGGAAGCGATACTTATTTTTGCCATTTAGACAATAGACCAGTAAAAGCAATTAATCGTTTTCATGAGAGACAAGCAATAAAACAAGTAGATGCTATTATAGCAGTTAGTCAATTCACTGGAGATTTAACCAATAAATTATTTAATTTATCTCGACCTTTTACTGTGATACCCAATGCTATTAATTTAGAAGCATTCAAACCAACAACATCTATAAAAAATAATACAAATACGATTTTGTATTTTGGAACATTAATTAGAAAAAAAGGCCTTTTAGAACTGCCAATAATATTTAATATAGTACATGAGCAGTATCCAGATGTCACTTTGCTTTTAGTAGGTAAAGATAGTGCAGATATCAAAACAAAATCGCCTTCAACTTGGGAATTAATGAAACCTTTGTTTTCAAAATCAGCATTAAATAAAGTAGATTACATAGGAGCGATTACTTATACTAAAATGAGAGAACAAATAGAGCAAGCCAGTTTATGTGTGTTCCCTACTTTTGCTGAAGCTTTGCCTGTATCTTGGTTAGAAGCTATGGCGTTACAAAAGCCCATTGTAGCATCAAATGTTGGTTGGGCAAAAGAAGTTATTGATAATGGCAAAAACGGGTTTTTAGTCCACCCAACAAACCATAAAGAATATGCTAATAAAATTTTAAATTTATTAGAAAATAAAACATTAAGCGAATCCTTTTCTCAAGAAGCAAGACAAAAAATTGAAAAAAGATTTAGCTCTAAAATAGTTGCAAAACAAAGTGTAGTTTTTTATAAAAAGATAATAGATGATTATATTACTTCATAAAAAAAATAAAGTAGTTGAGGTAATAGATAGTAACTCTAATTTAACTTTAGAAATTTTGGAGTCTAATCCAACAAAAGCGCTTTTTGTTTTAGCATCAAAGTATAATAATAGTATAATTTGTTGGGCTCATTATAATTATAAGAACAGTATAAATATTAAAAAAATAAAATCATTTTTTTTTAATACTAATACAATAGTTTCTACAGGTAATAAAAATTATTTGTCAAATGCAATTGGCTACGTTGAAGATTCGGTTTTTATTAACGTTAATAAGACTGTAAAATATCCAACTTGGTTAATGCATAGTAATTGTGGTGCTATTTACGCAAATAACCTCTTAAAGTTTAAACCACTTATTAAAGTAAATCAAGATTTTACGTACAATTTAAATAGTATAGCAAAACTAGGAATTAATAACGGTTTATATTGTTACGCTTCACCAGGGATTATTAAGAATCAAGGTGTAAAACCTTCTTTTAAAACAGCATCTAAATTTAAATTATTCCAATTTGTAAAAGAACATTATAAAGCAAGATGGGTATTTTTATTATTCATTAATTTTTTAATACATGAAAGGAAAATTCTAATTCTTCCTTTTCTAAAAAGCTTTTTATATAAAAGAAAGCATTTTAATAATCTTATAACTTCGGAAAATAAAATAAAAAAATTAGAAATAAATGAAACAGTATCGGTTATAATACCAACCATAGGAAGAGCGACCTATTTATATAATGTTTTAAAAGATTTAGCTCTACAAACTTTAAAACCAAAAGAAGTAATAATTATTGAGCAAAATAATAACGAGGTTTTAAAAACGGAATTAAATTATTTAAAAACAGAAAATTGGCCATTTAAAATAATACATAAACTTATATCGCAAACAGGAGCTTGTAATGCAAGAAATATAGCTCTAGATTTAGTATCTTCAAATTATACATTTTTTGCAGACGATGATATAAGATTTAACAAAAATATTTTAAATAACGCAATACATTTTATGCATGGTCAAGGTCATGATGCTATTACCTTAAGTTGTTTAAGAGAAAATGAAATAGAAAAACAAAAAACCTCTATACAATGGAATTCTTTTGGCTCTGGATGTAGTATTGTTAAAAGTAACGTAATAAGAAACTTAAAATTTAATATGGCCTTCGAGCATGGTTTTGGAGAAGACACAGATTTTGGTATGCAATTAAGAAACAATGGTGTTGACATCATTTATTTACCTTCAGTACAATTAAAACATTTAAAAGCACCAGTTGGAGGTTTTAGAAAAAAACATATACATGAGTGGGAAAAGCAAGATATAATACCTAAACCATCACCAACGATTATGCTTTTTTTATTAAAATATAAAACCAAGCAACAATTAAAAAGTTATAAATTAACCTTATTTCTTAAGTACTATAAAAAACAGACTATAAAAAATCCAATTACTTATTTTAAAAATTATAAAAAGCGTTGGGCATTAAGTAAAGTTTGGGCAGAACAACTAAATAATTCAAATTTTTAAAATGATTTTCACCTTAATAGTTTGTACTTACATGCGGCCAAAACCACTTTTGCAATTGCTAGAGTCGGTAAAAATGCAAACCTTATATCCAAACGAAATTATTATTGTAGATGGTTCTACAAATAATAATACTTCTGAAGTCATTAAAAATAATGCTTTTAAAAATTTAAAATATTATAAGGTTGATGAGTCTAAAAGAGGCTTAACCAAACAGCGTAATTTTGGAATAAATAAGGTAAGTTCAACATCAGAAATTATTTGTTTTTTAGATGATGATATTATACTTGAAACCAACTATTTTGAAGCACTAATATCTACCTATAAATTGAAACCAGAAGCTTTAGCAGTTGGCGGTTATATAACCAACGAAGTTCATTGGAAAAAAGAAGTAGAAACACATGAAGCTTCCAATTTTTATTATGATGGTTGGCAACGCCTAGAGCCATTACGATTTAAAATACGAAAATTATTTGGTCTATTACCAGATGCCAATCCTGGTTGTATGCCAACGTTTTCTCATGGTAGGTCTGTTAGTTTTTTACCGCCTTCAGGAAAAATATATGCTGTAGAACAAATTATGGGCGGTGTTTCATCATATAAAAAAGAAGTTTTTAAAACATTATCTTTTTCAACTTATTTTCAAGGTTATGGTTTATATGAAGATGCAGATTTTAGTTTACGTATTGCCAAATTAGGCAAGTTATATATAAATACAAATGCTAAATTAGCGCATTATCATGATGCCTCTGGCCGGCCAAATAAATTTAAATATGGTAAAATGGTAGTTAGAAACGGTTGGTATGTATGGCGCGTAAAATATAAAAACCCTAATTTTAAAGCTCGTTTAAAGTGGCATGCAACAGCTATATTATTAACTAAAATTAGACTTTTAAATATAGTTAACACTCCAAATAGAAAAGAAGCTTTAACCGAAAGTTTAGGAAGAATAGTAGGATGGTTTTCTTTATTTTTTAATGCACCAAAACACAACTAATGCATTTTTTAATTATATCTCATGCACTACACAAAACGACTCAAAATGAGCTGTATAGTTATGCACCTTATGTTCGTGAAATGAATTTATGGTTAAAATATGTAGATACCGTTACTGTGGTTGCACCAGTTACCAATGAGGCATTAACAGCTATAGATTTATCGTATAAACATAATAATTTAAATTTAAAGCGTATACCACGTTTAAACTTTACAAATGTATCACACGGTTTTAAATCTTTATTTAAACTTCCATATATTTTAATAGTCCTTTTTAAAGCCTGTTTACAAGCAGACCATATTCATTTGCGTTGTCCAGGAAATATTGGATTGTTAGGCTGTTTGGTTCAAGTTTTTTTTCCAAAAAAAATAAAAACAGCTAAGTATGCTGGTAATTGGGATCCTAAAGCCAGTCAACCATTAAGCTATCGCATTCAAAAGCGAATATTAATGAATACCAATTGGACAAAAAACATGACTGTTTTAGTGTATGGCGAATGGAAAAATCAAACTAAAAATATAAAGTCGTTTTTTACGGCAACATTTAAAAATTCGGAAAAAGAAAACGTTCCAGAAAGAAATTATAAAAACACACTGAAATTTATTTTCGTAGGAAGTTTAGTAAATGGAAAACGCCCATTATTAGCCATTCAGATTTTAGAAGCTTTATATAAACGAAAATGTAATGTAACTTTAAATCTGTATGGCGATGGTGTTTTAAATACAAGTTTAAAAGCATACGTTAAAAAAAACAATTTAGAGCATATTGTGACGTTTCATGGCAATCAAAAAAAAGATATAATTGAAAAAGCAATTAAAAGCTCGCATTTTTCAATTTTACCATCACAATCTGAAGGTTGGCCAAAAGCTATTGCAGAAGCTATGTTTTTTGGTTGTATTCCTATTGTAACAAAAATCTCATGCGTGCCATATATGTTAGATTATGGTAACAGAGGTGTTTTAATTGAGCCCGATGTGAATCAAGCTGTTTTGGTAATTAAAACTTTTTTAGAAAACGAATCTAATTTAAAACAAATGTCTAATAACGCATTAAAATGGTCGCAAAATTTTACCTTAGATACATTTGAAGCAGAAATTTCTAAATTACTAAAATCTTCATAATTGAAAGTATTACAATTAATAGACTCTTTACACGCAGGTGGCGCAGAACGAATTGCGGTTTCGCTAGCAAATACATTGAGTGAGACTACAAATAAATCCTACCTATGCGCTACAAGAGAGGAAGGTTTTTTAAAGGAAAGCCTTGACAATAAAGTGTCTTATCTTTTTTTAAAGAAAAAATCTAGTTTAGATATTAGTGCGATTTCAAGATTACATAACTTTATTAAAACTGAAGGAATAGATATTATTCATGCACATTCAAGCTCTTATTTTTTAGCAACACTAATTAAAATTTTAAATAAAAAGGTTCGCATCGTATGGCATGACCATTATGGGAATAGAGCTAATATTACAGGCATAAATAATAAGGTTTTAAAGCAATGTTCTAAATACTTCTTTCATATAGTTTGTGTTAATCACAATTTAGTAACTTGGGCTCAAGAAAATTTATATTGTAAAAACATTAGTTATTTAAAAAATTTTGTAATTGAAAACAAATCTGTTGAAAAAACAAAACTTTTAGGTAAATCTAGAAAGAGAATTATTTGTTTAGCAAATTTAAGACCAGACAAAGATTTGTTAAATGCAATAGAAGCTTTTTCTATTGTTTTGAAAAATAATCCAGATTGGACTTTGCATTTAGTAGGTAAAAATTTTAATGATGACTACGCAAAGTCTATAGAACATAAAATTAAAACTTTAAATATTAGTAAAGAGGTGTTTTTGTATGGAAGTGTGCCAGACAGTTTAAATGTATTACGACAAGGTAATATTGGTATATTATCATCCAAATCTGAAGGTTTACCAGTAGCACTTTTAGAATATGGTTTGGCAGGTTTACCTGTAGTTGTAACAAATGTAGGTGATTGTGCAGAAGTTATTTTAGATGGTAAGTTGGGTAAATTGGTACCTGCAAAAAACAGCGAATTATTAGCAGTTGCAATTCAAGACATTATTGCAAACCCAAAACACTCAAAAGTAGTAGCTGCTAATTTTAATAAACATATTTTAAAACATTTTTCGGCTAGCCAAGCTATAGAGCAATTAACTATAATTTATAAAAAAAGTTTATTATAACAGTGAATTTTATACAAGACATAAAGTTAATTACGCTACACATAATAATTGCATTTGTTATTTATTTGTTTCCTGTTATTTCAAATATATATCTCATTGGTATTTTTTCATATTTTTTTTTAAAAATTATAAATGCACCAACTAAAGAGCGAACATTTCAAATTTTATTAGCTTGTGCATATGTGATAGGAGCAGAGGTTTTTATTCGAATGACTGGCGGAAGCATACTCTATGAAGCTTCAAAGTATATGGTTATTTTCTTTTCTGTAGTAGGTATTGTAAGCACAAGAATTTCTCAAAAAAGTTTTGTTTATGTACTATTTATATTACTTCTAGTTCCTGGTATTTTTGTTGCTGGTTTTAATATAGGAAGTGACACGGTAATACGAAAAGCAATTGCCTTTAATTTAAGTGGTCCTTTTTGTTTGGGTGTTGCCTCGATTTTTTGTTATAAAAAAAGTATAAGCTACTCTAATTTTCAAAAATTATTATTTTATATAGTTTTACCATTAATTACAACTACAACCTATTTATTTGTCTTTAATCCCAGTGTAAGGGAAGTTATTACTAGTACTGGTTCAAACTTTGAAACATCGGGTGGTTTTGGTCCTAATCAAGTAGCGACAGTATTAGGTTTAGGTATGTTTGTTTTAACCGTTAGGTTTTTCTCTAAAGCGCCTTATAAATTATTTAAAACAGTAAATATTGTAATATTAGCACTAATGTCTTTTAGAGCAATAGTTACGTTTAGTCGTGGCGGTGTTTTTGTGGCTATAATAATGATTGTTTTTTTTATTTTAATGTATTTTAAAAAATCGAATAGTAAAAACAGAAAAAGAATTACGTTTTTAACCTCACTATTTATAATTATAGGTGTTTCTATATGGGCGATTTCATCTATAGAAACCGATGGGTTTATAGATAAACGTTATAACAATGAAGATGCTTTAGGTCGAGAAAAAGAAGATATTTCTACAGGACGAACAGCGCTATTATCATTAGAGTTTAATGCCTTTTTAGAAAATCCAATCTTTGGAATAGGCGTAGGAAAATCTAAAGAATATAGGTTAGAAAAAACAGGCGTTTTAGCGGCTTCACATAATGAAATGAGTCGCATATTATCTGAACATGGTATATTTGGACTTTTTGCTTTTAGTATATTATTTCTAACACCACTGGTTCAAAGAATAAGAGATAAATCTAACTTTTTTTTCTATTCTTTTTTCCTATTTTGGTTTTTAACAATTAATCATTCGTCAATGCGAATTGCAGCACCAGCATTTATTTATAGTTTATGCTTGCTCTCTATAAAATATGAAAAACCTCTTATACATAGGAAACAAGCTATCTCAAAAGGGTAAAACGGTTACAACTATCGATACGTTAAGTAACCTATTAGCACAAGAAGGTTTTAGCGTTAAAGCAGTTTCGTCTAAAAAGAATAAATGGTTACGTTTATTACATATGCTGTATAGTATTATTAGGTATGCAAAATGGATAGACTATGTTTTAATAGATACTTATAGTACTCAAAACTTCTACTATGCATATTTATGTTCTAAATGCTGCAAATTGTTTAATTTAAAATACTTACCAATCCTACATGGAGGAAATTTACCTAACCGATTAATAAATAACCCTAAATTAAGTCGCACAATATTTAAAAAAGCCTATTTAAATATTGCACCTTCAGGTTATATAGCAGAAGCTTTTAAAAATCAAGGTTATAGTAATATTAAATGTATACCAAATACTATTGAAATTGATAATTATCCGTTTCAAGAAAGAGAAATTTCTAAAGTTAAATTATTATGGGTGCGTTCATTTTCAAAATTATATAATCCAAAATTAGCTATAGATGTTCTAAATCACTTACAAGAAAATAATATTTCAAGCAGCTTATGTATGGTTGGTCCAGATAACGATGGTAGTTTATTAGAGACTAAAAACTATGCAAAATCCTTAGGATTAGAAGTCGAATTCACTGGAAAGTTATCTAAAAATGAATGGGTTAAACGTTCTAAAAACCATAATATATTTATAAACACAACAAATTTTGATAATATGCCAATAAGTGTAATTGAGGCTATGGCTTTAGGATTACCTGTTATATCTACTAATGTTGGTGGTTTACCTTATTTCTTAGAAAATAATAAAAATGCACTTTTGGTAGAACCTAATAATTATAAGTTATTTATAGAAGCAATTATAAATTTAAAAACATATAAAAGTAATAGGTTGGCTATTGTTAAAGAAGCTAGAAATACTGCAGAAACTTATAAATGGCAATCAATTAAAAAACTTTGGAAAGCAACATTGGTTTAAAAAACATTTAACTTATTATCTTTAAGGCGACCTTATAAATAATCTATGGCCAAAAAAAATATTCATTTTGAAATTTCAGAACGCAAAGTTTTATTGCGAATTTTTGATCTTATTTCAGTAGGTGTAGCATTATATGGGTTTAACTATTTTACAGATTTTGATTATTTTAAAATAGACGAGTATAATTGGCACTGGTTAATACTACTTATCATTTACATAATAGGTTTTGGGACCATTTTTGAACTTTATGATCTTAAAAAATCAAGTAGAATAGAGTCTATTACAAGTTCTATTTTACTAACAACATCTACCACGGTTTTAGTGTATTTACTAACACCGTTTTTTACACCAACATTGCCAGAGAACAGAATACAGATATTGTATTTTTTTCTTGCTATTTTATTGCCTTTATTAATATGGAGGTTTGCATATATTACCTTAATATCTTCACCAAGGTTTTACAAACGAGCGTTATTAGTTGGAGAGATATCTAATATTGAAAGCATTGTTGGAGCTTTTAAAAATGTAGATCCAAATTATCAAATTATTGGATTTATAAATTGTGAAATATCTCAAGAAGATAATATAAAATATAAAGGAATAAAAGAATTTGATGCATCAAATATTTACGATGTTTTAGCAAAAGAACATATATCTGAAATTGTAATTGCTAGTAATAACTCTGAAACTATTGCACCTTCAATTTATGTAGATTTAATAACGCTTTTAGAACGTGGATTTCCTATAAAAGAATATACTCAGGTTTATGAAGATATGTCTTACCGTGTACCAGTACAATTTGTTGGTAAGGATTTTTATAAATATTTTCCGTTTAGCCGTAATAATAAAAATAAACTGTATTTAACTTATAGGCGTATTTTTGATTTGGTATTATCTTTTATTGGTTTATGCTTTTCAGTTTTAATTTTACCAATACTATTAATTGGTAATTTAATAGGTAATAGAGGTCCGTTATTTTATATCCAAGAGCGAATAGGTAAAAACGGAAAACCTTTTAAAATTTATAAGTTTAGAAGTATGATTATTAATGCCGAGAAAGATGGTGCTGTATGGGCAAAAAAAAACGATACCAGAATAACAACTTTTGGTCGTTTTTTAAGGACTTCGCGTATTGATGAGTTGCCACAGTTAATAAATATTATAAAAGGTGATATGAGTATTATTGGTCCAAGACCAGAACGCCCAGTTTTTGTTAATGAGTTGTCTCAAGTTATTCCGTTTTATAATACAAGACATATTGTAAAACCAGGCTTAACTGGTTGGGCACAAGTAAAATCAAGATACGGTTCTAGTATTGACGATAGTATGGAGAAATTGCAATACGATTTGTTTTATATAAAACATCGAAGTTTTTTAATGGATTTTAATATTATTATTAAAACATTAAGTACTGTAATTTTCTTTCGAGGACAGTAATTTTATAAATTATTTTACTTTTTGTAATTTATAAAAACCAATTAAAAATATATACCTAATACATAATGCAATTAAAATTGGTATTAAAGTAATAGCAAAACGTTGTACTCCTATTACCCAATGTAAAGTCATTAAACAAAGCATTATAATTAATAATTTTAAATAACCTAAATACCATGTATTTGGTGTTTTTTTGAAAGCTTGAAAAGCTGCTATAATACCTAAAGGAAAAGCCCAAAGTAAATTATAGTTGTTTTGGGTTGCTGTATGATCTGTAGCAAACCAAAGTAATACGAGTAAAACACCTATAATTCCTGTAATAGATTGTATAAAAATATCAAGCCATTTATTTCTAGTACTGTTTTTATAATCCCTATAAGTAAGCCAAATAATTAACGTGCTTAAAAGACTTAAAATTAATAATGGACTAAATAAAAACATGTTGTTTTCTTTGTTGTAAGTAGACAGGTATAGTACTTTAGATTGTTTTACAACTGGCGTGTTATTTTTTTTAAATGTTGCTAGCTCATAAAAATTAAAAATATTTTCTGGCAAAAACATATATTCTCTAGGAGTTGCTTTTTGGTCTATTACAGATCCTAAGGCAAGATTAATACCAAAACTACCCCAATTATTCCAGTGTAAGTTATTTTGTATTAATGTTCTAAAGGTTTCTTGCGAATAATTTTCTGGGTTTTTATAAGTGATGTTTCCATTTAAGGTTTCCTCTAAAACATCACGAATTTTAGTAGCACAATTATCATAAAAAAAATCGTATAAATAGGCTTGGTTTTCAGGTTTATTATTATTTATTAAATAACTCCAGAGTTTTTGTTTTTCAGTTTTATCTATATTTAAAACTTGTTCTTTTATAGTTCTATCTTGGCTTTTGTAAAAAGCAATAACATCACTACTACGGGCTTTTCCCATTAAATATTTTAGCTTTCCTTGTGCAAAGTTTAAATAAAAATTGGGGTCTTTAAAATTATAGCGTCCGTAATCATAAATCACATCTGTATACTCATTTTTTACTCTAAAGCCGTTGTGGCCAAATGAATCATTTAATAAGTTTCCTGGACCAATTGTAATAATACTAATTTCTGTATTGTTAGTAATTATTGGAGTTTGAGAAAAAGAAAAAAAACTTAAAAATATAGTAGTGGCTAGGAGAAATTGTTTCATAATTTTTTAGAATACTATCTAAAGATACTGAAATCTAATTTTACAGAAAAAACGTTAGAATATAAAGCAACACTTTGGTCGCCAATATCTGTAAAAGCATAATCTACATGTATGCCTTTGTATTTAAAACCTAGACCTAAACTAGGCTGAAATGTTAAGTTCTCGCTAGTATTGTCTATTTGTAATTCGTTTTGAAAATTCCCAATACCTCCACGTAAATATATCATATTAATATAACCAAACTCAAAACCAAATGCTGGATTTATACTAGCGAATGAAGTAGAAATTATATCGTTGTTTTCTTCAAAACGTACATTTAAATCTAACTCTGCTCTTAGCGAATAATCATAATTAAATACGTAACTTTTAGAAACACCTACTTGTAATTTTGGTATAGTTATCTCTGTACTTTCTGGTAATTCTTGATTTTGACCTTCAACAGCATTTCTAACACGTTCAAAAGCTTCTTCATCATAACTCCATGCATTAAATGTTGTAGTAATATCTCGAGCCATTATGCCAAATTTCCAATTGTTTTGCGTTTCAAATTGTATGGCAGCATCTAAACCAAATCCCCAAGAATTGGCAAAATCTCCAATTATACGACGTATAACTTTGGCGTTTACACCATAACTAAAACCTTGAACTGGTAACCGTCTTGAGTATGAAACTGTAACGCCATAGTCTGCAGTAGAGAATAAGCTAATACGGTCGTAATTTACATTACCTTCATCATCAATTAATTGTGTGGTATCTAAAATGTCATCTACAGCAAAACGAATTACAGATACACCTAATGCACTGCGATCATCAAGCGGTTTTGCAAAAGCGATATAATCGTAATTAGCAATATTAGCAAAATAACTTGAGTGCATTAAAGCAATTTGGCTATCTTCTAAATTTACTAATCCAGCAGGATTCCAGTATCCAGAATTAACATCGTTTGTATTTGCAACAACGGCATTACTCATGCCTAAAGCGGCTGCGTCTACACCAATATTCATAAATTCGTTAGAATATTTAGTTTGGCTAAATAGCGATAAAGACACTATAGAAAAAACAAGCGTAAGTAGTAGTTTCAATTGCAATTTTTTTACAAAGATGGTATAATTTTTCTATTTACTCAAAACAAATAGTTTTAGTCACTTTTTTACTTCGAACTTTATTAATGTTTATACTATTAAAATACTTTAAAAGCTTAGAATTTAGTTGTTTTGGTATACATTAAACTTGAAATTAAAAAGTATATTGTATGTATCGTATTTCTTATTTGAAATACTTTGTTATTTTTACAAAAAACTAACCAATGCAAATAAAAAACTTTATTCCAAATTTTATAACACTATTAAATTTACTATGCGGCTGCATAGCTGTTTTATTTGCTGTTAATAATCATTTTGTAACAGCAGCATTATTTGTGTTTTTAGGAATCTTTTTTGATTTTTTTGATGGTCTTTTGGCAAGAAAATTAAACGCGCAAAGTGCTATTGGTTTACAATTAGACTCTTTAGCAGATATGGTTACAAGTGGTTTAGTGCCAGGAATTATACTTTATAAATTAATAGCCTTAGCTGTAGATGCTCCTGCAATGTCTGCTTCTAGCGAATGGTCTTTACATTGGTCTGGTTTCTCTATGGCTTGGATACCAATAATTGGTTTATTTGTAACATTAGCTTCTGCCTATAGATTAGCTAAATTTAATGTAGATGAAGAGCAACAAACCTATTTTAAAGGTTTACCAACACCGGCAAATACATTATTAATTATGTCTTTGCCTTTAATAATGGAGTTTCAACATAGTGATGCTATAAATGCTATAATATTAAATCAATGGTTTTTAATAGCATTAACACTTTTAAGTTGTTATTTATTAAATTCAAATATAAAACTGTTTGCTTTAAAATTTAAAGACTTTACGTTTAAAAACAATGCTTTACGCTATGTTTTTATATTATTAAGTTTGGTATTATTAATTGTACTTCACTTTGCAGGAATACCAATAATTATTTTATTATATATCATACTCTCATTAATTCAAAATAACCAAAATTAAAATCAATGGCTGGAATTATTTTTACACTTTTAATGCTTGTTGCTTTGCAAGCTGTATTAGGATTTGATAACTTATTGTACATCTCTTTAGAGTCTAAAAAAGCACCATTAGACAAACAAAAGGGTGTTAGAAAAAAAGGAATTTTAATCGCTATTGTATTAAGAATTGTTTTATTATTTGTTTTAGTAAGGATTATTGGTTTTTTTCAAGAACCATTTTCTTGGCTTACTGGAGGTATTGAAGATGTTATTAAATTTTCGTTTAATGGGCATAGTATAATAGTGTTAGCTGGTGGCGCTTTTATTATTTATACAGCTATTAAAGAGATTTGGCATATGATTTCGCTTAAAGATTTAGATTATGACGTTGAAGGTGACTCTAAAAGAAGCAAATCTGCAAGTGCTGTTATTACAAGTATTGTAATTATGAATTTAGTTTTTTCTTTCGATTCTATTTTAGCGGCTATTGGTTTAACAAGTGAAATTGAAAATGCAACTACTGCATTTATTGTTATGGCAATCGCAATTGTAGCTAGTGGATTGTTAATGCTGCTTATGGCAGATAAAATATCTGTGTTTTTAGCTAAAAATAGAATGTACGAAGTATTAGGCTTATTTATATTATTTATAGTTGGTATAATGCTTATTACCGAAGGTGGGCATTTAGCACATTTAAAATTATTTGGAGAAGAAATTGTACCAATGAGTAAAACAACATTTTATTTTGTAATTGCTGTATTAGTTGTTATTGACATAGTACAAGGTCGCTACCAGAAGAAATTACTTGCAGAAAGAGAAAATACTCTTGAAAATAAAAATGAAATATAAATTATTTTTTAAAATTTATATTTTAGTATTTATTCTGGAGATTAGTATAGTCTTATTAGACGTTTTATTTTATGCAAATAGCTCAAAAATTGGAGCTTTAGAATTAACGCGGTTTTCTAATTTAATAGTAGCTATTATAAGTTTTCCTATTAATTTACTCGGCAGAAATTTACCTTTTTATGCACTAAACTTTAGTAGCAGTCTAGGCTATATGCTTATTAATGTATTTATACATAGCTTAGTAGTTTTTAGTATAGTACTAGCTCTAAAAAAAAAATTAAAAATCAATCTTAGTTTTACGTAGTTCAAAATTTTGTCCTAAATATACTTTTCGTACCATTTCATCGGCAGCAAGATCTTCAGGAACACCTGCTTTTAAAATACCACCTTCAAACATTAAATAGGTTCTATCTGTAATAGCTAAAGTTTCTTGTACGTTATGATCGGTAATAAGAATACCAATATTTTTTTTCGCCAAGCGTGCAATAATACGCTGGATATCTTCTACCGCAACAGGATCTACACCGGCAAAAGGTTCATCTAATAAAATAAAATTAGGATCGGTTGCTAGAGCTCGAGCAATTTCGGTTCTTCTACGTTCTCCACCAGATAATAAATCGCCACGGTTTTTTCTAATGTGACCTAAACTAAATTCTTCAATAAGCGATTCCATTTTATGTAATTGCTCTTTCTTACTTAATTTAGTTAATTGTAAAACACTTAAAATATTATCTTCAATACTTAACTTTCTAAAAACAGAAGCTTCTTGAGCTAAGTACCCAATGCCGCTTTGTGCACGTTTATACATTGGGTATTTAGTAATATTTGTACCTTCTAAATGAATGCTACCGCCGTTAGGTTTTATTAAACCAACAATCATATAAAAAGAAGTGGTTTTTCCGGCTCCATTTGGGCCTAATAAACCAACAATTTCTCCAGTATTAACTTCAAGAGAAACGTCTTTTACAACTTTTCGTCCGTTATAGGACTTCATTAAATGTTCGGCTTTTAATTTCATAATTAAGTATTATGTGCTAAAAATAGTAAACTAGAAATAAATGAGATTCTGTTTAGCTAAAATTTAACTTTGGTATTTAGTTATTAGTTTGTTCTAAAGCATCCCAGTATTCGTAAGCTCTACGTAAGTGAGGTATAACTATTGTTCCGCCTATAAGCATTGCAATACTTAATGTTTCAACTACTTTTTCTTTAGAAATATTGTTTTTATAACACGCTTCTAAATGGTATTTTACACAATCGTCACATCTTAAAACCATTGAGGCTACTAAACCTAATAACTCTTTAGTGGCAACATCTAGAGCACCTTCTGCAAAAGCGTTAGTATCTAGATTAAAAATGCGCTTTATAATTTTATTGTTATCTGCTAATATTTTATCGTTCATTTTAGAGCGATAATCGTTGAATTCTTTAACTAACTCTGACATCTTTTGTTTCTTTATTTTCTTTCTTTTTCTGTTTATTTACTACTATCCTCGAAATGTAAATACTTACTTGGTAAAGGATAAGTATTGGTATAGCCACAATAATTTGACTTGCAATATCTGGTGGCGTTATTATAGCAGAAAGAATAAGCACTAAAACAAGTGCAAACTTTCTATATTTTTTTAAAATTTCTGGTGTTACTAAACCAACTTTGGTTAAGAAGAATATTACTATAGGAAGCTCGAATACAAAACCTGCAGCTAAGGATGAAGATCTTATTAGTGAGATGTATGAACTAATATCTATTTCGTTTAAAATTTCGGCACTAACATTATAGTTTGCTAAAAAGTTTATAGATAAAGGTATAATTATAAAATACCCAAAGAGTACTCCAATAAAGAAAAGTATAGATGATATTATTATAAAACCTCTAGAGCTTTTACGTTCGTTATCTTTCATTCCAGGACTTATAAAGTGCCATAATTGATAGATAATATATGGGAATGCTAAAATAAATCCAGAATAAACAGATGTCCAAATATGTGCCGAAAATTGTCCGGCCATAGTTCTATTTTGAATAATAAAAGGGAACTCTGCTTGGCAAAAAGTAGTGTCGTTAATACCAAAAAAAGTAGATAAATTACAAAGCCATTGGTAAGTAGGAAACGACATTTTTTTTGGCCACATAATAATATTATCAAAAATAAAAGTGCCAAATATAAAAGCCACAGTACCACATAGTACAATAGCAATAAATATTCTAATTAAATGCCATCTTAAATCCTCAAGATGATCAAGAAAAGACATCTCGTTTACATTTTTACTTGCCATTATAAAATGCCTTCTTTAATTAAATTATGAATGTGTACTACACCAGCATATTTACCATCATGCTCAACCAATAATTGAGAAATGCCATTATTTTCCATAATTTCCATGGCATCTACAGCCATAGCATCTTCTGCAATACGTTTAGGGTTATTGCTCATAATATCTCTTGCCGTAAGTTTAGAGAAATCATCAACTTTTGTAAGCATACGTCTTAAATCACCATCTGTAATAATACCTACAATATTGTTGTTTTCTACAACTGCAGTTACACCTAACATACTCTCAGAGATTTGAATAATAACTTGCTTTACGTTTGTGTCTGGAGCTACTTGAGGTTTGTTATTAACAGAAGATAAATCATGAACTCTTAAATATAGTTTTTTACCTAAAGCGCCGCCAGGATGGTATTTAGCAAAATCTTTACTAGAAAATCCTCGAAGTTCAAGTAAACAAACTGCTAAAGCATCACCAATTACAAGTTGTGCAGTTGTACTGGTAGTTGGCGCTAAATTATTAGGGCAAGCTTCTTTTTGTACAAATGCGTTTAAAACGAAATCAGCTTGTTGTCCTAAAAAAGAATCTTTATTACCAGTAATGGCAATCATTTTATTTTTTGCATTCTTAATTAAAGGAACTAAAACTTTAATTTCAGGTGTGTTTCCACTTTTAGAAATACAAATAACAACATCATCTTCTAAAATTAAGCCTAAATCACCATGAATAGCATCTGCCGCATGCATAAAAACAGCCGGTGTACCAGTAGAATTTAAGGTAGCAACAATTTTTGTAGCAATTATAGCGCTTTTTCCAATTCCAGTAATAATAACACGACCTTTAGATTTGTATATAAGCTCCACAGTATCAGGGAAGTCATTGTCAAGTAAAGCGGTTAAATTTTTAATAGATTCGCTTTCTAAAGTGATGGTTTCTTTAGCTAATTTTATAATAGATTCTTTAGTATTCAAAATTTATCATTTTTTTGGTAGTCTTGTTTTAAAAAGATTTGTTATCTTTAAAATATTGTGCAAATGACTTTAATTAAGTAATTTAATGCTGATGCAAATTTAGCGAAAAATTAAGAGGAACATTAACTTGTTTCTAAAAAAAGAGATTTAAAAAATTACTACTGTTTGTTGATTAAATTAAATGTCATTAAAATAAAAGAGAGAAAATGTGTAAAATAACTAATCCCTTAGATTAATAGTGAAGAGTGAAATTCAAGCTGCGCTAAAAAAACATTTTGGATTTAGCGAATTCAAAGGTTTACAGGAAAAAGTAATTGAGAGTATTTTAGATAAAAAAAATACTTTCGTTATCATGCCAACAGGTGGTGGTAAATCCTTATGCTACCAATTACCAGCCTTAATGCAAGAAGGTACAGCAATAGTTGTATCTCCTTTAATAGCATTAATGAAAAATCAAGTTGATGCAATTCGTGGCGTTTCAGACGAGCACGGTATTGCGCATGTACTTAATTCATCCTTAAACAAAACAGAAGTTAAACAGGTTAAGGAAGACATTACAAACGGTATTACCAAGTTGTTATATGTGGCACCAGAATCCTTGACAAAAGAAGAAAACGTTGAGTTTTTACGTGGTGTAAAAATATCATTCATGGCAGTAGACGAAGCGCACTGTATTAGTGAATGGGGACATGACTTTAGGCCAGAATACCGTAACCTGAGAACCATAATACAACGTATTGGAGATAATATACCTATTATAGGTTTAACAGCAACTGCAACACCAAAGGTTCAAGAAGATATACTTAAAAATCTTCGCATGACAGATGCAAACACTTTTAAGGCCTCTTTTAATAGACCTAATTTATATTATGAAGTACGCCCAAAAACAAAAACGGTAGATAGTGATATTATAAGGTTTGTAAAACAAAATTCAGGTAAAACAGGCATAGTTTACTGTTTAAGCCGTAAACGTGTAGAAGAGTTAGCACAAGTTTTACAAGTAAACGGTATAAAAGCCGTACCATATCATGCCGGATTAGATGCAAAAACTAGAGCTAAACACCAAGATATGTTTTTAATGGAAGACATAGATGTTGTTGTAGCTACTATAGCATTTGGTATGGGTATAGACAAACCAGATGTAAGGTTTGTAATACATCACGATATACCAAAAAGTATAGAAAGCTATTATCAGGAAACTGGTCGTGCAGGTAGAGATGGTGGTGAAGGCCATTGTTTAGCTTACTACTCTTATAAAGATATTGAGAAATTAGAAAAATTCATGTCTGGTAAACCTGTAGCCGAACAAGAAATTGGTCATGCTTTATTACAAGAAGTAGTAGCATTTTGTGAAACTTCTATGTCGCGAAGAAAATTTATACTTCATTATTTTGGAGAAGAATTTGATACCGAAACAGGCGATGGTGGCGATATGGATGATAATATGCGTCATCCAAAAAAACAAAGTGAAGCTAAAGATGAAGCTAAGTTAGTAATAGAAACAGTAAAATTAACTAACGAAAAATATAAGTCTAAAGATTTAGTAAGTGTTATTACCGGTAAACCAAATGCCATGATAACCTCACATAAGACAGATGCACAACCATTTTTTGGAAACGGAAAACATCATCCAAAATCTTTCTGGATGGCATTATTACGTCAAGTAATAGTTGCTGGGTATTTAAAAAAGGATATCGAAACTTATGGTGTAGTAAAAATTACAGAAAAAGGGAAAGCCTTTTTAGAAAGTCCAATATCTTTTATGATGACCGAGGATCATACATACGATGAAAATCATGATGATCATATTATTACAGCAGAAAAAGGTGGTGGAGCAGTAGTAGACGATACTTTAATGAAAATGCTTAAAGATTTACGAAAAAAGAATGCTAAAAAATTAGGTGTTCCTCCTTTTGTGATTTTTCAAGACCCATCATTAGAAGACATGGCTTTAAAATATCCTGTATCTATAGCAGAGTTAAGCAATGTTCATGGAGTTGGAGAAGGTAAAGCAAAAAAATACGGAAAAGATTTTGTTGCTTTAATAGATAAGTATGTTGAAGAAAATGATATTGATAGACCAGATGATTTTATAGTAAAATCTACCGGTACTAATTCTAGTTTAAAGCTATACATTATTCAAAATGTAGATAGAAAATTACCGTTAACAGATATTTCTTCTGCCAAAGGCATGGAAATGGGTGATTTTATTAAAGAAATGGAAGCCATTGTTTATTCTGGTACCAAACTAAACATAAATTATTGGATTGATGATTTATTAGATGAAGACCAACAAGAAGAATTACACGATTACTTCATGGAGTCTGAAACCGATAAAATAGACGTTGCAATAGACGAGTTTGATGGCGATTATGATGATGAAGAACTTAGGCTATACCGCATAAAGTTTATTAGCGAAGTCGCTAACTAAATATAAGTATATTAACTTTTATTGGTGTTTGCTTCAAACTTAGAAAATACTATGTTTTCTTTTTTTGTAGTAAACACCAATTCTTTTATAGTACTTCTAGATATTTTTTCTACAGCGTCTTTTTCTATTTCAAAATCTACATTAGTTACGTAACCCTTAAACCTATCGGCAGGTTCCGATTCAAACTCATCCATATCAGATTTTAAATTTAAAGTATAATTATCACCAACAATTTTAAGTGTAGCACCCGTTTTAGTTTTTACTTTTAGCTTTCCTATAATATAAGTTTGCACATAATAGTAACCACCTAATTCACTGTACCCAACATAAATAAGATTTTGTTTAGATGTACCTAATGGCGCATCTTTACTAAATTCTAAAATACTATTAATATAATTTAAATCTTCAGTCGTATTATTTTCTGTTTTCGTGTTACCAAAAAGCTTATTTATAAATCCCATAGTTTGTTTTAAAATAGGTTCAAATCTAATAAATATAAAACAAAAGAATAAAAAAACTCCTTAGTGATTACATAAAGCTTTTAAGTTCTTCATATCTTTGCAGCTCATTAAAAAACAAGACAATGCAAGACGGATTATACGCAAAATTTAATACCAATAAAGGTACAATTTTAGTTAATTTAGAATTTGAAAAAACACCTGGAACAGTAGGTAACTTCGTGGCTTTAGCAGAAGGTAACATGGAAAACTCTGCAAAACCTCAAGGTACTCCTTATTATGATGGATTAAAATTTCATAGAGTTATTGAAGATTTCATGATTCAAGGTGGTTGTCCACAAGGAACAGGAACAGGTAACCCAGGTTATAAGTTTGACGATGAATTTCACCCAGATTTAAAACACTCTGGACCTGGAATATTATCTATGGCAAATGCAGGACCAGGAACTAACGGAAGTCAATTTTTTATTACTCACATCGCTACAGATTGGTTAGATGGTAACCATACCGTTTTTGGAAACGTAGTAGAAGGACAAGATGTTGTAAATGCTATTGCTCAAGGTGATGAAATTGAAACTCTAGAAATAATTAGAGTTGGTGAAGCTGCAGAAAACTTTAATGCTATTGAAGCTTTTAGAACATTTGAAGGTGCTCGCGAAAAAAGGTTAGCAGAAGAAAAGGCTGCAATTGCAGCAGAATTAGATAAATATTCTGCAGGTTTTGACCAAACAGAAAGTGGTTTACGTTACCAAATTGTTCAAAAAGGAGATGGTGCTAAAGCAGAAAAAGGTAAAACAGTATCTGTACACTATAAAGGAACATTAACAGATGGTACCGTTTTCGATTCTTCTTATAAGCGTAATGCTCCTATTGATTTTGCTTTAGGAATGGGACAAGTAATTCCAGGATGGGATGAAGGTGTTGCTTTATTAAACGTTGGAGATAAAGCACGTTTTGTAATACCAAGTAACTTAGCTTATGGTGCTCAAGGTGCTGGTGGAGTAATACCTCCAAACGCAAACTTAATTTTTGATGTAGAATTAATGGCTGTAAAATAATTCAGAACGCTTTTTTACAATAATAAGTAACAAATATTAAAATTAAACGTCTCATTTATAATGAGGCGTTTTTTTATGCCTTAAAATTAAAAACCAACTAAAATATTAGCTATAAAAACCATTTTATCTCATGAAATATTCATTTTTACTATTCGTATTTTTAATTATTAGCTGTTCAAATACTGTAAATTATACTCCAGAATTTAAAGCAAAAACCGAAGGCACATATTTATATAGTTTAGACGAAACGATTGAGGTTTCATATAACGATAAAAACGAAATTTCTGTATTATGGCGTGGCGTAGATGTAAGACCAATAGCAATAGATCAAAACACTTTTACTAGTGTAGAAATGAATAAAAAGTTACGATTTATAAAACATCCTGAAACTAATACAATGTATTTAACAGATGTTACCGAAGACGACAATAAAATTGCATACGATTACAAAAAGATGCCAGAAAATTTTAATGTACCAAGTGTACATTTAAAAAATAAAAATTATACTGAAGCTTTAAAGGGCTACTTAGCAATACAAAAAGAAGATTCTACCAGTGTTTATATAAACGAGTATCACTTTAATAAATATGGTTATAAATTAATGCGCGATGAAAATTATAAAGATGCTATTGAAGTTTTAAAAATTAACGCTGCTTTATATCCTGAAAGCGATAATGTTTACGATAGTTTGGGAGATGCTTATTTAAAAATTGGTGACAGTTTAAATGCTTTTAATAATTTTAAAAAATCTTTAGAATTTAATAACGGAAATAAAAAAGCAAAGCGTTTTGTAGAAGCCTATAATAAAGCGTAATTATTAGACTTCTTAAAAAAAAAAACCAATTACTGTAGCATTATCATTGTATACACAATACTACAGTAATTGGTTTTTAAAGTAATATTATTTTTTTTCTGCGGTTAATTCTGCGATTTTACAAATAACTTCAGTAGCCTTTATCATACTTTCTACTGGTACGTACTCGTAACGACCGTGAAAATTATGTCCGCCAGCAAATATGTTTGGACAAGGTAAACCCATATAACTTAGTTGAGAACCATCGGTTCCACCACGAATAGCTTTAATTAATGGCTTAATGTCTAATTGTTTCATTGCTTCTTCAGCGATATCTACAATGTGCATTACGGGCTCTACTTTTTCTTTCATATTAAAGTATTGATCTTTTATTTCAATCTCAATTACTTCTTTTCCGTATTGTGTATTAATTTCGTTGGTAATTTTTTGCATGACTTCTTTTCGTGCTTCAAAATGCTCACGATCGTGATCACGAATTATATATTGCATAACGGTATCTTCAACTTCTCCATTAATAGAGTATAAGTGGAAAAAACCTTCATAACCTTCAGTATGTTCTGGTGTTTCCATACGTGGTAGCGAGTTTATAAACTCTGTAGCGATGTACATGGAATTTACCATTTTACCTTTAGCATAACCTGGATGCACAATTTTTCCTTTTACACGAACTTTAGCTCCGGCAGCATTAAAATTCTCGTATTCTAATTCTCCAATTTGGCTACCATCCATTGTGTAAGCCCAATCGGCTCCAAACTTTTCTACATCAAATTTATGTGCACCACGACCAATTTCTTCATCTGGTGTAAAACCAACTTTTATAGTACCGTGCTTAATTTGCGGATTAGCAATTAAGTACTCCATTGCAGAAACTATTTCTGTAATTCCCGCTTTATCATCTGCGCCTAAAAGCGTTGTACCATCTGTTGTAATTAAAGTTTGACCTTTATATAGTAGTAAATCTTCAAAATAATCTGGAGATAAAACAATGTTTTCAGCTTCGTTAAGTATAATGTCTTTACCATCGTAACTCTCAATAATTTGAGGTTTTACATTAGCACCAGTAAAATCTGGAGTGGTATCAAAATGCGAAATAAAACCAATAGTTGGTACATCATGCTCTACATTACTAGGTAAAGTTGCCATTATGTAAGCATTTTCGTCTATAGTAACATCGCTCATACCAATAGCTTTAAGCTCTTCTA
The DNA here is from genome assembly GCF_001874145.1 of Lacinutrix sp. MedPE-SW. GTDB lineage: Bacteria > Bacteroidota > Bacteroidia > Flavobacteriales > Flavobacteriaceae > Lacinutrix. The sequence continues at coordinate 57,025 of NZ_MPCX01000005.1, read as the reverse complement.
CTAAAGCATTTGCTAAATCCCATTGCTTTGCTGTACTTGGCGTTGTGTCGCTTTCTGGATCAGATTCTGTATCTACAGTTACATATCCTACAAAGCGTTTTATTATATCTTGTTTTGAAATCATATCTATTTCCTATTCTAGTAGGAGTTTTTTTAATAGTTAACTAAAAATTTAATGATGTAAAAATACAATTATTAAGTTTTTTTAAGCTTTTACATTGCTCATTTTTTTAATAAGAATTACTTTTGTGCAAACATTACTACATGTACAAAGCACTACTACGCCCACTATTTTTTCTTTTCGATCCAGAAAAGGTTCATCACTTTACATTTTCGTTAATAAAATTTACTTGTAAGATACCAGGTATGGCTTCACTTTATAGAAGTTTATATGTGGTAGAAGATGCTAAACTAGAACGCAAACTCTTTGGTTTAACCTTTAAAAATCCAGTAGGTTTAGCAGCAGGTTTCGATAAAAATGCTGTATTGTATAATGAACTTGCAAACTTTGGTTTTGGCTTTATAGAAATAGGTACAGTAACACCTAAAGGTCAAGTTGGGAATCCTAAAAAGCGTTTGTTTAGGTTAAAAGACGATAAAGGTATTATAAACAGAATGGGTTTTAATAACGAAGGTCTTGATGCTGCTATTTCTCAATTAAAAAAGAATAAAGGAAAACTTATTATTGGTGGTAATATTGGTAAAAACACGCAAACAAAACCAGAAGATTATACTAAAGATTATCTGGAATGTTTTAATGCTTTACATCCTTATGTAGATTACTTTGTGCTTAATGTAAGTTGCCCAAATGTTGGTAGTCATGCAAAATTAAATGACAAAGATTATTTGTTAGAACTTATTGGTACTGTGCAAAAAGCAAATACTACTTTTAAAACTCAAAAACCAATTGTATTAAAAATTGCTCCAGATTTAAACAACGGTCAATTAGACGAAATTGTGGAACTAGTACAAGAAACAAGTTTAGATGGTGTTATTGCCAGTAATACTTCTACAGATAGAACAGGTTTAAAAGCTACAGATAAAAGGTTAGCCGAAATAGGAAACGGCGGTTTAAGCGGGCAACCAATTAAAGAAAAATCTACTCAGGTTATAAAATATCTATCTCAAAAAAGTAACAAAGCGTTTCCAATAATTGGTGTTGGCGGAATACACTCTGCAAAAGATGCTTTAGAGAAAATTGAAGCAGGAGCAGACTTAGTTCAAATATATACAGGCTTTATTTACGAAGGTCCATCGCTAGTAAAACAAATAAATAAAGCGTTATTGTAAAATTAGTTTTTGGGTTTTAGAGTTTCCGTTACTACTATTAAGTTTAAGTAAATACACACCTTTATTTAAATCTGAAAAATTAAGTTGAAAAATACTGTTTCTATTCGCTACGTTTAAGTCTTTAACTTTACTACCAAGAATATTGTAAACTTGAATTGTACTTAAATTATTATTGCTTGAAATGTTTATTATTCCGCTTGACGGATTTGGAAAAACCTTTAAGTTTTCTTCTTGTTGAAATTCACCTGTGCTAAGTGTTGAAGATTTAAAAGTTACTGTTAATTCACCTACTTTATTGCCGTTAAAAGGCGATCCATTAATCATAGAAATTGCAACTTGCGGATTTGTTGGCGCATCTGCCGAATTGTAATTGCTACCACTATCTGTACCAGCATCGTAAACAAAAACATCTATAGTAAAAGTAGGTTTCCAATTGGTATTGGTATCGTTTCTTAAATCAATACTATTTACAGCAATAAACCAATCTGGACTTGGCGCAATCATAGACACAAGTGTAAGTAAATGGTGTTCTTCATCAACTTCAATATTAGAAATAGTAGCCGAACCAAACTCTGCATTATTTGGTGAAAATGAAGTGTTAAACCATTCCTTTGTATTCGATGAGTTTTGAACCTCATTCATTAATGCAGTATTATTTCCTAATTCTGCCATATCTTTTATTCCTACTGAAGCATTTTGCCCTAATTGAAAATATTCGTTTTCATTTTTATGCGTTGCACCAACAAGATTAGAAAAGTGATCGTTTGCAGGAATAGATGTGTGCTCTGTTGCGTTCCATGTGCTATTAAACGTAACATCGTAAATAGCGGTACTTTGTGCATTACTATTACTGCTGAATAGAAGAACAACTGTAAATAAAATAAAATTTAAGAAGGTAAAGTTTTTCATATTCAAAAAAGATAAGTGTTTTAATAACAGTCGTTTTTTCAATATAAAACTTACAGAAACAGTGTCAGACTGTAATAAAATATTATTTTTAGCTCAAAATTTTAAATTTGAATTACGAAACACTTTTAGCATTTGTTATAGCAACTTCGGCATTAGCCATATCTCCAGGACCAGACAATATATATGTATTAATGCAAAGTATTGTTAACGGTACAAAGTACGGTTTGGCCACAGTTTGTGGATTAATTTCTGGATGTTTAGTGCATACAACTTTAGTTGCCTTTGGAGTATCGGCCATTATAAAAGAAAACGATATATTATTTTTTATAATAAAATGTTTAGGTGCAGCCTATCTTTTATACTTAGCATTTAAAGTTTACAAAAGTGATGCAAAAGTAGAATTAAACGACACGGCAGTTCCTAAAAAAAGTATGTGGCAACTGTTTAAACAAGGTGTTATAATGAACGTGTTAAACCCAAAGGTTTCTATTTTCTTTTTAGCTTTCTTTCCTGGTTTTTTGTTTTCTGAAACACTTAGTACTGTAAAACAGTTTTATATACTTGGTTTTCTGTTTATGGCAACGTCGTTTGTAATATTCTCTTTAGTCGCCATTTTAGCAGGCTCAATTTCTACCTATTTAAAATCTCATAAAAATATAGGTTTGATTTTAAAGTGGTTACAAATAGTTGTGTTTGTTGGTATTGCGATTTTTATATTTTTCTCAAAAAAATAGCCTATTTTTATACTGAAATTGAATTAATACATGTCAAACCACGTAAAAGTTATAGAATGTCCAAGAGATGCCATGCAAGGCATTAAAGATTTTATTCCAACCGAAAAGAAAGTACAATACATACAATCTTTACTTCGTGTTGGTTTTGATACTATCGATTTTGGAAGTTTTGTATCACCAAAAGCAATACCGCAAATGGTAGATACTGCCGAAGTTTTAGCGCAGTTAGACTTAAGTAAAACAACAAGTAAATTATTATCTATAATAGCCAATACGCGTGGTGCAAATGATGCTTGTACACATCCAGAAATAGATTATTTAGGTTATCCGTTTTCAATTTCCGAGAATTTTCAAATGCGTAACACGCATAAAACTATCGCGCAATCTATTGTTACGCTACAAGAGATCTTAAATAGAGCAGACCAAGCTAATAAAGAGGTGGTTGTTTATATTTCTATGGGTTTTGGAAATCCGTATGGTGATCCTTGGAATGTCGATATAGTAGGAGAGTGGACAGAACGTTTAAGTAAAATGGGCGTTAAAATACTTTCACTTAGTGATACTGTTGGTACATCTAATCCAGAAAATATAGATTATTTATTCTCTAATTTAATTCCACAATATAAAGACATTGAGTTTGGCGCACACTTACACACAACTCCAACCACTTGGTTTGAAAAAGTAGATGCAGCATACAAAGCTGGATGTCGCCGTTTTGATGGCGCAATACAAGGTTTTGGTGGTTGTCCAATGGCTAAAGACGATTTAACAGGTAATATGCCAACCGAAAAAGTACTATCGTATTTAACAACTAAAAAAGCACACAATCTAAATGCTATGTGTTTTGAAAGTAGTTATAATGAAGCTACTAAAATCTTCTCTAAATACCACTAATCTAGATTTAAATTACAATTTGTATTTGTTAAATATAAATTGCATTTAATTGTTTTTCAGTAAACTACATTAATTTCATAATCTTTATTTAAATTTAATCTAAATAAACTTGCGTAAACTATTTTTCAGTTCTATTTTTGCAATCAAATTACAGTTCTATTTGTAATTAGTCTAAATAATAATAAATAAAATAATTTTATTAGAAATGAATAAACTAGTATTAGGTTTTGCAGCTTTAGCAACAATAACATTATCATCTTGTTCAAGTGATGATGACACAAGTGTTATAATTGAAACAAATAATGTATCAGCTCCAGATACTTATGTTTTTGAAAGAGATGGCAACACAACAGTGAGCTTTAGTGGTCAAACAACACGTATACAAATGGCTCAGGAAATTGTTTCTGGCTTATTAGATACTGCAAATACTGAAACTATTTTAGATAATATGTTTGCTCATCAAGAAGGCGCAAACGATTTTAGTGATGCTGCCTTAAATGCATCAAATAAAAGTGTAAGAAGTAAAACAGCTGCTTCTACAGATTATTATGCTGCAAATACAACAGATGCTGCTACAATTAAAGCAACATTTGATTTTTTTATAGAAGAACAAGTAAACACTGTATTTCCTAATTGGGATACAGACGCAAGCGCAGGAGTTGCAGGTTCTATTCAAGAAGCTGGTGGTGGTTCTACAAGATACGTAAGCGAAAAAGGTTTAGAATATAACCAAGCATTCGCAAAAGGTTTAATAGGTGCATTAATGGTAGACCAAATAGTAAATAACTATTTAAGCCCAGCAGTTTTAGATGCAGGTGATAATAGAACAAATAATGATGCAGATGTATTAGATGGCGATAGCAACTATACTACAATGGAGCATAAATGGGATGAAGCTTATGGTTACTTATACGGTAACGAAGCAAACCCAGCAGTACCAGTTTTAGGCGCAGATAACTTTTTAAATAAATACTTATCTAGAGTAGAAGGAGACGAAGACTTTGCAGGTATTGCAATGGAAATTTACAATGCTTTTAAATTAGGTCGTGCTGCAATTGTTGCTAAAAATTACGAGCTACGTGATGCACAAGCAAATATTATAAAAGAAAAAATTTCTGAAATTATTGCAATAAGAGCAGTATACTATTTACAACAAGGAAAAGCAGATTTAGGTTCAGATTGGGCTTCTGCATTTCATAGCTTATCTGAAGGATATGGTTTTGTTTATAGCTTACAATTTACAAGAAAGCCAGGAACAAATGCACCTTACTTATCTAAAGACGAAGTGCTTTTTTATACAGATTCATTAATGGAAGGAAATGGTTTTTGGGATATAACTCAAGAAACTTTAGATACAATATCTAACGAAATTTCGGCAGAGTTTAGCTTTACAACTGAACAAGCAGGAAGTTAATTTTTAAGGTTAGTTTTTTAATAGTAGCCTCTTTTTTTAAGAGGCTACTATTTAATATTTTTGCAAACTGAAAACAAAAAAATAATAGCATGTTAAAAAGAATAATATTAGTAACACTTGTAGTATCTGCAATACTTGCGTGCTCAAGTTCAGACGATTCTAATTCAGGAAACAACTCAAGTGATACTTACAATAGAACAGCAATGCTAACAAACATTGCAGATAATATTATTATTCCTGGCTACCAGAATTTAAGTACAGATTTAAGTACTTTAGTAGACTCTAAAAATGCATTTGTAGCCAATGTAAACCAAACAAATTTAGAAACATTAAGAACCAATTGGTTTAATGCTTACCAGTCGTTTCAAGCCGTACAAATGTTTCAAATAGGTAAGGCAGAGGAAATTTTGTTCGAAGAGCAAATGAATATTTACCCAACCAATACTACAGATATTGAAAACAACATCGCCAATGGTAATTACGATTTATCAAGCGTAAACAATAACGATGCTGTAGGTTTTCCTGCAGTAGATTATATGTTATATGGTGTTGCAGATAACGATGCAGCTATTTTAACTACTTTATCTAATGCTAATTATAGTAACTACCTGTCAGACTTAATAGATAGAATGCAAACACTAACCAATACTGTTTTAACAGATTGGACTTCAGGTTACAGAGATAACTACATTACAAATACTGCTAACGTAGCCTCTGGCGCAGTAAACCAAACTTTAAACGCTTATGTTTTTTATTACGAAAAACGCCTTAGAGCAGATAAAGTAGGGATTCCAGCAGGTGTGTTTTCTAGTACACCATTACCTTCTAAAGTAGAGGTTTTATATAAAGAAGATAACTCTAGAACTTTATTATTAGAAGCATTAAACGCTGTACAAGATGTGTTTAATGGAAAAGCAATTAACAGTAATATTGAAGGAGAAAGCTATAAAAATTATTTAATAGCTTTAGATAGAAATGATTTAGCCGAAGTAATAAATGACCGTTTTGATGCAGCAAGAACAAAAATTGAAGCATTAAATACAAATTTAAAAACTCAGGTAGAAACAGATAACACAAAAATGACGGAAGCTTACGATGCATTACAATTAGCAGTTGTTTCATTAAAGTCCGATATGTTATCCGCTTTTAACGTAAGTGTATCTTATGTTGATGCAGATGGAGATTAACATTAAAACAAAATAAATAAAAAGGTTGTCTATTTAAACGGGCAACCTTTTTTTTGCATTATGAATAGCAGCATTAAATCATACTTAAACGCAACTACAAATGCAGCACCTTTAGCTGTGTTTCGTATTGGTTTTGGTTTAATGATGTTGTATAGTATTATTCGTTATTGGGCAAAAGGTTGGATAGAAACCATTTACATACAACCACAATTTCATTTTAAATATTACGGTTTTGAGTGGGTAAAAACTTTAGGCGATTATACCTATATTTTATTTATTATCTGCGGAATCGCTTCGCTTTTAGTGGCACTAGGTTTTAAATATAGATTAGCAATTATAGCCTTCTTTTTAAGCTTTACTTATATAGAGTTAATGGAGAAAACTACGTATTTAAACCATTACTATTTTATAAGTGTTTTAAGCTTTATCATGATTTTTTTACCGGCAAATGCATACTTCTCTATAGATGCTTACCGTAATAAAATTCAATATAAAAACATACCACGATGGACAATAGATAGTATTAAACTGCTATTAGGTATTGTCTATTTTTACGCAGGATTAGCAAAAATTAATAGCGATTGGTTATTAAAAGCACAACCGTTAAAAACGTGGTTACCATCTAAATATGATATTCCGTTTATAGGCGAAACTTTAATGCATCAAAACTGGTTTCACTTTGCTATGAGTTGGTCTGGTATGCTGTATGATTTGTGTATTCCGTTTTTATTACTCTATAAAAAAACACGCGGTTTTGCTTTTGTATTGGTTGTGATTTTTCATGTGTTTACAAGAGTATTATTTCCAATTGGGATGTTTCCGTATGTCATGATTGTTAGTGCGCTTATTTTCTTTGATGCAAATTTTCATAATAAAATAATAAGATATAGTAAAAAACTATTACGAATTCCTTCCGCGAAAGCGATAGAAACAAAATCTGTTTTCAAATTAAAAAGAAAAACCTTAGTGCTACCAATAGTAACTTTGTTTTTAGCCTTACAATTACTTATACCTTTTCGTTATTTGTTGTATCCAGGCGAGCTATTCTGGACCGAAGAAGGTTACAGGTTTTCATGGCGCGTGATGTTAATGGAAAAAATGGGAAACACGACATTTAAAATTGTAAACGGAAAAACAAAAGCGTTTTTTTATGTTCAGAATGATGATTTTTTAACACCATTACAAGAAAAGCAAATGAGTTTTCAACCCGATTTTATTTTAGAATATGCACACTACCTTGGTGACCATTTTAAAAAGCAAGGTCATGAGCATGTAGAAGTATATGCTAAAAGTTATGTTGCATTAAACGGAAGATTAAGTGCGCCGTTTGTAGATGAAACCGTAAATTTGTACGCCGAAAAAGAAACATTTAAACCCAAATTTTGGATTTTACCATTTAACGATGAGATTAAAGGATTATAAATTATTTTTCATTTGCTTTTTATTAGCAGCTATAGCCATTGCCCAAAACAAAATATCTGGAACAATTACAGACGCCTCTAACAATCAACCTATTGTAAACGTAGAGGTTTACGATAAAGATGCAGGATTGTTAACTACAACCAATACTTCTGGTTTTTTTGAATTTGAAACCGAAAAGCAAAACCTTACTATTGTATTTTTTTCATACAATTATGAAGTTGTAGAGCAAGTAGTGACAGGTAATAGTACAATAGAAATTAATTTACTGCCTTTAGCCGAAACACTATCTGAGGTTGAAATATCTTCTAGAAAAGCAAAAGTATTTGCTTTAAAACGCTTAAAAGATGTTGAGGAAACTGCAATTTATGCAGGTAAAAAAACAGAGGTTGTTTTAGTAGAACAATCTATGGCAAGTTTAGCGTCTAACAACGCAAGGCAAATATACAGTCAAGTTTCTGGATTAAATATATACCAAAACGACGATGCAGGATTGCAACTTAATATTGGTGGTCGTGGTTTAGATCCTAATCGTACAGCAAGTTTTAATACCAGACAAAACGGTTATGATATTAGTGCAGATGTTTTAGGTTATCCAGAAAGTTATTATACACCAGCAGCCGAAGGTTTAAAAGAAGTGCAAATTATTCGTGGTGCTGCATCTTTGCAATATGGAACGCAGTTTGGTGGTTTGGTTAATTTTAAAATGAAAGAACCTAACGCAACAAAACCTTTTGAGCTAATTACAAGAAACACCATTGGAAGTAATGGTTTGTATACAAACTTTACAAGCGTAAGTGGTACTAAAAATAAATTAAGCTATTACTCGTTTTTTAATTATAAAAAAGGTGATGGTTTTAGAGATAACTCAAACTTTGAATCTAAAAACGCATTTGCACATATTGGTTATCAATTTAATGAGCGTACAAAACTAACAGGAGAAGTAACTTATTTAAGATATTTAGCAAAGCAAGCAGGTGGTTTAAACGATAGCCAATTTGAAGAAGATCCATACCAAAGTAACAGAGCACGAAATTGGTTTCAAGTAGATTGGTTACTATATAATTTAAAATTATCTCATAAGTTTTCTGATAATACAAACTTTACATTTAACGCTTTTGGTCTTGATGCTAATAGAACAGCTTTAGGTTTTAGAGACAGACGTACAGATTTATCTGATCCTGGTGGAGCAAGAGATTTAATAAGTAGCGATTTTAATAACTATGGTTTTGAAACGCGATTACTCTCAAAGTATAATGTGTTTAATAAGGAAGCTACATTTTTAATTGGTGGTAAGTTTTATAAAGCCGATAATAGTTATTCTCAAGGACCAGGAAGTGATGGAGCAGATCCTAATTTTGATTCTGCAATAAATGATTATCCTTTTTACCCAACACAATCTGCATACGATAACCCAAATTTAAATATTGCAGTTTTTGGTGAAAATATTTTTTATGTAAGCGATAAATTCTCTGTAACACCAGGCGCAAGATTTGAATTTATTAAAACCGAAAGTATAGGATCAAGACAAACATTTAATTTTGATGGCGCAGGAAATCCAATAGATGCAGGAGTAGAATATCAAGATATTGAAAACGAACGCTCTTTTGTACTTTTAGGTTTAGGATTAAGTTATAAGGCATCAAAAGCTTTAGAATTTTATGGTAATATTTCTCAAAATTACCGCTCGATAACTTTTGGAGATATTAATATTGTAAATCCGTCTAATGCTGTAGATCCAGATTTAGATGACGAATCTGGTTTTACTTTAGACCTTGGTGTTAGAGGTAATATTAACCAATTAGTATCCTATGATGCCAATGTTTTTGGGTTGTTTTATAACGATAGAATTGGTTTAATAGATGCTGTAATTCCGCCAGTAAATAACGTTGGTAAATTGCGAGTAAATGTTGGTGATGCTAGAATATTTGGTGTAGAATCTTTAATAGATTTTAACCTTAAAAAATTATTTAATTTAAACAATAAGTTTAGTGCTAATTACTTCATTAATTCTTCTTTTGTAACTTCAGAATACACATCAACAAACTTCGATAATACAAGTAGTGATGTACGCGTTGGTAATAAAGTAGAGTTTATTCCAGATGTAAATATAAAAACAGGCTTACAGTTTGGTTACGGTAACTTTTTATCAAACATACAATATACATATTTGTCATCACAGTTTACAGATGCTGGTAACGATCCTGGAGGCGATAACCTAAATAGTATTGTTGGTACCATACCAAGTTACAATGTGTTAGATGTTTCTGTTTCTTATAAATACAAACGCTTTAAATTAGAAGCAGGAATAAATAATGTATTAGATAAAGCATACTTTACAAGACGCGCAACAGGTTATCCTGGACCAGGAATTATACCATCGGCAAATCGTAATTTTTATACTACATTACAAATAAAAATATAATTAAACTAAACCTTATTTTAATACAGTCTAAATACATATAGCTGAAATACAGTTATTTAAATTTGTTCTAAACACATTATTGCATAGCTTTAAGTATTATTAATTATAAAAAAGAAAAGTTATGTCTATAAGAATAGGAAATAGTTGTATTAATTGCGATAATTTATTAGAAAATGAAAACTGTAAAGTTCACGGTGTTAAAGTAAGTACAAGTTACACGTGTGATAGTTTTGAAATGAAAGCAGCTTTAAAAAACGATCCAAACTGCGATACTTGCGCAAGATACCAAGGCCCAACTTGTGCCAATCCACAAAAAGCAGCTCCCGGAATGTTATGCTCACATTGGGCACCACAAAATGCTACAGCATAAAATAAATTAAAATATATTATAAAAACAGTAAGCTTAATAGTTTACTGTTTTTTTTGTTAGTTTATTAAAGCTTAATGGTTATCTTTGCTTGCAATTAATTCCAATTGCAATGACAGCACACGAAAATAAAATAGTTGGTGAAGGTTTAACTTATGACGATGTTTTACTAGTCCCAGCTTTTTCTGAAGTATTACCTCGCGAAGTCAATATTCAAACAAAATTTACAAGAAATATTACAATTAACGTTCCAATAGTTTCAGCAGCTATGGATACGGTTACCGAAAGCAGAATGGCAATTGCTATGGCTCGAGAAGGCGGAATAGGTGTGTTACATAAAAACATGACAATTGAGCAACAAGCAACAAAAGTACGTAAAGTAAAACGTGCAGAAAGCGGTATGATTATCGATCCTGTAACTTTACCATTAACCGCAGTTGTAGCCGATGCTAAAAATGCTATGAGAGAACACAGCATTGGAGGTATTCCTATTGTAGATGAAAACGGAATTTTAAAAGGTATTGTAACCAATAGAGATTTACGCTTCGAGCACCAAAACGATAGACCAATTGTTGAGGTAATGACGAGCGAAAACCTTATTACTGCTGCAGAAGGTACAAGCCTTAAAGATGCAGAGAAAATTCTTCAAGAAAATAAAATTGAAAAGCTCCTAATTGTAAAAGAAAATAAGCTAGTTGGTTTAATTACATTTAGAGATATCACTAAAGTAACTCAAAAACCTATAGCAAATAAAGATACTTACGGTAGATTAAGAGTTGCTGCAGCAATTGGAGTAACTGGTGATGCTGTAGAAAGAGCAGAAGCTTTAGTAAACGCAGGAGTAGATGCTATAATTATAGATACTGCTCATGGTCATACAAAAGGTGTGGTTTCTGTTTTAAAAGAAGTAAAATCTAAATTTCCTAAGTTAGAAGTGGTTGTTGGAAATATTGCAACTGCAGAAGCTGCTAAGTATTTAGTAGAAGCAGGAGCAGATGCTGTTAAAGTAGGTATTGGTCCAGGTTCAATTTGTACTACAAGAGTTGTTGCAGGTGTAGGTTTTCCTCAATTTTCGGCAGTTTTAGAAGTAGCAAATGCTATAAAAGGTTCTGGAGTGCCAGTAATTGCAGATGGAGGAATTAGATACACTGGAGATATACCAAAAGCAATTGCAGCAGGAGCAGATACTGTAATGTTAGGTTCTCTATTGGCAGGAACTAAAGAATCTCCTGGAGAAACTATAATTTACGAAGGAAGAAAGTTTAAATCTTACCGCGGAATGGGTTCTGTAGAAGCCATGAAAAAAGGAAGTAAAGACCGTTATTTCCAAGACGTTGAAGACGATATTAAAAAATTAGTACCAGAAGGTATTGTTGGTCGTGTACCATATAAAGGAGAGTTATTTGAAAGCATTCACCAATTTATTGGAGGTTTAAGAGCAGGAATGGGTTATTGTGGCGCTAAAGACGTTAATACTTTAAAAGAAACAGGAAGATTTGTAAAAATTACAGCATCTGGAATTAACGAAAGTCATCCACACGATGTAACCATTACAAAAGAAGCGCCTAATTATTCAAGGTAAAAATTATAATTTAAGCATAAAGAAACACGATTAATATCGTGTTTTTTTATGTCAAATTTTAAAGTATTTAAATTGTTAATGTTAATGTAATTAGTGTAAAAATTAATAGCATACTTTCTATTTTTATAGTTTACAGTTAAAACTTAATTGAACATGGAAATTATAGGAAACATAATTAAAGGAGCCATAAATTTAAAAGATGCTTTAACACCTTCGGTTAATCCAATTGAAGCACAAGAAAAAGTATTAAAAAATTTATTAGAAACTGCAAAAGATACGCAGTTTGGTAACTACTATAATTTTCAAAATATTTTAGAATCTAGAAATATAACGAAAGTATTTTCTCAAACCATTCCTTATTTCGATTATAATAAAATTAATGAACAATGGTGGAGTAAATTACATGATGGAGAAGAAAATGTAACCTGGCCCGGAACACCTAATTATTTTGCGTTAAGTTCTGGAACTACAGGAAAAACTAGTAAAAGAATTCCAGTTACAGATGCGATGTTGAGTGCTATAAAACAGGCAGGAATAGATCAAGTAACAGCGCTTAGTAATTTTGATTTACCAGCAGAGTTTTTTACTAAAGAAGCCATGATGTTAGGTAGCTCTACAGATTTAATAGAAAAAGAAGACCATTTAGAAGGTGAAATTAGTGGTATTACAGCCAGTAATATTCCATCGTGGTTTAAAGGCTTTTACAAACCAGGAGAAGATATTGCTAAAATAGATGATTGGGACAAACGTGTTGAAACAATTGCAAAACGCGCTAAGCAATGGGATATTGGTGCATTAAGTGGTATACCATCGTGGATGGAACTTATGCTAAAAAAAGTTATAGATTATCACAATTTAGAAAACATACATGATATTTGGCCAAACCTACAAGTATATACTTCTGGAGGCGTTGCTTTTGGCCCGTATAAAAAAAGTTTTAATGCATTATTAGGAAAACCTGTTACAGTTATAGATACTTATTTGGCTTCCGAAGGTTTTTTAGCATTTCAAGCGAGACCAGAAACTACAGCTATGCAATTAGTAACAAATGGCGGTATTTATTTTGAGTTTGTTCCTTTTAAACCAGAATACATAAATCAAGATGGTTCTTTAAAAGATAATGCACCTAGTATAACATTAAAAGATGTAGAATTAGATCAAGATTATGTTTTAATTATAACAACGGTAAGTGGTGCTTGGCGCTATTTAATTGGTGATACAATAGAGTTTACAGATGTAGAAAAAGCCGAAATTAAAATAACAGGTAGAACAAAATTCTTTTTAAACACAGTTGGTTCACAATTATCTGTAAATAAACTAGATGATGCTATTAGATATCTTGAAGAAGAATTTGAAACTACAATTCCAGAGTATACACTTTGTGCAAAACGTTTTGATGATGGTTTTTATCACAGTTGGTATTTAGGTTCAGAAAGTTTAAATCAAGATAATACTAAAATAGTTGAAGCTTTAGACGGTTACCTTAAAAACGCAAATAAAAATTATAAAGTAGCAAGAGGTAAAGCTTTAGAAGGTGTAAAAGTTACAGTTGTTAAGCCTGAAGTTTTTGCAGATTGGAGTGGTGCCAACAAGAAAAAAGGCGGACAAGTAAAAATGGAACGTGTTATGGGAGAAGATAAATTTAAAGAGTGGGAAACATTCGTTAATAAATATTAAGACTTAGAAAGCTCTAAGTCTCTTTTGTTAACTATATCCATTATTTCTTCAGGAGATAAGTAATACTTTTTAATTCTTGCTATATATTCTTTATCAATATTTGCTTGATTTAAAATAAACTCTTTTGTTTTTAAAATATATTTTTCCATTCCAGATTTTATAGCAAAAGTATCTGCAGAACGTTCTGCTTTAGCTATGTGATTGTCAGATAATAAGTATTTTATACCAAACCATATTAAGTTGAGGTTGCTTCGCTTTCTATAATCCATAACATGGCCAAGTTCGTGACCAATCCAGCCAATTAGTACATCTTTAGGCATGTTTTTAGTAAAATAGGTTTCACCCTTAATATTTACAGTTTCACTAATAAAAATATTATAAGCACGGTTTCCTTTAGATTTAAAAAAGCTGTTAAAATCTGGTTGTGCTTGCATTGTAGATTTTTTTATTTCCTTTTTAAACTCAAAATTTATTGTTGTATTTTTTAATTCAGGATAATAAGATAAAGCAATTTCAACCTCTTCTTTTATAGAGTCTGGAATTGTTGATTGTGCATATGCTATAGATGTCATTAAAAATATTATTAATAGTTTCATAATAAATATTAATATAAGTTTATAAGCGGTTTACTAAAAATCATTTAACTAATTATCACTAAAATTTTAACAAATTAAAGAACTTAGAGCCTATATACACTGCTATTAATTAGAATGAACTTATTTTGTTTATCTATAAGACACTGAAAAATAGAGTGTTTGAAATGTAAAAACCTTGTTTAAAAGTTATATTTACTTATTTTTGTTGAAAACCTACCATCAAAACCATATGCTTACAAGTAAAAAAACATTTTTGTTTTTGTTGTTTGTTATTAAATTTAGCTTAGGCTTATGCCAAAAAGCTAGTGATCAAGACGACTTTATTTTAAATATTCCTGAAGGAGAAATTACCAAAGCTTTTATAGATACAACTTTAAAAGAGGTTAGAAATTATTATTATTCTAATAATTATGCCAAAGCTATAAATAACGGTGAGACACTTTTAAATTTAGCTAGGCAAATAGGGTATTCTCGAGCTGCGTATAAAATTTCTAGTATAATAGGAAATTCGTTTTTGCAAACCAATGATACTGTTGCTGCAAAACGAATGTTTTTAAGAGAATTAGAACTTGCCGAAAAACGAAACGACTCTGCTATATATCTTGGTGCTAGTATAGATTTAGGTAATATATATTTTTATAATAAAAAATATAGCGAAGCCATTAAATCTTATAAAGGCGCAATACCATATGCTCAAAAAAGTAAAGACTCTGTAAGCTTATTTATACTAAATTATAATATTTCAGATGGTTATTTAAATAAATTTGAAGTTGAGAATGCTAAACCATTTGTAAAAAAATTAGATAACTATATAGTTGCTGCTAAAGCAAAACCATATCAAGCTGGGTATTTTGAAATTGTAGGACGTTATTATGTTTTAAATAATGAACCTAAAAAAGCCATACCGCATTTAGTAAAGAGTATCGATATTTCTAAATCTATAGATTATACAGATAATTTAGTAAATGCTTACACATATTATGCAAAAGCCGAAGCAAATTTAGGGAACTATAAAAAAGCTTTTAATCTTCAAAAGGAAGTTGATTACTATAAAGAAAAAAAATATGGTATAGATAAAATAGCAGCAATAGAAAGTGAATCTGCAAGGTTTAAATTAAAAGAATACCAACAAGAAATAAATAAAAAAGCTTTAGATAATGCACGTATTGAAGAAGAAGCTTCCCGAAGTAAAAAAATAATGCTATGGCTAATTGTGGGATCAACTGCGTTATTGTTGAGTTTTGGTTTGCTTTTTATGTCTTACAGAAAAAGAAAAAAACTACTATTAGATTTAGAGCAAAAGAATAAAGAATATTTATACGCAAAACAAGAAAGTGAGGCTTATGCAAGAGCAAAAAGTAACTTTTTTTCAAATATTAGTCATGAATTAAGAACACCATTATATGGGATTATAGGTATATCTTCTATATTAATGGATGATAAAAATATTGTAGAAAAACATAAGGAAGATGTAAAATCCTTAAAATTTTCTGCAGATTATCTTTTAGCTTTAATTAACGATGTATTACAAATAACTAAGTTAGATGCTACGCAAGAAACAAACCTTAACAAAATAACATTTAACCTTGAAGATTTAATTAATGGTATTATGAAATCTTTTGAGTTTTTAAAAGCTCAAAACATGAATACATTTAAAATAAATATATCTAAAAACACACCATTAGTATTAATAGGCGATGATGTTAAGCTATCTCAAATATTAATAAACTTAATAGGTAATGCTTGTAAATTTACCGAAAATGGAACAATAACATTAGATATTAATACCGAAACAATTTCAAATAATACAGTAAAGTTAAATTTTGTTGTAAAAGATACAGGCATAGGTATTCCTAAAAGTAAACAAGAAGCCATATTCGATGAGTTTACTCAAATAGAAAAAGAAGGTGGAGAATTATTAGGAACAGGTTTAGGCTTACCAATAGTTAAAAAACTTATTGAGTTGCATCAATCAAAAATTTACTTAGAAAGTGATGAAGGCAAAGGTACAACCATTAGTTTTTCGTTAAATTATGATGTGGCTAACCAAAGTCAAAATTCTGTTTCTACTATAAATGTACAATCTAAAATTTCTATAAATAATAAACGTATTTTAGTAGTAGATGATAATAGAATTAATAGAATTGTAACCAGAAAAATATTAGAAAAATATAAAGCTAAACCTTTATTAGCAGAAACAGGACCTGAAGCTATTACACTAACAAAAGCTAATAAAGTGGATTTAATTTTAATGGATATTAATATGCCAGGAATGAATGGTTTAGAAGCAACAGAAGCCATTAGAAAATTTAATGTAAACGTTCCAATAATAGCATTAACAGCTGTAGAAATAGAAGAAATGAGAGAGAGTATTAAAAACTCTTCTATATGCGATATTATAATAAAACCTTACGATGAAATTGTTTTTATCGAAACAATTTTAAAACACATTTAAAAGCAATTAATAAAAAGCATAAAGTTTTGCTTTAATTATTTTTAAAGTTAAACATCTATAAACAAAGCTTTAAGCTATTATACTTTTTAATATAAATTAATGCTAAATTTAAATAACAATAGTATAAGTATAGACAAAAAAAAATCAAGTTCTAGAACTTGATTTTTTTTTAATATAAGTGTTTATTATTTTAAGGGTTTGTATTAGTAATAACCCATTTTTTTATAAGCTCGTTATAAGTCAACTCAAAAGCATCACCTTGCTGTATGGTCATGTTACCACTATAAGCTATTCTATTACCGTTAGATGAATTTGTATTATTAGGCAAAAATGTAATTGAGCCACTTGTTGCAACCACTAAAATCTTTTTTCCATGAGCTGCAGCCTTAATACCAGAAACTATAATATCTTCAGGAATCGAAAGAAATTTATTCTTAGGAATAAAAGATCTAGCTAAGGAATTTGTTTCTCCAGGAAACACTCCAATATCTGCATTGTGTAATAAAATTGGATTTGTAAGTGTAGTATTAACACTCAAAAAATTAACTGTATTAGTAGCATTTGAAGCTCTAACACTTGCGTAAGAATTTACTGACAGTAGGACGAACAGTAAACCTGAAAATATTTTAAACATAGGACTTTGGGTTTAGTAATAGCTCGGTAAAAGTATACTAAATTCAGTTAAAATTCAAAGCAATGTAGTTGTATTTGAATCATTTTCTATGAAATACGTCAAAACACGTTAAAACGCAATTTTTGCAGTTTAAATTTTTAAAATGAACAATCATTCGTTAAAATCGTTTAAATGCAAGTGAGTAATTGATGGTTAATTTACTGTCTATCAATTGTTTGTGTTCTTTTTGTTAACACTTTTAAATGTTATTAAAAAAATAACTCAATTGCATCGCTAATCTAGTTTAAGCAATCATTCGATAATGTTAATAATAAAGCGATGGCTGTTAAAATCAAAAAGTCATTTTAAGTATCTTTATTCGTTAATTAAAAGGAAACTAAATGTCGTTTGATCGTATAAAAGAAAAATTGAATATTCTTGCAGATGCAGCAAAATATGATGTATCATGTTCATCTAGTGGAAGTAATAGAACAAACAAAAATAAAGGCCTAGGTGATGCGTCTTCAAGCGGTATTTGCCATACATATACAGAAGATGGAAGATGTGTTTCTCTTTTAAAAATTTTACTCACTAATCACTGTATTTTCGATTGTGCTTACTGCGTGACGAGAAAAAGTAATGATATAAAACGAGCAGCTTTTAAGGTGCAGGAAGTTGTAGATTTAACTATTAATTTTTACAGAAGAAATTATATAGAAGGTCTTTTTTTAAGTTCTGGTATATTTAAAAATGCCGATTATACTATGGAGCGTTTAGTTGCAGTTGCTAAAAAGCTAAGATTAGAAGAAAACTTTAATGGTTATATACACTTAAAATCTATTCCAGGTGCTAGTGATGAGCTTATGCGTGAAGCAGGTTTGTATGCAGATAGGTTAAGTGTGAATATTGAAATACCTACAGAAAAAGGATTAAAGCTTTTAGCTCCAGATAAAAATAGAGCAGATTTTTTAAAACCTATGAAAAAGGTTAAAAATGAAATTATTCAATATAAAGCCGAAAAGAAAATTATAAAAAGTACACCAAAATATGCTCCTGCAGGACAAAGCACCCAAATGATTGTTGGTGCAAGTGGAGAAAATGATATGGAGATTATGTACACCTCTAATTATTTTTATAAAAATTTTAATTTAAAACGCGTGTATTATTCAGGTTACGTACCAATTAGTTACGATAATCGTTTACCTCAAATTGGTAGTCCTGTTCCAATGCTTAGAGAAAACAGATTGTACCAAACCGATTGGTTATTGCGGTTTTATGGTTTTAATATAGAAGAGATATTAAATGAAAACCATAAAAGTTTAGACTTAGATATCGACCCAAAATTGGGTTGGGCATTACGTAACCTTCATGAGTTTCCTATAGATATTAATAAAGCAGATAAAAGAATGCTAGCTAGAATTCCAGGTTTAGGTATGAAATCTGTTTATAAAATTCTAAATGCAAGGCGTTATAGAAATCTTAATTGGGAACATTTAAAAGCTATTGGTGTCGCTTTAAATAGAGCCAAATATTTTATTATTTGTGCTTCTAACGAATACGAAAAAAGAGATTTAACTGCCGAAAAAATTAAAGGCCTAATTCTTCAAAACTCAAAAAGTAAGTACACATCAACTTTATCTAACCAACTTAATTTATTTGGTTAAATATGAATACAATATTAATTTATGATGGTACTTTTGATGGTTTTTTAACTTGCGTTTTTGTTAGTTTCGATCAAAAATTAAAAGATGTAAATATAGTAAGAGAGCAATTTTTTCAAGATACTTTTTTTGCTAAAAAAGAAACTGTTATAACACAAAAAGCAAAAGCAGATCGAGTTTGGGTTGGTTTAAAAAAGAAAATAAAACCAATGGAATTAAGCAGGCTGTATTATGCTTTTTTAAGTGAAAGTATAACAGTTGAAAATACACTATTTAAAGCTATACAATATATATTTAAAAGTGATGTTAATGTTGCTTCAAATTTTGCAAATACACATATTTTAGAGATTTCAAAACTCTCAAAAAGTGTAGGTAGAGAAAAGCATAGAATGGAAGCTTTTGTAAGGTTTAAACTTACAAAAGACAATATTTATTTTGCTAATATAGAACCAGACTTTAATGTATTACCGCTAATATCAAAACATTTTAAAAATAGGTATGCAGACCAAAAATGGATGATTTACGATTTAAAACGTAATTATGGTATATATTATAATCTTGAAAAAGTAGATATTGTTACTTTAGAGTTTGATGCCAAATACAACCCTACACATACTTCAAAAGATATTTTTTGTGAGCAAGAGTTAGAGTTTCAGCAGTTATGGAAAGATTATTTTAAAAGTACAAATATTGTTTCAAGAAAAAATTTAAAGCTTCATAAACAGCATGTTCCAAAAAGGTATTGGAAATATTTAAGCGAAAAGCAACCTAATTAAGCTACTTCAGGATTGTAAACTTGACCACGATGCGGTTTTAAACTATCTCTTATAGGTTTCATTTGGTCTTCATTAACAACTAAAAATGCGATTGCGTGTAAGTCGTTAATAGCTTCAAATCCAGTGATATTTAATGCTAGCTTTTCAGCTAAAATATATTCTTTTAAATGAATTTCGTGGTGTTCTGCAATTTTTAATGCATCTGGACCTCTAAAATCCCAGATTAATTTAAGCTGTCTCATTTTGTATACTTATACCTTTTTCGGCGAAATTTTTAAAATCTGTTAAATATTGCATAGATTGTTTTTTAAATGCTTTTGGCATAAAAACAGTCATCATTCTCATAAAAAAACTAGTAGCAATAAATTCGTTTTTAGAAACCCATTTTGTAAAACCATCTTCTGTTTCATGAAAATAATTCTCTTGAATATTGTGCATGCCTTTAGCATCATAATGTGCATGTAGCGTATGTGGTAAATTATTTTCTGTAATAGTTTCAATTAAGGTCATGGTTCTGCGACCAAAAGAATAATTTAGTTTCATTTTAGCACCAATACTTCCAGGATTACCAGAAACATGCTCATAACTTATTAAACCTCTTTGCCAATGTTTCATATTTTCTGGATTATCCAGAATAGAAACAAAAGTATCTATTGGAACTTCAATTAATATGGTAGAAGTGTATTCCATGAATTTTAATTAAATTTTCAACAAAATTACCACAGTAGCTTTAATAATTTGTAAAAGCAACGTTAAATGATTTTTTTATTCGATAAACGTATTACTTTCAAATAAAAGAATGCAACTTATTGTATAACAGTAAATAAATTAAATATTTTATCGTTATGTAATGTACTTGCTTTATATGCTAATATTGTTATTTTTGCAAGACTCAAAAAAAAACAATTTATCACATGAAAATTAAAATTATAGTTAAGTTTATTTGTCTATTTTTTGTTTCAGCTTTTAGTGCATTTGCACAAAATAATGATGTAATTTTCACTGTAGATAATACACCTGTTTATGCAACAGAATTTATTAGAGTTTACAATAAAAATTTAGATTTAGTAAAAGAAGAATCTCAAAAAGATATTGATGGCTATTTAAAATTATTTATTGAATATAAATTAAAACTTCAAGAGGCAAAAGCACTAAATTTAGATAAAAAACCATCATACCAAAGAGAGTTTAAAAGCTATAAAAAACAATTGTCTAAAAACTATTTAAGCGATAGTAAAGTAACTAATACTTTGGTAGAAGAAGCATATAATAGGCTAGGGTACGAGATAAACGCGAGTCACGTTTTAGTAAGAATTGATCAAAATGCTAGTGCAAAAGACACTTTAGCTGCTTATAACGAAATTTTAAAATTACGAGAAAGAGTTTTAAGCGAAGGTTATAAAAAAGTACAAAGTGATGTGCACAATGGAAAAACAATTTTTGCCGAAGATTTAGGATATTTTTCTGCTTTTAAAATGGTTTACCCGTTTGAAAATGCTGCTTATAATACTAAAGTAGGTGAGGTTTCTATGCCATTTAGAACTCAATTTGGATATCATGTAGTAAAGGTTTTAGATAAAAGAAAATCTCAAGGAGAAGTTACCGTTGCTCACATCATGATAAAAGATGATGAAGAGAAAATTAAAGAAATTTATAAAAGGTTAGAACAAGGAGAGCAATTTAGCGCTTTAGCAAAACAGTTTTCTGAAGATAAAAGCTCGGCAAGTAAAGGCGGTGAATTAAACCCATTTTCTGGAGGGCAATTAAGTTCTAGTGAATTTGAGAAGCAAGCATTTAAATTAGAAAATAGTGGAGATATATCTAAACCATTTAAATCTCAATTTGGTTGGCATATAGTAAAACTAATAAACAAAAAACCACTGCAGCCTTTTAACGAAATAAAAGCAGAATTAACGAACAAAATTAGACGCGATTCTCGATCTAAACTAATTGACGACTCTAGGATTAATAGCTTATTATCTAAATATAATGTAACTAAAAACCCAAATGCGTTAAGCTATTTTAAATCTATTTTAAATAAAAATTATACTATTGGTCGTTGGTCAATACCAAAAGATATTAAAGCCAAAGACACTATGTTTACTATACAAGGTAAAGCATTTAGTTATAATGATTTTGCTCAATATTTATTAAAAACACAAAGAAGAAATATAAACAAACCATTAGATATTGCATTAAATACTAGTTATACTTCATATTTAAACAGCGAATTATTTCGTTATCAAGAAGAAAATTTAATTAATGAAAATCAAGAATTTGCTCAAATAGTAGAAGAATATAGAGATGGATTATTGCTGTTCGATTTAATGGAAACTCAAATTTGGAACGCAGCAAAAAAAGATTCTTTACAAATTAAAACCTATTATGAAGATAATAAAGAGCAATACTATTATAAAGAACGAGTTGATGCAATTGTAGCATCTTCAGCAAAAAAAAGTGATATTAAAAAAGTTGCTAAACTGTTAAATAAAAACAATTCTATAGAAACTATTAAATCACAAATTAATACCAATAACAAAATAAACGTTAGCTTCACATCAGGAATATTAGCAAAAAACCATCAAGCATTACCTAAAGGTCTAAAAATAAAAAAAGGAGTATCAAAAATTTTCACTCATAATAATTCTTATGTTGTAGCTTTAATTAAAAATATATTACCAAAAACATTACAAACTTTTGATGAAGCAAAAGGAAAGGTAATTAGCGATTATCAAATAAAAAAAGAAAAAGACTGGCTAAAAACATTAGCTTCAAAATACGAAGTGAAAATAAACAAGGATATCTTGAATACAGTTAAAAATCAAATTAAAAATCAATAATATTAAAAAGTTAATTTACATACTAACCTTATTACTAGTAGTTTCTTGCAACTATTTTAATCCTCCAACAAACGAAAATGCAATAGCTAGAGTAGGAGAAAACTATCTATATAAAGAAGATGTTTTAGATGTTTTGCCAGAAAGTTACAGCGAAAGCGATAGTATTGTTTTAGTAGAAAATTTTATAAATCGTTGGGCTACAGAGCAACTTCTAGTAGAAAAGGCAACATTAAACCTTGAAGAAAAAACACAAGCAGATTTCGATAAATTAGTACAACAATATAAAAGCGACTTATATAGCAAAGCTTATTTAGAAGCATTAGTTTATAAAAGTTTAGATACTGTTGTTTCAATAAACGAAGCATCAACCTACTACGAGAAAAATAAAGAAGCATTTAAATTAAACGAAGAATTAATAAAATTTAGATATATTAATTTAGATGCTAATAGGTTAGATTTAAGCGATGTAACAGAGAAGTTTAAAAGGTTTAATGCTAGTGATAAAAAGTATCTAGATTCT
Source organism: Lacinutrix sp. MedPE-SW (assembly GCF_001874145.1). Lineage (GTDB taxonomy): Bacteria > Bacteroidota > Bacteroidia > Flavobacteriales > Flavobacteriaceae > Lacinutrix. The sequence continues at coordinate 33,666 of NZ_MPCX01000005.1, read as the reverse complement.
ATAGCAATACAGTTTAAATCATACTCGCTAAACGATTCAATTTGGATACGTGTAAATCAAGTAGTTAATAAAATACCAGTAGTCAATTCAGAAAATCAAGACGAATTGTTAAAAAAATCTAATTTTATACAACTCAAAGATTCATTAAGCCTATATTTGATGCAAATTAAAGAAGTACAACTTCGAAACACTCTAGCACCATTAGAATACGTAAAACCTACAATAGATCAAATAGTAATAAATAGGCGTAAGTTAGAGTTAATAAGACAGCTAGAAAAAGACATTACAAAAGATGCAATTAAAAACAAACAATTCGAAATTTATAAATAATTTGAAATACATTACAGCGTTAAGCTTATCACTTTTTGCAGTCTGCAGTATGCAAGCTCAAGAAATAATAGAAGAAAAAGAAGAAAAAACTACAGCAATTGATAGTGTGCAACCTTTTAAAGAGGTTAAAGTAGATGGTGTTGCAGCAGTAGTAGGAGAATATATTGTTTTAGATAGTGATGTAGACAAAACCATTTTACAGTTAAAAGCTAGTGGTAACGACATCTCTCAATTTACAAATTGCGAATTATTTGGAAGACTTTTAGAAGATAAATTATATGCACACCACGCCATACAAGATAGTATTGTTGTAAGTGATGCCGAAATTCGTTCGTATGTAAATCAACAAGTAGAAAGATTTAGAGTTAATTTTAAAACTGAAGACGAAATGCTTAAGTTTTATAAAAAAGACAACATAAAAGCATTAACAGATGAAATGTTTGAAATTAATAAAGCAAACAAATTAGCATCAGAAATGCAAAGAAAAATAGTTGACGAAATTGAAGTAACTCCAGAAGAAGTTCGTGAATATTTTAGCGGAATACCAGAAGCCGAAAGACCAATTTTTGGAACAGAACTTAAAGTTGCTCAAATAGTAATTGAACCAAAAGTAACACCAGAAGCAGAACAAGAAGTTATAGATAGACTAAACGAGTTTAAAAAAGATATCGAAGAAAATGGAGCAAGCTTTAGTGCAAAAGCTTTATTTAATTCGGCAGATACAGGCTCAAAAAGAACAGGAGGAAGACTACCAACCATGAACCGTGCAAAGCCACAAATGGTAAAAGAGTTTAGGGAAGCAACATTCTCTCTACAAGAAGGAGAAATATCAGAACCTTTTAAAACCGATTTTGGATGGCATATAGTATATCTTGAAAAAATTAGAGGTCAAGAATATGATGCAAGACACATTCTATTAATACCAGAAATATCTGAAGAAGCAAAAGCAGAAGCAAAAGCAAAACTAGAAGGTATTAGACAAAATATTATAGATGGAGATATTTCATTCGCAGATGCAGCAAGAGAAGCTAGTGATGAAATTAAAACTAAATTTGAAGGCGGATTAATAAGAAATCCAGAAACTCAAGATTTTACTTTCCCATTAACAAAAATGCCTACAGAAATTTATACAGAAATAGAAGATCTTGAAACAAATGAAGTATCAGAAATTGTGGCAGATTTTACAAGAACCGGAAACGTTAAATATAAAATCTATACAGTAACAGACAGAATAGATGAGCATAAAGCAGATTTCTCAAGAGACTTTTTAAAAATTAAAGAACTAGCCTTAAACGAAAAAAGACTAAATGCCATAGCTAAATGGCAAAAAGAAAAAATAGAAGATACTTACATTAAAATAGGAGGAGAATATAAAAACTGTGAGTTCACAAATAATTGGCTAAAAAAATAAAATATTAAATGTCAGACGTAAACGCTATAAACCAATTAGTAAAAAAATATAACGCTCTACGTAGCGAAATAGCAAAAGTAATAGTTGGTCAAGAAGATGTAGTAAATCAAATATTAATATCTATATTTTCTGGAGGCCATGCCTTATTAATAGGAGTGCCTGGTTTAGCAAAAACGTTAATGGTAAATACCATTGCAAAAACATTAGGCTTAGATTTTAAGCGCATACAATTTACGCCAGATTTAATGCCAAGTGATATTTTAGGAAGTGAAATATTAGATGAGAACAGGAATTTTAAGTTTATAAAAGGTCCAATATTCTCAAACATTATTTTAGCCGATGAAATAAACCGAACACCACCAAAAACACAAGCAGCACTTCTAGAAGCAATGCAAGAACGTGCAGTAACAGTTGCAGGTCATCACTATAAACTAGACTTACCATACTTTGTATTAGCAACACAAAACCCTATAGAGCAAGAAGGAACTTATCCATTACCAGAAGCCCAGCTAGACCGTTTTATGTTTGCAATAAATTTAGACTATCCAACTTTTGAAGAAGAAGTACAAGTAGTAAAAGCAACAACTACAGAAGTTTCAGCAAGCGTAAATGCTTTATTCTCTGCAAAAGAAATAATAGAATTTCAACAACTAATTAGAAAAATTCCTGTAGCAGATAATGTTATTGAGTATGCAGTAAAAATGGTCGCTAAAACAAGACCAAATACAAACACAGCTGCAGATTTAGTCAAACAATATATAGATTGGGGTGCAGGACCAAGAGCATCACAAAACCTTATTTTAGCAGCAAAAACACATGCAGCAATTAATGGTAAGTTTTCACCAGATATAGAAAATGTTCAAGCTGTAGCTATTAGTATTTTACGTCATAGAATAATTAAAAATTATAAAGCTGAAGCTGAAGGTGTAACCGAAGAACAAATAATAAAATCTTTATTTTAAAAAAATGACATTAAAAAAACTCATTTTACCATTAGTTGTTTACCTAATAGGCTTTGGTGTAACAATTATTGCAGCATTATTTAAAATGATGCATTGGCCATATGGAGCAGAGCTACTTATATTTGGTATGTTATTTCAGGCTTTAGGCGTATTAATTACTATAATTATTTTAATAAAACTTTATTTTAAAAAAGAATAAAGAAATCTTTCAAGTATTAAATCTTTAATTCTTGTCAATTTAATATTTTTCGCATAAAAATATTATTAAATTAATAATATTCACTATCTATTTTTAGAGTTTATTAGGTTTTTCGCAAACGTTTTCGTATTTCATTACAAATTTTTTAAATTCTTCAAGATTTTGTATTTTTGCGGTCTCGTAACTTAGAGATAAATAATAACAACCTTAAACTTTAATATATGGCATTCGATATCGATATGATTAAAAAGGTTTACGCTCAAATGGCAGAACGTGTTGACGCAGCTCGTGAAGTCGTAGGTAAACCATTAACACTTTCAGAGAAAATTTTATACAATCACCTTTGGGATGGTAAAGCAACTAAAGCTTTTACTAGAGGTAAAGATTATGTGGATTTTGCTCCAGATCGTATTGCATGTCAAGATGCTACTGCACAAATGGCATTATTGCAATTTATGCAAGCTGGTAAAGATAAAGTAGCAGTGCCAACAACGGTACACTGTGATCACTTAATACAAGCAAAAGAAGGAGCAGCAGCAGATTTAAAACACGCTAACGATGTAAGTAGCGAAGTATTTAATTTCTTAGAATCTGTATCTAATAAATATGGTATAGGTTTCTGGAAACCAGGAGCAGGTATTATACACCAAGTTGTATTAGAAAATTACGCATTTCCAGGAGGAATGATGATTGGTACAGATTCTCACACAGTAAATGCTGGAGGATTAGGAATGGTAGCAATTGGTGTTGGTGGAGCAGATGCTGTAGACGTTATGGCAGGTATGGCTTGGGAACTTAAATTCCCTAAATTAATTGGTGTAAAGTTAACAGGAGAACTTTCTGGTTGGACTGCACCTAAAGATGTTATTTTAAAAGTAGCCGAAATTCTTACTGTAAAAGGTGGAACAGGTGCTATTGTAGAATATTTTGGGCCTGGAGCTAAAGCAATGTCTTGTACAGGTAAAGGAACAATTTGTAACATGGGTGCCGAAATTGGAGCAACAACTTCAACTTTTGGATACGATGAATCTATGGAGCGCTATTTACGTGCTACAGATAGAGAAGATGTTGCAGATGCTGCAAATAAAGTTAAAGAGTATTTAACTGCAGATGCAGAAGTTTATGCTAACCCAGAGCAATATTTCGATCAAGTTATAGAAATTAACTTATCAGAATTAAATCCATTATTAAATGGACCTTTTACTCCAGATTTATCTACATCTGTAGGTAGTGATATGACTGAAAAAGCTAAAGCTAACGATTGGCCAATTCAAGTTGAATGGGGATTAATAGGATCTTGTACAAATTCATCTTACGAAGATTTATCTCGTGCTTCTTCAATTGCGCAACAAGCTATAGATAAAGGTTTAAAAATGAAAGCAGATTTAGGTATTAATCCTGGATCAGAGAAAGTAAGATACACAGCAGATCGTGATGGTATTTTAGGCATATTTGAAAAATTAGATGCAAAAATATTTACAAACGCTTGTGGACCTTGTATAGGGCAATGGGCAAGATATAGTGATCCTAAAAACGCACCTAAAAATAGTATAGTACATTCTTTTAACAGAAACTTTGCTAAACGTGCAGATGGAAACCCAAATACACACGCCTTTGTTGCATCTCCAGAATTAACAGCAGCTATTGCAATTGCTGGTCGTTTGGACTTTAATCCAATGACAGATAAGTTAATTAATGAAGATGGTCAAGAAGTAATGTTCGATGAGCCTAGAGGTTGGGAGTTACCACCAAAAGGTTTCGAGGTTAAAGATAACGGCTATTTAGCTCCTGTTGAAGATGGTAGTGGAGTAGAAGTTGTAGTTAGTCCAACATCTGAACGTTTACAATTACTTACACCTTTCGAGCCAATAGGTAATGAAATAAATGGTGCTAAACTTTTAATTAAAGCATTTGGTAAATGTACAACAGACCATATCTCTATGGCTGGACCATGGTTACGTTTCCGTGGACATTTAGATAATATTTCTAATAACTGTTTAATTGGTGCGGTTAATGCTTTTGGAAAGAAAACTAATTTTGTTAAAAATCAATTAACAGGAGAATACGCAGGTGTTCCAGATACGGCGAGAGCTTACAAAGCAGCAGGTATTAAAACTGTTGTAGTTGGAGATCATAACTATGGTGAAGGTTCTTCTAGAGAGCATGCAGCTATGGAGCCAAGACATTTAGGTGTTGCAGCTGTAATTGTAAAATCTTTTGCACGTATTCATGAAACTAACTTGAAAAAACAAGGAATGTTAGGTTTAACATTTGATAATGAAAGTGATTATGATTTAATTCAAGAAGATGATACTTTCAACTTTATTGATATAGCAGAATTTGCACCTAATAAACAATTAACTTTAGAAGTTGTTCATGCAGATGGTAGCAAAGATGTTATTAAGTTAAATCATACCTACAATCAATCTCAAATAGATTGGTATAACGAAGGTTCTGCTCTTAATTTAATAAAGAAGCAAAACGCTTAATATATATTATTACAAAACAAGTAAAAAGCGCTTAGAAATTAATTTCTAAGCGCTTTTTGTATGTTGTTAAGTTTTACTATTAATTAGTTACCTTATTTGGTGTATAGTAAAATAAGTATTTGCAGAATCTCCTAATAGACTTAAATTTAATAAATCGCTATTTACTTTAAATGTAACTGTATCTCCTGCACTTAAACTAATTAGCGTTGTAACATTTCTTATTGGTGGTGTGACATTAGCAGATAAGACGCTTACATTTGCAAAACTGTTTGTAGATTCTAAAACATTGTTTTTGTAAACTGAAAGACCAAAATTTGTGGTTGCAGAAATTATCGAGTTTGCTTTTATTTGGGCATATAAACTATAAATGCCATCTTGTTTAGCGACAAATTCATGGGTAGTTGTGTTAAATTCATCATTAACATCAAAATCTTCGTCATCAAATGGTATTAAAGCTTCATTTCCTACTAAAGTAAGGTTTACTAAACTAGAGGTTGAAAACTTTCCTTTTACCGCTGTTTTTAATACAGCTTGTACAATTTTTCTAGATTCCACTCTCTTAACAATACCATCACTAGAAACTACTAAAATAGAGTCTCTAATTGTGTTTTCGTTTGTTTCTTGGTCTAAAGATCTAATCCTTAGGTTTCCGTTAATATCTAAACTTGCGGTTGGCGCAGTGGTTCCTATTCCTACTTGTGAAAAAGCAGAATAACTTATTAAACAGAATAATAAAATTTTAAAGTTCATAGCAATTATTTAAAAATTAACAATAACCATCAACTAGTTGATACATAGCTTTGTAAAGATATGAATAAAATTAGCTTTATCCGCTTAAGTGTCTTGTTTATTCGATGAAATGCATAAATTTTAATTTATAGAGTTATAATTATTTGCATATGAGCATTTTTTTAAACTTTAGTAAGGTAAAATATTGCTTTACGACATATAAATTATAAGCTTTTATTATGAATACATTATGGTTTTTTGAAGATTCTAACCTATTTAAAATTTTATGTCCACATAAATTTAAGTGTTATAAGGGTAATCATAAATTTGATGATTATAAAAAAAGCGATTATATATACTTCACACAAGATTCGGCAAATAAGGTCTACTTAATAGAAAAAGGTAAAGTAAAAATTGGTTACTATAGCGAAGCAGGAGAAGAGATAATTAAAGCCATTTTATCTAAAGGTCAATTATTTGGCGAAAAAGCAATTTTAGGAGAGTCTAAGCGTGATGAGTTTGCACAATCTATAGAAAACACCACTTCAATTTGCCCTATTAGTGTAGATACAATGTATAACTTAATGCGTGACAACCAAACATTTAGTTTTAAGGTTTATAAATTTATTGGTTATAAACTAAAAAAGTTAGAAAGAAGATTGCAACTTTTAATGTTTAAAGATACAAAAACAAGACTTTTAGAGTTTTTAAATGAGTTATGTACAGATTATGGTTACGATTGCCCAAAAACTGGAGATTATATTATAAACCATCCTTATACACAAAAAGATATAGCATCTTTAATAGGTACATCTAGACCAACATTAAATATCCTTTTAAATGAATTAAAAGAAAGTAATGTTTTAGATTTTAACAGAAAAGAAATAAGAATGTTTAAAAAAATAGCACAGTGTTAGCTAGCTAACATTTTTTTATGATTTGTAGTTATAATTTTGAAGAAACAAATAATTATAATTAAAAAACAAAGCAATGATTAAAAAAATGATTTTTGGAATGTTGGCAATAAGTTTATTAGCCACTTCTTGTAGTAATGATGATGATGGCGAAACGTCTCAAGTCACCACAGATTTAGTTTTAAAATTAAATGGTCTAGAGGCTTTAGGTGACGATTTTGTATACGAAGGTTGGATTATTGTAAACGGTAATCCTGTGTCAACTGGCACGTTTAGCTCTGTTAATTTTCCTCAAAGTTTTACGGTTAATGCAGAGCAATTAAATTTAGCAACACAGTTTGTATTATCAATAGAGCCAGCAATAGATCCAGATCCATTACCTGCAGAAACTAAAATTTTAGCAGGAGACTTTGTAGATAGTTCTGCTACGTTAAATACTGGTTTAGTTGGAGATTTTAGTACTGCTTCGGGTGCTTTCTTTTTAAGAACACCAACAGATGAGACAGGAACTAATAATGGTAATGACCAATATGGCGTTTGGTTTGGTAATCCAGGAATGCCGCCAACAGCTAATTTTACTTTACCAATTTTACCAGATGGTTGGGTATACGAAGGTTGGGTTGTAGGAGATTCTGGGCCACTAACAACTGGAACGTTTTTAGATTTTGATACGGTAGATGATTTAGCTCCTTTTAGTGGTGCTTCTGCAGGACCGCCAATTCCAGGTGAAGATTTTTTTAATAATGCGCCAGTAGGAGAGTCTTTTCCTTTAGATATTAGAAACCGTACAATTGTAATTTCGGTAGAGCCAGTACCAGACAACTCTCCTGCACCGTTTACTTTAAAACCTTTATTAGGTGTTGCAGGAACAGAAACAGCACCGGCAACACATGATTTTAATTTAAATTTAAGCTCTTTGCCAACAGGAACTGTAACAAGATAATAGCACAAACAATACCATATTTATTTTAAATTGTGATTTTAGATTAAATATAGTATTGTTTGTTTTTTTGTTAGATTTGAAGCGTTAATTATGTTATTAACGCTTCATTGTTTTAGTATAATATGAAAAATAAAAAATTCCCTATAAAAAATAGTTTATTTGCAATTGTATTAATCTTATTAATTATTCCTCAAACAAGACAAAAAATACAAATTGCTGTACACTCTGTAATTGCAAAATTAAGTCCAAACGTAGAAAGTACAACTAACTTAAAAAATGTAAGTAGTTATAACTGGGAATTAAGAGATTTGGAAGGAAAAAATTTTAATTTATTAGAAGTTAAAAATAAAGTGGTATTTGTAAATATATGGGCAACTTGGTGTCCGCCTTGTATTGCAGAGATGCCTTCAATTCAAGCACTTTATAATGATTATAATGATAAAATTGAATTTGTTTTAATATCTAATGAAAATGCTGAAACAATAACAAAGTTTTTGAAAAAAAAGAACTATAATTTAAATAGCTATAATCCGCAAACTCAAATACCAGAAACCTTTAATGTTAAAAGTATACCACGAACATTTTTAATTAATAAAAATGGAGAAATTGTTATAGACGAATCTGGTGCAGCTAATTGGAATAGTGAAACAGTTAGAGCTACAATAGATAAACTTTTAAGGGAATAAGGTTTTAAAAAAGGCTTTTATAAATGAAAAAGAAAATAGAGATTTCATTATTTTAAATTCTTCGAAAAAATTAGAATCTTCATCTAAAAATTTAAACATGGTTTCAATTGAATTTTTTGTGTAAAAATTTTTAAATATCCATTCACCTTTTTCATTTTCATCATACAGAACTTTTAGAAATATTTTATCGTAAAATTTATATTTACTATTAATTAAATTCTTAGATGGTGATTGGTTGTTTTTTAAGTTTTCAATTAGCTTTTTAACTTTCTTTTCAGAATTTTTAAATGAATAACCAGTCGAGGCTTTTACCCAACCACCAGCAGTACCTATTTTAGTAATGTTTTTTTGTGAGTATTTTTCAAAAGGAAATACCGACATAGGTATTCTTCCATGTTCTGTAGCTAAAATTTTATACGATTTTATTTTTAAAATTTCTGATATATATTTCTCTAAATATTTATCGTAAGTGGTATTAGCAACCATTTCTTTTGTAAAATAAGTAAATTCAACTAATGCTTTTGTTTTAGAAAAAGGTAATACGTAGGTAAATGAAGTTTTTTCACCATCTTTTAACCTATAATCCATCATTGTAAATTGTTGTAAATTAAATTCAGGTGTTGCTGTTTCTATAGTCCAACCTTTAAAATGTTGAATAATATTAGAGTAATTATTAGATTTTAAAAAAAAATCTTTTGGTAGTCTACTATCAAAGACGTGATTAGAGGTGTATAAATTATTTTTAGTTTCTACAATTGTTTTATTTTTATCTGTAATTTTAATTACATCTTCAACAATAAAAGTGATATTGTTGGTATTGTTTATAATCGCTTTGGCATAATTATAAAAGTCTATAGCTTCTATAGTTTTATAGCTGTATGGAGATAAACGTAGCGTTTTACTTTTTTTAGAAGAGTAAAATATAGATTGATGCCAAGTATTTTTTATTATAGCCTCCCATTTTCCTTCACCTTTTTCCCAAAAACTCCAAGTCTTATCGTTTGTAGACTTGGTAGATTTATCTATTAGTGCTATTTTTTTATTTTTAAAAAAGGAGTCTTTAGCAAAAGCAATAGCTAATTGTAATCCGGCAAGACCATTGCCAACTATTATATAGTCGAAAAATTGGCTTTTTTGCATTAAAAAAAGGTTAGCGTTTAAAGTACTTAAATGGTACTACAAGCATTCCAAAGCATTCACCATCATTTTTGCCTAGGTGTTTGTGGTGCATTTTATGTGCGCGTCTTACGCCTTTAGCGTATCTATTGTTTGCTTTTCTAAATAGTTTAAAACGTTGGTGAATAAATATATCATGAACTACAAAGTATGCAGCACCGTAAGCCATAATGCCTAAGCCTATTGGTAAACAATACCAAACGCCTTCATAACTCCATAGGTAAAAGCAAATCATGCTTACAATGGCATAGAATATAAAAAAAGCATCATTTCTTTCAAACCAACTGTTGTGGTCTTTATGATGGTGGTCTTTATGTAACGACCATAAAAAACCATGCATTATATATTTATGTGTAAACCAGGCCATAAATTCCATAAAGGAAAATGTACCTAAAAAAACTAAAATCCAATAAAGTATTTGCATTACATTAAATTTAATTGATATTTTACATAGCTTCTAGTTAAAAGCTCTACTTTTTTATAATTAGCGACACGAATTCTAGCAGATTTTATTTCTAGCGCAGGAGTTTTTTTGAGTTTTTTAAGTAATTGACTGTAATATCTATAAGCCATAAAAACTCCAAATCTAGCATCTATAGGCAACTCTTTTATCCCTTTTAGTCCTTTTGCAAAATCACTTTCTATATCTTCTATAATATTTTGTTTCGCAATTTCATCTAAGTTGTTTAAGTCTGTATTGGGAAAATAGGTGCGTTCTAAGTCGTCGAAATCTGCTTTTAAATCTCTTAAAAAATTTACTTTTTGAAATGCAGAGCCAAGAGACATTGCAGAGCTTTTTAACTCGTTAAATTTAGAAGCATCTCCATTTACAAAAACTTTTAAACACATTAAACCAACAACATCTGCAGAGCCATAAATGTAGTCTTTATATTCTGCTTCTGTTAAGTAATTTGTTTTGTGTAAATCTAAACGCATACTTCGCATAAAAGCGTCTACCATTTCTTTTTCAATATTATATTTATGGTAAGTATGCTGAAAGGCGTTTAATATAGGGTTTAAACTAATTTTATCTTTTAAAGCATCTTTTAAATCATTTTCAAATTTTGCAAACAAAGTTGGTTTATCATAATCGTGAAAACTATCTACAATCTCATCTGCAAACCTAACAAAGCCATATATATTATAAATATCTTGTCTTATTGTATCGGCAAGCATTTTTGTAGCCATAGAAAACGAGGTGCTGTAAGACTGTGTAACCACTTTGCTACACTTAAAAGAAACGGTGTCAAATAACGTTTTCATATTACTTTTGGTTTTTATTTATTAGTTCAGAAACTAATTTTCCAGAAATTAAAGCTGGCGGTACTCCTGGTCCTGGTACTGTTAGTTGTCCTGTGAAATATAAGTTTTTAACTTTTTTACTTTTTAAATTTGGTCTTAAAAAAGCAGTCTGTAATAATGTATTAGCCATTCCATAAGCATTTCCTTTATAAGAATTGTAATCTTTTATAAAATCGTTTACGCAAAACGATTCCTTAAATATAATAGATTCTTTAACAGTTTGCGAAGTTAGATTCTCAAATCGAGAAATTATTTTATTAAAATATTTTTCTCTAATATCTTTATTGTCTTCTATGCCTGGTGCTAAAGGTATTAAAAAAATACCAGCTTCTTTGTTTTCTGGTGCAGCGTTACCGTCTGTAATACTTGGGAAACTTGCATAAAACAATGGGTTTTCTGGCCACTTAGGATTGTCGTAAATGTCTTTTGCATGAACATCAAAATCGACATCAAAAAATAATGTATGATGGTTTACATTTTTCAATTTCTTATCGAAGCCTACATAAAATAATAGTGATGATGGTGCGAATACTTTTTTCTCCCAATATTTTTCTGAGTATTGTCTGTGTTTTTTTTCAATTAAAGTTTCTGTATGGTGATAATCTGCTCCACTTAACAATATATCGCAATCTATTTTTTTTCCGTTTACAACTATATTAGAAACATTATTTTGCTCATTTATATTAATTTTATCAACGTTAGAGTTAGTATATATTTTTACACCTAAAGATTCTGCTAGTTTTTCAATACCTAAAATAACTTGATACATTCCTTTTTTAGGATGAAACGTACCAATACCAAAATCTGCATAATTCATAAAGCTATAAAAAGACGGTGTGTTACTTGGTTTTGCTCCAAGAAATAAAACAGGAAATTCTAATATCTGAGCTAATTTTTTGTTTTTAAAATCTTTTCGTACGTCTTTTTTTATAGTACTTAAAAATTGACTTATTTTTTTTATAGTTATTGGTGTAACTAGTTCAAGTGGAGAAACTCCAGGTCTATATACTAAATCTTTTATGGCTACATCATAATTTTCTTTTGCATTGTCAATAAACTTTTTTAATTTTTTTGAACTACCTGGTTCTTCTGCTTCAAATGCAGAATATATTTTATCAATTGTATCTTCAATTGTGATGTAATCATTTTTATCAAAATATACAGAATACGCAGGATTTAACTTTTCTAATTCATAATAATCTGAAGGGCATTTATTGAAATCTGAAAAGAAACGTTCAAATACATCTGGCATCCAATACCAAGTTGGGCCAATATCAAAAGTGAAACCTTCTTTTTTTAATTGTCTAGCTCTTCCACCAATGGTAGCATTTTTTTCGTATACAGATACTTCATGGCCAGTTTTAGCCAAATAACATGATGCAGCAAGTGCAGAAAAACCAGAACCTATTATTGCAATTTTTTTCATTTAAACAGTTTCTAAATTAAAATTTTTTTCAACCAATTCTTTAGAGGTTTTATAGATAGAAATATTAGGATGAAGTTTTTTGTTATCTATAGAATCTGCAAAATGAGATGAAATTAGTAATTTGTTATTATTTTTATTAAATAAATCTTTAGCATAAGTATTAAAATACTTATCTAAGTCGTTGCTATCTGGTTTTAAAGTGAAAACAGAAACAAAGGTAACTTGGTCATAGATTTCACATATATGTTTTAAACTATTATTGGGTACACTTTGGCCAAGATATATATTATTTAAGGCTTTGTTTGATAGAATATAGTTAATATACAATAATCCTAGTTCGTGCATTTCGCCTTCAGGTAAAAAAAGTACATAGGCAGTATTATATTTAATAGTATTTCTTTTTTTATTATTAGCTTCTAAATTTGTAGCTATTACTATTTTTTGTTTTATTAATTCAACAATAAAATGTTCGTGAGCAGGAGTAATTGTATTGGTTTGCCAAAGCATTCCAATAATGTCTAACAATGGAATAAATACAGTATCAAAAATTTTTATAAAACTATATTTATTTTCTAAATCTTCATAAGTTTTATAAAAAAGCTCTTGATCGAAATTTAGCATTGCAAATTTCATTTGATCAATATAATTGTTTTTTGAATTCTGTTTTTCGGCAATACTTTTAACTATTTCAGGAATCTCAATCTCACTTAGTTTAGCAATTTTAGATACTTTATAGCCATTTTTATTTAAAAAAGATATGTTTAATAGTTTTTGTAAACTTTTTGATGAATAATACCTAATATTTGTTTCAGTTCTATTAGGCTCAAAAAGTTTGTAACGTTTCTCCCAAATTCTAATTGTATGAGCTTTAATACCTGATAGGTTTTCTAAGTCCTTGATACTGAAGCTTGTTTTTATATTGTTCATTTTTTTTTACAAATTGTTAAACAAAATAGTAAAAAAAAAACAAAAAATAGTCTTTTATGAAAATCTTAACGATAAATTTTGAAGAGTGCGCACGAGAAGATTCGAACTTCCACAATTTAAATAATTACTGACCCCTCAAGCCAGCGCGTCTACCAATTCCGCCACGTGCGCTATTTAAAATAAAGTAAAAAAAAAAGTTAAGCAAAGCTTAACTTTTTTTAGTGACCGGGCTGGGGCTCGAACCCAGGACCCTCTCCTTAAAAGGGAGATGCTCTACCAACTGAGCTACCAGGTCATTTCCTTAATGAGGGTGCAAATATAAGACCTTTTATTAATTATACAAGCCTATTTTAAAAAAAAATTTTGTTTTTTTGTTGGGTAATTAGCTACATGTTTAATAATCAAATAATAAGCGTTTAAATGAATTTTATATTAATTGGGTATATGGCATCAGGAAAGTCAAAAATTGGAGTAGAATTATCAAAAATTCTATCATTTGACTATCTAGACTTAGATGAAGTAATAGAAAAAAATGAGAAGAAAGACATAAATCTAATTTTTAAGGATCACGGTGAAATATATTTTAGAAAAAAAGAAAAAGAACATTTAACTAATTTATTGAATTCTGTAGATAACACTATAATATCTCTTGGAGGCGGAACACCTTGTTATTTTGATACAATGGATAGTTTACTATTAAATGAAAATGTTACTACAATATATTTAAAAGTTAGTATTCCAGTTTTGGTAAGTAGACTAAAAAAAGAAAAAGCAAAAAGACCTTTAGTGGCTCATATAGACACAGATGAACTTTTAACAGAGTTTATTGGTAAACATTTGTTTGAACGTAATACGTTTTATAGTAGAGCAGAATATACTACAAATGCAAATGGGAGTATTAACGAAATAGTAGAAGGTATTATACTTAAACTATTTTAAAAAAACTTCATAGTTATTTGTGTCTAAAACAACTTCTATATGCTCATTTAAAGATGTAGATAGCGAAATACCTTTAAAATCTGCTTTTACTGGAAATTTTTTGTGATTTCGATTAACTAATACTGCGGTTTTAAATTGTTTTAATGGGACATCTAGAAAATATTTAACACCATAAATTAAAGTTGTTCCTGAGTTTAATACATCGTCTATTAAAACTATAGACTTATTAGTATACTCTGCTTTAGTAAGAGAAGTTTTTATATTATTAATTGGTGACTTTTTATTAATAATCACTTTGCAAAGTTGTGGTTTGATAGAAGATATTTCAGTTAGAATTCTTTTTAATTTTTTAGCTAAAACATATCCGTTTTGATCTATTCCTGCTAAAATTATTTCAGTTTCATCTATATTACTTTCATATATTTGATAGGCAATTCTTCTAATTTTATTTTTAATTTCATCATGAGACAAAATTTTGTTACGTGTTTGTTCTTGTTTCATTTTGTTAATATATTAAAGTTCGTTGTCTCTATAAATATCATCAATATCTCTTCTATCTTTTTTTGTAGGTCTACCTGTTCCTTTTTTTCTATAATAATCTTTAGAATATTTAAGTAGTTCTTGAGCTTCAAATTCTGATTTAGGAGTTGTATCAACTCTATATATATCTACTAATTTTGCTCCTAAGCGATTTTCTGGTATATCTAAAATTGTAAAGCTATAATTAACTTGGTTTTTTCTAACAGTTACTTTATCTGTTGGATAGACTTCCCTACTTGGTTTTACAACTAAATTGTTAACTTTTACGTGGCCTTTTTTACAAGCTGTACTAGCAATATTTCTAGTTTTGAAATATCTTAAGCACCACAAATACTTATCTATACGCATATAATTTATGTAAATTGTACGTTAATGATATTGTGCAAGATTATTATTAAACTTATCTTGCGCTCAAAAATAAGCAAAAATGAATTTAAGGAAATTATTTATCCCCATTTTATTACTTTTCATTTCAGTCTTTTCTTGTAAGGATGATGATGACTCAATTGACATTGCTCCAGATAGAGATAGACAAGAAGTGTATAATGAAAATATTGTAGAGATTTTAGAATACTTAGAAACTCATACATTTAATTATGCAGATTTTCAAGCTAATCCTGCTTATAGTGATTTTTCAACAACTCCAGCAACAATTACTCCTAACGATGAGTTTGATTTAGTTTTTAGTGAAATAGATCCAAATGTTATGCCTGCACAAAGATCTATTTTAAGCTTTTTAAACGAACCTGATTATCCAAAATTAATAGTAAAATCGGTAACAGAGGATGATGTTGATTACGATTTATATATATTACAATTAAGAGGAAGTAAAGACGACCCTCAAGCTACAGGTAACTTAATACACCCATTAGATAAAGGAGTTGTTGAGTATAATGGATTTACTCCAGACGGAGTTTCATTTGATAGTGCTATAAATCCTATATCTTTTAACTTAAGTAATGTTGGACTTTTAGGAGGTGTTGTTACTGGATTTAGAGAAGCTTTAATTAGTTTTAAAACAGCTGTAGGTTTTACTGAAAATACAGATGACAATGGTAACCCTGATGGAACTATTACAAATCACAATCATGGAATTGGTGCTGTGTTTATTCCTTCAGGTTTAGGTTATTTTAGATATCCACCTTCAACTTCTTCTATAGAAAGTTATTCTCCAATATTTTTTACGTTTAAAACTATTGGAAGAGCAGATACAGATTATGATGAAGATAATGTGCCTTCTCATCTTGAAGACTTAAATAGCAATAATGATGGAGATGATGATGATACAGATGGAGATTCTGCTCCAAATTATATTGATTTTGATGATGATAATGATAGTGTTTCTACTAAAGATGAAGATGTTGATGGTGATGGAGACCCAACAAATGATGATACCGATGGTGATGGCACGCCAAACTATTTAGACACAGATGATGATGGTGATGGTATTTTAAGTAAAAATGAAGATGCAGACTCAGATGGTCTCTTAACTAATGATGATACCGATGGTGATGGTATACCAAATTATTTAGACTCAGATTCATAGTTAATAAGAAAATAAACTAAAAAGCGTATAACTTAATTTGTTATACGCTTTTTTTGTTTTAAAGGTTAAATGAAACACTTAATATTAGCTGTTCTGCTCTTGTATCTAATCTGTCTGATGAAACAGTTGTATTATTTGTAATTACAGTAACTTCATTTTCGCTAAATCCACGTTCATATCTTAAGTCTATACCAATTTTATTAAAATTTAAACCTATACCAAAATTTAGACCTACAGAAAAATCATCTTCAATATCTTCAAGTGTTGCATTTTCAAATTCTGTATCTAGAATATATTGAAATGAAGGACCTGCGAAAACACTAAGCGGACCAATAACTTTTAATCCTACTAGTATTGGAGCGTCTAACTTTTGTACCTCAAAATCACCAATTGAATATTCTGTTTTAGTTTTTGTATAAACCAATTCTGGTTTTACATATAATTTATCTCCTAGTTTTCCAAATACGCCAAGATGGTATCCTATAGCTGCTGTAGGATCTTCGCTAGCCATTGAAATAGAATTAAAATAATCTCCATTTGCATTATAATTAATACCAGCTCTTAAACCAAAACCACTACCTTCTTGTGCTTTAATAGAAGAGACTGTAACAATGCTTAATACGATAATTGCGATAATTTTTTTTGTGTAACTCATTTGTGTTCGTTTTATTGATTTATATATTATAAACGAAAGCGTCTATAAAATATTTCTTTTATAGAAATCTAGATATAAAA
The DNA here is from genome assembly GCF_001874145.1 of Lacinutrix sp. MedPE-SW. GTDB lineage: Bacteria > Bacteroidota > Bacteroidia > Flavobacteriales > Flavobacteriaceae > Lacinutrix. The sequence goes on along the minus strand of NZ_MPCX01000005.1, from coordinate 16,412 downwards.
AAAGGGATGAAAAAATATCATCCCTTTTAAAATATATATAAATAATATTATTTTCTTTTAATAACCTTTTCGCATGCTTTAACAATAGCATTTGCGTTTAATCCATACTTTTCCATAAGTTGAGCTGGTGTTCCAGATTCGCCAAATGTATCATTTGTAGCAATAAATTCTTGAGGTGTTGGTTTGTGTTGAGATAAAACTCTTGCAACACTTTCTCCTAATCCACCTAAGTGATTATGTTCTTCTGCGGTAACAATACATTTAGTTTTGCTTACAGAGTCTATAATTGCTTTTGCATCTAAAGGTTTAATAGTGTGAATGTTTATGACTTCAGCCGAGATTCCTTTTTCATTTAAAGTTTTAACAGCTTCTAGTGCTTCCCAAACAAGGTGACCTGTTGCTACAATTGTAACATCTGTTCCATCCACTAAATGCAATGCTTTTCCTATTTCAAATTTTTGATCAAAAGGAGTGAAGTTTGCCACTTTTGGTCTTCCAAAACGTAAATAAACTGGTCCATGATGTTCTGCTATAGCAATAGTTGCTGCTTTTGTTTGGTTATAATCACAAGGATTAATCACAGTCATACCAGGAAGCATTTTCATAAGTCCAATGTCTTCTAATATTTGGTGTGTTGCACCATCTTCTCCAAGAGTTAAACCAGCGTGAGAGGCACAAATTTTTACATTTTTATCTGAGTATGCAACACTTTGTCTAATTTGATCGTACACACGACCAGTTGAAAAGTTTGCAAATGTTCCTGTAAAAGGAATTTTTCCTCCAATGGTTAAACCGGCAGCTAACCCAATCATGTTGGCTTCTGCAATACCTACTTGGTAAAATCGTTCTGGATGATTTTTTTTGAAATCGTCCATTTTAAGTGAACCAATTAAATCGGCACAAAGTGCAACAACATTTTCATTGGTTTGCCCTAATTCTGTTAATCCTGCTCCAAATCCAGAGCGTGTATCTTTATTTCCTTGATTTTCGTAAGTTTTCATTTTTGTCTCTTGTTTTGAAGGATTAGTAATCACCTAAAGTTTCTGGGTTTTGCGATAAGCCTTCGGCTAACTGTTCGTCATTTGGAGCTTTACCGTGCCAAGCGTGTGTATGCATCATAAAATCTACACCGTTACCCATAACTGTTTTTAATAATACACAAACAGGTTTTCCTTTTCCTGTTAGTGATTTAGCTTCAGCCATTCCTTTTAAAATAGCATCTACATTATTTCCTTCTTCAATATCTACAACAGTCCATCCAAAAGCTTCAAATTTATCTCTTAAACTTCCTAATGGTAAAACAGTATCTGTAGAACCATCAATTTGTTGCCCGTTTAAGTCTATAGTAGAAATAATATTATCAACTTTATTTCCGGCTGCATACATAATGGCTTCCCAGTTTTGTCCTTCTTGTAATTCTCCATCGCCATGTAAACTATAAACTAAGTGGTTGTCACCGTTTAACTTTTTAGCTTGAGCAGCACCAAGAGCTACGCTCATTCCTTGACCAAGAGAACCAGAAGCTATGCGTACTCCAGGTAAATCTTCATGAGTTGTTGGGTGTCCTTGTAATCTTGAGTTTATTAAACGAAACGTGTTTAACTCATTTACAGGAAAGTAACCAGTTCTGGCTAAAACACTATAATATACAGGAGAAATGTGACCGTTTGATAGAAAAAATAAGTCTTCTCCTATACCATCCATGTCAAAACCATCTTTTCTATCCATGATTTCATTGTAAAGTGTAACAAAAAATTCTGCACACCCAAGAGAACCACCTGGATGACCAGAGTTAACTTTGTGAACCATTCGTAAAATATCTCTACGAACTTGTGTTGTAATGTCTTCTAATTGTTGTGTTGTTGCCATTATTTTTAGCTTGATTTATAAAGCATCAAAAATAACTTTTTAATGAGTGTTTACAAAGACTCTTGCAACGCATTTATTAACGAAATAATAGGAATTGCTAACAATTTATAAAAACATATAAATTTATTAAATGTTTAAGAAGCATTCTTAATTTGTTAATTATCTTTACCAGCTGAATATTTTTATAAAAATGACATTCGATTTAAAATCAAAAGACCTGCAGAGTAAAGCTAGAGCAGGAGTAATAACAACAGATCATGGTGTGATAGAAACACCAATATTTATGCCAGTAGGTACAGTGGCTTCTGTAAAAGGAGTGCACCAAAGAGAACTTAAAAATGATATTAATCCAGATATTATTCTAGGAAATACATATCATTTGTATTTAAGACCTCAAATAGAAACTTTAGAAAAAGCTGGAGGTTTACATAAGTTTATGAACTGGGATCGTAATATTTTAACAGATTCTGGTGGTTACCAAGTGTATTCTTTATCATCAAGAAGAAAGATTAAAGAAGAAGGCGTTAAGTTTAAATCTCATATAGATGGAAGTTACCATACATTTACTCCAGAAAATGTAATGGAAATACAGCGAAGTATTGGAGCAGATATTATTATGGCGTTTGATGAGTGTACACCATATCCTTGCGATTATAATTACGCACGACGCTCAATGCATATGACGCATAGATGGTTAGACCGTTGTATTAACCATCTTGAAAAAGTACCATTTAAATACGATTATTCTCAAGCATTTTTTCCAATAGTTCAAGGTAGTACATATAAAGATTTACGTAAACAATCTGCCGAATATATTGCAAATGCAGGAGCAGTAGGTAATGCTATTGGAGGTTTATCTGTAGGAGAACCAGCTGAAGAAATGTATGCAATGACAGAAGTAGTAACAGATATACTACCAGAAGATAAGCCACGTTATTTAATGGGAGTTGGTACACCAATAAATATTTTAGAAAATATTGCTTTAGGTGTAGATATGTTTGATTGTGTTATGCCAACGCGTAATGCAAGAAATGGTATGTTATTTACAGCTCATGGTACTATAAATATTAAAAATTTAAAATGGAAAGACGATTTCTCTCCATTAGACGAAATGGCAATAACTTGGGTAGATACAGATTACTCTAAAGCATATGTTCGTCATTTATTTAGTGTTAATGAGAGATTGGCAGCACAAATAGCTACCATACATAATCTTGGTTTTTATATGTGGTTGGTGCGTGAAGCAAGAAAGCATATATTAGCAGGAGATTTTAGAACTTGGAAAGATACCATGGTTAAACAAATGGACAAAAGACTGTAATATTGAAAATTCTAGACTGGTACATACTTAAACGCTATCTACTTACTTTTGTAATGATGATTTTACTGTTTATTCCAATTGGAATAACCGTACACCTTGCCGAGAAAATAGGAAAAATATTAGATCGCGAAGCGCCTTTAGGAGAAACACTAATATATTTTCTTGATTTTACAATCTATTTTGCACACCTTTTATTTCCATTGTTTTTATTCTTATCTGTAATTTGGTTTACTTCAAAATTAGCTAATAATACAGAAGTTATAGCATTTTTAAGTTCAGGTGTGTCGTTTACTAGATTTTTAAGACCATATTTAATAGGAGCAACAATAGTGGCTATGTTTTCTATTCTTTTAGGTCTTTATCTTGCGCCAATTGCAAGTAAAGGATTTAATGACTACCAATATAAGTACTTAAAAAGAAAAAATAATCAAGCACAAAGCAATGTTCTTAAGCAAATTAACGATAAAGAGATTATTTATGTTAGTAGCTTCGACCCAATAAAGAAAACAGGTCTTAATTTTTCTTTAGAACATTTTGAAAATAATAAAATGACCTATAAAATAAGTGCTTCTAACATAAGATATATAGAAGACGATTCTATTTATAGACTTAGAAGTTACTTAAAAAGAAATGTAGGTGAAAACGAAGATGAATTAGCTATCGAAAGAAAAAAAGATACAATCTTTTCATTCGAGCTAGAAGATTTAGTTCCTGAAGAATATATAGCAGAAACTTTAAGGTATGGAGAACTAACTCATTTTATAGAACGTGAAGAGAAAAGAGGCTCTTCAAACATTGGTCGTTATAAATTAGAACTCTATAGAAAATGGAGTTTACCTGTTTCAGTTTTTATACTTACAATTATAGCCGTTGCTGTATCGTCTAAAAAAAGACGTGGAGGAATGGGTGTAAACCTTGCCTTTGGTATTTGTATAGCAATGGTATTTGTCTTTTTCGATAAAATATTTGGTACAATGGCTGCACAATCAGACTTTTCACCACTTATAGCCGTATGGTTTCCAAACTTTATTTTTGGTATTTTAGCAGCTATACTTTTATATAATGCTAAACGATAAACTAAAAAACTACTTACACTTACATGTGTTGGTATTTATAGCAGGCTTTACCGCTATATTAGGCAAACTAATATCTATAGAAGCAGTTTCTTTAGTATGGTATAGAATGTTAATCGCTTCTATTTTAATGTTTATATACATTAAGGTAGCTAAGGTTGATATTTCTATAGATAAAAAAACATTGTTAAAATTTTCATTTGGAGGTATTATTATAGCATTACATTGGATAACCTTTTTTGCATCCATAGATGTTTCAAACATATCTATTGCATTAGCTATGTTTTCTACAGGAGCTTTTTTTGCATCATTTATAGAACCTATAATATATAAAAGAAAAATTATTAGTTACGAAATACTTTTTGGACTAATAGTAATTTTAGGTGTTTTTATAATCTTACAAACAGAAATGAAACACATATATGGTATTCTATTAGGTATAGCTTCAGCTTTTTTTTCTTCCCTATTTGCAGTATTAAACGGAAAATTTTTAGAAAAAGACTCGGCTACTAAAATATCATTTTACGAGTTTATTGCAGGCGTACTATTTATTTCTATATTTATTGCTGTTTTTGGTAACGGTTTTACGGCTAGTTACTTTAATATAAGTATACAAGACTTTGGTTATTTATTCATTTTAGCTTCAGTTTGTACAGCTTATGCATTTATTGCAGCCACTTATGTAATGAAACAAATAAGTCCGTATACTGTTGTTTTAACCTATAACTTAGAACCTATTTATGGCGTAATATTGGCTATTATATTATTTCCTTTATCAGAAAAAATGTCACCTTCATTTTATTATGGCGCTGTAATTATTTTAGCCACAGTACTTTTAAACGGAATTTTAAAAAACAGAAAAGCCTTTAAGATTAAAAAGAGTCAAAACGAAAAAATTGTGTAATTTTGCACACTAACTATAAGAAACTATTTAATACAATTCTCAATGGAATATTTAGAATTTGAATTACCTATTAAAGAACTTGAAGAGCAATTAGACAAATGCCAGGTTATTGGAGAAGAAAGTGATGTAGATGTTACCGAAACCTGCAAGCAAATAGAAAAGAAGCTTGTTGCTACAAAAAAAGAAATTTACAAAAACCTTACACCATGGCAGCGTGTACAAATGTCACGTCACCCAAACAGGCCATATACATTAGATTATATAAATGCCTTATGTGGAGATTCGTTTTTAGAATTGCACGGTGATCGTAACTTTAAAGATGATAAAGCTATGATTGGAGGTCTTGGTAAAATTGGAGACCAAAGTTTTATGATTATTGGTCAACAAAAAGGTTACAATACAAAAACGAGACAGTACAGAAACTTTGGGATGGCAAATCCAGAAGGTTACCGTAAAGCGTTACGTTTAATGAAATCTGCAGAGAAATTTGGTATACCTGTAATTACCTTATTAGATACACCTGGAGCATATCCTGGATTAGAAGCAGAAGAAAGAGGACAAGGTGAAGCCATTGCAAGAAACATTCTTGAAATGACACGTTTAAAAGTACCAATTATAACAATTGTTATTGGCGAAGGTGCATCTGGTGGAGCATTAGGAATTGGAGTAGGAGATAAGGTATTAATGTTAGAAAACACTTGGTACTCTGTAATATCTCCAGAGTCTTGCTCATCTATATTATGGAGAAGTTGGGAGTTTAAAGAACAAGCAGCAGATGCTTTAAAACTTACTGCCAAAGACATGAAAAAAATGAAGTTGGTAGATGAAATTATAAAAGAACCTTTAGGAGGCGCACATAGTAATAGAGAAAAAACATACGAAGCTGTGAAAACCGCAATCTTAAAATCTTTTGAAGAGTTTAAAAACTTATCACCAAAAGATTTAGTTTCTAACCGTATGGATAAATATTCTCAAATGGGAGTATTTAAAGGCTAGCAGCAATAAACACTCAAAATATTAAAATCTGAAAGCTAGTCTTTCAGATTTTTTTATGCTTATTAACAATAAAATCAAGTTATTAACAGTTGAATTGTTAATGATGTGTGAAGATTGAAAAGAATCAAAATTTACATTCACGTAACAATTTTTTTACTTTCGTTGTCTATGAAACAACCAAACCAATTAAAAGGATATAAAGTAGATAAAAGCACAATAATCAATCTTGAGAAAGGTAAAATTCCACCTCAAGCCATTGATTTAGAAGAGGTTGTGCTTGGCGCTATGATGATTGATAAAAAGGGTGTAGATGAGGTTATCGATATATTAAGTGCAGAGGCTTTTTATAAAGAAGCGCATCAACATATTTTTGAAGCCATTTTTATGTTGTTTCAGGAAAGTCAACCTATTGACTTATTAACCGTTTCAACCCAATTAAAAACTAATGCAAAGTTAGATTTAGCTGGAGGAGACTTTTATCTAATCTCTCTAACGCAAAAAGTATCATCTTCTGCTCACATCGAGTTTCATGCCCGTATTATTTTACAAAAATACATTCAGCGAAGCTTAATAAAAATCTCTAGTGAAATTATAGAAGATTCTTACGATGAAACTCAAGATGTATTTGATTTATTAGATCGTGCAGAATCTAAATTATATGAAGTAACCCAAGGAAATATTAAAAAATCTAGTGAAACAGCTCAAGATTTAGTAATACAAGCCAAAAAGAAAATTGAAGAAATTTCTAAAAAAGAAGGAATGAGTGGTATTCCTTCTGGGTTTAATAAGTTAGATAAATTAACATCTGGATGGCAGGAAAGTGATTTAATTATTATAGCAGCACGTCCAGGTATGGGTAAAACAGCCTTTACCTTAACTATGGCAAGAAACGTTGCTGTAAATTCAAATATTCCAGTAGCATTTTTCTCTTTAGAGATGGCTTCTGTACAATTAATTACACGTTTAATTTCTAGTGAAACGGGATTATCATCAGAGAAATTAAGAACAGGAAAATTAGAAAAACACGAATGGGAACAGCTTAACGTAAAAGTTAAAGCTTTAGAAAAGGCACCATTATTTATAGATGATACACCATCACTTTCAATTTTCGATTTACGTGCAAAAGCAAGACGTTTAGCATCTCAACATGGTATAAAAATGATCATGATTGATTACTTACAGTTAATGACAGCAGCAGGTAATGGAGGAAACCGTGAGCAGGAAATATCTACAATTTCGAGAAACTTAAAAGCTTTAGCAAAAGAATTATCAGTACCAGTAATAGCATTATCACAATTATCACGTGCGGTAGAAACACGTGGAGGAAGTAAAAGACCATTACTGTCAGATTTACGTGAATCTGGAGCCATTGAGCAAGATGCCGATATTGTATCGTTTATTTATAGACCAGAATATTATAAAATAGACGAATGGGATGACGATGAGCAATCGCCAACCGCTGGTCAAGGAGAATTTATTGTTGCAAAACACCGTAATGGTGGTTTAGAAAATATACGATTAAAGTTTATTGGAAACCTTGGTAAATTTGATAACCTAGATGATTTCGATACGCCATTTGCTAATAACGAATTTCATTCTAAAATGAATGCAGCAAACGACGATACTTTTAAACAAGATAACTTTACAGCATCACCGCATGATGCATTTGGAGCACCAGAAGATGATGATGTTCCTTTTTAATTAAAACTCATGTTAATTTATTTAAAATTAACCTTGCTTTAAACTATTTTTGTAACCAAGTTTCTAGACAGAGACTTGGTTTTAAATTTAAATACCTAATGGACAAAATCCGTACAACCAATTATTTGCTATTAATAATAGTAATACCAATAATATTTTATCTACTTAAAATATTGTCTTTTATATTTATTCCATTAGTATTCTCAATGTTTATTGCATTGTTATTTTTACCATTATTACGTTATTTAAAACGTCGTGGTGTGCATAAAGTTTTAAGTATTCTGGTTGTATTACTTATTATGTTTTTGGGTTTAAAATTAGGTATAGAACTAGTTAAATTATCAAGTAAACAGATAATGGAAACAGATTCTGCCTTTTTACTCAATGCCGAAAATAAAATAAACGATTTAATTTACGATGTAGAGTCTGTATTTGGGATAGAATCAAATAAAACAGAAACTTCAAAATTATCGCGATTTATAAATAAAGAATTTATATTCGATAACTTTGGTAGCACACTAAATTTTATAACAAAAACATTAACAGCGCTGTTAATGACATTCTTTTTTGTTGTACTATGGCTTGCTGAGTCTATAAATATTGAAAATTTATTAAACAAGACAATTTTAAAACAAAGGCATCAATCCATTAAAACATTTATAAAAATAGAAAACGACCTAATCAAGTTCATTAAAGTTAAATTTTTAGTTAGTTTTCTTACAGGTCTTTTTACAGGTTTAGCTTGTTATTTTTTCGATGTAAGTTTTCCTATTTTTTGGGGGTTATTTGCTTTTTTAATAAACTTTGTACAAATGGTAGGTTCTTTTATAACTGTAATTTTATTATCAATTTTTGCATTTGTAGAATTAGAACCTTCAACATCTTTATTATTTTTTATAATTGCAATAGCAGGAACTCAAGTACTTTATGGTAGTATTTTAGAACCTATATTTATGGGAAAATCATTTTCAATAAATGTAATTACAGTTTTAATAGTACTTATGTTTTGGGGATATCTTTGGGGAGTTCCAGGTTTAATAATGGCAATTCCAATAACTGTATTTTTAAAAATTATTATGGAGCAGTTTAAAAGCACACAAGGTATAGCAAAACTCATATCTGCCTAAAAGCTTCCGTTAACATTAATCTTTCTTAAATTGAAAAGGAATAATTTTTGATTATCTTTCTGCATATTTATTTCAGTTTAAACAAAATCTGTAATAACGATTATGAAAAAAGTGCTATTTCTATTATTATTTCTTTTAACAACACATAGTTATGCATCGTATATTCTTATACCAATGGATGCAGACTCTCAAAAAAACCACCTAAAAGCCTATGGTATAACCTATTGGGTGTTGGCAAAAAACACAAAGGTAAAGTGGCTTTTAAACTATCGTGGTGGTTCATTTTTATTACAAGATAATGACGAGGTTAGGCACGAATGTAAAGTTCGAGGAGTAAGTTTTGAAGTTATAAGTGATGATAACGCTCAAGCTATACTTGAGGAAATTAGTAGCCCAAGCCAAAATATGGAAGCTGTTGTATTAGAAAAAGCACCAAAAATTGCAGTTTATACGCCAAAAGGAAAATTGCCATGGGATGATGCCGTTACAATGGTTTTAAGTTATGCCGAAATACCTTACGAAACCGTTTACGATGAAGAAGTACTAAACGATGAACTTATTTTGTACGATTGGTTACACCTACACCATGAAGATTTTACAGGACAGTTTGGAAAATTTTATAGAATGTATCGTGCAGCAGCCTGGTACATAGAAGAAAAAAAAGAAGCAGAAGCATTAGCTACAAAATTAGGCTACAATAAAGTATCTGAAGCAAAAAGAGATGTTGCACTTAAAATTCGTGATTATGTAGTTGGTGGAGGTTTCATGTTTGCCATGTGTAGTGCTACAGATAGTTTTGATATTGCCTTATCTGCCGAAAATGTAGACATTTGCGAACCAATGTTTGATGGTGATGGTAGTGATGCAAATTACCAATCTAAAATAGATTATAATAAAACTTTCGCATTTAAAGACTACACGTTAGAGCGTAGTCCAATGGTTTACGAATTTTCTAGTATAGACATGACTAGAAAACGAAAAATACCAAAACAAACAGACTATTTCTCACTAATGGATTTCTCAGCAAAATGGGATCCTATACCAACCATGCTATGTCAAAACCACACCGCTTTGGTAAAAGGTTTTATGGGACAAACCACTTCTTTTACTCGAGACGAGATAAAAAGCAATGTTTTAGTAATGGGTGAAAACCACACTAATGGCGAAGCAAAATACATACACGGCATAAAAGGAAAAGGTTTTTTTACTTTTTATGGTGGTCATGATCCAGAAGATTATACACACAAAGTTGGTGATCCAAAAACAGAATTAGATTTACATCCAACATCTCCAGGTTACCGTTTAATATTAAATAACGTATTATTTCCTGCTGCAAAAAAGAAGAAACAAAAAACTTAAAATATGGGCGTTACCCAAACCTGTAAAAAAACAGGTTTAGGTCAGGCTCTCGGCAGTCGCTTCCAGACAAAAAAGTCTGGCGAGCTCCAACAAAGCCTCCATCCTTAACGCGGTACTTCAATCGTAAAAGCTAAAAAACAAACACTATTAATACCTAAAAATAATAGCAATGTCTACAAAAGAGCAAATATTGAAAAAAATACAAATACTAATAACAAACCATTTTAGAACACCAGAAGAAGCATTTAATTTTTTTGATGATAATGGCGACCAAAAACTGTCAAAATCTGAAATAAAAGATTTGCTAAAAGAAGCAGAAATTAGTGGATTTATTCGCGGTATTGTAGCTTCAAAATTAATTGAAGGTTACGATAAAGATGGTGACAATTATATAAACTGGAAAGAATTTCAAGCAGCTATAGACGAAATCTCATACAAATAACAAGTGAATAGTTACGTAGTACAATTTTTAAGACTATTACTATTAACAATAGTATTCTGGATAATAGCATTTTCTATTTTTATCTTTATAAGATATTTTGCAATAGGATCAGAAGAAGGAGTAATAGTTACCACCTATCATATTTCAGATATATTATATTTTGGTGTAATATTAGGAGTATTAATTGGTGTAATTTTTACTATAACAGAATTTCTTTTCGATAAGTTTTTATCTAAAAACCTATCCCTAGCATTAGTACTTACAGAAAAATTTATAATATATCTTTTAAGTATTATTTTATCGCTTAATTATGTATATCCATTAGTTGAAGAAGCATTAAATTTAAATATAAGTAATGAAGATGGTTGGTGGAAAGAAAGTCGTCATTTCTGGTTATTGGTAGGGTACTTTTTAGTTTGTTCTATAATATTTTCATTTATAAAAATAGCTAATGAAAAATTTGGAAGCGGTGTGTTTTTTAATTTTTTAATAGGTAAGTATAGAAACCCTAAAGAAGAAAAACGCATATTTATGTTTTTAGATTTACAAGCTTCAACCACAATAGCTGAGCAAATAGGCCACTACCGTTATAGTGAATTAATCCAGGATTGTTTTTACGATTTAAATAGAATTGTTTCAAAATATAATGCAGATATATACCAATATGTTGGAGATGAAGCAGTCTTAAGTTGGAAGTATAAAACAGGGATTAAAAAAAATAATTGTGTAGAATTATTTTTTCACTTTAAATCTAGAATAGAAAAAAAACAAAAACGGTATTTAAAAAAATACGGTTTAGTTCCTAAATTTAAAGCTGGAATTCATGGTGGTGAGTTAATTGTTACCGAAGTTGGGAGTATTAAAAAAGAAATAGCATATCATGGAGATGTAATAAATACTTGCGCTAGAATTCAAGGCGAATGTAATAAATACAATGAAACTTTACTTTGTTCAAATGCTATAATACACGATTTAAAATTATCCAGTAAATTTAAAACTAAATATATTGGAGATTTAGAGCTAAAAGGCAAGGAGGAAACTTTAAAAATTTCTGCTATAAAATTAAATTAATTGTTGTTTTTAGCACCAACCAATTGTTCTAAAATATATTCAACACCATTTTCATCGTTAGTTTTAGTAATATACTTGGCAGCTTTTTTTACATCTGGATGAGCATTTTCCATTGCAAAACTATATTTTGCTAAAGCCAACATTTCTAAATCATTTTTATAATCTCCAAAAACCATAGTTTCTTCAGGCTTAATATTATACTTGTTTTGTATTAATTTTATAGCTTGGCCTTTGTTAGAATCTATTCTAGATAAATCTACCCAGTTTTTTGCAGATACTATTGCCTTAAATTTAGACTCTAAAATCTGTACGTGTGGATAAATGTATTTTTCAGAATCTGTTTCATGGTACAATGCTATTTTATAAATATCTTCTGTAATAGCATTTGGTGATTTTATAATTTCGTATTCTGTATAATATTGAGATATTACATTTAATAAATCCTTAGATTGTTCTTTTACATACGCTTTATCTCTTGAACAAAATACAGCATGAATATCTTTAAAATCTTCTATAGCTTCAAATAATTCTGGTAAAAAATCATTGTGTATTGGTGTAGATAAAATTACTTGGTTATCATCTACTACATAAGCACCATTTTCCGCAGCTATTATAATATCATTTTTTATAAGGCTAAGTTTTTTCGAAATACTATAAAATGGTCTTCCACTTGCTGCAACAAACTGTATATTGTTTTTTTTAAGTTCTTGATGTAGTGTGTAAAAACTATCACTTACTTTATGGTTGGAATCTAATAAGGTACCATCCATATCTGTTACTACTAATTTTATATTCGATAAATCCATTTAATAAGTATATCTACAAATGTAAATTATAATTTGAATTTTTATTTTAATATTAAGTTAAGATATATAAAATAAAAAAGCCCGATTCTTACGAATCGGGCTTTAATTTTATAAGTGAAATTATATTAATTAATTGGCAAAAAGCCTTTATTTAATTTTGTTCACAATAGCTTCAAAAGCTACTGGGTGATTCATTGCTAAATCTGCTAAAACCTTACGGTTTAATTCGATGTTATTAGCTTTTAATTTACCCATAAATTGTGAGTAAGACATTCCATGTAAACGGGCTCCAGCGTTAATACGCGTGATCCATAATGCACGGAAAGTTCTCTTTTTATTTCTACGGTCTCTATACGAATATTGCATCGCTTTATCAACCGCATTTTTTGCTACTGTCCAAACGTTTTTACGACGTCCAAAGTAACCTTTTGCTTGTTTAAGCACCTTTTTTCTTCTGGCTCTTTTGGCAACAGAATTTACTGATCTTGGCATAATTTAAATGTGTTTTGTAGTAGGCGGTCAATAACGACACTTTTAATCAAATCTTAGTTTGCCTATCTCCAGGGTTTATAAATAATTTGTAACCGGTTAAAATAACTATTACTTTAAACGTAACATTACTTTAACGTTATTCTCATCTGCTTCGTGTACTAATGCACTATGCGTTAGAGCTAGCTTACGTTTTTTAGACTTTTTTGTTAAAATGTGACTTTTAAACGCGTGCTTTCTTTTAATTTTCCCAGTACCTGTAAGCTTAAAACGCTTTTTAGCACTAGATTTTGTTTTCATTTTAGGCATCTTGTTTCCTTGTTTTTAATGATTTCACTTATAATATCTTAAACCTAAATACTTATTAGGTGTATTATCTATTTTTTTGGAGCGATAAACATAGTCATACGTTTACCTTCTAATCTCGGCATTTGCTCCACTTTACCAAGTTCTTCAAGGTCTTGTGCTAAACGCAACAATAATATCTGACCTTGTTCTTTAAACACAATAGATCGTCCTTTAAAGAATACAAATGCCTTTAATTTAGCACCTTCTTTTAAGAATTTTTCTGCATGTTTCTTTTTAAATTCGTAATCATGGTCATCTGTTTGAGGGCCAAAACGAATTTCTTTTATAACAACCTTAGTCGCTTTACTCTTTAAAGCCTTGTCACGTTTCTTTTGTTCGTAAAGAAACTTTTTATAGTCCATAATTTTACATACAGGCGGATCTGCCTTTGGCGATATTTCAACAAGATCTAACTCTTGTTCTTCTGCTATGGCTAAAGCTTGCTTGGATGTGTAAATACCAACTTCAACATTTTCTCCAACTAGACGCACTTTTTCTGCTCTAATTTTTGAATTAATTCTGTGTTGGTCTTCTTTAATGACTCTTAAAGGTCCTCTCGATCTTTTTCTACGTATTGCTATGACTTATGTATTTTAGTTAAACGTTTATTTTAAAATTGTTTTAATGTTTTATTTATTTCTGTTTTAACAATCTCAGAGAAGTCTTCTACACTAATCGTGCCTAAATCTTCTCCGCCATGTTGTCTTACAGATATTTTGTTTTCTTTCTCTTCATTCTCGCCTATTATAATCATATAAGGCGTCTTGTTCATTTCGGCCTCTCTAATTTTCTTACCAATAGTCTCACTTCGGTTATCTATAAGTGCGCGAATTTCGTGATTTTCTAGCAAATTTAAAACTTTTTCGCCGTATTTTTCATATTTTTCACTAAGAGTTAATATAGAAACTTGATTTGGCATTAACCAAAGTGGGAAATTTCCGCCTGTATGCTCTAATAAAATAGCAATAAATCTCTCCATACTCCCAAATGGTGCACGGTGAATCATTACTGGTCTGTGTAACTCATTATCGCTTCCTTTATAAGTTAAATCAAAACGCTCTGGTAAGTTATAATCTACTTGTATTGTACCTAATTGCCATTGTCTTCCTAAAGCGTCTTTTACCATAAAATCTAACTTAGGTCCATAAAAAGCAGCTTCTCCAGTCTCAATTACATAGTTCAATCCTTTATCTTTAGCAGCGCTAATAATAGCTTGTTCTGCTTTCTCCCAATTTTCTAAACTACCTATATACTTTTCAGGATTTTCAGGGTCTCTTAAAGAAACTTGAGCTGTAAAATTCTCAAAACCTAAAGATCCAAAAACATATAGTACTAAGTCAATTACATTTTTAAACTCAGCATCTAATTGGTCTGGCGTACAAAATAAATGGGCGTCATCTTGAGTAAAACCTCGAACACGTGTTAAACCATGTAATTCTCCACTTTGCTCATATCTATATACAGTTCCAAATTCAGCATAACGCTTAGGTAAATCTTTATAAGACCATTGTGCAGCATTGTAAATTTCACAGTGGTGAGGACAATTCATTGGTTTTAATAAAAACTCCTCATCTTCCTTAGGTGTTTTTATTGGTTGAAAACTGTCTTCTCCATATTTTGCATAGTGACCTGAAGTAACATATAATTCTTTTTGTCCAATATGCGGGCTCATTACCATTTCATAACCAGCTTTCTTTTGTGCAGCTTTTAAAAAGTTTTCTAAACGCTCTCGTAAAGCTGTTCCTTTAGGTAGCCATAATGGTAAACCAGCTCCAACTTTTTGAGAGAAGGTAAATAACTCAAGTTCTTTTCCTAGTTTTCTATGATCTCTCTTTTTAGCTTCTTCTAAAAGCGCTAAATACTCAGTTAATTCTTTTTGTTTAGGAAAACTAATACCATAAACACGCGTTAATTGAGGTTTTGTTTCATCTCCTCTCCAATAAGCACCAGCTACAGATAGTACTTTAACGGCTTTAATAATTCCTGTATTTGGAATATGGCCACCACGACATAAATCTGTAAAAGTAGAATGGTCACAAAAAGTAATAGTACCATCCTCTAAATTTTGTATTAATTCAGTCTTAAAAGGGTTGTTTTTATATAGTTCTAAAGCCTCGGCCTTAGTAGCGCTTCTCATATTAAAATCATGCTTACCTCTAGCAATCTCTAACATCTTACTTTCAACAGTTTTAAAATCTTTGTCAGTTAAAACATCTTCACCAAAATCTACATCATAATAAAAACCACGCTCAATAGCTGGCCCTATAGTTAATTTAGCGTTTGGATATAATTCCTGAATAGCTTGTGCTAAAACATGTGCACTAGAATGCCAAAAAGCTTTTTTTCCTTCATCATTGTTCCAGGTATATAATATTAATGATCCATCGGTGGTAAGTGGAGTAGTGGTCTCAACTGTTAAACCGTTAAAACTAGCCGAAATAACATTTCTGGCTAAACCTTCGCTAATGCTCTTAGCAACATCCATAGGTGTAGAATTCGTTTCAAACGATTTTACACTCCCATCTGGTAAAGTAATCTGTATCATATATAATATTAAATTCAACAAACAAAGATAATAGGTTACTAACAGACAAGCAATACAAAAAGTGAAATTATATCATTTTAGTATTAATGGCGTTCCCAAAGGTCGGGCTTTCCACTATATCTTTTTTTTTGAAATAAAAAAAAGGATGCCGTATCAATCCCTAACGCAAATAAAAGGGTAAAAAAGGCATTATGAAATGAAGTATTAACTAAGGCTATTGTTATGGTATTTATTATAGTTATATAAAGGGTATGAAAACGGATAAAAATTAGGGTATATATAATAAGGACAAAGGTGAGAAATAAAAGTCAAAAAAAACCAGTACATAATGTGTTGATTAGAAGCTTTTAAGAAGGTTGTT
>NZ_MPCX01000004.1 GCF_001874145.1 Lacinutrix sp. MedPE-SW | reverse complement strand
TACACCAGTAACATTCCCAATCACAGATAATGATTCAGATCCAAGTGCAGGCGGAAGTATAGATGTAACAAGTGTAGATTTAGATCCATCAACACCAGGTGATCAAGATACCTTTACCGTACCAGGAGAAGGAACTTATACAGATAATGGCGATGGAACAGTGACATTCACACCAGAGCCAGGCTTTACAGGTGATGCAACACCAATAGATTACACAGTTAATGATAATGACGGTAATCCATCAAATGTAGGTACTATAAGTGTTAATGTTCAAGCAAATCCAATCGCTATAGACGACGAAAGTTTGAATAATACTGTGAATACAGCGGTAACAATAAATGTTACTGTAGATAATGGTAATGGAACTGATGTTGATCCTGATGGTACAGTTGAACCAACAACAGTTAGTATAACTACACCAGGTGCAACAGATGAAACTGGAGATGGCTACAATGATACTTTAATTGTTTCAGGTGAAGGGACATGGGTGTCAGATGGAAATGGTAACATTACGTTTACACCAGAGCCAGGTTTTACAGGAGACCCAACACCAATTACCTATACTATAGAAGATAATGATGGTAATGAATCTAATGTTGCTACAGTTACAATTACATATTCGGCTAATCCAATAGCAGAAGATGATATTAGTACGGATAATCCTATTGGTTCTCCTGTTACTATTATTGTTACAGCTGATAATGGAAATGGTGCAGATAGTGATTTAGATGGAATAGTTGACCCTAGCACAGTTTCAATAACAACACCAGGAGCAACAGATACAAATGGAGACGGCCAAAACGATACATTAGTCGTAATAGGAGAAGGAACTTGGACAGTTGATGAAAGTGGAAACCTAACATTTACTCCAGAACCTAGTTTCGTTGGAAACCCAACACCAATTACTTATACTATTCAAGATAATGAAGGAAATATTTCAAATGAAGCAACTGTAACAATAACTTACGGAGATGTTGATTCAGATGGAGATGGAGTTTTAGATAGTGTTGAAGTTCTTAACGGTACAGACCCATTAGATCCTTGTGATTATAATACTGAGGATATTACAGAAGTTCAATCAGAACCTTTCTTATCGACAGATTGTGATGGTGATGGTGTAACAAATGAAGATGAATTGTTAGATGGAACAAATCCTCTTGAGAATTGTGATTTTGTAACTACAAGTGTAACTTTACCTCAATCATTAGAATTTTTCAATGGAGACTGTGATAATGATAATGTTCCAAACGGTATAGAATTCCCATTAGGAGATACCGATGGAGACGGTACACCAAACTGGTTAGATACTGATGATGATAACGATGGTGTAGATACTATAAATGAAGACTATGCAGATGTAGATTTAGAAGACGGAGAAGTAGATCCAACAGGAAATGGAGACCCAACTGATAATGATACAGATGGTGACGGTACACCTGATTACTTAGATGTTGATGATGATGGAGATGGAATTTTGACTACAAATGAAAGTCCAGATCCAAACAATGATGGTATAGGGTTTGGTGGAGATGCTGTAGATAGTGATGGTGATGGACTTCCAGATTATTTAGATATAAATAACGCATCTCCATCAGAAGATGATTTAGAAGTATTTAACGCAGTAACACCAAATGGAGATGGAGATAATGATGTATTTATAATTAGAAATATAGAGTTATATCCAAATAATACACTAGAAATCTATAACAGATGGGGAGTTATTGTGTATTCTACAGATGGTTATGGTCAAAATGGAAACTATTTTAAAGGTGAATCTAACGGTAGAGTTACAATTCGAGAAGAAAAACAGTTACCAGTAGGAACATATTTCTATGTACTTAAATACAATAATGGTACAGAAGACAAATCAAGAGCTGGTTACCTTTATATTCAACGTTAATTAAATAAATAAAGGAGGTAGAAAGATTCTGCCTCCAAAATAAATTATACCTTTTATAATGAAAAATAGAATATTAATTTTAGTAATTCTTATCAGTTCTATCTTTGCTTTAGAAAGTACTGCTCAACAGGACGCTCAATACACTCAGTACATGTATAATACAATGAGTGTAAATCCTGCCTATGCTGGATCAAGAGATGTTATAAGTATCGCAGGACTATACAGAACACAATGGGTCGGTTTAGATGGAGCGCCAGATACTCAAACTTTCAATATTCATTCTCCTATTGGAGATAGTAAAAAAGTTGGATTAGGCTTATCAATTGTAAACGATAATATCGGGCCAACACACGAAACGTATTTTGATATTGATTTTTCTTATACAGTTAACACTTCAGAAGAAGGAAGACTTTCTTTTGGAGTAAAAGGTGGCGGTCATTTATTAGATGTTGCGTATTCTGAATTAAATCAATATAGTTCAGATCCATTATTACAATCAGATATAAAAAACAGATTTTCACCTAACGTTGGAGCCGGAATTTACTATCGTAAAGGAGATAGATGGTATGTTGGTTTATCTGCTCCAAATTTATTAGAAACAACCCATTTTGAAGAATCTTCTCTTTCTGAAGCAAAAGAAAAAATAAATTTGTATTTAATAGGTGGTTATGTATTTGATATAAATCAAGATTTAAAATTAAAACCAGCAGTTTTATTTAAAGGTGTTCAAGGTTCACCATTGCAAGCAGATTTAACTTTAAATGCGCTTTTAAAAGAAAAACTCACATTAGGTTTAGCCTATAGATGGAGCGCAGCATTTAGTGCATTAGTTGGTTATCAATTAACCGATAAGCTAATGTTAGGTGTAGCATATGATAGAGAAACAACAGAATTAGGTAATACCCAATTTGAACAAGGTTCTTATGAAGTGTTTTTAAGATTCGAAATTTTCCAAAACCAAAAAATATTATCACCAAGATTCTTCTAATTTTAGAAACAACTAATTATGAAAAATAGAATTTATATAGTATTAGCCATATTAGCTTTAACCTTTAATATATCTTTTTCACAAGAAGATGGTAAAGTTAATGCTAGTGTAGATAAAGAATATAATAATTTAAAATATAAAGAAGCCATTAGAGAGCTTTCTAAACTTGTTGAAGACGGAAACAACAGTCCAGAAGTTTTAAGTAAGCTAGCAAACGCATATTATTTTAATGTTGAAATGGAAGAAGCTGCAAAATGGTATGGTGAGTTACTAGCTCAAGATTCTGTTGTAGATTTCGAATATTATTATAGATATGCAATGGCATTAAAAGCTACTGGTAAATATGAAGAAGCTAATAAATATTTAAAAAAGTTTTCTGTATTAAAACCTGAAGATTCACGTTCTAAAAAGTTTATGGAGTCACCAGATTATCTTACTACAATCGATAAACTTTCTGGAAATTTTACAATAGAAAATTTAGACTTTAATTCTCGTTTTTCAGACTTTGGAACCTCTTTCTACAAAGATGGAATTGTCTTTGCTTCATCAAGAGGTGATGGAAGACTTTATAAATGGAACGAGCAACCGTTTTTAGATTTATTTTATGTAGAAAATGATACTGCAGCTCCTCAGAGACTTTCAGAAAAAATAAATACAAAATTTCATGAATCATCAACATCATTTACTAATGATGGAAAAACAATTTATTTTACACGTAATAACTATATTAACGGTAAAAAGAGAAAAAGTAGTGATAGAGTAGTAGGTCTTAAAATTTATAAAGCTACACTAAATGATGCTGGAGAATGGGTAGATGTTGTTTCTATGCCTTTTAATAATGACGATTATAATGTAGCACACCCAGCTTTAAGTTTAGATAACACTAAGCTTTATTTCGCATCAGATATGCCAGGCACTAAAGGAAAATCAGATTTATTTGTGGTAGATATTTTAGAAAATGGAGAATATGGAGAACCTACAAATCTTGGAGATGAAATAAATACAGAAGGAAGAGAAAACTTTCCATACATTAGTAATAACGGTACTTTATATTTCTCATCAGATGGTCACCCAGGTTTAGGAGGATTAGATGTATTTTATGCAAATTTAGAAGGGTCTAAAAAATCGGTTACAAATATTGGAAAACCAATAAATAGTTCAAGAGATGATTTTGAATTTATAATAGATGAATTTACAAATTTAGGTTATCTAACTTCAAATAGATATAATGGTAAAGGAGATGATGATATTTATAAATTCGAAAGACAAGTTTGTAATCAATTAATTGCAGGTACAGTAGTAGATAAAAATACAAACCAAGTAATACCTGATGCAACAGTAATAGTTTATAATTCTAAAAATAAAGAAGTTTACCGTTTTAATTCAGATCAAAATGGAGCATTTAGTTATAATTCAGATTGTAAAAAAGGAACATATAGAGCAGTAGCAAGTAAAGAAGGTTATAACACAGAAGAATTAACTTACTCAATTGATCCTGAAATTGAGTTAGACCTAGCATTAAAACTAAATTTAACACCTGAGAAACAGGCAGCAGAAGTAGGTACAGATTTATTTGTTTTACTAAATTTAAATCCTATTTATTTCGATTTCGATAAGTCATACATTCGTCCAGATGCCCAAGTAGAACTTCAAAAAGTTATAAACTACCTAAAAGAGTATCCATCTGTAAGTATTGATGTACAATCACATACAGATTCAAGAGGTCGTGACGCATATAATGAGTCATTATCACAAAGAAGAAACACGTCAACAAAAAATTGGATAATTGAAAAAGGAGGAATATCCTCTAGCAGGATATCAGGTAGAGGTTATGGTGAATCTCAATTAGTAAACCGATGTTCTAATGGTGTTAAATGTTCTGAAGAAGAACACCAACAAAATAGAAGAAGTATGTTTATAGTTACAAAAAACTAAAACTATTTCAATACAAAAAAAAGCGTTCTATTCTTTAGAACGCTTTTTTCATTTAGTATCATTACTAAAATAAACTTAAAACATAATATTTGTATACTCTATTTTGTAAATTTGTTAACCTCAAGAAATAAAATGGTAGAAGAAAAAGTAATTTTAGTAAACGAAAAAGACGAACAAATAGGTTTAATGCCTAAAATGGAAGCACACGAGAAAGCTTTGTTACATCGCGCATTTTCAGTTTTTGTTTTTAATGATGATAATGAATTAATGCTACAACAAAGAGCGTTAGATAAGTATCATTCACCAGGATTATGGACCAATACATGTTGCAGTCACCAAAGAGAAGGAGAAAGCAATTTAGATGCAGGAAAACGACGTTTACAAGAAGAAATGGGCTTTGAAACAGAGCTTGAAGAAAAAACCTCTTTTATATACAAAGCACCTTTTGATAATGGTTTAACAGAACATGAGCTAGATCACATTATGGTAGGAACATATAACAAAGAACCTAACATAAATAAAAGTGAAGTAGCAGCCTGGAAATGGATGCCATTAGAAGCTGTGAAAACAGATATTGCACAGCAACCAGAAATATACACAGCATGGTTTAAAATTATATTTGATAAATTTTATACATTCATAAACACATCAAATGAAAGTAACGGTAAGTAGACGAGCACATTTTAACGCAGCACATAGGTTGTATAGAAAGGATTGGAGCGAGACTAAAAATAACGCTGTTTTTGGTAAATGCAATAATCCCAATTACCATGGGCACAATTATGAGTTAATAGCGAGTGTTACCGGCAACATAGACCAAGAAACAGGTTATGTTATGGATATGAAAGTATTAAAGCAGATTATTAAAACTGAAATTGAAGATGCTTTCGACCATAAAAATCTAAATTTAGATGTGCCTGAATTTAAAACACTAAATCCCACAGCCGAAAATATTGTTGTAATAATATATAATAAGATTAAAGCTAAATTAGAATCCCATCTAGACCTTGAAATAACACTTTACGAAACACCTCGTAATTTTGTAACGTATTCTGGTTAATAATAAATAAACAACACCTATATTTTTTTACCAATTTTTAGCTTATTTAAAAGCATTTTATTGAAAATATATATTACAGTATATCTATAATTAAAATACTTAAAAAAAAGCTCTACAATTACAAGTTAATGTTTAATTTTGCCGTTAAATAAATAATTATATTATGGCAAATAAAAGAGACCTAAAAAAAGACATTAATTATGTTTTAGGAGACATTATTGAAGCAGTTTATGTGTGGGAATATACTAACCCAACAAAAGAAACTAAAGAAAGCGAAGCAATTATTGATGATGCAATTGAGACTTTTGACGTTTTAATAGCAAAAGTAAACGCAAAAGATGTAGAAAATAAAAAAGCACACTTTAAGTCAATTAACACAGAATTAGAGACTAAGGGTCGCGAACTTATAGAAAGAATAAATAAACTGTAAAAAGTTTAAAAAAAAGTTTGCAAATATAAATTACAAATTTATATTTGCACTCGCTTCGCCGATGTAGCTCAGCTGGCTAGAGCAGCTGATTTGTAATCAGCAGGTCGTGGGTTCGAGTCCCTCCATCGGCTCTTAATAAACCTTAATTACTTTTGTAATTAAGGTTTTTTTGATTTTATATACTTTCTTATAGTATTTTGAGCAATAAAAAAGCCTGAGTTTTAAATTAAACTCAGGCCTTTTATTTTATATAAATCTTGTTTATTGTTGTTCTTCAGCTTTAATATCGTTTATAAAATTTTGTAATTTTTTTCCGTAAAGTGAAGCTTTTATTTTTGGAGTAAGAGAATTATTAATAGTATCTAATAACTTAATATTTGCATTATATAATTCACTTAGCGCTAAATAAGGAGCAACTTCACTGTCTTTTATAGTAATCGCGTAATTAGCAGTATACAAATATTTTCTTTTTTCTAAATTTTTAGATTCTTTTTGCGCTTTGGCAA
Organism: Lacinutrix sp. MedPE-SW; assembly: GCF_001874145.1. Classification (GTDB taxonomy): domain Bacteria; phylum Bacteroidota; class Bacteroidia; order Flavobacteriales; family Flavobacteriaceae; genus Lacinutrix. Next base: position 223,956 of record NZ_MPCX01000004.1, on the reverse strand, counting down.
CTGCTATTGTATCATTGTTTTGCATTGCCTCTAAATTCTCTTTTATCAAATCTAAATACCTATTATTAAACTTTGTCAACATGTTACGGTAATCGTTTAATTTGTCTTGTTGTTCACTTCCATTTATAGTGGCGTCGTAAACAAAGTTTTTTAAAGTTGTATTAATCTCAGTTACACCTTTAGCTGCAAAAAATGAAATTTGGCTCTCATCGTTATCATTTTTATCTAATTCAAGGTAAAATACTTCAGGTTCTTCTATATTACTTTCTAATTTAAAGTTTGAATCTCCATTTACAATTAAAGAATCTACAGTTACTAAAGTAGAATCATTTGCTTTTTTTAAGTAAATAGTTCCTTTTTTTAAACCTTTAATTTGACCTTTTACAGTTAATTTAGAACTGTCATCACTTCCGCAAGAGAAAATAAGTGAAAGACACAGTATTGCTATTAGTTTTTGCATGAATTTTATTTAAAAAGTTAAGTGCGCAAATATGCTATAAAAAATAATTAAATACTAACCAGCAGCGGCTAATTCCATTAAAATTGTACAACCAATTGCAGCAACGGTTCCAACAGCATAACCAAATACGGCAAGTAAAACACCTACAGTTGCTAAGGATGGATGAAAAGCAGAAGCTACAATTGGAGCAGAAGCAGCACCACCAACATTAGCTTGACTACCAACTGCTAAAAAGAAATATGGAGCTTTAATTATTTTGGCTACAAATATTAATAACACTGCATGAATAGTCATCCATACAATACCTACGGCAATTAGACCAACATTGTCAAATATTAGTGTTAAATCCATTTTCATACCAATACTAGCAACTAATATATAAATAAACACACTTCCAAATTTACTTGCTCCAGCACCTTCGTAAGTTTTGGCTTTTGTAAAAGATAGTAGAATGGCTATTAATGTTGAAATACTTATCATCCAAAAGAATTTTGAACCTAAGAATGTAAATATATTTTTTGTAGTTGGAGATTGTATTCCTGCAACAACATTTTCGAAAAATGGTGCTAAAAATTCAGCTAAAAAATGAGCGATACTAACAGTGCCAAATGCAATTGCACCAAGAATCATCATATCTGTAACAGATGGATTTCTCTTTACTTTTTCAGAAAAAGTAGAAACTTTCACTTTTAGCTCTTCAATAGAAGAAGTATCGGCCTTTAGCCATTTGTTTATTTTATCTCGTTTACCAATACCAATTAATAATATTGCCATCCATACATTGGCTACAACAATATCTACAAATACCATACCTCCATAAAGTTTTTGGTTATATCCGTAAATTTCTAACATTGCAGTTTGGTTAGCGCCACCACCAATCCAACTTCCTGCAAGTGTAGATAGTCCGCGCCATACAGCATCTGGTCCAGCACCACCAACGGTTTCTGGAGAAATAATAGATATTAATAAAATAGCTATTGGCCCACCAATTACAATACCTATAGTACCTGTAAAAAACATAATAAGTGCTTTCCAACCTAAATTAAATACGGCTTTTAAATCTATACTTAAAGTCATTAAAACTAATGCTGCTGGTAATAAATAACGACTTGAAACGAAATAAAGATTAGATTTTTCTGTTACAATTTCACCACTTGCTTTTACCGTTTCCCATTCTGGAGCTATTAACCCAAATGTTGTAAATATTGCAGGAATCATATAAGCTAAAAATAGGCCAGGAACAATTTTATAGAATTTTGGCCAGAATCCTTTTTCAATAGATTCTGTATAAAAGATAAAGCCTAAGGCTAGCATTAATAATCCAAATACAATAGTATCGTTTGTAAATAAAGGTGTATTATCCATAGTTGTTAGTTTAAGTTTTTGCAAAATACAGAATTAAAAGTTGTATAAAAAAAACAAGTAAATAAAGTTTGGCACACTAATTGAAATATACTAATCGTGAATAACTACAGCGACTTTTTTAGAGTGTGGTTACTTTAAATTACGAGTGGTTATTTATCATATTTTTGGTTGGTTAGTATGAAAAAGCATTCCGTCTTGGAATGCTTTTTCTATTTATTAATTTATGATAATACTTTCTTAATATTCAGTTAATTAATAATGACAAAAAAAAGTTTGGCACACATATTGTTTTATATTTAGTGTAATTAAAAACAATGACTATTTTAGAGTGTGGTTACTTTAAATTACGAGTTTTAATTACATATTTTTGGTTGGTTAGTATGAAAAAGCATTCCGTATTGGAATGCTTTTTCTATTTAGGTATTTACTGCTTTTTTTATTTTATAAACTTTACTATACTATCTATTAATTGTGGTGATAAAGTTCTTGCAGTTTCATTATAAGATTTAGAGTTTTCTAAATCGCCACCAGTTATTGGCACCATAACATGGTTCATGTTTTCAATAATTTTTAGGGTAGATGTTCTAGCAGCATCATTTAATAATTTGGCTTCGGCTTCACTTACTTGTAAATCTTTAGTGCCATTAATTATTAAAATTGGCATTTCCAGTTTTTTAATTTCTTCTTGAGGCTTATAACTCATCCAATTTGCTATAAATGGTTGTACATCTAAATTAAATATACTTGCTAGAGCAGGTGGAAAATTAGTTGTTGTTTTGCCTTCTGCTAAAACACCAAAAATACGTTTAGTATCTTCTGTAAACATTGGTGCTGTTTTTTCTATTTGCTCTAAAATAACTTGATCTATTGCCTGGCCTGCACCAGCGATAGAAATTAAACCGTCGGCTCTATTTTTTGCAGCAATAATACCTACTAGGCTTCCTTGGCTATGTCCTGCAACGTATATATTTTTAAAGGCATAATTTGTTTTAAAATAATCTATTACAGCTTTAGCATCTGTAACAAAATCATCAAACATAATATTTTTATCAACTTTGTTTTTTCTAATTTGTTTTACAATACGTTTATCATATCTAAAAGTTGCAATGTTATTGTTTGTTAAGCCAATTGCTAATTTTTTTAAAGCATTACTTTTTAAAAAGTTTTGATTTCCATCTCTATCTGTTGGTCCAGAGCCAGCAATAATAATTACCAAACTAGCTTTAGTATTATCTTTTGGAGTTAAAAGCGTACCATCTATTAATGTGTTAATCGCTATTTCTTTACTAGAGTAATTAATTTCTTGTGCTAAAAGAAAATTACCAAAAAGTAATAATAAAATAAGATGTAATGATTTCATAGTTTAATATTTTAAATAAGTAAAACTTAAATTATAATGGCTAATTTACATTTAAATATTAAACATTTTTCTATTTTTTTTATTTTAAAAAAGATGTATTTCGTCGATAATTACCAATATTTTGTCTGTAAATGTTAAAATTATGTGTATTTCGTCGAAAATAGAAGCTCTTAATCGTTTAAAAATTAAAATCTGTTATACATTAGCAGAGTACTAAAATCACATACTTTAGTTCAATGGATTAATTAATTAATATTTGCACCGCTTTAGTTGATATAGTAACCCTAAATCTAACCTAAAAAATATATTGCAAATAATAGAAAACCGAAGTTGAGGGACTTCGGTTTTTTTTGTTTTAATGTTTTATTATTCTAAATGTAAGATTAATTCTAGGTGCAACTTTCTTTTTTGTTTTAGGAATTTGGTGTAACCAGAAATGTTGCGTTTTACCTTGCATAAGTAGTAAACTACCATTTTCTAATACTAACTTAGATTTAAGCGTTTTTTTAAACCTATGTTTTAAATTAAATTGGCGTACACCTCCAAAACTTATTGATGCTATTATTGGGTTTTCACCTAACTCTTTCTCATTATCTGCATGCCAACCATTACTATCGTTTCCATCTCTGTAATAGTTAGCTAAACATGTAGTAAAACTAGTATTAGTTATATTTTCTACTTTTAATTTTATGTCTAATAGAGCCTTAGAAAAAGGTTTGGGATGCATTGTTATATTAGAGTAACTATAGGAATTGCTATTTTCTGCAAATAAAGCAGTTAATCTAGGTTGTAAGTGTGTTTTACCAAAAATTTTGATAGTGTCTTGCTGCCAATGTGTCTCTTTTAGTAAGGTATTAAAGAGTATTGAAGATTCATTAGCATTAAAAATATTAGGAAAATAACTTATATCTGCATCTGGAAGATTTAGTTTTATTGCTTCGGAAGGAAATAACATGATTTAAAAATTAAGATACCAATACGCCCAATACATTAAAAAGAATTGTAATGGAAGTCTTAAAATTAAAATCCATTTAGGTATTCCGGCTGAAGCTTTTTCACTAGAAAGCATATAAAAATGTACTAGTAAAAAGACTGTTAACATTAAAATTATTCCATAAATTGAAATATTCTTTAAGGCAGGAATACACAAACCAATACCTAAAATAATTTCAGCAACGCCACTAAGTTTAACCATTAGGTCATGATTAGGGATATATAACGGCATGATGCGTTTATACATTTTTGGTTTTATAAAATGCATGATACCAGCAAAAATATACATTGCAGCCATTAAGTAAAGGTGCCAAGGAAAACTCATAGTCAATAATTTTTCTCTAAATTAGCGTATAATTTTTGTTTTATGAGAGCTTTATTTTCCTTTTTACTAACAATATATTCATTATCTGTTTTTGCACAACTCCCAAAAGGTTTTGTGTATGTAAAAGATGTTGTACCAACAATACATACAGAGTTGCGCTATTGTAGTGATAATAACTTTGTTGGAGAAGTTATTGATGGTTATATAGAAAATAAAGCCATATTAACTTCTCAAGCAGCTGCGGCATTAAAAAAGGTACAAGAGCAATTAGCAAAGCAAAATCTATCTATAAAAATTTACGATTCTTATAGGCCGCAACGCGCAGTAAATCATTTTGTACGTTGGGCAAAAGTAGAAAGCGATACTTTAATGAAACAACAATTTTACCCAAATGTAGAAAAGAAAAACTTATTTAAATCTGGTTATATAGCTTCAAAATCAAGACATAGTAGCGGTAGTACATTAGATATTACAATTGTAAATATTGAAAATGGAGAAGAATTAGATATGGGATCGCCATACGATTTTTTTGGGAGTGCTTCATGGATAGAAAATAATAATCTAAATAAAGTACAGGCTAAAAACCGAGAACTACTACAAAAAGTAATGCTAGATAATGGTTTTAGAAACTACGCTAAAGAGTGGTGGCATTTTACACTACGAGGAGAACCTTACCGTAATCAATATTTTGATTTTTTAGTAGAGTAGTAGGTGTAATAATTACTATTATTTAAAATCGCGTTGTCTTTTTGCTTCAAAAATTAAAATACCTGCAGCAACAGAAACATTCATAGAATCTATTGCACCTTGCATTGGTATTTTTATATTTTGTTTTGCAGCGTTTCGCCAGTCATTACTTAAACCTGTAGCTTCTGTACCAACTATAATTGCTGTTGGTGTTGTAAAATCTTGCTTGTGGTATTCTTGTGATTCTTGTAAAATAGCAGCATATATATTTATGCCTTTAGAGTTTAAAAAGTTAATGATAGCCTCGGTACTTCCAGTTGCAATTTGATTGGTAAATAAACAGCCTACACTAGAGCGTATAATGTTAGGATTGTATAAATCTGTTTTAGGGTTCGCAATAATTACAGCATCTATATTTGCAGCATCTGCAGTTCGTAAAATGGCGCCAATATTTCCTGGTTTTTCGGGAGCTTCAGCAACTAAAATTAATGGGTTTTTGGTGTTAAAGCTTAAATTTTCAAAATTGTTTTCTTTAGTTTTCGATATTGCTATAATACCTTCAGTGGTTTCTCTATATGCAATTTTAGTATAAACATCTTTACTTATCTCTATAATTTCAGCATTTAAATTACCTAGAGATTCTAAAGTATTTACATCGCAAAGTTCTGGATAGAATAAAATGGTCTTTAAATTATAATTCCCTTTTAGAGCTAATGTAATTTCACGAAGTCCTTCAACTATAAATAATCCTGTTTTTTTTCGTTCTCTAGATTTGTCTTTTAATAAAACAATTTGCTTAACTAAAGTATTTTGGGTGCTATTTATTTGTTTGTAAACCATTAATTTAAAACTATTAATTCTATATTTAGAGAATAGACAAATTTACGCTAAAAAGATTATTACAAAATAATTTGTAATATTTTTTAACGTAACCAAATCTATATTTTTACATCTATAGTATATAATAAGTAGGAGATTTTATTTTATGGTTGTTGTAATTATTAATCAATAACCAACCAACGCCTTTAATAGTTTGTAATGGTGATATATAAGCAGGTATTGCTGTGATTGATTTAACGGTTAAAGATTCGGAAATTTTAGGAGATCAAGATCCAGTAGATTTTAATGTTTCATATTACTTGTCACAAATGGATGAAATGTTGGTCAAAATATAATAGCAATATTCTAATTTTAATACTCCTGTAATTACCAACACTTTTGTAACAGAGTTTGTAGAGTTTCAGCTATCTGTGAATACATTCGAAACACAAAACTTTTCATTATATCCAAATCCTGCAAAAGATGAAGTTATAATAAAAAGTAATATCGCTTTACGCGGAAACACTTCTGTAACAATAATTGATGTTCAAGGAAAAATAGTTAATTCAAAAATATTAAACGTAAACAGTTTAGAAACCCAACTAAACATTTCTAATTTAGAATCAGGATTGTATTTTATAAAACTGAAAAATGGTAAAACTGAAACTATAAAAAAACTAATAGTAAAATAAATTATAGTTAAATATTAATTAAAAAGCTTCAGTAAAAACTGAAGCTTTTTTTGTAAAGAGTACTTTCGTTGTTCGACAAACCTAAAAACAAATAAAAATGATAAAAAATAGTATTATAACACTAATGTTACTGCTTATAGTATCAGCTTGTAAAAACAATACAGAACAAGTAGACTCTAAAACAACTAAAGCAATAGAGACGCCAGAAACCGTAGAAGTAAAAACAGCTAATTATCCCGAAAATCTTGTGAAAGTATTTAATGCTCATGGAGGTATAAATAAATGGAAAACCATGAAGTCTTTAGAGTATACTCAAGAAAAAACTAATGGAAGCGAAGTAACACTTACAAACCTGTATACTCGAGAAGCATTAATAGAGGCGCCAAACTATACTATAGGTTTCGATGGTGAACAACCATGGCTATTAAATAAAACAGAAGAAGATTATAAAGGCTATGACCCTAAATATGGCTATAACTTAATGTTTTATTTTTATACAATGCCATTTATACTGTCAGATGATGGTATTAATTATGCTAACGCAGCGCCTTTAGAATTTGAAGGCAAAACGTATCCAGGAATACAAGTAACTTATAACGCAGGAGTTGGTGTAACACCAGAAGACCGTTACGTGCTATATTACAATCCAGAAACTTATATTATGGAATGGTTAGGTTACACCGTAAACTTTGTACCAGGAATAGATAAAAAAGAATTACATTTTAGAAAGTATGGAGATTGGCAAGAAGTTAATGGATTATTATTACCAAACACCATTACAGGTTATGGTTTTAAAAATGATAAACCAACAGTAGCAAAAGTACCTAACACATTTACAAATGTAAAAATTACAACAACGGCAGTAGATAAAAACAAATTTACTAAACCAGAGAAGGCAGAATTTGTAGAGTAGTACTTAAAAAAATAAACAAACTAAAAGAGATTAAAATGAAAAATAGCATTATCGCATTAGCCTTATTATTTATAGTATCGGCATGTAAAGAAAAAACCGAAACTATAAAAACAGAAGATTATAAAACTAAAACACTAGATGTTACAACCTCTATATATCCAGAAAATGTAACCAAAGTATTTAATGCTCATGGTAGCATAGAGCAGTGGAATGAATTTAAAAATTTAGAATTTACTATAGCAAAAGAAACTGGTGACGAAAAAACTATTACCGATTTAAAAACACGTCGTTCTTTTATAGAAACAAATACGTTTGCTTTAGGGTTTGATGGTGAAAATGTTTGGTTAGATAAAAAAGGAGAAAACGAATACAACGGAAACCCTAATTTTTACTATAACCTTATGTTTTATTTTTATGCAATGCCATTTGTTTTAGGAGATGATGGTATCACATATTCATATACTAATGCTTTAACAGTAGATGGTATAAAGTATCCAGGAATTAAAATAAGTTATGATGCAGAAATAGGCTCGTCTCCAGAAGATGAGTATATTTTATATTACAATCCAGAAACTTTTAAAATGGAGTGGTTAGCATATACAGTTACTTATTTTTCTAAAGAAAAAAGCAAAAAGTGGTCGTTTATAAAATACAGTAATTGGCAAACAGTTAGTGGTTTACAATTGCCAGAAACTTTAACGTGGTACAATACAGAAGATAGTTTACCAACAGAGCCAAGAAACAGTGTACAGTTTAAAGCTGTAACGTTATCTAAAAATATGGCAGCAGATAGTATTTTTGCTAAACCAGAAACAGGCGAAATAGTAAAATAATCTATTTTATAGAATTTTAAATAAAAAAAGGCGTACCAATTGGCACGCCTTTTTTATATATAAGTTTTATAGTGTTTAATTGTTTTCGTTTAATAAAGTAGAAAAATGAGTTTCTTCAGGATTAAAAAAGTTTCCTGTAAACATAACATTATCCAATGCTTGATTTAAGTTTATTTTCGAGCTTAAATCTGAGAACTTGTAAATCTTATTATTTTTGCTAGTTAAAGCAACAAAGTTTCTATTATCAATATGCTTTTTAGATGTCGATATTGTTTTTATACTATTTGTGACTACACTTAGGTTATTATGTATAATATAAGATGTATCTACATCAATAGTAGAAATAAATAAAGGTGTATTATTTTTTTGTTCATCTTTTTGTGCTTGAGAAAAAGAGAACAAACTATATAAAAGAAAAAAAGTAATTAATAATGGTTTCATAATAACTCAATATACTTAAATATAATGTTTTAAATAAATAATTAAAACATTATTGTTGCTTATACTTATTGCTATAACGTTTATAAAGCTCTGTTTGGTGCGATTCTAAACTTATATCACGTCCTTGAATATAGGCTTTAGATAATTTGTTAGTTCTCATATCAAGCGCATCTCCTTCACTAATAAAAAATGTAGCATCTTTTCCAACCTCTAATGAACCAACTTTATCGTCAATACCTAAAATTTTTGCAGTATTTAATGTAATTAAACTTAAAGCTTTTTCTTTATCTAAACCAAAAGCGGCACATGTACCCGCTAAAAATGGTAAGTTTCTGGCATTCATACGTTCCATGTCACCAGAGTTCTCTAAGCCTACTAAAACACCAGCATTAACTAATGTATTTGCTAATGTATAAGTTACGTCATAAGCATCATCATCACTGTTACTATTACTGTGTATACGTTGTAGTAATACAGGAATATTATTTTGCTTTAATAAAGGCATTACCTTATCTGCTTCTGCGCCACCAACTATAACTAAACTTTTTACATTATTATCTTTAGCAAAAGCAATGGCATCTGTAATTCCTTTTTGGTCATCTACGTGAACAAATAATTTTTTAGTACCATTAAATAATGGTTGTAAAGCTTCAAATGGTAAATGTCTTGGCGATTTGTTACCAGCGTTATAAGCCTTACTTTCTAAAACATAATTTGTTAGATTATTTACTTGTTCGGTATATTTTTTATTAAGTTTTAAGCCTGCTGGCTCACCTAACCACCAACGACCACGAGAATAAGGGTTTGGCCAGTTAAGATGAATACCATCATCTTCTTTTATAACAGCATCCTCCCAATTCCAGGCATCAAACTGTACAATAGATGAGGTTCCCGAAATGCGTCCGCCACGTGGTGTAATTTGTCCCATTAACACACCGTTTGGTCTCATAGATTCCACAACTTTAGACTCGGTATTATAAGCTATTAAACTTCTTACATGTGGGTTCATAGCTCCAACTTCTCTAATATCGTTAGATGCGCGTACGGCATCAACTTCAACTAATCCTAAAGTTGAATTTGGTGCTATAAAACCAGGATAAATATGTTTACCGTTGGCGTTTATAACTTTACCTTGTCTAGCAATTTTCATGTTTGCACTACCAACAAAAGTTATTTTGCCTTCGTTAAACATTATTAATGCGTTTTCAATAACTGTTCCATTTCCTAAGTGTGCTGTTGCACCTTCAATAGAATAGGCTTGAGTTTGTTGTGGCGCAGGTGTTTGCTGCGCAATTGCAATTACAGATAATAGTAATGCAAAGGTTAGTAATTTGTATTTTAAATATTTCATTTTGAAATGTGTTTTATTAATTTGAAAAAAAATATAAGGTTTTCCTATTTTGCTTATTATATTTCTGTATCACAGTGAAAGTGTTCTTTCTCTTTTTTCACAATAGGTTTTGTTTTTAATCCCTTATTTTTTGCTTGTAACATTAAAGTTGTAAGCTCATTTTTTTCTTTTTTAATGGCTTCACGTTTTTGTTTATCTGTTTCAATATCAAAATAAGTTGCACCTTCAATTAGGGTTTTTTCTGCTTTTGCATAAATAGACATTGGGTGATCGCTCCATAATACTACATCTGCATCTTTTCCAACTTTTATACTACCAACACGATCGTCTATATGTAATAATTTTGCAGGATTAAGTGTTACAAATTTCCAGGCTTCTTCTTCGCTAACATTACCATATTTAACTGTTTTGGCAGCTTCTTGATTTAAACGTCTAGACATTTCGGCATCATCACTATTAATTGCAACGGTAACACCGGCATTATGCATTATAGCAGCATTATATGGTATCGCATCATTAACTTCGTATTTGTATGCCCACCAATCACTAAAAGTAGAACCACCAACACCATGAGCTTCCATTTTATCGGCTACTTTATAACCTTCTAATATGTGAGTAAATGTATTTACACGAAAATCGAATTTTTCTGCTACTTTCATTAACATGTTAATTTCACTTTGTACGTAAGAGTGGCAGCTAATAAAACGTTCTTTGTTTAAAATCTCGGCAATTACTTCCATTTCAACATCTTTTCTATAAGGCTTTCCACTTTTCTTTAAAGCATCATACTCTTTTGCACGTTGAAAATAGTCTGTATATACTTGTTCAACTCCCATTCTTGTTTGTGGAAAACGTATCGTGTTATTTTCTCCCCAATTACTTTGTTTTACGTTTTCACCTAAAGCAAATTTTATAAATTTTGGTGAGTTTTTATATAACATGTTTTTAGCACTTTCTCCCCATTTAAGTTTTATAATAGCACTACGACCACCAATTGGGTTTGCAGAGCCATGTAGAATTTGAATACTAGTAACACCACCAGATAAATTACGGTATATACCAATATGCTCTGGGTTTATAACATCTTCTTGTGTTACTTCTGCTGTAGAGTTGTGTCCAGATTCGTTAACTGATGAGGTTGCAATATGCGAGTGCTCATCTATAATTCCAGCGGTTAAATGCTTGCCTTCTCCATTTATTACTTTAGCGCCAGAAGCATTTAAATTTGTTCCTATTTTAGAAATTTTCCCGTTTTTAATTAAAACATCACTGTTTTTTAAAATACCTTCTTTTTCGTTAGTCCAAACCGTAACATTTTTAAATAAAATAGTTTCTTGTTTTGGTTGTGTAGTATTACCAAATGCCATGTTTGGATAGGTTACAGGAAAGAATTTTCGAGACTTACTATCTTTTTTGTCTTCATCTTTATCCTTTTTCTCTTTGTCTTTATTTTCTTTCTCTACCTTTTTCGCATTAAAAGTAGATTCGTTTCCGTTTGGAAAATAAGCTTTACCACTAAAGTTATTAGTATCTGTTATGTTAGATACTAATCTAATAAACTCTTGTTTTGTAGTATCTACTGTAGAGATTGTAAGGTTTAACCAATCGTCTTTAAAGCTTACTTTAGCGCCTAATGTTTTATCGTTTGCTTTAGCCTTTGCTTTTAACTTTTCTAATTTACCAGAAATAGAAAGTTCATAGGTTGTGTTATTTAAATTAAAAGTATAATCACCTCTAATGTCTGTAGTATTTAAAGCCTTAAATTCATCTTTTTCTCCGGTAACCCAATTTTGATATATTGTAGTTTCTTTATCAAAAATATCTCCAGAAGTTACTAAGAAATTTGCATAAGCACCAGTTTTTAAGGTTCCTAAAACATTAGATTTTCCTAGTATTTGTGCAGGAACTGTAGTTAATGCAGCTAAAGCTTTTTCTTTGCTTAGTCCAGCTTCTATGGCTTTAAGTACATTAGCCATAAATTCTTCTGGTTTTTTTAATTTGTGTGTAGTAAAGGCAAAGTTAATATTGTTTTCTGCTAGTATTTTTGGGTTATGTGGTTTTTGGTTCCACTCACGTAAATCTGCTAATTCAACAGCACTTGCTAAAAACGGATCTTCCATATCGTAAGCGTCTGGGAAATCTACAGGTAAAATGAATGAAGCGTTTGTAGCTTTAATATCGTTAATATATTCGTATTCATCACCACCACCAACAAAAACATATTGTGTATTAAATTGGTCACCAATATTATCTAAACGCAAGGCATTTAGTTTGCTACCAGCTTCCATAATTTGGACTTGGTTTTTATTTGCAATAAAAGCTTCTAAAGTACGGTCTTTTTCTTTTGCATTTCCAGTTGCATACCAATTGGCATCCATATTTACTTGGCGTAATAAAGCAAATGCACCCATAATAGAAGTTGGGTAGGCTTGACGTGAGGTTTTACTTTTACTTGTTCCTAAATATTGTCCAGATTTTTCGGCTAAAATTCTATTAGCATCTGTACCATTAGAGTTTAAAGCTATTAAAGTTCCTGTACCACGAATAATACCATCATCAATATGTGTATTTACAGTACCAAAACCAGCTTTTCTTAATGCTTCGGCAGCTTTACTATCAAATTTAAAATGTGCAATAGCATCTTGTTCTGCTCTAATGTGGTCATTCCAGTAATAGCCTTCACGACCAGCATCGTATTGTGGTCTTCTAGAATTACCGCTTGGAGATTTTGGTGTTTCTACACCAAAAGTAGAGTAGATATCTATAAAAGAAGGATAAATACTCTTTCCTGTTAAATCTACTTTTACAGCATTTTTTGGAATGGAAACCGATTTTCCTACAGCTACAATTTTACCATCTTTAATAAGCAGAGTACTTTTGTCTAATACTTGAGTAGGTGAAACGTGAATTGTAGCATTTGTTAATGCTGTGTAATTGGAATTTATGGTTTTTACACCATCATTTTTGGGTGCATAGTCTTGCGCAAACAATGCTGCGCTAAAACATAACATTGTTGTTAGTAATAATTTTTTAATCATGAGTTAGTTTAATATGAGATTAAGCATTAAATATAATACTTAGCCAAGATATTTTTCTAATTATGACTGTTAAAGTGTTTTGTTTTGAAGATAATTTACTAAAAGAGCGACAACATAACTATAACTTTTCATACCGCCTTTTTGGTTATTAACTTCTAAAAATGTACTGTAAGTTGTTTGAAATAAAGGCTCTATAGGGTTTTTATGGTTTTTCCAAAATGTTCTAACGTCTTGGTAGTTTTTTAAAATCCCAGGATTTAATTCTTGAAGCTTTATGGTATATAATTCAGGATCTCTTCTGTATATTTCGTGTAAACAATGCCTCAAAGCAAAGGTATAACCAGAATATTTAAAATAAATATCAGTATTACTAGTTGCTGCTAAAAAACCTATAAAATTAGCTTCGTTTTCTGCAGCATAGCCTAACTGGTGTGCTACTTCGTGAGAAGCTGTTGTTGGTAATTTAAATATAGGAATCCAACTGTTTACTTGAGCCTCATTGGTTAAAGGGTTTAAATAACCACTAAATCCCATATAAGTTAATGGCATGCTAAGTAGTGATTTTTTTATGCTTTTTCCTTCGTATTCTAAATGCGGAAATGTGTTTTGAAGTATATTATAACCGTCTGGTACTTTTTTTAATAATTGAGGTTTAGTATAAGGAAACACAACCTTTACGGTGTCATTATTTGCTATTTGAAGCTGAATTTTATTAGACTTATCAATAAGTTTATTGGTAACTGCTAGAAGTTCTTCGGTAGTGTAATCGGCTTTTAAATTAAGGTTTTTATGAAGTGGTAAACGGTAATAATTAATAGCCCAGAATACATGAAACGCAATATAAATAATAGCTAATGCAGCAAATACATCAATTAACCAATGTTTAAAATCTTTAATTATACGTTTACGATTTAAAAAAAGCCATCTTAAAATAAAAATAATTGCAAAAGCATATATAAAATCACCAAACGAAAAAGGTAACCAACCCAAAGTAAACCTAAGAATTTTTGAAGTTAAAGGATACAAACCATTGCTATAATAGGTTTCTACAAATTCTGGAAACTGTGCTAATAGTTTTACAATTAAAATAGCAGGAATTATAGAAAGCGCAATAATTAATTTTTTGTGTTTCAGCATAGCTCAAAAATAGTTAATTTTCTGTTAGACCAACCAACAATTTTAATCCTGAAAACTCTTTTTCGTACTTTAGCAGTTCTTAAATAAAATTAGATATATGAATACTGAAATAAGAGCTTTAGAACCAAAACCATTATGGAATAAATTTGCAGATTTAAACGCTGTACCGCGACCTTCTAAAAAGGAAGAACGCGTAATAAAGTTTATGAAAGATTTTGGTGCTAACCTAGGCTTAGAAACTATTGAAGACGAAGTTGGTAATGTAATTATTAAAAAACCAGCAACACAAGGCATGGAAGATCGTGTAACCATTGTAATGCAATCGCATTTAGATATGGTACACCAAAAAAATGCAGATACAGTATTCGATTTTGATACCCAAGGTATAGAAATGTATGTTGATGGTGATTGGGTAAAAGCAAAAGGTACAACACTTGGCGCAGATAATGGTTTGGGTGTTGCTACAATTATGGCAATTTTAGAAAGCACAGATATTGCACATCCTGCAATTGAAGCCCTTTTTACTATAGATGAAGAAACAGGAATGACTGGAGCTATGGGATTAAAAGGAGGATTGTTAACTGGCGGTATTTTGTTAAATTTAGATACAGAAGAAGACGACGAAATTGGAGTAGGTTGCGCAGGAGGAATAGATGTAACAGCAACAAGAACTTACGAAGAAGAAGAAACACCAGAATTTAAAATTGGTTACCAAATAATAGTAAAAGGTCTACAAGGCGGACATTCAGGAATGCAAATTCATGAAGGTTTAGGTAATGCAAATAAAATTATGAACCGTTTATTATTTGATGGTTTTGAAAACTTTGGTTTACGTATTTCTGAAATTGATGGTGGTAGTTTACGTAATGCAATACCAAGAGAAAGTAAAGCAATAGTCGCTATTGATGCTATACATGAAGAAGCTTTTAATACTGAAATACAACAATTAGCCAATAGTATTAAAGCCGAATTAAAAACGATGGAGCCAGATTTAGAAGTTGTAGTTTCTAAAATCGATACTCCAGAAAAAATAATGAATTTAGGCGTGCAAGAAGGTTTAACACGAGCCTTATATGCTGCATTAAACGGTGTGTACCGCATGAGTGCAGATATTAAAGATTTGGTTGAAACTTCAAACAATGTTGCACGTGTTATTGTAAAAGATGGTGCTGTTAAAATTGGATGTTTAACAAGATCATCGGTTGAAAGCTCTAAGTTTGATTTAGCAAATACACTACGCGCTACTTTTGAGTTAACAGGATGTGAGGTTGAATTCTCTGGCGATTATCCTGGTTGGACACCAAATATGGAGTCTTCTATTTTAAAAGTGTTAGATAATTTATACCAAAAACTTAATGGCGAAAAAGCGCACATTGCTGCTTGTCATGCAGGTTTAGAATGTGGTATTTTAGGTCAAAATTATCCAGATATGGAAATGATAAGTTTTGGGCCAAATATTAAAGGCGCTCATAGTCCAGATGAACGAGCACAAATTTCATCGGCTCAAAAATACTGGAAGTTTGTTTTAGAGATTTTAAAAGAGATTCCTAAAAAATAATAATTTATAAAAAAAGCACAATCTCAAGATTGTGCTTTTTAATATTATTCGAATTCTGAATCGTAATAACCAAACCGTATTGTGGCTTTGTTAAAAATAAATTCGGTTTCTGTTTCTGTAAATTCTATATTATCAAAAAATATAGTGTAATCTACGTTGTTAATTCCTGTATGTACTCTTCCTGAAAAAGAGGTGCCTTCTGTTTCATAATCTTCACTTATTTGACCGTTGTAAAATTCAAATGTAGAAGAACCTTCTACTAACCTTCCACTAATTCCTGCATGAGGAACATTATTAGGGTGTGACTTGGTGTAATTTTCAAAGCCTAAAAAGGTAAATTCAAAATCAGGTTTATCACTAAATGTTAAGCAATCATTAGGCTCTATAACTGTAGATTCTAAAAATGCTATTTCTAAGCAATTTGCAGACTGTTCAATAGTTTCAGTTTCATCATCTGAACAGGAGAAAAATGTTATTAGTAAGAGTAAAACTAAGAATTTCTTCATAATTTATTTGTATCGTGATTGATGTAAATTTCTTAAAATTTTACTCTAAAATAATAAATAAAATAGCAATAATACTACTAATTCATATTCACTTTAAATTTTTCTCTATACTCTGTAGGACTTATGCCTTCTTTCTTTTTAAATAATCTTGAGAAATATTGTGGATATTCAAAACCGAGTTCGTAAGCAATTTCAGAAATACTTTTATTAGGTTCTAATAAAATATTTTTGGCTTCATCTATTATAAACAGTTGTATATGCTCTGTTGTGGTTTTGCCTGTTTCCTTTTTAAGTGTGTCGCTTAAATAGCGTTGAGAAACAGCAAGTTTATTTGCTAATACTTCAATAGTTGGTATGCCTTTTTCTTGTATATTTTCGTTTGTAAAATAATTTACTAATTCTTGGTTTAGTTTCGCTAATAAATCTATGGTTAATGCTTTTCTATTTAGAAATTGTCTTTCGTAAAAACGATTAGCATATTTTAATAACGTACTTAATTGTGATATTATAATATCTTTACTAAAATCGTCTTGATTATTTTGGTATTCTATTTCAATATTAGCTACTATAGATTCTAATTGTTTTTCTTCTTTAGGAGATAGGTGTAAAGCTTCGTTTGCAGCGTACGAAAAGAAACCGTATGTTTTAATTTGTTGTGCTAAAGCAGTGCCTTTTAAAAAATCTTCGTGAAAATTTATAGAAAATCCCTTTTGTTGAAAAATAACACTTTTATCCCATTGCATTACTTGTTTTGGAGCCATAAATATTAAAGCTCCATTTGTAAAATCATACTTAGTTCTACCATAATTTAAATTACCACTTATTATTTTTTTTAAACTTATAGAGTAACAGTCGTTAGTTATTGGTGGCGAGCTTTCTTTTGGGCATGGTAAGTATCCTTCTCCATTTGCAGTAAAGACACTTAACATAGGGTGTTCTGGACTTGGTAGCTCTAAATACTCTAAGTAGGCAGATAATGTATTGAAGTGTTTCATTTTATTTTTACTTTAAGTACTTATATAATTATTTCATAATTCCTAAATTAGTAACAATATTTGCTGGACCTTCTGGAAACCATGTTTTTATTAAAAATTTTGGTATTGAGCCTACTGGAATATAATCTGCATTGTATGTAATTTTAGTTGTCGATTTGTTTATTTTTTCAAACTCATAGATAACTTTATAAGTTTTCATTCTTTCAACATCTTTAGTTTTATAATTGCTTGTAATTGCCGTAGCTATAAATTTAAGCTTATTCTCGGTTTTTATACGATTTATTTTTAAAACTAAATCACTGTCAACAAGTGGCCAAGGTGCATTAAAATAATAATAAGCAATCCATTCATTTTTGGATGTTTTATCAATTTCTTTTGTAATTGGTGTTCTTTCTAAAAAATTTTTATGATTTTCTGTTTTAGAAAAGTATGCGTCTAACTGTTCTAATGTTACGTTTGCTTTGGTTTGTGCAATGTAATAAAAATGTGTGCCTTCTTTTTCTTTAACCAATTCATATTTTATGGTAGAGTTTCCGTCTTTTGAGATTTCAGTTGTCCAATTTCTACCTTGAGAAAATACATTAACCGAAATTAATAAAAGAAGTGCAAAACTAAAATAATTTATGCTTTTCATAATTTATGTTTTATAATTTCCAATGAAATCCTGTTGCTTTTTCTGAAACTTCCCAAAGTTTTACCATCACTGCTTTATCTTTTGCATGTGGTTCTAGTTTGCATTCTCCAACAGGTCCTGTCCAATAGTTTCTTCCCGTAGGACCGTAAAATCCTTTTTGGTCAAGATTAGGTTCTGTAGCACACATTAATTCTGGGTAAGCACCTCTTTCTGCAGATTGTACTAAAGGAGTTAATTTCATTAATTGCCAAATAAATCTAGTTAATAGACTTCCGCTAGTTTTTATAAGTGATGTTTTTGAAGCTCCTGGATGGCAGGCATAAACTTTTACATTAGTTTTGTCTGCTTTTTTAAGTCTGTCTTGTAACTCATAAACACACATAATTTGAGCTAGTTTGCTTTGACTGTATACAGTATTGGGGTTATAATTTTTATCCCAATTCATATCATCAAACTTAATAGTTTTAATACCCATTTTATAGCCTTCACTACCAACTGTTACAATACGCCCATTAGATTTTTCTATTAGCGGAAAAAGTAAACCTTGTAATAAAAAATTACCATAATGGTTTACGCCTAATTGACTCTCAAAGCCATCGTGAGTAAAAGTTTGTTTTGGTACTTGTGCTATTGCTGCATTGCATATTAAAGCATCAATTTTTGAAGTTGTTTTAATAACTTCTTTTGCCGCTTTTTTAATAGATGCAAGCGAGGCTAAATCCATTTTAATGTTTAATACATCTATAGTATTGCCAAGTTCTTTTTTTAAAGTATTAATTGTGTTTTCTGCTTTTTTAGTATTTCTATTAAGCATTATTACTTTAGCACCTTTAGAGAGCAATATTTTTGCAGCTTCAAAACCAGTACCACTTGTAGTTCCTGTAATTAAAAATGTTTTACCATTTAAGTTTTTTATTCTAGCAGGTGTCCAGCCTTTTTTACCAAATTGTGTTGTTTTCATTTGTCCTTAATTTTTTAATATAAAATGATAAGGCAAAGTTAAATGTATACTATGCTTAAGTTTTTATACTCATTTTCATAGTTTGTATACTTTTTGGTGTGTTAATATTATTACACGTATATAATTTAAGTATTAAAAAAATGTGTAGTAAATAATTCTGCTAACTAAATGTTACTTTTTAAGCTCTTTGGCAAATAATAATAACTGTTTATTGTAATTGTTAATTCTTGCATGAGCAGTACCATCTATTAATAAAATAACAATAAGCATTGCTATAGTAGTAATCATGCTAGCACGCCAAATAGGTTTGTCTATAAATACAATTATTAGTGCACAACTTGCAATAATTAAAGGAATTATTTTAAAAACAATAGTTTTATATTCTTTTAAAGTACTTTCTGCTCGTTCAAGCTCAGTATCTACAAACATTACAGCATTAGTTTTATATGCTTTTTCAAATTGTTTAATTCTTGATTTATTAGTAAAAAATAAACCTAAGCCAATTATTAATAATAATGCACCAGCTACTAATAGTGGTATAATATAGGCTCTTGCAATATCGGTTTTACCTAGTTGCCAAAAACCTACACTTGCTAATATAAAAATGATTGCAAATAGTATAAAAAATTGTGTTGAGAATACTTCACTTTTTGCCCAATCTGTTGCTGCTTTTAATATTTCCATAATTCTTTATTAAAGTTTATTTGTTATTGATATTGCGCTTTTTTACAAAAATAGGAGAGAAGTTACATTTTAAATGTATACAAAATTTCAATTCTTGTATAATTTTTGGTGTTATTTAAAATAGATTTTTAAATTTAATTATGCATGCTAGTTTTTAGGTATAAAAAAACCTTCAGCTTTTTTTAACTGAAGGTTTTTAATTTCCGCGAAAGCGTAATATTACTTTATACTCATTAACTCGATATCAAAAATTAAATTTGAATTAGCAGGTATTGGTCCGTTTGCAGCAGCGCCATAACCTAAAAATGAAGGAATAAATACTTTAGCTTTATCTCCAATTTTCATTCTTAAAAAGGCTTCTCTAAATCCTGGAATTAATCCAGCACTTGTATTATATTTTCTATCAAAAGGCTTGTAAAAGCCATTTTCGTCTGCCTTTTCATCGTAAGTTCCATTAGCTTTGGCAACATCTTTCCAAGTTGTATAAAATAAAGTACCATCTTCAAAATAACCAGCACAGTTAATATATACATTGTCTGATGGTTTTGGTTTTACACCATTACCTTCTTTTGTAGTAATCATTACCATACCTGTTGGAGATTCGTAAACTTCACCTTTTAAATCGGCATTAGCTTTTTTAAAGCTATCTGCAGCTATTTTAGCTTTTTCTTTAGCTATTTCTTCTTGTTTCTTTTTAATTTCTTCAATACGTTGTGGTAATAAAGGTTCTTGTTCTGTAAATACAGCAGGAGCATCAAAGGCTTTAGCTGCACTACCTTTACGTATAATTGTTAGCTTGTTAATTACAACATCTTCTAACGGTTTGTTAGCACTAGAACGCTCTTTAGAAACTGCGACATTAGATATAGAATCTTGAACTTCTAAACCTTTTACAAGCTCACCAAAAACAGGATGACAGCTTGTTCGTGGCGCGTTACAATTTTTTAAAGTTCCATCTGCTAAAAAGGCATCTAATCTTTTTAAAGGGACTTCGGTTATAAAAAATTGGCTTCCATTTGTTGTTAAACCTCCAGAATTTGCCATAGATAAAATACCTGCTTTATCGTGGCTTAATTCTTGGTCAAACTCACTATGAAATTTATAACCAGCGCTTCCCATGCCTGTAGCAGTTGGATCACCACCTTGAATCATAAATTTATCCATTACACGGTGAAAAGTAATACCATCATAAAATGGTTTTCCTTTTAACGAATCTGCTAAACTTGGATGAGTACCTTCAGCAAGTCCAACAAAGTTTGCTACTGTTACTGGTGCTTTTTCAAAATATAACTTGGCAACCATTGTACCTTTTGTAGTTTGAAACTCTGCATACAATCCATCTTCTAAATCTTTATAATTGTCTTGGCAAGAAGCACTTGTTATACCAACTACTAGTGCGACTATAAAAATCTTGATCATTTGTTTAAAATTGTTCATGTTTAAAATATTGATTTTTTGTTATTGCTTTTTTTGAATAGAATTTACTGTTACTGTACTTTGTATAGGTGTATTAGTACCAATTTTATTTTCGTCTCCATAATAACCGTAGGCTTTTTGAGATGGAAAAATAAATTTAAAAGTTTCTCCGGCTTGCATTAATTTTAAACCTTCGCGTAAGCCAGAAAATAACTCTTCTTGGTCCATAGCATAATTTTTTGTTTTTAACGCTTCTGCGGAATAGATGGTAACACCATTTAAATTAGAGATATCATAATTAAAATTAACAATATCACCAAATGTTGCTTTAGGTGTATTTTCTTCTGAAGCTTTAAGAACTGCATACCAGAAACCGTTTTCTGAAGCCTTATAATTAAGTGTTGTATCTTGAGCAATAAGTGATTCTATTAAAACCTTTTCGTTTTGATAGAGTTGTTTATTTCTCTCGGCAGATTCTTTAATAAAAGAACCTGTTTTAGAAGATATAGGTTTTCTTGCTTCAGGTGTTGTTTTACAAGCAAAAGTTGTAAGTAATATTATTAAAAGGAAAATACCTTTATTCATTATTTAGGGCTTTACTATAGGTTGGTAATATACTAATAAATTTTTCAACTGTTGCTTCTAGAGATGTTGTGCTTTTTCCTCCAGCAGCATTAGTATGACCGCCACCTTCAAAATGAGCACGAGACATTTCGTTTACAGAAAAATCACCTTTAGATCGTAACGAAATTTTAATTATTCCTTGCTTTTTATCTTCTATAAAAATAGCTGCTAGAACCGT
Source organism: Lacinutrix sp. MedPE-SW (assembly GCF_001874145.1). Classification (GTDB taxonomy): domain Bacteria; phylum Bacteroidota; class Bacteroidia; order Flavobacteriales; family Flavobacteriaceae; genus Lacinutrix. The sequence continues at coordinate 201,986 of NZ_MPCX01000004.1, read as the reverse complement.
TTTATTAAGTGATAATGCATAGTTTACAAAACCTTCGGTATCTCCTTTTTTATAATCTAATTGTTGTAACTCGTCTTGCGATAATGTAATATATGCGGTATTATACTCTGGTAAAACTTTTAAATTACTAAGCGCACAACCTAATAATTGCATTCTATTAAACGAGTTTGTATCAAAAACATTGTTATGTATTTGTGTATTATCTGCACCTTTATCTATTAAGTCTGCAATTATACGGTGTGTTGTGCTTGTGGTAGATCTAAATCTAAAAGAGCCAGTATCTGTCATAATACCAACATATAAACACGTTGCAATATTTTTATCTACAGCATCTAAAGCTTCAAGTTTAGTTAAAAAGTGATAAACCATTTCGCAGGTAGAACTCATGCTAACATCGCTAAACATATATTTAGCATAATCATCGGGTTGTTGATGATGATCAATCATAATTTTAATTGCATCACTACGTTCTAAAACAGGTTCCATATTACCAGTTCTATGTAAAGCATTAAAATCTAGTGTAAAAATAATATCGGCATGGTTAATAATGTTTTCGCTTTCTTCGGTTTGCGTATCGTATTTTAAAATAGAATCCTCTTTTGGTAACCACTTTAAAAACTCAGGGTAATCGTTTGGAGCAACAATTACTGCATCGTGATTTAATTTTAATAGGTAGTGTAATAACCCTAATGTAGAACCAATGGCATCACCATCTGGATTTTTATGAGGAATAATTGCTATTTTTTTAGGCGTTGCTAATAGCGATTTTATATCTAATATATCTTGTGTTGTCATAGCGCACGAAGATACAATTTTTTAATATGAGAATGTATTGTTTTATTAAAGAAATACACTACTTTTGCACCTTAAAAAATTAATAAAATGGCAACAAATAGAACATTTACAATGCTTAAGCCTGATAGTGTAGAAAAAGGACACATTGGCGCAATTTTAGAAAAAATAAACGCTTCAGGTTTTAGAATCGTAGCAATGAAATTAACGCAAATGACTAAAGCAGATGCTGAAGCATTTTACGCAATTCACAACGAAAGACCTTTCTTTGGTGAATTAGTAGAGTACATGACACGCGGACCTATTGTAGCTGCTGTTTTAGAAAAAGAAAACGCAGTTGAAGATTTTAGAACTTTAATAGGTGCTACAAATCCTGCAGATGCTGCAGAAGGAACAATTAGAAAATTATACGCAGCTTCTATTGGAGAAAACGCTGTACACGGTAGTGATAGTGATGAAAATGCTGCTATCGAAAGTGCTTTTCATTTTTCAGGAAGAGAGATGTTTTAAGCATTTAATCGTAAAAAATATACACTTAAGCCTAATTTTAACACAATTAGGCTTTTTTTGTATTTGTCAATGAGTTACTTTAGCGACTCTAAAAAATTGACAATGAATACTTTAAAATCTGTAATTTACGTTCTTCTTCTATTTACATCAATAGCTTTTGCTCAAAACTCTCAAAGTGCAATAAGTAATTTAAAAAATAAAACAAACGCTACAATTACGCTTAATGCTCAATCTAAAATTCCAGAGTTTATAAAATTTCCAAATGCTTCAGCCTTAAAAATAAGTGGTACAACACTTGAAGATAAAGCGCTTCAATTTTTAAGTAATAATAAATCTGTTTTTAAACTTAATACTATTGAAAATGCATTTAAAATAAATAAACCAGAACACGATAATATTGGAAATTCACGTCTAGTTTTAAATCAAATACAAAATGGTGTACCAGTTTACGATGGTAAATTATTGTTTCATTTTAATTCTCAAGGAGATTTAACTGCTATAAATGGTAATTACATTCCGCAAATAAAAATTAATACTCAACCGTCAATAGATGCTGCTTCAGCAAAAGCAATTGCTATTCAGGAAATTATTAATCAAAACATTAATAATTCTGGAGAAACTTTGTTAGTTAAAACTAATACGTTATTTGTTTTTCAAAAAGGATTAGCCCAAGGTTATCAAGGTGCTAATTATTTAGTGTATCAAGTTGAAGTAACAAATGATTTAGATGTAAGAGAATTTATTTTTGTAAATGCACATAGTGGTGAAATTGTAGAACAATTTACGGGCATTGCCCATGCAATTGATAGAGTTGTTTACGAAAATAATACAAGTACAATTGCTTGGCAAGAAGGCGATGCTTTACCAGGAACTTTAACCATTTGGCAACGTAATGAAGTTGAAGCTTCTGGTCATGTATATAATTTTTTTAATAATGCATTTGGTTTTGCTTCTTACGATGGTGCAGATGCACAAATGCAAACAATAAATAATAACCCTAATATTAATTGCCCTAATGCAAGTTGGAATGGAGTAACAGCGAATTATTGCGATGGTACTGCTGCAGATGATGTTATTGCTCATGAATGGGGACACGCATATACACAATTTACCAGTGGATTAATTTACCAATGGCAATCTGGAGCAATTAATGAATCATATTCAGATATTTGGGGAGAAACGGTTGATCTTTTAAATAACTATGAAGATATTGATGACGATAACTCTTTAAGAACTAGTGGATGCGGTAGTAGTGATAGATGGCGTATTGCCGAAGATGCTACAGCATTTTCTGGCGCGATTAGAGACATGTGGGACCCAACGTGTAATGGTAATCCTGGAAAAGTGACAGATGCAGAATATTTATGTGGTACTGCAGATAATGGTGGTGTGCATATAAATTCTGGTGTTCCTAATCATGCATATGCGCTATTGGTTGATGGAGGCAGCTATAATGGACAAGTTATTTTAGGAATTGGTTTTACTAAGGCGGCACACATATTCTGGCGTGCACAAAGTCAATATTTAACAGCTACTAGCGACTTTGTAAATTTAGCCGATGCTTTAGAAGCTTCTGCAAACGATTTGTTAGGCGTTAATTTAGAAGGTTTATCTACAACAAACACACCTGCAGGACCATCTGGAGAAATTATAACTCCAGCAGATGTACAACAGGTAATAAATGCAATTTTAGCGGTAGAATTACGTGTAAATCCAGACGCTTGTGCTTATACACCTGTTTTAGTTGAAACTGCTCCATTATGTGATAACGCAAACAATAATCCTATATTTTTTGAAGATTGGGAAAATGGTATTGGTAATTGGACATTAAGTCAAGACCAAACAGCGGCGACTTGGACTGCTAGAGATTGGGAAATTGAAACTAGTCTGCCTAACGGAAGAACAGGAAGTGGTATTTATGCTATAAATGCACCCATTGGAGCGCCACAATATGGAGGTGATTGTGCTTCAGATTTCCAAAACGGAATTATGCGTTTGCAAAGTCCTGTAATTACTATGCCAGATTTTACAGATGGTAATTTTGAATTAGCATTTAATCATTACATTTCTATAGAGCCTAGCTGGGATGGCGGAAATATTAAAATGAGTATAAATGGTGGTGCTTGGGATATTATACCGTCTATAGCTTTTACAGCAAACCCATATAACGGTACGTTAAATGGACCAGGACAAAACGATAATCCTATGGCAGGAGAAAATGTGTTTACAGGAACCGATGAAGGTTCTAATAAAGGCAGTTGGGGAACAAGTATAATAGATTTAGGAAGTTTAGGAGTTTTGGCAAATGATACGATACAATTTAGATTTGAAATGGGAACCGATGGTTGTAATGGTCGAGAAGGTTGGTATCTTGATGAATTTAGAGTTTATAATTGCGCTTATGCATTATCAGTTTCAGAGTTTGAAAATCTAGAGAGTTATGTAACAGTATACCCAAACCCATCTAATGGTATTTTTACTTTACAAAATAAAAAGCCAACAGCACTTGTAAATGCTAAAGTTTACGATATAAACGGACGTTTAATTAAAACAATAAACCTTAGCAATATGGCTTCAGAAAAAATAATAGATTTAAGTGAATTTTCTTCAGGTTTATATTTTATGTCTGTAGCTTCAAAAACATCAACAACTGTAATTAAATTACTCAAGCAGTAAGTGAGGGAAAAAATATTTTAAAATAGAAAAGCCCACTCAAATGAGTGGGCTTTTGCTTAAAAAATTATGTAGTATATATTAAATAACTTTAACGTTAACTGCGTTTAATCCTTTTTTGCCTTCTTGTAAGTCGAATTCAACGTCATCGCCTTCACGAATCTCATCAATTATACCCGTAACATGTACAAAATGGTCTTTGTCTACACCTTCTTCTGTGATGAAACCAAATCCTTTAGTGTCATTGAAGAATTTTACTGTGCCTTTACTCATTGTAATAAATTTTAATATTAATTATTTAATTATAGGCAAAGATGATGCCATTAATTAACATGACCTATTTATTAGGATGTTATTATTAAAATGTTTTTAAAATTACCATAAAAAAAAGCTCACTATAAAATAGTGAGCTTAATTGTAATAAGGTAAATTGAATATATATAGATTATATAACTTTTACGTTTACTGCGTTCATACCTTTACGACCTTCTTGAAGATCGAATTCTACTGCATCTCCTTCACGAACTTCGTCGATTAAACCAGAGATGTGTACGAAATGGTCTTTGTCTGATCCTTCTTCAGTTATAAAACCGAAACCTTTAGAATCATTGAAAAATTTTACTGTGCCTTGAGCCATTTTAAAAAAAATTTAATTTATAATAAGTCCCAAAGATAGTATTTTAATTTAACAATTGTTTTTTTAAACCTTTTATTTTGAATAAGTAACAATTTGTTAACCTCTACCTAAGTATTATTTTTTTTATTAAGTCTTTTTCTAGTGCCTCATTAAGCATTTTTACAATTTTTTCTTTTCCGTAACTAAGTTCTTCTCTAAGTACGCTAGAGCTTAGTTGTACAAACAAAGTATCGTTTTTAAGTTCTATAGCAGTTGTATAATTATTAACACCATTTCCCATTAAATTAGCCCATGCTTCACGAACATTAACTTTATCTAAACCTTTTTCTAAATTATTTGTTTCTACAAAATCTTTTAAGGCATCAGAGATGTTTAGTAAATTGTTATTGCGTTTTGCCATCTTTAAGTAGGTCGTTTTTTAATTAATGTTTATTGGAGTAAAACGTTTATATGTATAGACTTTATTGTCTTTATTTACAATTTTAAGTTTTTCTTCGTTTGCTAATAATATGGTTTCTTTCCAGTTAGTGTATTGTGTAGAATAGTAAATGTTTAAACTGTCGTTTTCAATTTTCAAGTTTAAAGTCTCGATATTTTTAGACGTTTCATAACTACCACTATAATTTGGTGTCATTTTTTTTCTAAAACCTTTTAAACTGTCGTTTACTATAATATAGTCTATAGTTTGATTTATTGTATATTCTTTTTTAGTGCCATCTGGTAGTGTAACACTTTCAATTTCCCAATAACCATCTACGTGATCTATAAATGTTTCAGGAGAATTAGAGCAGTTTAATAGAACTAAAAATATTAAGCTAAAAATAATTTTTTTCATAATTATAGTTTAAAAATTTCATAAGATTGATGTACTTGTTTTACAGCATTCTCTGTACGTTCGGCATGCGTATCACTAATAAAAAGTTGTCCAAAATTTTCATCGTCAACAAGTTTTATTATTTGTGTTACACGTTCTTCATCTAACTTATCAAAAATATCGTCTAGTAAAAGTATAGGATTAACACCACTTTGTTGTTTTATAAAATCAAATTGTGCCAGTTTTAATGCAATTAAAAACGATTTTTGCTGTCCTTGACTTCCAAATTTTTTAATAGGATGCTCGTCTATATTAAAAAGCAAATCGTCTTTATGTACACCAACACTAGTATATTGTACGGCTTTATCTTTATTAATAACATTTTTTAAAAGTGACTCTAATTCATTATCAAAAAGATCACTTTTGTATACTAAATCTACTATTTCATTGCCGTTGCTAATGGCTTGATATTTAGATTTAAAAATAGGTATAAAAGTTTCTAAAAAACTATTTCTTTTGTTAAAAACCTCTGTTCCAAAAGTATGTAGTTGAGCATTGTAAATGTCAAGCGTATCTTGATTAAAAGTATTATTTAAAGCAAAATATTTTAGTAGGCTATTACGTTGCGCTAAAGCTTTATTGTATTTAATTAAATGTTCTAAATAAGATTTGTCGCTTTGTGATATAACACTATCTATAAATTTACGTCGGGTATCACTACCTTCTGTAATTAAATCACGATCGGCTGGAGAAATAATTACCAATGGTAAAAAACCAATATGCTCACTAAATTTCTCGTAAGCTTTTGCATTACGCTTTATAACTTTCTTTTGTCCGCGTTTTAAGCTAACAACAATTTTTTCAGATTTATTTTCTTTATTATATTCTCCATTTACAACAAAAAAATCTTCATCATGTTTAATGTTTTGAGAGGCAATTGGATTAAAATAACTTTTACCAAAAGACAAATGATAAATAGCATCTAAAACATTTGTTTTACCCACGCCATTGTTGCCTACCAGACAATTTATGGTATCGTTAAACTCGAAAGTTTTACTGTCGAAATTCTTATAATTAAGTAATGAAAGAGACTTTAAAATCATAGATAAGGCTCAAAATTGAGGGAATACTAAAAGTGTAATTAAAATAGGTTGTGCAAAATAACAAATAAATAAACTTTTATATATGAAGAAAAATTTTATTTTTGCCACGCATAAATAAACTATACATGGCAACTTACAAGAAAAGAGGTTATAAACCAAAAACGGAAAAAGAAAAAGAAGTTATTGATCATGACTTAGGAGAAAACTCAACAACAGCTGAGGTTTTTGATACCTTAGATGAGACCGCTTCTAAAACCGAAGATTTTGTAGCCGCAAATCAAAAATATATATTTATAATCATTGGAGCAGTAGCTGTATTTGTTTTAGGATACTTAGGTTACAAAGAGTTTGTTACAAAACCAGCTCAAATTGAAGCAATGAACGAAATGTATCATGCGCAAAAACAATTTAATGATGCAGCTAACGGTATCTCTAGTGATTCGTTATATAACGTAGCATTAAATGGCAGCGAAGGTAAATTTGGTATGCTTGATATTATGGATGAGTATAGCGGTACACCAGCAGCGAACTTAGCTAAGTACTATGCAGGTATGGCTTACTTAAATCTTAAAGATTATAAAAATGCAGTAGCAATGTTAGATGGTTACAAAGCCGAAGACGAAGCAACAGGACCATTAGCAAAAGGAGCAATTGGAGACGCCTTTGTACAATTAAACCAAAACGAAGACGCGCTTAAATATTATATTGAAGCAGCTAAAATGCGTGATAACGAATTTACAGCACCAACATACTACTACAAAGCAGGAACATTAGCTTTAGAATTAGGAAAAGCAAAAGAAGCTTTAGGATACTTTAATACAATTAAAGAGAAATATCCAAACGCAACAGAAGCTAGCTCTGTAGATGTGTTTATAGGAAAAGCACAAGCGATGTCAAAATAAAAAATACCGCTTTCGCGGAAAGACTTTATGGCAACAGTAAATAATAATTTATCAGAATACGATAAAACATCAATCCCAAACGCGAGTAACTATCGGTTTGGGATTGTTGTTTCAGAATGGAACGAACACATAACCGAAGGTTTATATAAAGGTGCTTTTGAAACGTTAATAGAAAATAACGTAGCAAAAGAAAATATTATACGTTGGGATGTTCCTGGAAGCTACGAACTTATTTATGGTAGCAAAAAAATGCAGCAACAAAATGTAGATGCAGTAATCGCAATAGGATCTGTAATACAAGGTGAAACCAAACATTTCGATTTTGTTTGCGAAGGTGTATCTCAAGGTATAAAAGATTTAAATGTACTGCATGATGTGCCTGTTATTTTTTGTGTTTTAACAGATAATAATGAGCAACAAGCCATAGAACGTTCTGGCGGAATACACGGTAATAAAGGAACCGAAGCCGCAGTTGCAGCCATAAAAATGGCATTTCTAAACAAGCAGTAATTCGGTTCTTTTTTTAGCTAAAAGCCACGCATTTTATAACACTTTACTACTTAAAGTTTTAAAGTTAAATTTTACTTGTAGTATTATTTACTTCACAATTATACTTTAAAAACATGTGTTTGTTAACAATTTTTAGCACATGAGAGTCTAAACTCTGCTGTATTTTAAGTATTTTTGAGTGTATTTCAACGAGTAAAAATCACGATGCTTAAACCACAAAAAAAGAGACAGTTTAATTACAAACCAAGATTTTCAGAATCTCAAAAAGAAACTGAAAACTCATCGGTAAAAAAAGCATTTGAAAACAAACGTAAACCCAAGGCAAGTACATTGCCTATACTGTTGGTAATTTTAGGCTTGGTTATTGCATTAATGTATTACTTAGACGTTAAATTAAGATAAGGATTATGGGAATTATACCAAGTAAGAAAAATAAACGCTACAGTTATACACCACGATATTATAAAGGTGAAGGTAGCCCGTTTGAAATGAAGCATAAGTTTGATGACTATAGAACTACAGTAGGTTCTAATGGAGGCATTAAACAACGGTTTACATCTGCCTGGGATGAGTTTAGAAACTCACCAGATAAAGCAGTAAATAGGCGCGTGCTTATTATTATTTTAATTTTATTTTTTCTTTTTTTATTCTTTATAGATTTCGACCTGTCTATATTCTTATAATTATTTATGGCAGATATTATTCAACTGTTACCAGATCATGTAGCAAATCAAATAGCAGCAGGAGAAGTTGTGCAAAGACCAGCATCTGTTGTTAAAGAGCTTTTAGAAAACGCTATAGATGCAGGAGCAACACATATTAAACTCATTTTAAAAGACGCTGGTAAAACCTTAATTCAAGTAATTGATAACGGTAAAGGTATGAGCGTTACAGATGCTAGATTAAGTTTTGAACGTCATGCAACCTCAAAAATAAAATCGGCAGACGATTTATTTCAGCTTAATACAAAAGGGTTTCGTGGCGAGGCTTTAGCAAGTATTGCCGCAATTGCGCATGTAGAATTAAAAACAAAACAAGAGCAAGACGAAGTTGGTACTTGCATTGTAATAGAAGGTAGTGAAGTACAATCTCAAGACGTTGTTGTTACGCCCAAAGGCACTTCTTTATCTGTAAAAAACTTGTTTTTTAATATACCAGCTAGACGTAACTTTTTAAAATCTAATCCTGTAGAGACACGACATATTATAGATGAGTTTCATCGTGTAGCATTAGCACATCCATCAATTGGATTTGTAATGTATCACAACGGAAGTGAAGTTTTTAATTTACCAGTAAGTAATTATAGACAACGTATTGTAAATATTTTTGGAGCAAAAACAAACGAAAAGTTAGTTCCAGTAGAAGAAGATACCGAAGTTCTTAAAATTTCTGGATTTGTAGGAAAACCAGAATTCGCAAAAAAAACACGTGGAGAGCAATTCTTTTTCGTGAATGATCGTTTTATAAAAAGCGCTTATTTAAATCACGCAATAGGTTCTGCTTTCGATGGTTTATTAAAAGATGGAGCACATGCCAGTTATTTTTTAAACCTAACTGTAAACCCGCAAACAATAGATATAAATATTCATCCAACAAAAACTGAAATTAAGTTTGATGATGAGCATACGCTATATGCTATTTTACGCTCGGCAGTAAAACACAGTTTGGGCCAATTTAATATTGCTCCAGTTTTAGATTTTGAACGTGATGCAAATTTAGATACACCGTATAGTTACCAACAAAAAGGAACACCAAGTGTTACTGTAGATAGTAATTTTAATCCTTTTGCCGAAGAGAAAACAGTTAGTAACACATCGAGTACAGCAAGCAGTAGTAATACAAGTTTTAAAAAAACTCCAGCAGCTAATTGGGAAAGTTTATATGTAGGTTTAGAGAGTAAAGGCAATAATATACAGCAGGATTTTAGCGAAGTACATTTTGAAAGTGAACAGCAAAACGCTTCAATTTTTGAAGATAAAAAAATAGAGCAGAAGCAAAGTACCTATCAATTTCATAATAAATATGTTGTAAGTACAATAAAATCGGGCTTACTATTAATAGATCAAAATAGAGCACACCAGCGTGTTTTATATGAAGATTTTTTAAAGCATATTACAGTAAAAGAAGGTATGAGCCAACAATTACTGTTTCCTTTAGAACTTCATTTTTCACCACAAGAAATTGAAATTATAAAGCAATTACAAAGCGATTTAGAACATACAGGATTTGTTTTTCAAAAAATAGAAAAAGAACACGTTGAAATCACTGGAGTTCCAGTAATGGTTCCAGAAAGTGAAGTCTCTATTATTTTAGAGCAGCTAATAAGCGATGTAGAAAATGAAGTGCCAGATAGTAATTTTAGTGCTACAGATTTATTAGCAAAATCTATGGCAAAAAGTCTGGCAATAAAAACAGGACAAAGTTTAACGGCAGTAGAGCAAGAACATTTAGTAAATTCTTTATTTGCCTGTAAAGCACCAAGTGTATCACCAACAAACAGAACTACTTTTGTAACGATGACTGTTGATGAATTGGATAAGAAATTTGTATAAAACTGAAATAAATTCAGCTTAAAATTATGATGAAGATAACAGATACAGTAAAGCATTTAATAATAATTAATGTTATTTTCTGGATTGCAGCAATAAGCATTGGTACATATGGAGAAACACTTGGCAATTTGTTTGCAATGCATTTTCCGTTAAACGATACATTTAAGCCTTGGCAAATTATAACGCATATGTTTATGCACGCTACCTATAGTGGCAATCCTCCAACAATAACTATTATGCATATATTGTTTAATATGTTTGCATTATGGATGTTTGGTTCTGTAGTAGAATATAAATTGGGATGGAAACGTTTTCTGTTTTTATATTTTATGGCAGGATTAGGAGCGGTAGCATTACAAACAGGATTTACATATTTTACTTTTAATTTAGATTTTTCTACATTAACAAATGCAGGCTTTGATTCTAATCAAATTTTAGAAACTTTAAATTCTGGTTATAGAATGCGAGATATGCGTTGGGATGCTATTTTAGGCGCAGAGGATTTAAGTCGTTTTTTAAGCGATTTTAATACGCCAATGGTTGGAGCTTCTGGTTGTATTATGGGTGTTTTAGTTGCTTTTGGAATGTTAAATCCTAATGCAGAATTAATGCTTATATTTTTACCAATACCTATAAAAGCAAAATATTTTATTCCAGGAATTATAGCGTTAGACGTTATTTCTGCTTTTACTGGAGCTTCATTTTTTAGCCCAAGTAACACAGCTTTCATGGCACACATTGGTGGCGCTTTAACAGGATTTCTTATTATGTTATTTTGGAAAAGAAAACAATTAAATAATTTTCAGCAGTATTAATGAGTACAATAAATGATTTAAAATATAGGTATGCAAAGCTTAATGTACTTGAAAAATTAATAGCATTAAATGTTATTATTTTTATAGTCGCTTTAATTTTAAAAAGCACAGTACCACAAGTTTTAAAATACTTCGCTTTACCACCAGATTTTTTTAATGCGTTATTACAACCATGGTCTATTATAACTTACGCTTTTTTGCACTATAAAGTGCTTCATTTAGCGTTTAACATGCTTTGGTTATGGTTTTGCTCTAGAATGTTTTTAAATCTATTTAGCTCTAAAATGGCTTTAAATATTTATTTTCTTGGTGCTATTTCTGGCGGATTAACATTTTTATTATTTTATAATGTGTTTCCAACCTTTTTCTCAAATTCATTTTTCCCATTAGTAGGAGCAAGTGCTGCCGTAAGAGCTTTATTTATTTTCTTATGTGCTTATATGCCAAATAATGATTTAAGGTTTTTTAGTTTTAATATAAAACTATGGCATGTTGGAGCAGTATTAATAGGTTTTGATATTTTAGGAGTCTTTGGTTCTAATGGTGGCGGTAATTTAGCACATTTAGGAGGTGCTTTATTAGGTTATATTTATGCTAAACAACTTGGTAAAGGCAAAGATATTGGTAAAGGTTTTGAGCGCAGTGCAGATGCTTTTACTAGTTGGTTTAAAGCTGGAAAAAAAAGCAAGCTTAAAACAGTATATAAAGATAAAACTAAAGTAGGCGGATATACTAAAGGAGAATTTAGTGAGTTAAATAAACAAAAGCAAATAGACGTTATTCTAGATAAAATAAGTAAAAGTGGTTACGATAGTTTAACAGAAAAAGAAAAAGATTTCTTGTTTAGAGCAGGTAAATAAATATGAAGCGACTAAGGTTTTTTGAAAAAATAATTTTCTTCTTCAACTCTGTTGCGGCTTTTGCTCTTTTATTATCATACATATTACCGTTTTTACCTCCTAAAACTTTTGCAGCACTTTCTGTTTTAAGTTTAGGTGTTCCGTTTTTAATACTCTTAAATGTTGTATTTTTTATCTACTGGTTGGTTAAAGTAAAAAAGCAGCTATTATTATCATTACTTATTTTAATAGTTGGTTATATGTATTTTGGCTCTATTTATAAGTTTTCTGAAAGTAAAACAATAGAGAATAAAGACAACTTATCTATAATGAATTTTAATGTAAGATTGTTTAATCTTTACAAATGGATTCCTGAAGATAATATAGAAAACAAATTAGTTGAATTTGTAAAAAAAGAGTCTCCAGATATTTTAGCACTTCAAGAATATCACCCACGTGAAACTGTAGATTTTTCATTTTATAAATATAAATATGAAAAACTTTCGGGTAAAAAAGTTAAACTTGGTCAAGCTATATTTTCTAAATATCCAATTGTAAACTCTGGTTCAATTGCGTTTCCTAATACAGCTAATAATGCCATTTTTGCAGATGTAGTAAAAGGAAATGATACTGTTAGAGTTTATAATATTCACTTACAATCCCTACGTATTGACACTAGAGTAGAGCAGTTAACCACTCAAGACTCTGAAAAACTTTTTGATGGTGTTGGGCAAACTTTTAAAATGCAACAGTTTCAAACCGAGTTGTTTTTACTTCATAAAAGGCAATGCAAGTATAAAATGATTGTTAGTGGAGATTTTAATAATACAGCTTTGTCTTATGTTTATAAAGAAATTAAAGGAGATTTAGTAGATACATTTAAAGCTGCCGGAAACGGCTTTGGAAGAACTTATAATTTTAAGTTTTTTCCTATGCGAATAGACTTTATTTTAACACATCCAGATTTTAAAATTAATAGTTTTAAAACTTACGATGTTGAATACTCAGATCATTACCCAATAATGACTAAAGTAAGTTTTTAAAGTTTTAGTTTTTAGTTACAAACTCATCATCCAACAATCTACAGTATCTGCAATTATATGTATAATTAAGGCTAAACCTATAAGTCTTGTTTTTTTAGGGAGCACTAATGCAGCATATAATGGTATTAGGTAGTAGCTATGTAAAACATGAAAACCTATACTGCAACGGTTAGCTTGAAAAATGGGTGTTGCCAGTAAATGATCAAGATCTATTAAAATACCCAAAAACATAATTAAATACGCTTTTTTCCACTGTTGTTTAAAAAATAAACGTGCAACAAATAAGGGAACTATAAAGTGAATACCATAATGTATAATTGGTTGTAACATTAAGGTAACTTTTGAGATTCTAAAAAGTTAAGTGTATTTGGGCCTTGGTTAAAAAGTAAGTCTAAAATACTTAAATTATTAATATAGCCATGTTTAGCTTCAAATACCTGTGTGTAGGTTTCTATGTTAAAAACTGGTTCTTTTTTTGCATTTACTAGACCTCGATAGTCTTTTAAATTATTTGGTGTATGCTCAAAAGCTTCAGTTTTTTTTAATGTGATTTCAAGTTGTATGCAATCGCAAATTGTTTCAAAACATTTTAAATTAAAAGCCATTAATGTTTCAAAAGGTTCTTTAAAAAGTGGTTCTAATTCATCACAATAAAATTCAAAAAAAGGAGAAGTTCTGTATGCAGATTCTAAAGATTTCCAATGGTTTAATTGCCATTGGTAATTGTTAGCTATTTGTACTTCGCTGTATTTTTTTCTGTTTTTTTGAGAATATATAACAGGTATATTTAACTGTAGTTTTCCATTTGCAGCATATATATAATATCTGTTTCTATAGGTTTGCTTTTGAAAATTATCATGCATCTCTATTGTAACGCTTTCCGCTTTAGCTATAGCAATACAAGTTGCTATGGTTGGAAAGCATGTAGGATGAATTAAAATATGCATAGCTATTATAAAAAACGGTTTACACTTTATTTAAGCCTTTTGTTTGCGTTTTTTAAACTTGTTATAGCCAATTAAACCTCCTATTAATAATAGCACAGGAATTAGTAACGATACAGGTTTACCATCGCCATGTACGGTTGTAAAAAGCCTGTTCCAGCGTATTTTATTAATACCGCTAGCGTTAGAGTCCCAACTCATCCATACCATTACAGGTTTTCCTACAACATGGTCAAAAGGTACAAATCCCCAATAACGTGAGTCTATAGAGTTTTGTCTGTTATCTCCCATCATCCAATAATAATTTTGTTTAAAGGTGTAGCTTGTAGCTACTTGATCATTAATTAAAATTTGATTACCTCTTGTAGTTACCTTATTGTCTTCGTATTCACTAATTACACGTTTGTAAAGTGGTAATACATTAATGTCTAATTTTATTGTTTTTCCAGCTTCAGGAATATAAATAGGACCAAAATTATCTGACGTAAAATTATATTCTGAGTCATGAGGAAATAATCGGGTTCCAGAGCTTTTAGAGATGTCTTTTTCAACTAATTCTATTGCTGGATCTTTGGCTACTTGTGCGGCTAATTCTTCGGTCATGTTAGCCATGTATTTCGTTTCTGCAATACTCATTTTTAAACGGTTAAAAACAGTTTGAGTAAGTGCACCGGCTACTTGAGTATTTAATGAGTCTCTAGAGATTTCTATTAAATCTACATTTGCGTTTTGCTCTAAAGCTTGTTTTACTTCTGGGTTGTCCCAATACTCGTTAGAAATGCTGTAGGTTTCGTAACCTCTATCTTCTGTAATGCCATATTTGCTTCTAAAGTTGTTAATAGGCATTGTTGTTTTTATATTATAAAAAAACTGCAGTTTAGCACGTTCTGGCAATACATTTCGTTTTCCGTTAATGTAAACAACACCATCTCTTAATTCTAGAGAATCTCCTGCAATACCAACGCAACGTTTTACTAAGTTTGTTTTTTTATCTATTGGTTTGTAGTAGTTTCTGTCTGGTGTAAAGTCATTCATATCCAATAATGTATCTGCTGGTTGATTGAATACAACTATTTCGTTACGTTCAATTTTTTCGAAACCAGGTATACGTAAATATGGTAACTGTAATTTATTTAAAAGAGATGTTTTTCTATTTTCGTATTTATCGCTAAACAAGTAAGACTTTTGTTTTGTAAGCGGAATTGAATCGTGTACCATTGGTAATGCTACAGTTGTCATTGGTACTCTGGCACCATAATGAAATTTACTTACAAATAAGAAATCACCAACTAATAAAGATTTTTCTAAAGAAGATGAAGGAATAACAAATGGCTGAATAAAATAAGTGTGTACAATGGTTGCGGCAACAACAGCAAATAGTATAGAGCTTACCCAATCTCCAGCACCTGTTCTTGGCATTAAACTTCTATCTTCAATATATATTACATCTTTAGCTGCGTAGTTTAAATAGAAATTATAGAAACCAAGTGTTATAATTGCTAAAAATGTATCAAGATTAGAGTTTTTACCAAAACTTCTTGCTGTTTCAACCCAAACAACTGGAAACATAATTAGGTTTACAATTGGTAAAAATAAAAGAATGGTCCACCACCATGGACGTCTAATAATTTTCATTAAAATAACAGCATTATAAACAGGAACAAAAGCTTCCCATGCTTGCCTGCCTGCTTTAATGTATAATTTCCATGTTGCTAAGCCATGAATAACTTGTATAACAAAGAAAAATATAATCCATTGTGTACCGTTCATAATCTATTTTTTAAAATATTTTCTATTAGTAGTTTTATTAAAACTAATGTTACATTTTTTTTATTGACCTATATTTAATACGTCTTTCATTGTAAAGATACCTTTTTTACCAATAATCCACTCTGCAGCAATAACTGCTCCTAAAGCAAAGCCTTGTCTGCTGTGTGCTGTATGCTCGATTGTAATGGTATCTACTTCGCTAGTATAATTAATTGTGTGTGTTCCAGGAACATTTTCTATGCGTTTTGCTGTAATTGGTAAAACACTTTTAGCGTCTCCATCTAATTCCCAATTGTTATAATCTTTATGGTTTTCTACAATATCATTAGCTAAAGAAATAGCGGTTCCGCTAGGTGCATCTAGTTTTTGTGTATGGTGAATTTCTTCAATATCTACATTGTAATCTGCCAAATTAGACATCATTTTAGCTAATGTTCTATTAAGTTCGAAGAAAATATTTACACCTAAACTAAAATTTGAAGCGTAAATAAATGCACCATTTTTTTCTTGGCAAAGTGTTTCAATGGTATTAAAATCGTCAAGCCAACCTGTAGTTCCAGAAATTACTGGAATGTTATTATTTAATGCTTGAGAAATATTATTTACTGCTGCAGATGGAATACTAAAATCTATAGCTACATCTGCATTTTTTAATTCTTGACTAGGTGATGTAGACGTTTTTAAAACAATTTCGTGGCCTCGATGTATTGCAATGGTTTCAATTGTTTTTCCCATTTTACCATAGCCAAGTAAAGCAATTTTCATGTGTAGATTTTTTTATTTCTGTATTAAATATACTATTAGTGATACAGAATATCTTATTACTTTAGTTTAATTAAAATTGTATTAAATTAAAGTATATTAAGTTTAATTTATTTTAAAATTTAGCGTTAAGCCAAAATTTCCTGTTTTGTCTATTTCGTTTATTTCATAATGCGGTTTTAATGATAAATCTTCATCTACATTAAATTGAAGCAAGTGTGCATCTACGTTCGCATCTATAATATTTAAGGCATATAAACCTACTGTAATTAATAAAGATAATTCTTTATTTCTTCTAAAGGTTTTTTGTCTTTCTAAAAGGCCATCATCTGTTAATCTACCTTGAAACTCATCATCTGTAAAACCTGCTAAACGACGTTTGTAAGCGTCTCTGGTTCTATTGTAATTTTTATTATTTGTGGTATAAAAATATATTCCTGCACCAAGAGCTCCATAAACAATTGGTATTTTCCAGTATTTTTTATTGTAAGCTTGTCCTAATCCTGGTAATACGGCAGAATAGAAGGCTGCTTTTGCAGGAGAAAGCGGGTTTATAGGCTTGCGTAACTGCGTGCTATCAATTTCGGTTTTTAAATCACCAAGCTTCTCGGTGTCTTGTTTTGTTTTAGGTTGGTTTTCTTGAGCCAAAGCAGGAAAACTTAAGGCTAAAACAAAGCAGAAAAATAATATGAATTTATTTAGCACGTTGCACTAACTTTTTTATACGGTTAAAATCTTCTTCAGAATGAAAAGGAATTGTAATTTTTCCTTTACCATTGTTAGAGATTTTAACGTCTATTTTATGTCCAAAGTATTCTGAAAACTCTTTTATGCCTTTTTTAACAAACTTCGGCATTTCTGTTTCAACAGGTTTTTTTGGAACTTCTACTTCACTTGTTGCATTAAAGTTTTTAACTAAAGCTTCTGTTTCTCTAACCGATAGTTTATTAGATAATATTTTTTCGTAAATATCTAATTGTACTGTTTGGTCTTCAATATTAATTATTGCTCTACCATGACCCATAGATAAAAAGCCGTCTCTCATACCTGTTTGTATGATTGGGTCTAATTTTAATAGACGTAAATAGTTTGCAATTGTTGAACGTTTTTTACCAACACGCTCACTCATTTGCTCTTGAGTTAAATTAATCTCGTCTATTAAGCGTTGGTATGATAATGCAATTTCTATAGGGTCTAAATCTTGACGTTGTATATTT
This sequence comes from Lacinutrix sp. MedPE-SW, assembly GCF_001874145.1. GTDB lineage: Bacteria > Bacteroidota > Bacteroidia > Flavobacteriales > Flavobacteriaceae > Lacinutrix. Next base: position 184,103 of record NZ_MPCX01000004.1, on the reverse strand, counting down.
TCTACAAGTGCCATTTCTAGACTTTCCTGGTCGTTTGCAATACGTATGTATGCTGGAATTGTTTCTAAGCCAATAAGCGTAGAGGCGCGAAAACGACGTTCTCCAGATACTAATTGGTATTTATCATAGCCTAATTTTCTTACCGTAATTGGTTGTATAACTCCAAGTTCTTTAATAGAAGAGGCTAACTCGCGTAGAGATTCTTCGTTAAAGTTTGTTCTTGGTTGAAATGGATTCATTTCTATAGCAGATAATTCTAATTCTATAATATTACCTACTACTTTGTCTGCATTTTTATCTTCTGCAGATTGTATATCGTTACTTGGGTCTTTTAATAAAGCCGAAAGTCCTCTACCTAAAGCCTGTTTCTTTGTTGCCTTCGCCATGTTTAGGAGTTTTTATTTATTATTTCTTTTGCTAAACTTAAATAGTTTGCTGCACCTTTACTTGATGCATCATAATTTATAATGTTTTCGCCGTAACTTGGTGCTTCACTTAATTTAACGTTACGTTGTATTATGGTTTCAAAAACCATATCGTTAAAATGTTTTTGAACTTCTTCAACAACTTGATTAGATAAACGCAATCTAGAATCGTACATAGTTAAAAGTAAACCTTCAATATCTAATGCCGAATTGTGTATTTTTTGAACACTTTTTATAGTGTTTAATAATTTCCCTAAACCTTCAAGTGCAAAATATTCGCATTGAATAGGAATAATAACAGCATCTGCTGCTGTTAAAGCATTTAAAGTTAGCAAGCCTAAAGATGGAGCGCAATCTATTAAGATGTAATCATAGTCATCTTTTATAGCTTCTAAAGCCCTTTTCATCATGTATTCACGTTGATCCTTATCTACTAATTCTATTTCAATAGCAACTAAGTCTATGTGAGCCGGAATGATATCTAAATTAGGAGTATTAGTACTTATAATAGCATCTTTTGCGCTATTAGTATGTTCTAAAAGTTGATAGGTACCAATTTCTACAGCTTCAACATCCAGGCCTAAACCAGATGTAGAATTTGCTTGTGGATCTGCATCTATAAGTAATACTTTTTTTTCAAGAACACCTAAAGAAGCTGCTAAGTTTACAGATGTAGTTGTTTTTCCAACTCCTCCTTTTTGATTGGCAATGGCGATTATTTTACCCATTAAATGATTTGGTTTTATTAGGGAATTTAATATTTAAAGTCCAGCGTAAAAATACAATTATTTATGGGTTTTAAAAATGGAAGTTGTTAACAGTTGGTAAAATAAATAAAGCAGCTATTTCTAGCTGCTTTGTTAACGTATTAATTATAAAGCTTTTTATGCTTTTTCAGGATTATGAATACCTAAAATATAACCATTGGTTAAGTATTTTTTAGCTATAGTTTGTAAAAATTCTTTAGTTAAGTTATTTACATCATCTTCAAACGTAAAAATTCTTTTAGCATCTTTGTCTTGATAGTCTGCATTTTTAAGCAAATTCATCCAAAAACGATTTTGTTTTAGCTGTTCTTTTCTTTCTAAAAGTTGTGCTTCTTTTACCTTTGCGAGGTCTTTTTCTGTTGGGCCGTTTTTTATTAGCTTGTCTACTTCTGCTAAAGCAGCATTTTTAAGTTTTTCAACATTTTCTGGACCGCATGGAAAGCTTATGTTAAAATTAAACCAACCATAAGGCATTTTACTAATGCTTCCTCTTGCTCCAGCACCATAAACGCCACCTTCTTCTTCTCTTAATTTTTCGACTAATTTTATGGTTAAAATTTCTCCTAAACTTGTAAGTGCATGAGCTTCTTTAGCATTGTACGTTGTTGGACCGTGATAGGTTATTCTAACTGAACTTTTTTCGTCGGTTCCTTTTTCTACAATTTTTGTGTGTTGTCCTGTAAGTGGTCTAAAATCTGTAACTATATATTTTTCGTTACTATTATTTGTTGGTAAACTGGCTAAGTATTTTTCTGAAAATGCTTTAATTTTAGCTTCGTCTATATTACCTACAAAGTAAAATTTAAAATCTCCAGCATCTGCAAAACGTTCTTTGTATTTTTTATATGCCAAGTCGTAATCTGCTGCGTCAAACGCTTCTGGTGTTGGAAATCCCATGTATCTTGGACTTTTTCCATACATAAATTTACCCATTTCTATAGAGAAGAATGTTTGCGGATTTGATAACATATTACCAATAAATGCTTTTTGTTTATTGATATATGAGTTGTATGCTTTCTCGTCTTTATTTAATGCTGTAAAATATAAATGCGTTAACTGAAATAATTCTTCAAGATCTTTTGGTGTAGATGAACCTCTAAAATTCTCGCTATAAGTACCAATGCTTGGTCTAACATTTACAATTTTACCAGATAACATTTTGCTTAATTGCGTTTTGTCGAAACCGTTTACTCCAGCTTCAGCTAAACCTCCATTAGCAAAATTTGTGGCTTTATAGTCTGCATCTGTGTATAATGAATTACCGCCAAAGCTAAAGGCTTCAAACATAATTTCATCATTTTTAAAATCTGTTTTCTTATAAGTTACTGTTGCTCCATTACTAAGTGTAAGAGTAGTAGTGCCTAATTTTTCATCTTTAACAGTATTTGTAATACTACCTTTTGGAGGAAGTTTAGAAATTAAAGAAGAAGCGACAGCTTCGTCTTCGTAAGGTTTTATATCTGCATCTTTTAATCCGTTTAATAATGTTTTTACCTGTGCTTCTGTAACCTTTTCTAAGCCTTCTTTTTCTGGTCCTGTAATTACAATAACTCTATTATCGTCTCTTAAGTAGTTTTTAATTAAACTATTAACTTCTTCTAAGGTAATGTTTGGTAGTTCGTTTTTATACATATTGTATTCCCAGGTAATACCAGGCATTACTTCTCCTTCAAGAAAATGTCTAATGTACTCTCCAATAATTCTGTTAGATTCCATTTTGTCTTTATCTTTAAAAGACTTTTCCATGCTGGCTAACATTCTTTTTTTAGCTCTTTCAAATTCGCCTTGTTGAAATCCATAACGTTTAACACGTTCGTTTTCTTCTAAAAGCGCTTTTAATGCTTTTAATTGGTCTGTTTCACTCGTCATTGCAAAAGATTGGTATGCGTTTTTTGTTCGTGCCCAAGTACCGCCATAAAAGCTAGAGCCAAATACAAACGGAGGATTTTCGCTATTTCTTAATTCTCCTAGTCTTGTATTAATCATTTGTGAAAACAAGCTTTTTGCCATAGATTTTCTATAATCTTCTACCGTTTCTTCAACTTTAGCATTGTTTGAGTCTTTAAACATGACTTGTACTTGAGAGAAAGAGGCTTCTTTGTCAGACTCTATAGCAACAAATGTTTCATCATGATTTGGTACATAAAAAACATCTCTTTTTCTTGGGCTTTTAGCAGGAGCAATACGTCCAAAATGTGTTTTTATTTTTTCTTCTAATGTGGCAACATCAACATCTCCTACAGCCATAACAGACATTAAATCTGGTCTGTACCAATCTTTATAAAAGCGTCTTAAACTTTCGTAAGTAAAATTTTCTATACTTTCTTGGGTTCCAATAGGTAATCTTTTTGCGTACTGCGACCCATACATTAGTTTAGGTAAGTAGCGTTGCATCATGCGTTCGTTTGCGCCTTTACCTAGCCTTAATTCTTCTAAAACAACACCTCGTTCGTTATCAATTTCTTCTTCGGTTAATAGTGCATTATGTGCCCAATCTTCTAAAATTTGAAATCCTTTTTCTAGTTTTTCAGGATCTTCACTAGGTATTGGTAAAATGTATACAGTTTCATCAAAACTTGTGTAGGCATTTAAATGCGCACCAAATTTTACACCTATGCTTTGTAGATAATCTACTAATTCATTTTTTTTAAAATTCTTGGTTCCGTTAAAATTCATGTGCTCCATAAAGTGAGCTAAACCTAGTTGGTCTTTATCTTCTAAAATAGAACCGGCATTAATAACTAAGCGCAGTTCTACTTTGTTTTCTGGCTTGCCATTATTTTTTATGTAGTATGTAAGTCCATTGCTTAAAACACCTGTTTTTACTTCTGGGTTAAAAGGGACTTTTTGTGAAGTTTGTAAAGTTTTGGTTGGCTTTTCCTGAGCTTTTGATACTGTAGAAAATAGCATAATGGATGTGGTAATTAGTGTTGTAAACACTAACTTCCTGAATTTTGATACATTCATGAATTGTTTGTTTTGTTTGATTAATAGTTTATTAAGTTAATAATTTAAGCAGATTAAGTTTTTGTTTTGATAAAATTTTAACATTTTATGTAAGAAATTTAAATTTTAAGTTAATTTCTGCCTTAGGCATAACAATTGCTAAAAAATGAGTGTAGTAGAGTTAAAAATAATTTGTTACTTTAACATATATGCAAAATATAAACAGAACAATGAAGCAACTTAAGCAAGTTTTAATATTGGTTATTATTTTTTTTAGTGTAAACCTCATATTTGCTCAAGAAATTATAGCTGAAGCAGGTAGTTACGGTATCGATAATAAAAATAAAATTATTGTTTGGCATATTAAGGATTTAGATTCTATTAATGCTGAAAATAAAAGTATTAGCCAAGTTAAGTTTAATACTGTTTTAAAGTTTGAAAACGTGGTAAAAACATTGTCTTATGCTGAAGCATATAGTGTTAACAATGGGCGTGATTATACACTTTATATTACAAAATTGCCTGTAGTACAAGTTACTATAGACGACCCTAAAATAAACCGAAACAATAAAATCCCAGGTTATTTTTGTTATTATAATGCTGGTGAACATATTAAAAGCACAATGGGTGTGAGACATCGTGGAAATTTGTCACTAACATTTGCGAAAAAATCTTTTGATATAGAGTTTTGGAATGATAGTATTACTAAACAGAAAAAAGATTTGAAATTTAAAGGACTAAGGTCTGATGATGACTGGATTCTTGATGGTATGTTTAATGAGCCTTTACGTTTACGATCTCATATTTCGGCTAAATTATGGACTAAAGTTCATGAGCCTTATTACTCTAAGCTAGAACCAAAAGCTAAAAGCGGAATTGATATTGCTTATGTAGAGTTATTTAAAAATGATGAGTATTACGGTTTGTATCAATTTTCAGAATCTATAGACAGAAAACAATTACAATTAAAAGAAAACGAAGGTAAAAATATACACGGCGAATTATTTAAAGCCAACTCGTATAAAGGTGGACCAGACTTTACAAAATCTCCAAAATACAATAACCTCTTTCCACATTGGAATGGTTGGAGGATTGAGTATCCTTTTATAGATTATAAAGCCGAATGGAAAGATTTAGCTAAGTTTCAAGATTTAGTGGTTAATGGTAGTGATGATTTGTTTAAAAATACAATTGAAAATAATGTGCATATTGAAAATGTAATTGATTACTATATTTTTATAAATGTAGTTAGAGCAACAGATAATCTTGGAAAAAATTACTATTTAGCTAAATATAATACTGGTGAACCTTACTTTTTTGTAGCCTGGGATTTAGACGGAGTAATGGGAATTATACAAGATGGTAAGCAGGAAAAATATAGAAAAGATATTTTAGGAAATGGGCTGTTTAATAGGTTATTGGAACTAAACCCTAATGACTATAAAACCAAAGTAAAATCACGATGGAATGCTTTAAAAACAAATGAATATAGTTATGAAACTTTATTAGCAAAAGTAGATAAGCTTTATAATGAATTTACTAAAAATAAAATTTATGAGCGTGAACAATTAGTATGGCAAAATAAATTAAACGAAGTCTCTAATAAAGAACATTATGAGTATTTAAAGCAATGGTTGGAGGATAGACTTAATATTTTAGATAACTATTTTAATAGCCTATAATTATTGCTGTAATAATGTTTTATTTGCTTTATCGTCAATAATATATTCTATACCATTTTCAATAAGTAAGCCTTTTGTATCTCCAGAGAATTTTTGGTAACCGTGATGCACATCGGTTCTAATAATTTTTCCACTAAAATCAGTAGAAATTTCATTTACAGGAGTATGACCAATAACTATTTTTTTAACATCGTAATATCTTAAAATAGCATCAAGCTCTTCTTTTTTAATTCTGTCGTATTGAAACCTTGTTTTTACTAAACCACGATACCAAAAAGGACCTTTTGGGCTATATAAAAAATTAAGTGTTTTGTTTTTGGGTTTTTTAATGGTATCAAACCTTAAACGAATAAGATTATTTATATCACTTAAACTTAATTCGTAATCTAGTATTTCTGGACTAAGTCCTGCATGTACAAATAAATATTCTCCAATTTTTTCTGCAACATTTTTGGTGGCTAACCATTTTCCAAGTTCAGAATGTTGGGAGTAAAGGTGTTTAAGTGCTTCTTTTTTATTTTTTAATTGACTTATTTCTTGAGCAATTTTTATGTATTTACCTTGATTATATCTATAATCACCATGAAAATTTAATATTTCATGATTCCCTAAAATAAAATGAATCATTCCACCATGTTTTTTGGCTTGATATTCTAGTTTATAAATTAACCACAATACTTGGGTTACATTTATACCGCGATCTACAAAATCACCACCTAAAACTAAATGGCCATCTTTAAAAATCCAATTGTGATTTTCATCGATTATTTTATTTGCAAACAAAAAACCAGCGAAGCCATTATAATTTCCTTCAATATCTGATATTACAACCATTTTCTTTGGTAGCTCATAATTTGTATCGGGTACAAAATACTCTGGCTGTAATGCTACAAAAAAGGTGTTAAAATCTTTATTGTCTGTTTCAACAAGTATTGAGTCTTTAATTGTTAGTGGAGAAACTATAAGTTTATTTTCTCTGTTAACTCTATATAAAGTGTCTTTAATTATATAAGGTCCATCAACGCCATTAAATAAAATGGTTTTTTTTTGTTTATTTTTTATTGTCGAGTTATGGTTTTCTACTGTATTTTTTATTGCAGTAGAATCTTTGGTAATAGTTTGTTGCCCAAAGCTAAAAAACGAAAAAAAGCATAACCATAAACATCTTAAAATTGTAAAGTAGTGTTTATGTTTTATGCTTTTCATAGTTTATTATTATATAATAAAAATTAGTGCAATTGTTATTCCAAGTAGTCTATTTTAGATTAATTGTTTCAAATATTCTAGAATTTTTTGTTTTATAAATTTGATATTTAAAATACTAATCTATTAATATCTCTAGAAGTGTAATAGCTGCTTCGCTAATTTTGGTTCCTGGTCCAAATACAGCTACAGCACCAGCATCAAATAGATATTGGTAATCTTGTTTTGGTATTACACCACCAACAATTACCATAATATCTTCTCGGCCATATTGTTTTAATTCTTCTATTACTTGTGGAACTAATGTTTTGTGACCGGCAGCAAGAGAAGAAACTCCTAAAACATGCACATCGTTTTCTACTGCTTGTTTTGCAGCTTCTTTTGGTGTTTGAAATAATGGTCCAATATCTACATCAAAGCCAACATCTGCATAGCCTGTTGCTACAACTTTTGCACCACGATCATGACCATCTTGTCCCATTTTTGCAATCATAATACGTGGCCTTCTACCATCTTGTTCTGCAAATTGGTCTGCTAGTTCTTTTGCTTTTGCAAAAGACGAATCGTCTTTAATTTCTTTACTATACACGCCAGAAAATGATTTTATTTGTGCTTTATATCTGCCAAATACAGTTTCTAAAGCATCACTAATTTCTCCTAAAGTTGCACGTTCTCGTGCAGCTTCTACGGCTAAAGCTAATAAATTTTCTTTACCAGATTTAGCAGCTTGCGTTAAATTATTTAATGCTTGTTCAACTTTTTGGGTGTTTCTTTCGGCTTTAATTTTATTTAAGCTTTCAATTTGTTGACGTCTTACCGTTTGATTGTCTACTTCTAAAATATGTAAAGGATCTTCTTCTTTTAAAACATATTTATTAACACCAACAATTACGTCTTGTCCAGAGTCTATTCGTGCTTGTTTTCTTGCAGCGGCTTCTTCAATTCTAAGTTTAGGAATACCAGCTTCAATTGCTTTTGTCATGCCTCCCAGTTCTTCAACTTCTTCAATTAAAGACCATGCTTTTTGTGCAATATCATGTGTTAGTTTTTCAACATAATAACTTCCAGCCCAAGGATCTACTGTTTTTGTAATATTGGTTTCTTCTTGTAGAAATATTTGAGTGTTTCTTGCAATTCTGGCAGAGAAATCTGTTGGTAAGGCAATAGCTTCGTCTAACGCATTAGTATGTAAACTTTGTGTACCGCCAAATGCAGCTGCAGCAGCTTCAATAGTTGTACGTGCTACATTATTAAAAGGATCTTGCTCTGTTAAACTCCATCCGCTTGTTTGGCAATGCGTTCTTAGAGCAAGCGATTTTGGGTTTTTTGGATTAAATTGTTTTACTAGTTTAGCCCATAACATTCTAGCAGCTCGCATTTTTGCGATTTCCATAAAATGATTCATCCCAATAGCCCAAAAGAAAGAAAGTCTAGGAGCAAAAGTATCTATATCCATTCCTGCTGCTAAGCCTTTTCTAATATATTCTAAACCATCTGCTAAGGTGTAAGCTAACTCAATATCACAAGTAGCACCAGCTTCTTGCATATGGTAACCAGAAATACTAATGCTATTAAATTTAGGCATGTTCTTGCTCGTGTATTCAAAAATATCCGAAATGATTTTCATTGAAGGTGTTGGTGGATAAATGTATGTATTACGCACCATAAATTCCTTCAAAATATCATTTTGAATAGTTCCTGCTAATGCTTCGGGTTTTACACCTTGTTCTTCGGCAGCAACAATATAAAAAGCTAATATTGGTAAAACGGCACCATTCATTGTCATGGAAACCGACATTTTATCTAACGGTATTTGGTTAAATAAAACTTTCATGTCTTCTACACTATCAATAGCGACACCTGCTTTTCCTACATCTCCAACCACGCGTTCATGATCACTATCGTAACCACGATGTGTAGCTAAATCGAAAGCTACTGATAGTCCTTTTTGTCCTGCTTCAAGATTTCTGCGATAAAAGGCATTGCTTTCTTCAGCAGTAGAAAATCCTGCATATTGCCTAATAGTCCATGGTCTACGAACGTACATGGTAGAATATGGACCTCGTAAATTTGGTGCAATGCCTGCTACAAAATCTAAATGTTCTAAACTATCTAAATCTTTTTTAGAGTATATAGATTTAATAGCTATATCTTCTGCAGTAGTTGTAGTTTTTACATTTGTACTGCTTTGATTATTACTAGATTTTATGCTTATATGTTGAAGGTTTTTTTTGCTCATTAATCGTGATTATGTCCTGCGTGAGAATCTTTTTTATCTGTTACTCTAGGTCTAGTTGTTGTAGGCGTTTTATTAAAGTCTATTTTTGGTTGTTTAGGTGCTTCTAATGTTTTAATAGTTTCTGGATCTAAGTTCCAAATGTTAGGATAATAATATTCAAAAGCTAAAAAAGCAATTAAACTTCCGTCTGTTTGGATTGATCTAGAAGCACCTTGTAAAGGTGGTAAAATTAAATTTTTGCGCATACTATTTGTAGCTAACAAAGCATTAAAAGTTTCTTTAATATATTGTGTTTTTATATTATTAGCAATACAATCTACTATTGGGTGTGAGTAATTTAGTGTAGTTGTTTTATTTTTTGTAGACCAAAGTTTAGATTCTTGTTTTAAGGCATGAGCTAGTTCTACACTATGCTTACTGGGAATTAAATCAAATTGTATTCTACCATTATTTAAGTTATTTATAAAACCAGAGTATGCTTTAAATTTATTACTTTTTGCATTTTTGTCATAAAAGGCAAGAATGTCATTTTCAAAAGAATGAATTGCTTCATTATATAGTTCACCATTTGAAATTTCACAGGCCAATACTTTTGGGCTTGAAGCAAATTTGTATTCTATTTGGTTTTTAGAATTGTCACAGCTTGAAAAGCTTACTAAAATAGCTAAAATTAAAAGTTTAGAAATTGTCTTCATTTTTTAAATATTTATTCTGTTTTTAATCTGTTTTGTTCTAAGGTTTCTGCTAAACGTTTCTCTAAAATAGGTTCAATTAACGTTTTTCTGGCATTCATTTTTAAAAAAGGATAAAGTTCTAATTCCTCTTTCATTCTATCATTTTTATTAGGGTGTTTATTTGTGCCTAACAATGTAAGTTCGCCATTATTAAAACGGTCTTGTTCGCTTGTAGCGCTTTCTTTAATTTTTTTCTGGATAAGACCTTCTTTTAATTGGTTTAAAAAACCGCCGTTGGCTTCAATGTTTTTAAAAAGATCTAATGCTTTTTCTGCCAGTTGAATGGTTAGGCTTTCTATGTAATAAGAACCATCTGAAGCATTTTCAACACTATCAAAATAGCTTTCATGCTTTAAAACCAATAATTGGTTTCTAGCAATACGTTCACCAAATTCGTTGTCTTTATGGTATAAAGCATCATATGGTAAATTACAAATTGTATTTGCTCCACCAAGAATTGCACTCATACACTCTGTAGTAGTACGAAGCATATTTGTGTTGTAATCGTAAAGTGTTTTGTTACGTTTTGTTGGTATTGCAATAATGTTACAATCTCCAGGTAGGTTATATTCTAATGCTAAGGTTTTATAAAGCACTCTTAACGCTCGTAATTTTGCAATTTCGAAAAAGTAATTGGTGCCAACCGATACATTAAATGTAATTTGAGATTTTAAACTAGTTTGAAAATGGTTTAAATACTCATTAGCATGCGCTAAACTATAAGCTAATTGTTGTACTATAGTTGCACCAGCATTTTGATATAAGCTTAAATCTACACTTAATGTATTTGTAGAATTGGATGCAATTTTATTAAGTTGCTCGTGATCACTATTTAAATTAGAATACCAATTTCCAGATCTTGCTAAATTTCCAATAATATCGGTTTGAATATGTGCGTTTTGAAACGCTTTTGTTATTGTGTTTACATATTCTGAATCTAAAAATTGTAATTGAAAATAGAGTGGAGTAGTAGTAGGAATATTTTGTAATAAAGTAGGTATTGAAACCTCTTTATTAGGTATAATAAATTTAATGCTTTCTGCACCACGATTTAAAGCATCTATAGCTTTTGTATTAGATTTTTCTACATCAAACACGAAAATACTTTGGCAAATATGCCATGAGTTTGATGGTGTTTCTAAAATTGGTTTCTCATCAAAATCTGTTTTATGATAAAACGGTTTAACGTTAATATCTTCTGGTGTAGACCAAATTAAAGTATCATTATAATCTGCACCTTTTAAATCGGCTTGAATTTTTTGTTTCCATGCTTTAGCAGAAACACCTTCAAAATCTTTAAATAATGGTTTATTCATTTTAATTTTCTGCTTTGGTACTGTCTTGATATTCTATTATATAAATGTCTTCGTTATCGCGCTTCATGTAATATTCTTCTCTTGCAAATTTCTCGAGACCTTCTTCTTTTTTTAGCTCTTTTATAGCTTTGTTGTCTTTAGCTATTTCTTTTCTGTAATATTCTTTTTCGTTTTCTATAGCTTTAATTTCGTTATTAAGTTCGTTGTGTATTAATAACGAGTTGCTATCAAAAAATAACATCCACAAGGCAAAAGCTGTGAATATTAATAAAAAGATATTTTTGAAATATTTAAGCACTAATCTAATTTATCGTTAATAATAGTTCTAACTATATCTACTGCAACAGTATTGTATTTGTTGTTTGGTATTATTAAATCTGCATACTCTTTCATAGGTTCTATAAATTGTTGATGCATTGGTTTTAAAGTGGTTTGGTAACGTGTTAAAACCTCGTCTATATCTCTTCCGCGTTCAGCGATATCTCTTTTTAAACGTCTAATTAAACGCTCATCACTATCTGCATGCACAAAAATTTTAATATCAAACATATTACGAATTTTTGGTTTACTAAGTATTAAAATACCTTCTACAATCATTACGCGTTTTGGTAATGTAGTAATTGTTTCTTTTGTTCTGTTATGGTCTACAAAAGAATATACAGGTTGTTCTATACTATTTCCGGCTTTTAAGGTTGTTAAATGTTGTCTTAAAAGTTTAAAATCTATTGATTTAGGGTGATCAAAATTAATATTTACACGCTCTTCGTAGGTTAATCCAGTTGTATCTTTATAGTAAGAGTCTTGAGATATTATACCAACTTCACCGTCTGGCAATTCATTCATTATTTGCTCTACTACTGTAGTTTTTCCGCAACCAGTACCGCCAGCAATTCCTATTATTAACATGTTTTTTATTTATTAAATTTAACCGAGCAAATTTAGGAATTTAGAACAAACTTTTAGCGTTGAATCTTTGAAACTTCTTCTTCAGTTATTAACGATGTGTTTTCGTTACCCCAACTATTTGTAATGTAGTTCATTACATCTGCAATTTCTTTGTTGCTTAAACCTTGCGGTGCCATATTGCTATTATATACTTTACCGTTTACTGTAATGCTTCCAGATAACCCATATTTTATAGCTTTAATGCTTGCTTCTCTTTTATTTTTAAGATAATCTGATTTTGCCAAAGGCGGAAATGCTCTTGGTACACCTTTACCGTTAGCCATGTGACATTGCATGCAAAAATCTTCATAAACTTGTTTGCCTTCAGAAAAATCCTGTTTTTCAAATTCACTTTTTTGAGCTAATTTTTTATTAGATGAATTACAACTACTTAATAAAAATAGCATGCAAAAACCGAAGCTTAATAATTTCATATTTATTCTCTAATTAGTTTTACAATTCCTAAATTTTCTACACCAACATAAATAAAACCGTCTGGACCTTGCTCAATAGATCTTACTCTTCCAATACCATCTAATAGTCTTTCTTCTTTAACTACTTTTCCATTTTTAATTTCACAGCGATCTAGGTAAGTGAATTTTAAAGAGCCAACGAGTAAGCTACCATTCCAGTCACCGTATTTTTTTGAGTTTATAAAAGCCATACCGCTTGGAGCTATAGATGGCGTCCAATAATGCAATGGTTGCTCCATGCCTTTTTGCTTTGTTTTATCTGTAATACTAGTTCCAGAATAATTTTTGCCGTAAGTAATTACAGGCCAACCATAATTTTTACCTTTTTTTATAATATTTATTTCATCACCACCTTTTGGTCCATGTTCATGTGTCCATATTTCTTTTGTATCTGGATGTAGTTCCATGCCTTGCGGATTGCGATGCCCGTAAGACCATATTGCTTTTTTTGCGCCTTTGGTATTAACAAACGGGTTGTCTTTTGGTATGCTGCCATCATCATTTAACCTATATACTTTACCACCATCTCTAGATAAGTCTTGTGGGTTAACATCGCGTGCGCCACGTTCTCCAATGGTAAAAAATAAATATCCGTTTTTATCAAAAACAATTCTAGACCCAAAATGTTGCCCTTTTGTAGTGTTGGGCTCTGCTTTATATAATAGTTGTTTATCTATTAATGTGTTGTTTTTTATTTTTGCTCTCATAATTGCTGTATTTCCACCTTTATTTTCTCCTTTTGGTGAAGCATAAGAGAAATATATCCAACCATTGTTCTTAAAATCTGGATGTAAAGCAATATCTAATAAACCTCCTTGACCGCGAACATAAATTTCTGGTAAGCCAGTTATTTCAATTTTTTTATTATTTGTATAGTGTATTATTTTTCCTTCTTTTTCATTTATTAATATAGAGCCATCTGGAAGAAAAACAAATCCCCAAGGATTATTTAGCTCTGGTACAATGATTTGGTGGGTGTTTTTGGTGTTTATAGGGTTTTTATCTTGAGCGCAACTCAAGGTTGAAATTAATACAAAAAGGTATAGCGATAGTGTTTTTATTTTCATGAGAAAAAAAAGTTTTTACAATTTACGATAAATTATACACTGTAATTTATAAAATAAGTTATATTTGCACCTCCTAAAACTAGAATAATATCTTTTTTAAGTTAGAATTCTAAATTCGGGGTGTAGCGTAGCCCGGTTATCGCGCCACGTTTGGGACGTGGAGGCCGCAGGTTCGAATCCTGCCACCCCGACAAAAAAATCCAATCTAAATTTAGATTGGATTTTTTTTATTTATAACTATAAGTGTTTAGAACCACTTAAATATTAGTCCTGAGGCTACAACGCCTACTACCAGAACTATTAATGCTATAATTACAAAAGTTGAAACACCTTTAGTTGTTTTATCTTTTTGTAAAATATAATCATTTCTTTTTTCGTCTTCGTCTTTAATTAAGCTCATTATTTTTGTTTTTGTTAGTTATTACTTATTTATGTATACAGTTTTTATGTTTACAAACTCATGTATACCTTCGTTTGATAATTCTCTACCATAACCAGAAGCTTTTGTGCCTCCAAACGGCAGTCTTGGATCAGATTTTACTAATTCGTTTATAAAAAAAGCGCCATCTTCAATATGTATAATTTTTTTTCTTGCGGTTTCAATGTCTTTTGTAAAGAGCATAGTGCCAAGTCCAAATTTACTGTTTGATGCTTTTTCTATAGCATCATCTAAATTTTTAGCTTTAATAATTGGAGCTACTGGCCCAAAAGTTTCCTCTTTAAATACTTCCATATCTTCTGTAATATCTGTTAGTATTGTTGGAGAGAAATAGGCTTTTTCTTTTTTATTACCTAATAATACCTTAGCACCTTTTTTTATAGAGGCTTCAATTTGTTGTTTTAAATCTTCGGCTAAATCTTCTCTTGCTTGAGTTCCTATTTTTGTGCTTTCTTTTAAAGGATCGTCAAACGTATAACTTTCAACTTTAGATTTAAATTTTTCTAAAAATTCATCATAAATGCCTTCTGTAACAATAAATCTTTTTGCTGCTATACAGCTTTGTCCAGAGTTTTGAAATCTTGCATTAACCATTGTATCTAGATATTTATCTAAATCTGCATCATCTAAAACTATACAAGCGTTATTTCCGCCTAGCTCTAAAACAGATTTTTTAAGCACTTTGCTTGCTGTACTTGCAATGCTAACTCCTGCTTTTTCGCTACCTGTTAAGGATACAGCTTTAATTTTGCTATCTTGAATTAAGTTTTCTATAGTGTCATGATCTGTTACTAAGGTTTGAAAACATCCAATAGGATAGCCTGCTTGCTCAAAAATTTCTTGTATTGCTAAAGCGCAACCTGTAACGTTTGATGCGTGTTTTAATAAGCCAGTATTTCCTGCAGTTAGTGTTGGTACGGCAAATCTAAATACTTGCCAAAAAGGATAATTCCATGGCATTACTGCTAAAATTACACCTAAGGGATCGTAGCTTACAAAACTCTCGTGTGCTTCGGTTTCAATTATTTGATCGGATAGAAATCTATCGGCATTTTTTTCATAAAAATCACAAAGCAATATACATTTTTCAATTTCTGCTCGACTTTGAGAAATAGGTTTGCCCATTTCTAAGGTGATGAGTTTACTATATTTTTCAATATTTTCATTTAAAACATCTCCAAGTTTAATAAGTAAATTGGTTCGCTTTTTTATGCTTGTTAATTTCCAGTCTTGAAAAGTGCTATGAGATGCGTTGAGTACAGATTGTGTTTTTTGTTTAGAAAACACCTCGTAATCATCAAGCTTTTTACCATTATAAGGATTGTATGTGGTTAGTGTATTCTTCATATTTTTGTTGATTCATTGATAAAATTCTACAAAATTTCTTAAAAATCGCACTTTTGGTGATAGATTAACAAACATTTAGCAGTTTCTTTAAGTTAATTTTAAGAGTAAGTTGTAATGCAAATTGTAACTTTGTTTAGAGCGTTAGTAGCTTATTTACTAACAAGATAACAACAATATTAACAACTAAAATTAAAAATATGAGTAATACTAGTAATACAGCATTAGGTCTTTTATTAGGATCTGCAATAGGAGCAACTTTAGGAATTTTATTTGCACCAGATAAAGGTGTTAATACCCGTAGAAAATTAACAGATGAAGCTATTTTGGCAAAGGATAAAGTTGCAGCAGGAGCTGTAGATTTAAAAGATCAAATACAAAATACCGTAAGTTCTGGTAAAGCAACTTTAGAAACTCAATTAGAAAGTGTAGTATCTAACGCAAGTTATAAAGCAGATGATATTATAAGCACCTTAGAAAAAAAGTTAGAAGCTTTAAAAGAAAAAAATAAGCAATTGCAAAAGGATACAGATTTAAAGAAAACTGTATAATAAATGTCTGTATTTGAATCGATAAATAACGCCTCAACCAAAGCTGTTGATAAATCTGAATTATACCTAAAAAAAACACAAGAATTTTATAAGCTTAAAATTTTCGAGCAACTAACAAAATCTGTTAGCATGCTTTTTAAAGTTTTAGCTGTAGGTGGAATTCTATTAATAGGTATATTTTTTTTAGCAATATCACTGTCATTGTACATAGGTAAAATACTAGATAATTATACTACAGGATTTTTAATCGTAGGGTTTATTTTTTTAGTACTAGCAATTATACTTTTTTTACTTAGAAGTTACATTAACACATTTGTTATTCAAAAAATCTCAAAAACTTTTTTTAAAGATGAATAAAGTATACAATAGTTTTAAAGACATAGAATTAGATTTAAAACGTTTAAGTTTAGAACGACAAATTGCAAAGGAAGAACTAAAGGCAGTACGAGGAGAACTAAAACAAAGTGTACAACCAACACAGTGGATGCAAACAGGAATTAAGTTAGCAGGAAAGTTTGGTTCTATGGTACTACTAAAAAAATTATTTAGAAGATAATAACGCAATTTTAAAGATTAATAAAAATCGGTATTTATGCCGATTTTTTTATTTGCTGAAGAAATTAATTTTTATAAAAAAGAATTAAAATTAAAATTTAATAAATTTATAATAAACTAAAAACCAAAAACTTATATTATGAATATATTTGAAGCCTTAAGAAAAGACCATGACATCCAAAGAGATTTATTAGATAAGTTAGTAAAAACAACTGGCGACTCTAAAGAAAGAGATGAACTTTTTAAAAAAGTAAAGCAAGAGTTAAAAATACATGAAGATGGAGAAGAACGTTTTTTTTACATTCCATTAATTGACGATGATTTAACTCAAGAACAAGCAAGACATGCTATAGCAGAACACCATGAAATTGATGAAATATTAGAAGAGCTTGAAGCTATGGATTATGATTCTTCTGGATGGTTAAAAGTAGCAAAAAAATTAAAAGAAGAAGTAGAACACCATTTAGATGATGAAGAACATACTATATTTCAAATGGCAGGAAAAGTGTTAGCAGATAAAGATAAAACAGCGTTATCTAAAGACTATCAAGACTATATAGAATCTCAACGCTAGATCTAGTTATATGTCTAAAAAATTAAATAGCGATGCTTTTTTAAAACAACTTTGGGTAGAGCCAGAGCTTGCAATTGAAAAATTAAATTTGGTTTATGCTAGCGAAAACGAATTGAAAATTAAACGTAAACGAAAGCAAAAGTCATTTGTTTACGAATTTAAAGGAAAACCTATAAAAGATGAAATTGAGTTAAACCGTATAAATAAACTTGTAATACCTCCAGCATGGAAAAAAGTAAGTATTTCTTATTTAGAAAATACACATTTACAAGCAACAGGT
Organism: Lacinutrix sp. MedPE-SW; assembly: GCF_001874145.1. GTDB lineage: Bacteria > Bacteroidota > Bacteroidia > Flavobacteriales > Flavobacteriaceae > Lacinutrix. The sequence continues at coordinate 166,563 of NZ_MPCX01000004.1, read as the reverse complement.
AGAGATGCTAAAGCAAGAAAGCAATACCGTTACCATCCCATCTGGAACAAAATTAGAAATCAAACTAAGTTTTACAGAATGCGTTTTTTTGGTGAGTTATTACCATTAATTCGAGAACAAATAGATAAAGATCTCAACCAAAAAGGTTGGCCTAAAACAAAAACTTTAGCACTTATTGTAAAGTTAATGGAGGAAACCCATATTAGAATTGGTAATACACAATATGCTAAACGCAATAAAACTTACGGTTTATCTACCTTAAGAACAAGACATGTAAATGTAAGTAGAGATAAAATTAAATTTGAATTTACAGGTAAAAAAGGTAAAGAGCACTGTATTAGTTTGCGTAATAAAAAACTCATCTATCTCGTTAATAAATGCCAAGAATTACCAGGTTGGGAACTTTTTAAATATTATGATGCAGATGGCGAAAAACATACCATAGATAGTAGTATGGTTAACGATTATATTTTTTCGTTATGCGAACAACATTTTACAGCTAAAGATTTTAGAACTTGGGCAGCATCTGTTGTGTTTTTAGATACTTTATATGATTTAGGCTTAACTAAAAATGAAAAACAAAAAGATAAAAATATACTAACTAGTTTTGATGCAGCCGCAAAAGCATTAGGAAATACAAGAAATGTTTGTAAAAAATATTACGTGCATCCAATATTAGTTAAAAGTTATCAAGATGATACTATTTCTGAAGCTTTTAAAATTATAGATTCTAATAAAAACAAGCACTTAAACTTATCTAATACCGAGGAAGCATTACTATTTTTGTTAGATAAATTTAAACCAGATTTAAAGGTTTAGATTTAGTTTCTTAGTTATAATTTAACAAAGTGTTTTGTTAAAAAAATTAGTAATTTTTTGAGCTATTATTCAATTTATTTAGGTCAACATAACTTCTAATTTAAGATTAAATTTACTGTAGTGATAATTACTATTATCTCACATAAATATTAATTTAAAACAAAAATCATGGGAACATACACAGAAGAAGTTGGAAAAAAACTTAATAATTTATTAGAAAGAACTTACGATGCAGAAAAAGGTTACAAAAAGGCTGCAGAGAATGTAGACCACGCTGGACTTAAAAACTATTTTAGTAATAAAGCACAGCAGCGTTATGATTTTGGACATGAACTAAAACAAGAAATTCAAGCATTTGGACAAGAAATAGATAAAGGTGGAAGTGTAAAAGGAACATTGCATAGAGCTTGGATGGATACTAAGGCGTTATTCTCTAACGAAAACGAAGAAAGCATGTTAGAAGAGTCTATTAGAGGTGAAAAAGCTGCAGTTAGTGAATATGATGATGTTATGAATGATGTAAGTTTACCATCGTCTACTAAATCTATTTTACAAGATCAAAAATCTAAAATAGAAGTTGGATTAAATACTATTAAAGGATTAGAAGATATAGTTGATTAGTTATTTGGGTTGGTTTAATAACTATTCAAATAGAAAGGATATCTAATTTTAGATATCCTTTTTTATTATAAATTAACTTCAGCAGAAGTTGTTCTTATTTTTTTTCTATAACGCTTTGGGCTACAAGAATATTTTTGTTTAAATATTTTGCAAAAATAACTTCTACTAGTTAATCCAATAGTATATACAATTTCAGAGATGTTTAAATCGGTGTCTGTTAAAAGTTTTTCGGCTTTTTCTACTCTTACATTTCTTATAAAATCTGCAACGGTTGTATTATGCATACTTTTAAAACCTTCTTGAAGTTTGGCTGGCGACATACTTACTTGAGCGCAGAGTGTACTAATAGAATGTTGCACTTCTGGGTTATCCACAATATACTCTGTTATTTGTCTAATTTTTTGAAGTTCAAATTTAGACAGTGTGGCCGTGTGGCATTCTTCAAATTTTTCTTTGTAAAATAATTCTATTTGTATGGCTAATAAATATTGAAAATTACTATCAATTTTTAAAATATTAGCTATAGAATCGTTTAAATGTATAGAGTCTATAACTCGTAAATAATCTGCAATTTTTAAATTAAAGGAGCATTTAAAGATTTTTGAGTTTAGGGTCTCAAAGGCTTTATATAATTTTTCTAATTCTGTATCATTTTCAAAAGCACCTTTAAAATAGGTTTTAAAATAAACATCTTTATCTACAGAGATTAGTGTAAAAACAAATTTAGAGTCTTGCTTTATATTTATTTGGTTAGATTTATTTTTATAGCTGCCAAAAATGCTAGGTTGTAGTTCTTCAATTTTAGTGTGTTTTTTATCTTCTTGAGATTTAAAATAGCATGCGCCTTGTACGCAGTAAGCAAAATGTATAATGTTTTTAGTTAAACAACCTAAGGTATAAGCTACATCTGTATTAAAGGTAATATTAAAATTCAAGGCACTTGTACCGTGACTTAAAGTGTAGTGAGTTACTGTGCCTTTTGCAAAAGAATTATCTGTTTTTAATTGATATACGCCATTTTTTTCAATAATATTTCCTCCAAATAAATGTTTTAATTCGGCAATTTGAGATGGATATGTATTATTTCTTTTTTTCATAGCGATTCAATCTTTTTAAATTTTAATTAGATTGGTAGGTGTTTTTAATTTGTAAAAAAACTTGTTATAACTCTATTTGTTAGCTTTATTGAAATTTAAACTAACATTTTGGTCGTTTTAAAGTTAATTTTAATTTGGGTTAAACGGGTTGCGTTTTTTTAATTCGAGATTGAGAAACGTATTGTTTAGGTGTTATGCCATATCGTTCTCTAAATAGTTTTGAAAAATAACTTCTGGAACTAATGCCTATTTTATAGGTGATTTCAGTAATATTTAGTTCAGAGTTTTCTAAAAGGTTTTTTGCGTACTCTATTTTATGATCGCGTATATACTCATTAACAGAAGTAGAAAACAGTTGTTTAAAACCAGATTGTAATGTATTTTGATTTAAGCCTACACGTTTGGCTAAGGCACTAACATTAATTCTAACATCTAATTCTTTATTAATAATTAATACTGCTTTTTCTATTTTTTCAATAGTAGTTTGTCTTAAAAGTTTACTATTATTTTTAGCGTTTGTTTTTTCTACATAGAGTTGTAAATACGTCATGAGAATCTCATAAGTTTTTCCTTCTAAGTAGACAGATTGCATAAAATCTGTAAATTCGCAGGTTTTAAAATCTTCGGTAATTTCTGCTATATCCAAAGATAAATAACCTTGATAGAAAAATGGATTTATACCATTTAAGTCTCTTAAAAGTGTTTCAAGATTTTCATTTATTTCTCCAATAAACTGTTCTATTTTGCTTTCAAATTCTTTTCTATTTATTTGAATATAAAAAAAGGTAGTAGGTTTGTTTTTGCTAAAAATAAACTTTTGAGATTCGTTGGTGCCTGGACTTGACATGACACTTTCTAATCTATTTAATTTAATGTTGTTGTTTTTACTTTTAAATGCTATTGGAGCTTCTAAGTTTATTAATATTTTAAGCGGGTTTATTTTTTCCTTTTCAAAAACTAGCGAAATTTCTTCTTTAATATAAAAATCTGCTATTAAGACTTCTACTCCAAAATCAAAATTTATACTTCTAAAATAACCATCTCCTATATTTTTAGGCAAATCAAAACATAATTCATTATTATCCACATCATAGTTAGTGTTTAAAACTTTAGAAAGTTCTAACACTATGTTTTTAATAGAGTCATGTTTTATTATTGCAGTTTTTGCCATTGTTTAAAATATAGTAGCCAATAAAAAATGTCTTTTAAGGTTATAGGTATTGCTTTAATTTAATAAATTTTGGGTATTATGCCAAATTGAATTTTTAATTTGGATTTTGCGCATCGATATCTTCACCTTCAGTTTTTAATAATGGAGCAACTTTAGATGGTGTATCAATTAAATAATATTTTTTTCCAACTATTAAAATTGGAGATTTTAGTGTTTCTGGATTTGCATTTAAAATTTTAATCCAATCATCTTCAGATAAATTAGTTGAGTCTTTATAGTTTTTTTTAAAATCTGGATGTTCTTTATTTACTAAATCTTTTATAAAAATATTTAGTTTGTTTGCTAAACTAGCCCATTGTGTTCCAGTAACATTAGTTTTAGAAATATCTATAGTTCTAATTTTTCTATCTGAAGCTTCTAAGTAAGGTAATGTTTGTTTGCCTAGAGAAGTATTAGAATTATAATATAAAATAGTTTCATTTTGGTTGGTTGCTATACTGCTCATTGTAACTGGTATTTGTTATTAGTTTTCATAAAGTTAAGTTTAACATTTAACATTTGGGTTACAATTAACATCTTCTTTGCAGTATTTTAATAAAACTTTAGGTATTATATAAACTTATAATTCAATAACATCTGTTGATAACTAAACTGTAAGTTTACTATTAAAAATCCTACTTTTGTTATTACAAAATATAATACTATGTCTAATACAATAGAAAAAGTTAAATGCTTAATAATAGGATCTGGACCGGCAGGTTATACTGCTGCCATATACGCAGCCAGAGCAAACATGAAACCAGTTTTATATCAAGGTACACAACCAGGAGGTCAATTAACTACAACAAATGAAGTAGAAAATTTTCCAGGATACCCTAAAGGTATAACTGGACCAGAAATGATGATGGAACTACAAAGTCAAGCCGAGCGTTTTGAAACAGATGTTAGAAACGGTTGGATTACTAAAGTAGATTTTTCTGGAGATGTACATAAAGTATGGGTTAACGATGAAAAAGAAATACATTGTGATACTGTAATTATTTCTACGGGCGCTAGTGCTAAATATTTAGGCTTAGACTCTGAACAAAAATATTTAAAACTTGGTGGTGGTGTTTCAGCATGTGCTGTATGTGATGGTTTCTTTTATAAAAACCAAGAAGTTGTAATTGTTGGAGCAGGAGATAGTGCTTGTGAAGAGGCGCATTACCTATCTAAACTTTGTACTAAAGTAACAATGTTAGTACGTCGTGACGAGTTTAGAGCTTCTAAAATTATGGCAGAAAGAGTACAGAAAACTGAAAATATTGAAATTTTATACAATACCGAAACCGATGAGGTTCTTGGTGATGGACAAGTGGTTACTGGAGTTAGAGTTAAAAACAACCAAACCAATGAAACTAAAGAAATTCCTGCAACAGGATTTTTTGTAGCTATTGGGCATAAACCAAATACAGATATTTTTAAAGATTATTTAAATTTAGATGAAACAGGTTACATTATTAACGAAAAGCCTGGAACATCTAAAACTAATGTAGATGGTGTTTTTGTAAGTGGTGATGCAGCAGATCATGTTTATAGACAGGCTATTACTGCAGCAGGAACAGGTTGTATGGCAGCTTTAGATGCAGAACGTTATTTAGCAGCAAAAGATGCTAATTTTGAAGTTTCTACTTCAAACTATAACTAAACACATTATAATTAAATAAAAAAGCCGAAAACATTACGTTTTCGGCTTTTTTTATGTAGTTAATAGCTTTTATTTTTTTCTTAAAATAGCACTGTTTTCAAATACATTTAACTCTATTTTTGGAGTTCCATGTATGTATGTTTCAGTAGATCCTGATGCTTCAAGTACTAAATCACTTTTTACATCTATATATACATCAGATTTGTCTTTAGTAATTAAATTACAATTTTTAGACGTAAATTTTTCAGCCTTTAAAGTGGTGCTATTATCTGTAGTAATATTTAAATCGCTTGTATCTCCTTCAATTTTAGCATAGGCATTAGATAGCATTGTTATAACAGTATTACTAGTGTTTATTAATGCTTTTAAATCTGTACTATCATTCAAATTTAATGTTGCTGTATCTGCAGTTACATTTAATTCTGCTTTACATTTATCATTATTTGTAAAGTTAAAATTAGTAGCGTTTAAAGTTAAATATGCTCTAGCGTTTTCATTAGTAATTAATGTAAAGTCTGTTAATTCTAATGTATTACCAGAAGCTAATTCTGCATTATTTTTTAACTCAATAACTTTTAAAGAATCTTTTACAATTACGGTAATATTAAATCGTTTTTTAGATGTAATACGTTGTAGTTTGTTAAATTTTAAACTTCCATCTTGAACTTCAAAACTTAAGGCGTTAAATAAGTTGTCGTCTGCTTCAATTTGTACAGATGGTGCTAAGCCTTGTAAAATTTTAATTTCAAAATCATCACCAATTACTAATCTATTAAAAGGCGAAAGTTCTGTTATTTCTGTAACTACATTTCTACTTCCTTTAATTTTTTCAAGATCTTGAGAGAACCCCAAAAAAATAGTTAATAATGCAATAACAGTTAATTGTAATTTTTTAATCATATTTATTTAAATTGTTTGTTATCAAATACTTCAGCAATGTTTAGCAAATATATAACAAAAACCATCCCAAACTCTTTTAAAGCTTGAAATGGTTTAGCAATTGGTTGGTTTATTGCTTGTACTTAAACAAAAATTTCAAGTACGGTTTCGATTAAAAATTTAGCTATTGTTATCATTTTTTTGATTGATTTTTAGTTTTTTGATTGATGAGTTGTGTGTTTATTTATCTTTTTTCTTAGATGTAATTTCTATACCATCTTCACCTATAGTGACGTTAACTTCTTCACTTTTTGCATTAACACCATTGTCGTCTATAGTTACTTGAGCGTTTTTACCTTTAGCTTCAAAACTTTCTTCGTTGATTCTTAACTCTGCGTTATCGTTATTTATATCTACTCTAACTTTAAAGTCATCGTCATCATTATCGTCATTGTTTGGGCAGTCTAAACATAGTAAACTATTGTTTTTTACTTCAAGAAAGTTAGACTCCATACCATGATCTAAAATATCGTTATAACGATAAGAGTTATTGCTATGGTAGTTATGTGTATTTTCATCTGCAAACAAATAGCTGCCTTCTGGTAAGTACAAAGTAACTTCTACTTTTTGATCTCTATGCCTGTTGTTATTTGGAATTAAAAAGTGATTATCTAATTTTAATTCGTTATTAACTAATGTATAATTGTAACTAATATTTTCGGCTCTATCTTTAGCTAGATTGTATGTTGTACCACGAGAAGAACGTTCAATTCTAATTTTAGCGACACTATCTCTGGTAGATTTTACAACTAAGCGTACGCCTTGAGAGTAAGTAACTTTCTCTCCACTCTCATTAAAACCTTCGTCAAAATTATGAAATGATCTTCTAAAGTTTTCAGCATAGTAATCGTTATTCTGCATGGTAAGAAATAAAGTGTCGTTTTTAGTAACATTATAAAGTTGCTCTGTTTTTATAACTTTAGCTTCCTCTTTATAAGATAATCCTTGTTTAACTCCAATTATAAATAAACCTATTATAGATAATAACCAAAGGCCAAACAATGTGAATTTAGCAATGTTACCCATAGATTTTAAATTGTTTACAAGAATTTTTAAACCTAAATAAAATAACATTAAAAAAGGAATACCAACTGCAAATAATACCAATAATGAAAATAGCCAAAACGGTGCGCCAGATGCAATAGATAGTTCATTAAAATCTACACCAGGAATGTGAACATTATCTACTAAATTAGAAGATAAAAAACTTATAATTAGTGAAATAACAGCAACAGCACCAGTGAATACTAAAATAACGCCTATAAACTTTGCAAAGATTTTTAAGAAGAACATAAAAATGTCTGCAATAGTATCAAAAAAGGACTTTGAACTAGATTTTATAGTATTGCTTTTTTGATTAAAATCTATATTTTTTACAGATTCTGAAATTGTTCCAGAAGCATTATCAAAGGTTTCCTTTAACTTATCACCAGTTTTTTGAAGGTTTTCTGAAGCATTATCAAAGCCGTCACGAATTTTTTTTTCAATGTTAGAAATGGTGACTTTTTCTCCGGTCATTTGTATTTTTTCTGAAGTTGTTGTGGCTTCAGGAATAAAAATCCAAAGTAAAATATAAAGTAAAACACCAGTTCCTGCACCAAATATTAATAAGAACCATATAATTCTAATCCATAAGGCATCGATACCAAAATAGTGACCTAAACCAGCCGAAACACCTCCAACATAAGAGTTTTCTGTATCTCTAAATAGTTTTTTAGAAGGCTTAGATTTTGAATATGATTTGTGTTGTGGTTCATCTTCAAAAATTTCGTCATCAACTAAGTAGTCTTCGGGTTGTCCCATAATAGAGATAACATCGTCTACTTCTTTTACACTAATAACTTGTTTATCGTGTTTTACACGTTCTGAAAATAGTTCTGAAATTCTAGCTTCAATATCTGCTATAATTTCACTTCTTCCTTGAGAGTCTGTAAATGAACGTTTTATAGCCTCAAGATAGCGCTGCAATTTTAAGTATGCATCTTCATCTATGTGAAAAAATATACCTGCTAAATTTATGTTGACTGTTTTATTCATTTTTGTTGTTTTTTGATGGTGTAACGGTGTTAACTGCGGTTTGTAATTCGTCCCAAGTAGTGGATAATTCTTTTAAAAACAGCTTTCCTGTTTCTGTTAATCCATAATATTTTCTTGGCGGTCCAGAGGTGCTTTCTTCCCAGCGATAACTAAGAAGTCCTGCGTTTTTTAATCTTGTTAATAAAGGATAAATTGTACCTTCTACAACAAGCAACTTGGCGTCTTTAAGTGTGCCTAATATTTCGGCTACGTATGCATCGTCGTCTTTTAAGACAGATAAGATGCAATACTCTAAAACACCTTTACGCATTTGTGCTTTTGTGTTTTCTATCTTCATATTGTCATGCGATTTAATGTTGTTAAACTGTTCATTTTTTGATTGATTATTGATGATGCTTTTTACAAAGCGATTGATTTCATTTTATAAAGTTTATTGTAAATGGGTAATTATATAATTCACCATCTCTAGCACTTAAACTGGCTTTAATTATAAATATGATTTCTAATATAAAACCTATAACGGCTAAAAAACCTAAAGATCCACCAATGTAAAATAGAGGTGAAGGCTCACTCATATCTATATGAATACCATTAAATAAATTAAAGTCTAGAAAGTTTATATCGTGTAAAATGTTAAAAGCGAAAAACGGCACAGTTAGCACTCCAATAATTAAAGCATATAATAAAATGCTTATTTGAAAATTAATGGCTTGCTTACCATGTGTGTCTATAAATTGCGATTTTTCTTTATTCATTATCCATAATATTACAGGACCTAAAAAGTTTCCAAATGGTATTATAAACCTTGAAAAGGTAGATAAGTGAATGAATGTGGCGATATTGTTGTGGTTATTTTGGTTCATTTTAAAAGTATATAATAGTTTCTTATACAAATATATGTCTAAAAAAAGGTATTATGTTACGCATAGTACTAAAAATTAACAAAATATTAACATATTGATTTGTTGAATTTTTTCAATAGATTTGGTTTAAATAATAAATTATATATGAAGCTTACACCAAAAAAAATTAATGCATTTAATATGTTTAAGTTACCATCGGTATACTTAACAGGCGTTAGAGTAAAGTCTATAACCGAAACCTCTTGTACTGTTAAAGTAAAACACCGTTGGATAAATCAAAACCCATTTAACTCAATGTTTTGGGCAGTACAAGGTATGGCAGCAGAGTTGTCTACAGGAGCATTAGTTTTAGGTAAAATTAGAACATCTGGAAAAAAAGTTTCTATGTTAGTATCTAATAACAATGCAACATTTACCAAAAAAGCAACTGGTAAAATTATATTTACATGTAATGATGGGCATTTAATAGACGATGCTTTAAAAAAAACAATAGAAACTGGAGATGGGCAAACCTTTTGGATGCAAGCTACAGGTACAAATGAAGATGGCGTAGTTGTATCTACTTTTAATTTTGAGTGGTCTGTAAGAGTAAAAAATTAAATTGTTGTAACGCTAACCAATAATTTTATACCAATATATTAATCAATAAAAACTAAACACTCATGACAGCACACGAAATAGATTATCGCATTTATGGAGAAGAAATGCAATATGTAGAAATAGAACTAGACCCTCAAGAAGCTGTAATAGCAGAATCTGGAAGCTTTATGATGATGGATGATGGTATTAAAATGGAAACCATATTTGGAGATGGCTCTAAAAAAGATAAAGGCTTTTTGGGCAAAGTACTTGGTGCAGGCCGAAGAATTTTAACAGGAGAAAGTTTATTTATTACCGCTTTTTATAACACCTTAGAAGGTAAACGTAACGTTTCTTTTGCATCACCATATCCAGGAAAAATTATACCTATAGATTTAACCGAGTGTGGCGGTAAATTTATTTGCCAAAAAGATGCTTTTTTATGCGCAGCAAAAGGAGTGAGTATAGGTATAGAATTTAGTAAAAAACTAGGCAGAGGCTTATTTGGTGGTGAAGGTTTTATAATGGAAAAGTTAGAAGGTGATGGTATGGCATTTGTTCATGCAGGAGGAACTACGGCTAAAAAAGAATTAAAAGCTGGAGAAACGTTAAGAGTAGATACTGGTTGTATAATTGGCTTTACACAAAATGTAAACTACGATATAGAGTTTATAGGTGGTATTAAAAACAGCATATTTGGAGGTGAAGGTTTGTTTTTTGCTAAACTACAAGGACCAGGAACAGTATATATACAGTCGTTACCTTTTAGTAGACTTGCAAATCGAGTAATTGCTAGTCTGCCAAAAGGTGGAAATAGTAAAGGAGAAGGCAGTATTTTAGGAGGTTTAGGCGATTTACTCGATGGTGATAATAGATTTTAACGATGTTAATTAAGATTTTATTAACTGTTAAATTTTAAAATACGACATTTTTCAACGGATTTTTTCACTACATTTAATCGAATTTATAAACCGTTTGCCTATTTAACAATATTACTTTTTTTAACTAAACCCAACGATAATAATTATGGCAAGAGCAATGTTTGAGTACACTAAAACTGTACTAAATAAAGTTAGTTTTGATACTAACTTGTTCTGTAAGGAAGTTCAAAAGGCACTTCAGCGTTTGCTACCTTATGAAATTGAAGAACTAAAGATATATATACAATCTTTAGTTCATGAAAATCCTGATTTAGACCAATGTTTAATATATTTAAAAGCATAACAAAAAGCGACTATATAGTCGCTTTTTTAACGCCTAATAATTAGCAAAATTATATTTTCAGTTTTACCTTTGTAAAAAAAAATTGAAATCAATTTTTGCGATACTTCTTTTTATATCATTTGCAGTAAGACCACTTTTCTTTACTGGATATGTCGCATATTTTCAATTAAATATAGATTACATTATTGAAACCTATTGTATAAATAAAGAGAAACCCCAATTGCAATGTAATGGTAAATGTCATTTAGCTAAACAATTGGCAACTGCTACTACTACAACTAACGATAATGATATAGATCTTGCTTTAAATACATTAGCAGAATCTTTTTTTCCAGTTTTTTTTGCAGACTATAATTATAATAACTTAAAAAGTAATTCTCTATTAAATTTATTTCAAGTTGAGCCAGCGTATCAAAATTTATATGACTATTCTTTTGAATCTTTTTCTTTTAAACCTCCTATAGTGTAAATTTTACATTCATTTGGTTATGATCTTTAACCAAAGCTTTTAAAACTATTACAATTAAAATTTATACAAATGAAAACATTAAAATTTGCATTTGCACTCTTGCTATGCACAATAATTTCTGCGTGTTCATCAGATGACGACGCAAACAATCCTGAAGATTTATCAGGACAAAACGGAACATTAACCTTAAAGTTTGACAATGGAGTAGGAGATCAAGATTTTATTTTTGGTACTAATTATAACAAATCAAATAACGAGTCTTACAAAGTAGATAACTTAAAATATATTATAAGTAACATTAGAGTAAAAGATAGTAACGGTAATACATTTATGTATCCAGATGAAAACAATGCCTTTATTGTTGATGAAGCAGATGCTAATAATGCAGGTGAAATTTATATTACACTAAATAATATAGACGCTGCAGATTATACAGAAGTTACTTTTGGTATAGGTATAGACCAAGAGCGTTTTGCTTTAGGAGCAGAAGGTCAAGGAGACTTTTTAGAATTAGCAGAAGCTAAAGGTATGTTATGGAGTTGGGCAGCAGGCTATAAGTTTATAAGAATAGACGGTACATATAGCAATAATACAGTAATAAACGAACCTTTAAATATCCATATGGGAAGTGTTGGTTCCTCATTAGATAATTATAAAGAAGTTACTTTAAGTTTTCCAAACACGGTTAGAGTAAGACAAGATGCTTCGCCAGAAATTCATATAAAGTCTGATATCTCTAAAGTTTTTGATGGTACTACAACAGTGAATTTTGCAGATGGATATGACCAAGTACATGTTGATGCAGTAGAAACTCCAATTATAGCTACCAATATTAGTGGTATGTTCGAGGTTCATCACATACATAACGATTAAATATAATTAAAACCATTGAAGCATAGACGCTTCAATGGTTTTATAATTCCTATAATATTATGAAAAAAATAATCTTTTTTCTTTTAGGTATAGTGTGTTGTGTTTCGTGCTCTAACGAGTCTCAAGTTGCGGTTTACGAACCCATACCTATGGTAATAGAAACACCTTCAAACTTTCCAGATATTTCTTACAATTTAGATAATAACCCAATTACCCAAGCCGGTTTCGAGCTTGGAAAAAAGTTGTTTTATGACGGTAAGTTATCTTCAAACAATGCTATTGCTTGTGCATTTTGCCACGAGCAGGCTTTTGCTTTTACACATCACGGCCATAATTTAAGTCATGGAGTTAATGGTGGTATTGGTTTTAGAAACGCGCAGCCTATTCAAAATTTAGCTTACCAAACCTCATTTATGTGGGATGGTTCTGCCTCTCATTTAGACTTGCAACCCATAATTCCAATTACCAGTGAGTTAGAAATGGGAGAAAGCCTTAGTAATGTTATTCAAAAACTAAGTGCAGAACCATATTATCAAGAGCAGTTTACACGAGCTTTTAATGATGGTGAAATTAATACAGAAAATATGCTAAAAGCACTATCTCAGTTTATGGTTGCTATGGTTTCTTCTAATTCAAAATATGATAAGTTTATTAGAAATGAAGACAACGTAACATTCACAGCTTTAGAGGCAAATGGTTTAAGTACTTTTGAGACTAAATGTGCTGGTTGTCATGCATCAAGTTTGTTTACAGATCAAACTTTTAGAAATAATGGCTTATCTATAAATCCACAATTAAACGACTTAGGACGCTATAATATAGGCAACAATCCTAACGATTTATACAAGTTTAAAGTGCCTAGCTTACGCAATGTAGAAGTAAGTTTTCCTTACATGCACGATGGGCGTTTTACTACATTAGAAGCTGTTTTAGAGTTTTATAATTCTGGTATTACAGATAATGGTAATGTAGACGAGTCATTGCTTAAAGATGATGGAACATATGGTATAGACCTTTCAGATTACGAAAAGGAAAGTTTAATAGCTTTTCTAAAAACACTTACAGATTACGAATTTTTAAACGATGAACGCTTTGCAGAATTTTAATAAACTAATACTAGTATTGAGTATACTACTCTTTCAATTTCAAAATTTAAATGCACATAACAATTTAGAGCCATGTAAAAATCATAATAACCATCAGTTTTTTTGCGATTTGTGTGGTTGTGAAACAAGTAGTGGTAGCTTTGGTTATGGCACTTTAAGTAATGCTAATTTTATAGGTATAAGGTATATCTATCAAAATTTTGAATCTAAAACCGGAATTTTTGAAAACTCTCCAAAAAGTAAAGAGGCTTTTAATACCTATCAACTATGGGCACAAATTCCTATTACTAAAACAATTTATATTAGTGCTAATTTACCGTATCAAGATTTAAACCGAACATTTAAAGGTACTACAGAAAATATTTCTGGATTAGGCGATAGTAGTTTAATTGGTTGGTATAAACTTAATTTTTATAAAAAGCAAGATGAAAAGGTTGTGAATTTTAATGGAGAAAAAGAAGCTTCAGGACATTCATTACAATTTGGTTTAGGTGTTAAATTACCAACAGGTGAATTTGAAGAACGCTTAGCAGATAATGTTAATCCTGGTTTTCAAGTTGGAACAGGAAGTTTTGATGGTATCTTATCGGTAGGTTATAACTACGGCGGAAACAAAATAGGTATAAATACACTTTTAAGTTACTATTTAAAAGGCGAGAATAAAAATAAATACCAATTTGGTAACCAATTTAGTTATGCTTTAAATGCATATACAGCTTTCTCTACAGATAAAGTAAATATAATGCCTTTTGTAGGTGTTTCTGGAGATGTATATAATGCTATAGAGCAATACGGTGAAACATTGAATGATACAGATGGTGACATTTTAAATGGTTCTCTTGGGTCTGAGGTAGCAATTAAAAATTTTATTTTTGGTGCAAGTTATACCTTACCAATAAGCCAAAAACTATTTGGTGGTAATGTAGAATCTAAACAAAGATTTTCTGTATACGTGAATTTTGCTTTGTAGTTATTTAGATAACGGACTAATAATTTGAACATTTTGAAATGCAATAGCACCACGTATTACACCCATAATAATTTCTTGTAATGCTTCAATTATTTGCATTTTTAATTCACTTTTATGATAAATTATACTTACTTCTCTCGCTGGAGATGGTTCGTTAAAGTAATGAAGATTTTCAATTGCTTTTTCGTTCATGTCCAGCGTATGTAAGTAAGGTAGCAAAGTCATACCTAAACCTTCGTTAGATAATTTTATTAAAGTTTCTATACTACCACTTTCTAACTGGAAGTTATCGTCTGAGTGGTCTTTAAAAACTTTACATAAATTAATTACACCATCTCTAAAACAGTGACCATCTTCAAGTAAAAGCATATCGTCAATTTCAAGATCACTAACATCTAGTTTCTTTTTACTAGCTAGTCTATGGTTTTTGGGAATGTAAGCAGTAAACGGTTCAAAATACAGTACACGCTCTTTAATTAATTCATCTTCTAATGGTGTTGCGGCAATAGCAGCATCTAAATGTCCGTCCTTTATTCTAGTTATAACCTCTTCGGTTGTAAGCTCTTCAATTTTAAGATTTACTTTTGGGTATTTTTTTATAAAACTCTTTAAAAACATTGGTAGTAATGTAGGCATAACTGTTGGTATTATACCTAATTTAAATTCACCACCAATAAAGCCTTTTTGTTGATCTACAATATCTTTTATACGGTAAGATTCATTTACTATATTTCGAGCTTGGGTTACAATTTTTGCTCCAACATCTGTTAATTCAATTGGTTTTTTACTTCTATCAAATATTAAAATATCTAATTGATCTTCTAATTTTTGAATTTGCATACTTAATGTAGGTTGTGTAACAAAACATTTTTCGGCAGCTTTAGTAAAGTTTTGGTGTTCAGCTACAGCTAATACATAAGTTAATTGAGTAATTGTCATTTGGTATAATCTTAGGCTATAAAAATATAAAATGTATCAATAAAACTTATAATTAATGCCACTTTATTTTTAGTTAAATTTGATAAACCAATAAAAAGAAAAATTATGACTTTAAATACATTAGGATTAGATACAGGAAAAACCAAAGAACTTGCTAAAGATTTGAACGATTTATTAGCAAATTTTCAAACGTATTACCAGAATTTAAGAGGAATTCATTGGAATATTAGAGGAAAGAATTTTTTCGATTTACATGTTAAATTTGAAGAACTTTATACAGATGCCAATATGAAAGTTGATGCATTGGCAGAACGTATTTTAACTTTAGGTGAAACGCCTTTACATACTTTTGAAGCTTATATAAAAAGTGCAAAAGTACCAGTAGGAAAAAATATTTCTCAAGATGTAGAAGCTGTACAATTAATTGTTGATTCACTTTCTGAGTTATTAAAAATTGAACGCCAAATACTTGATAAAGCCGGTGATGCTAATGATGAAGGTACAAGTGCAATGATGAGTGATTTAATTACAGAACAAGAAAAAACTGTTTGGATGATGAATGCTTGGTTAGGAAAAAGCATTTAACCCATAAAATTTATTATAAAATATAAAAAAAGGAGACCAATAGGTCTCCTTTTTTGTTAAACATAAGGGTTGGTTAAAATCTTATGTTCAACTTTAAATCTTTATCTGTAACTGTAAATTTAGCATCACCATATTGTGGAGGTCCATAACTCATTGGGTTATTAGACATCCCATAACTTTCTTGTGGCATTCCATTAGAATCAAAATCCATACGATTATTTTCATTTTCATCATGCACAGCCATAATTGCATAATCTCCTGGTTTAACATCTTTAAAAGTAATACTAATTTTATTATTTTCAATTTTACTTTTAGCATTTTTTAATGCTTTAGTTTTCATAAAAGTTGTATCGTTATGTAAACCTAAAAGTACTACACCGTTAGTGTTTTTTACGTTGTTGATTGTAACTGTTATGTTATAAGTACTGCTTTCTTGTGCGAAACTAATAAATGAGAAAAATAATACTACAAAGCCTAAAAGTAAAGTTTTGCTATTCTTGTTGTAAGCTGTTTTAATAAAAGTCATAATGTAAAGTTTTTATTTGTTATTTATACTTCAAATATCTTACAAGTTGTATGCTTTTAATATTTTATATGTCTCAATTGTAGTTTTTTATAGACCAATTGTTAATTGGTTATGTAAATTTCAATTCTTCTGTTTTTTAATCTGCCCTCACTAGTATTATTATCTGCTATTGGATTCTCTTCACCATAACCTTGAGAGGTTAGGCGATTGGCTTCTATACCTTTTTTTATTAAATAGGCTTTTGCAGAAGCAGCTCTTTTATCAGATAGTGCTAAATTAGTAGCTTTCGAGCCAACATTATCTGTATGTCCAGTGATATGAAATTTCATGTTTTTTTGTAAATCCATGATTTTAAAAATTTCATCTAAAGCTTGTTCTCCTTTTGTAGTTAATGATGTTTTACCGTTATTAAAAACTATAGTTTTTGAAAGATTATTTAAATCATTAATAACTTGCTGTTTAATTTTAGCATTTCTCTCTATTATTTGTTGGCGTTGAGCATTAGCTTGTTGTTTTTTTTCTAGGGGTGTTAATACTTTAGGGCAACCTTGATTTTCTTTTACTCCTGGTTGTTGTGGGCATTTATCAAACCTATCGTCTATACCATCACCATCTGTGTCAATTCTTGGGCAACCATCATCGTTAATCGCACCTTTTACTGTAGGACATTTGTCGTATTTATCTGGTGTGCCATCACCATCGTTATCTGGACAACCACGCATAGTTGCTGGTCCAAAATCATTAGGGCATAAATCTTCACTATCTATAACAGTATCGCCATCTGCATCAGGACAACCGTTTGCTTCTATAATACCAAATAAATCTGGACAAGCATCAACATCGTCATTAATACCATCACCATCTGTGTCTTTTCCTCCAAATCTAAATACAATACCTGCAGAATGTTGGTAATGCTTTAAACCATATTCTTTAAAAGCATGTTTGTAAACAGATTGTATGTTAAAACCAAAACGATTTCCAACCCATATATTTACGCCAACACCACCAGCTACTGTTCCTGCTCCAATTGTATCAAGCCATGTGTAACCACCACCAATAGTTACATAAGGATCTATTAAACCTAATCCTTTGGTAAATTGATATTTAAACATACCATCTAAAGATATGTATGGATATTCTACTCCTTGGAGTTCTTCACTAATTGGTGTGTTATCTTCAATAGAGTTTAAAGAAAAAACAGTTTCAAAAGTAATTTTGTTTTTAACTAAGCGCCCTACAGATAATCTAAATCCTGCTGTATTTAAATTCCAGGTTTTAAAGCGCCCATCTAAATCTTGATCACGAACTGGGTTATTTATAGCGTTAGCACCAAAATTTACTAACCAAGGATTATTTTTTGTTTGAGAAAAAGAGGCATGTGATAAAATTATGCACAATAAAATAAGTATAGAACGACCTAATGGTTTCATTGGGTTTGTTTTGAATTTAATTAATAGCTATAGCAAGATATATTAAAAATTACAATATCGAAAAAGAAAAAGCATTTTAACGGTCTAAGTGCTAGAAAATAAGATAAAATAAAATAAAATAAAGGTTATAGTAAACCTCTAGCTTTAATCTCTAAGTATTTGTTGATTGTGTTTACAGTAAGCTTTTCTGGTGCTGTTAAAATACTTTGTATTCCATATTTTTGAAGCTCTTTTACCATTAAGCGTTTCTCATACGAAAATTTTTCGGCAATAGTTTTGTGATAAATAGCTTGAAGATTTTCAGCATCTTGAGAGATAAGTTCATCTAACTCTGTATTTTCAAAAATTACAACCACTAATAAATGCTTTTTAGAAATAGCTTGTAAGTATGGTAATTGCCTTTTTAAAGCACTAATGTGTTCAAAATTAGTATATAAAAGTAGTAAACTTCTGTTAGTGATTTTTCTTTTTATTTGGGCATATAACATACCATAATCACAATCTGAAAACTGTGTGTCTATATTATATAAACGTTCTAAAATAGTATTTAAGTAAGTTAATTTTTGTGTGGCAGGTAAAAAAGAATCTACTGTTTTAGAAAACGTGAGCATACCTACCTTATCATGCTTTTTTAAAGCAACATTACTAAAAGCTAATGTAGAATTTATAGCATAATCTAATAACTTTAAACCATTAAAAGGCATTTTCATTACACGACCTGTATCTATTATAGAATATATAGGTTGTGATTTTTCATCTTGAAATTGATTAACCATTAATTGGCCACGTTTAGCTGTTGCTTTCCAATTTACAGTTCTAAAATCGTCTCCTTGAATGTAATCTTTTATTTGTTCAAACTCTGATGTGTTACCAATACGTCTAATTTTTTTTAATCCAACAGCAGTTAAATTATTGCTCATGGCTAAAAAATCGTACTTCTGCATTTGAATAAACGATGGGTATACAGCAACCATTTGCTCGTTTTGAAATTGAAATTTTCGTTTTACAATACGTAAGGTTGATGATGCGTATATATTTAAATTTCCAAAAAAATATTCACCACGCTCTACTGGCCTAACATTATATGTGAAATCGTGAACTTCATTAGACTGTAAATGAGTTAAGTACTCGAAATCTCTTTTTTGAAATTGTACTGGTAACTCATCTATAACAGAAATTTCAGTTTTAAAAGGATAGTTATTTGTTATTGTAACTGGTACAGGATTTTCGTCGCTGTTAGAAAACTTATCTGGTAATAAACGTCTTGCTTTTATTGGTTTTTTAAAACGATAAAGTAAAAGTAAGTCTGTAAAAAATAAAACAGAAATCACAATAGTAATTATCCATGCAATTGAAAACAAAATAGGAATCCAATACGATAATAAAAAACACACTGATGCACTTGCCAAATAGACAAAGAAACCGTTGTGTAAGTAAAGTGATTTTATAAATTTCATGTTTTATTCCAGGTTAAGCTTAACGTGTTTTAAGTGTTAGCTTGTGGTTATCTAGGTATTTCTACAGACTGCACAATCATATCTACAACATTTTCTGTAGTCATGCCTTCCATTTCACGTTCTGGTGTTAAAATAATTCTATGGTTTAGTATAGGTTTTAATGTCTTTTTCACATCTTCAGGTGTAACAAAATCTCTTCCGTTTATTGCAGCAAAAGCTTTTGCAGTATTTAATATTGCAATTGAGGCTCTTGGAGAACCACCAAGGTATAAATGTGGATGATTTCTTGTTTTAGAAACCAATTGGGCTATGTATTTTATTATTTTTTCTTCAACGACTATAGATTGTATTTGCTTTTTATAAGTTGCAATATCATTAGCATTTAAAATAGGCTCAATAAGTGTTTGCGGCTTTTCTCCTTTACGCTCATGATGCGTTTGTATTATTTTAATTTCGTCTTCTAGATTTGGGTAATCTACTTTTATTTTAAATATAAACCTATCTAATTGTGCTTCTGGTAAAGCATAGGTTCCTTCTTGTTCAATTGGGTTTTGCGTGGCTAAAACCATAAAAGGAGATTTAAATGGATAGGTTGTACCATCTATAGTTGCTTGGCGTTCTTCCATAGTTTCAAAAAGGGCAGCTTGTGTTTTTGCTGGTGCACGATTAATTTCATCTATTAAAACAATGTTAGAAAAAATAGGACCTTGATGAAATTCAAACTCTGATGTTTTCATGTTTAAAACCGATGTTCCTAAAACGTCACTTGGCATTAAATCTGGTGTAAACTGAATACGACTAAAATCGGTTTTTAAAACCTTAGCAAATAGTTTTGCTGTAACTGTTTTTGCAATTCCGGGAACACCTTCAATTAAAACGTGACCATCTGCAAATAGAGAAACTATTAATAATTCTATAAATTCTTGTTGGCCAACAATTACTTTACCTAACTCGGCTTTAATAGCATTTGCTGCATTTTTTAAATCCTCTAACGGGATTCTATTATTAAATTCTAACTCTTGGTTTTCCATGTGTTATGCGATTTAAATTTTTCTATTAAAGTGTTTAGTTTTTCTAATGCTTCTTTAGAAATATTTTTTTGATTTGAAATGTTTTCTATAGTTTTAAAAAGCGTTTTTGTAGCTTCAAAATCGTTATTGCTTCTTGCTGCTAAGTTTTTTAAAAATGCCTCGTC
This sequence comes from Lacinutrix sp. MedPE-SW, assembly GCF_001874145.1. GTDB lineage: Bacteria > Bacteroidota > Bacteroidia > Flavobacteriales > Flavobacteriaceae > Lacinutrix. The sequence goes on along the minus strand of NZ_MPCX01000004.1, from coordinate 145,976 downwards.
TATAGTATTTGTATTTAAATGTAATTGCGTTCTAATATAATCCATAAAATGTTGAATTTTATGTTGAGCGATATCTTGATGTTTACTGTTTTCATAGTACATATTTGCAATTGTACGTGTAAAATCTAGTGTTTGGTTACGCAAAGGTTTTACTACAGGTATTGCACGTTGTTTTCGTTTTCCTTCAAAAAGAATATAAAATAAAACACCAATTAGCATGATGTAATAGGCCCATTTTAACTCTTTGGCTTTTAAAAATACATAGAGTGGAGACGTGGCTATTTTTTTGCCAGATTTATAATGGTTATCAAAATAAATGGTTTTGTTTGGGTTTATGTACGATAAAAGTCCAGCTGTATAATTGTAATTTGGTTCTTCTAGCATAAAGTAATTTGTGTATGCCTGCGGAAATAAATTAATTATAATTTCGCCATCGCCAAAAGGTTGTTTAATAACGTTTGTATAACGTTTATTTGCAATAGAATCTGTTTCTGAAACATTTGAAACTTGCCCAATAACGGTTGTGTTTAAACTATCTATTTTATTAAAATAGTAAACAAAATTTGCTTTGTCGTATTGGTACTTTTTGTAATTGTTTAATGTACTATCTTTTAGGGTAAATTGATATTGGTTTTTAATGTTATCAAAATTACTTACAAAGGAGCGTTCTAAATTTAAAGTGTCTAAAATTTTTGAAGAAATAGTTTCAGATGCTATGGCTAGTGTGTTGCCTTTTGCTGTCCAGCTTAAAAGTTTATCTAATTCAGCTTTGTCAAATGTAACATCGGCATTCATAAAAAAATACGTGCCGTTTATGGTATTTTTATTTAAATACTCAAAAGGTGGTCGCTCTACATCAATTATATTTTCTTTAGTAAAAATACGCTCTAATTGTTCATGCAAAACATAAGAGCCAAAAGGAATTTTGTGATGCTTAGCATAGCTAGGAAACCAGTTTAATTCTTGTGGTTTATTGTATTCTAAAATTACAATTAGCACCACCACTAAAACAGTTAACCCAATGTATATTTTTCCTTTTTTATCCAATATTAATTATTTTACTTGGTTGTTAAGGTTAATAAATTTTTGTTTTAAACTTTCAAATTTTAAAGCATCTACTTTAAATTCTCCATACCAGACATAATCGTAAATTTTAGTTATTTTTTCAAATTGAGCTTGTATGGTATTGGTTTTAATTTCGTTTATATAATCTGCATTTGTTTTTTGTAATTGCCAATCAATTATATTGGTTTCAGATAAATTTTTAAGCGTTAGTAAGTAATAATATCTAATCGCTAAACGGTAATCGTTTTGCTTTATAGCTTCGGTTATTAAAGCATTTATATCTTCGTTTTTTATAATTTGTTCTTCGTCTGTAAAATTAATTGTAGCTTTATTTTGTTCACCATAAATTAGATTTCGGCTATTAACTTTTAGAAAAAACCTAATAAGTAAAAATATAAGTATACCTAATAAAATATATGGTAATACTCTAAAAATAAACCATACAATGCCTTCGGCTTTAGAGCCACCAAAAAGCCACTCGAAAAACTTCATTAATCCATTACGAACCCAGCGCTTAAATCGTGTCCACCAATTATCTGGGTCTTCTATAGTTTCTTTATAATTAAAGGCTTTGTCTTGCGTGTATTTTTCAAGGTCTTCTTTTGTAATATCCTGTTTTTTGTAATAGGAATCATTGTCTTGCAATGCCATTGCGTCTTGTTGGCCAAGACTTAAAAAGCAGACAAATAAAAATAAAAAGAAGCGACTTAGGTTTGGCATATTATTCTTCGGTTTTACCTAAAGAATCTATACGCTCAAAAGTACCTGTAAAGTTCTTTTTTTCATTTAAACTAAAATAAATAAATACCGAAGCAACAATAAATACGAGGTTAAGTAGAAATTGAAAGAATGAGCTTAGCACATTTAAAGCGATATAAACAGGATCTACAAATGAATCCATATTTGCAGGATCAAACTCTCCAGAAAAAACACCCATTTTCATGTAAGAGTACATCATGATTGGAATCATGAAACAGTATGCAATTACAATTAAAACCAGCCAAATTAAAAATACAGTAACGCCTGTCATGACCAACTCGTTTCTTACCAAGCTATAACTTTCTCCATAAGCATCTGTTGCATTTTTTTTAGCAAAAACATATATAGGAAACACCACTGCCATAGGAATCATGAAATAGAGTATAGGTAAACAGCATAGCATAATGGCAACACCTAAGGTTAAACCTTTTAAAATAGAAAGACCTAAAAATCCCCAAAAAGACTGGTGTACACTGGCTTTAATCTCTTGTAGTTTTGTTGTGCCATTATTATCTACATAAGATTTTATATAATGTAATGCAGTGGATACTGTAAAGGTATAAGCTAAAATTGCAGTAACTAAATATGCAGCGTAAGCCGCAAAAATCATAGCAAAATTCTCTGTAGGAAATGCGTCTGGATCTTGAAAGTTAAAAGAAAAACTATTATCAACTACATACATGTAAAATACTAAGCCAAATAGAAATAAGGCTAAATAGGGTCCAGCAACATTTATTATAGTTTTAAAAAAAGGTTTGTATTCGTTTCTAATAAAAGCAAAAGTATCTGAAAATATTTCTCCTAATTCACGTTTCTTTTTAAATTCTATATATTGTTTCATTTATTGTTGGTTTTTGTTCGTTTGGTTATTTGCAAGTATTTCCTGTTGTTTTTGCTTATTTAATTTTATTGGGTAATACACATAATAAAAAAGTATTACGGCTAATGAACTTGAAATAATAAAAATAGCTAGCCAGTCTGGCATTTCGGTATGTCTTGTAACAAAGCCTTCTAAAAATCCTGCAAGTATAAAAAATGGAATAGTACTCATTAAAATTTTTAGTCCATTTACAGCGCCACGTTTAAAAGATTCTAATCGTGTATAAGTGCCAGGAAAGAGCATGCTGTTTCCTAAAACTAAACCAGCACAGCCAGCAATTATAATTACCGAAATTTCTATAGTTCCATGAATCCAAATGGTTCTTGCCGATTCCCAAAGTAATCCTTCTTGATAAAAAAAGTATTGAAAACTTCCAAGCATAATACCGTTTTGCATCATAATAAATAAAGAGCCAATACCTAATAAAATACCATAGCCAAAAGCCATTAAAGCTACCTTTATATTATTTAATGTTATGCCAAGAAACATGTTAAATTCGCCTTGCTCTTTATAAACGCCCATTGGGTCGCCTTTTTCAATATTATCTAAGGTCATGTTTACATAACCGTCGCCCAAAAAACCACGAACAAAATCACCTTCGTTAGCAGCAGAGAATGCGCCAATAGCAACAAAAAGAGCAAATACTAAAAAGGCTACAAGTAATTCTCTATGATGTTGTGTAAACATTAAAGGAAACTCTTGAGTGAAAAAAGTAATAATCCTGTTTTTAGATTCTTTTTTTGTTTTATAAATTTTTTGATGCGCAGAAGAAGCTAGCCCATTTAAGTAGACTTCTGTATTACTATTAGGGTAAAAAGTTTTAGCGTAGCTTAAGTGATCTGTAATTTCAATATAAAGGCTTGATAAGGCTTCTGGAGTTATAGAAGTTTTATTTGATAGAACATTTTCAAATGTTAACCATTTATCCTTATTTTGCTTTACGAAAGCAGCTTCACGCATTTAATATCTCTTTTGCTTTCAAAGAAAAGAAAATATGAAGGAATTTCAAATAGAAACGGCTCAAAATATAGCGATTGAGCAAAATGCCGCAAGTATTGTAGATAGGATGCTTGGTTACATTATAGACTCTGCAATTATATATATTTATATAATACTTGCATACTTATTATTAATAAAATTAGATTTAGACCCGCGCGATTCTTGGGCTATATATTTATTATGTTCACTTCCTGCTTTTTTATATTATGTACTATTAGAAACATTTTGGGACGGACAAACCGTTGGTAAAAGTTTAGTAAAAACACGCGTTGTAAAATTAGATGGTTCTAAAGCTGGATTTGGTAATTATTTTGTACGCTGGATTTTACGTTTGGTAGATGTTGTATTCACCAGTGGCGGATTAGCAACCTTAACTATTTTATTAAAAGGAAATGGGCAGCGTGTTGGAGATATTGCAGCAGGAACTACCGTAATTACTGAAAAACGAAAGGTAAAATTAAGCGATACAATTATTAAAGATATAGATCCATCTTATATACCAAAATACAGTCAAGTTACTTTATTTAAAGATGCAGAAATACAAACCATAAAAACTGTTTTTGAAGATGCAAAACGACACGGAAACCATAATGTTATTTTAAAACTTAATAATCGTGTTAAAGAGGTAATGCAAGTAGAACCAATAGAAATACCTGTTGAGTTTTTAAACACAGTACTTAAAGATTATAATTATTACACTCAAAATATGTAAGGTAAAGTCTTTATTTTTTTAAATAGAGCTTTGACTTATTATAAAAGTATTTAAAACATGTTTTACATCATTGACATTTTAGGAACTATTGCTTTTTCAATTTCGGGAGTGTTAGTGGCGCTAAATAAAAAAATGGATGCTTTTGGTATTCTAATTATTGCCTTTGTTACAGCAGTTGGTGGCGGTACATTGCGAGATGTGCTTATTGGTGAAACACCAGTAAGCTGGATGAAAGATATGACCTTTGTTTATGTAATATTCACTTCTACAATATTAGCAGTTGTATTTAAAACCAAAATAGATTATTTACGAAAATCATTATTTCTTTTCGATACTATTGGTATAGGTTTGTATACTGTTGTAGGCATAGAACGTGGTATTTCGGCAGGATTGCATCCTATTATTTGTATAGCTTTAGGTACAATGTCTGCTTGTTTTGGTGGTGTAATACGCGATATTTTGTGTAACGAAATACCTATAATATTTAGAAAAGAAATTTATGCAACGGCATGTATTTTAGGCGGTATAGCATATTTTATAATTAAACGTTTACCTATAGAAGGTAACTTTGTGTTTATTATAGCTGGTTTAGTTGTAATTATAACACGTATTTTAGCAGTAAGGTTTAAACTACAGTTGCCTAACTTATATAAAAATTAAAAGCAATTATTTAAAAGTTTTGTGCAGCAAAAACAACTTTTGTAAATTCACAGCATGAGCAATACAATTCAATTTGAAGATTTTACAAAAGTCGATATTCGCGTTGGTACAATAATAGAGGTTAACGATTTTCCAGAAGCGAGAAATCCAGCATTTAAACTGGTTATAGACTTTGGTGATTTGGGCGTTAAAAAATCTTCAGCACAAATTACAACGCTTTATAAAAAAGAAGAATTACTAAATAGGCAAATTTTGGCTGTCGTTAATTTTCCTAAAAAGCAAATAGGTAAGTTTATGAGTGAATGTTTAGTTATAGGCGCTGTTGATGGTAAAGATGTAATGTTACTAAACCCTGAAGAGCAAGTGAAAAATGGAACGCCAGTGTCTTAGATAAAAAAATATATAAACAAAAAAACACCATTTCGTTAGAAATGGTGTTTTTTTGTTTATATATTTTAATTTTAAATATCATCAAAATCAATATCTGTAAATCTGCTTTCTGCAGTTTGAGTAGATGTTGTTTCTTCTACTGTAGCAGTTGCTTCTGTGCTTGGAGTAGGAGTGTTGTATTCTTTTTTGAAATCTTTTTGGTGACGATCACTTATAACTTCGTCTCCTTTTTCTGCTATAACATAATCTGTCATTTCTTGTAAAATAGAATTGAACTCAGAAAAATCTTCTTTATACAAGTAAATTTTATGTTTCTTATAATGAAACGATCCATCGTCGTTTGTAAATTTTTTACTCTCAGTGATTGTTAAATAATAATCTCCTGCTTTAGTAGCGCGAACATCAAAAAAATAAGTACGTCTTCCGGCTCTTAAAACTTTCGAGTAAATTTCCTCTTTCTCCATCATCTCGTTATTATGCATAGTTTTTTAGTTGTTGTGTTATTTTGTGTTTCAAAAATATAAAAAAATTAAAACCACACAACATTTTAGGGTTTTTCTTTTAAAGCTTCTATTTGTTGTTAATTGGATGTGTTTTCGGTTAATTGGTTTAAATAAAGCTCTTTATAATAGCCATCTATATCAATTAAGCTGCTATGTGTTCCTTTTTGTACAATTTTACCATCGTCTAAAACAATAATATGATCTGCATTTTTAGCTGATGATATTCTGTGACTCACAATTATGGTCGTTTTTCCAGCAGAAACCTTTTTTAGGTTGTTAAGTATTTTTTCTTCAGTTTCTGTATCTACGGCAGATAGGCAATCGTCAAATAATAATATTTCTGGATCTTTAATTATTGCTCTAGCAATAGATACACGTTGCTTTTGTCCTCCAGATAAAGTAATACCTCTTTCTCCTAAAACAGTTTCATATTGCTTAGCAAATTTGCTAATATTTTTATGTACTTGTGCATTTTTTGCAGCAGCAATTACTTCATTATCGGTTGCATTTTCTTTACCAAATTTAATATTGTTATTTATAGTATCGCTAAATAAAAAGGCATCTTGAGGTACATAACCAATGGCATCGCGAAGGCTATATAGATTTAACTGGTCTATTGGTGTGTTGTCTATTAATAGTGTTCCAGAGTCTATATCGTACAAACGGCCTATTAAGTCTAAAATTGTAGATTTACCAGAACCAGTTTTTCCTATAATAGCTAATGTTTCTCCCGCTTTTATATTAAAACTTACACCTTTTAAGGCTTTAATATTAGTATCGTCATATGTAAAGTGTACATCTTTAAAGCTAATATTACCTGTTATTTTAGATAGTGACGTATTTTTGTTTTTAATCTCTGGTTCTACTTTTAAAAACTCGTTTATTCTTTTTTGCGAAGCTTCTGCTTCTTGTACAATAGAGGTTACCCAACCAACGGTTGCTACTGGCCAAGTTAACATATTTACATACATTATAAACTCTATAATATTTCCTAAAGAAATTTCTCCAGCCATATATTGTTTGCCACCAAAATAGATAACTATAATGTTGCTAATACCTATTAATAAAAGCATCATAGGAAAAAAGAAGGCTTGAATTTGTACTAAATGTAGATGTTTTTGTTTGCTGCCTTCAGCTAAATTATTAAAGTTAGTAGCAGTTTGTGGCTCTATTCCATAGGCTTTTATAACCGAAATGCCACTAAAAGATTCTTGAGTAAATGTAGAAAGTTTAGATAAATATTGTTGTACTACAGTACTTCGCTTATGTATTTGTTTACTAATTTTATATATTAAAACCGATAATATTGGTAATGGAATTATAGTATATAATGTAAGTTGTGGTGCTTGTTTAAACATAAACACCAATACAACTATAAATAAAGTGATGGTATTAATACTATACATTATAGCAGGACCAACATACATTCTTACTTTACCAACATCTTCACTAATGCGGTTCATTAAATCACCAGTTCTATTTTTTTTATAAAAATTTAAAGAGAGCTTTTGGTATTGTTGGTAGACTTCGTTTTTTAAATCAAACTCTATATAACGCGATACATTAATAATAAGTTGACGCATAAAAAAAGTTAAAATCCCAGTAGCAATAGCAGTACCTATAATAAGGAGTATGCTTTCTAATAAAACCGATTTAAAAACCTCTAAGTTTTCAGTCGCATTTTGCATCTCGGCACTAATACTATCTATAATTTTAGATATTAGCTTGGGAATGAACACAGTAAATAACTTAGATGCAATTGTTATAATTATACCTAGTATAAGCTGTTTTTTATATTTAAGGAAATATTTGTTAAGGTGCTGTAATTCTTTCATTTACAGAAATTGTAGTTTTAAAGTTTTTAACAATTATTCAAATTTACATCCCGATTTTTGCAAAAAAATTAATAATAGGTTATTTTTGCGCGTTCTTTTTACATAATATGTAAAACTAAATTCCATTAATTAAACTAATATATATGGTATCAGAAGTTATTAATACAAACGAATTACATAAAATAGATCCAGTATTTGGGCAATTATCATTCGATAATCATGAGCAAATTGTTTTTTGCAACGACAAAGATACAGGATTAAAAGCAATTATAGGCATACATAATACAGTATTAGGTCCTGCTTTAGGAGGTACTAGAATGTGGCAATATAAGAACGAGTGGGAAGCATTAAATGATGTGTTGCGCTTATCTCGTGGTATGACTTTTAAAAGTGCCATAACAGGTTTAAATTTAGGTGGTGGTAAAGCCGTAATTATAGGTGATGCTAAAACACAAAAAACTCCAGAATTAATGAAACGTTTTGGAGAGTTTGTACACTCTTTAAGCGGTAAATACATAACAGCAGAAGATGTTGGTATGGAAACTAGTGATATGGATTTGGTACGTGAAGTAACACCATATGTAACAGGAATTTCAGAAAGTAAAGGTGGAGCAGGAAATCCATCTCCAATTACAGCTTATGGTGTTTTCATGGGAATGAAAGCTGCTGCAAAATATAAGTTTGGTACAGATGTTCTTGAAGACAAATCTGTAATCGTACAGGGTATTGGTCACGTTGGTGAATCTCTTGTAGAACATTTAACAAACGAAGGTGCAAAAGTTATAATCTCAGATATTAACGAAGGTCGCTTAAACGAAGTAAGTATTAAGTACGGCGCCGAAATTTACAAAGGAAACGATATTTATTTTGAAAAAGTAGACATCTACGCACCATGTGCATTAGGCGCAACTATTAACGACGATACAATAAATAAACTTCAAGCAAAAATTATTGCTGGAGCAGCAAATAACCAATTGGCAAATGAAAATATTCATGGTCAAATGTTACAAGATAAAGGTATTGTATATGCACCAGACTTTTTAATAAATGCAGGTGGAATTATTAATGTTTATGCAGAATTAGAGAACTACGGTAAAACCGAAATTATGCGTAAAACTGAAAATATTTACAATACAACACTAGAAATTTTATCTAATGCAGAAGCTAATGCAGTTACAACACATCAAGCTGCTTTAAACATTGCACAAGAAAGAATAAATGCTAGAAAAAAAGAAAATTCTAATAGCTAAGTATTCATAAAATATACTATTTTTGCAGAGCGAAAGTGACTACCACTTTCGCTCTAATTTTTTTAAGTTCTTTGTAAAGATGTTAAGTAGAAGACACATTAGAGTTAAAGTTATGCAGGTATTGTACGCCTTTAAAGGTACAGAAAGTGATGATTTTTCTAAAGATCAAAAATTTTTAATTTACAGTATAGATAATATGTACAATTTGTACTTGTTAATTATCTCGCTTTTAATTGCTGTGCAAGAACGTGCTGAGAGTCATTTAGAGAAAACCAGTAAAAAACACTTGGCAACAGACGAAGAAAAAAATCCTAACCGAAAATTTATTAATAACGAAGTTTTAGTAATGCTTAAAAATAACGAGCAACTAAAATCTAGAATTAATGAAATTAAAACTATAAACTGGGATTTAGATAGTGAATATGTAGAAATTATTTTTAGAGCAATACTTAAAAGTGACCTATATAAAGACTATTTAAAAACAAAAACATCTACATTTTATGAAGATAGAGATTTTATTGTCGATGTATTTAAAGAAATTATAGCGCCTAACGATAAGCTTTACGATTATATTGAAGATAAAAACCTAACCTGGTTAGACGATTTACCAACAGTAAATACATCAATATTAAAACTTTTACGTAAAGTAAAACCACAGTCAGACGCATTTCATTTTATGCCAAAGTTGTATAAAAACCTAGAGGATAAAGAATTTGCAATTAAATTGTTTAAAAAAACACTTTTAAACCAAAGTATTTTATCTAAAGAAATCGCATCTAAAACTACTAATTGGGATGCAGATCGTATTGCAAATATTGATTATTTATTACTTAAAATGGGTATTTGTGAAATTAAAAACTTCCCGTCAATACCAACAAAAGTAACTATTAATGAGTATTTAGAAATTTCTAAAGAATACTCAACACCAAAAAGTAAAGTCTTTATTAATGGTATTTTAGATAAGTTGGTTAAAGAATATGAAAACGAAGGAAAACTAAATAAAGTTGGCCGTGGGTTGATGTAGTTGAAAATTATTATTATTTTTACGCTCATTACCCAAAATAAATAAAATTTAATTATGAAAAAAGTATTAGTATTATTTAGTGCAATATGCATGATCGCATTCACTTCTTGTAAAGAAGATGCAACAAAGAAAATTGATGAAAGTAACGTAACTGCAGCAGCAGTTAGAGATGCAGCATCTTCAAAATATCCAGTAATTGAGTTTGACAAAACAGAACATGATTTTGGTGAAATTATTAATGGTACTCCAGTAGAAACTGTATTTACTTACAAAAATACAGGTGAAGCACCATTAGTAATCACAGATGTAAAAAGTTCTTGTGGATGTACAATTCCTAAAGATTGGTCTAGAGAGCCTTTAGCTCCTGGTGAAGAAGGAAAGTTTACTGTTAAGTTTAATGGAAAAGGAAATGGTAAAACATCTAAGGCTATTACTGTAACAGCAAATACAGAAAAAGGGAGAGAAGTAGTTAAAATAACTTCTTTTGTTAAGCCAGATCCTAACGCTCCAGCAAAAGCGCAACCAACATCTCCAGTAATTAAGTAATGGGAGAGATTTCAAGTTTTTTACCAATATTAGCAATGTTTGCTGTAGTGTACTTTTTTATGATTGCACCAGGAATGAAACGTGCTAAAAACGAAAAAAAATTCGCTGCTGAATTAAAGCGAGGCGATAAAGTAATTACCAAAAGCGGTATGCATGGTAAAATTGTAGAACTAAATGAAAAAGATAATAGTTGCGTAATAGAAACTATGTCTGGAAAATTAAAGTTCGATCGCGATAAAATTTCTATGGAGAGTAGTAAGGCATTAAATGCACCAGCAAAAAAGTAATTATTATAACTTTATAAATAAAAAAAACCTCAAGTGTAAACTTGAGGTTTTTTTTATTTATTTCTTAACAGTTTTTATACTTATCGTGCAAACCAACACCATTTAAAATCATAGGTTTAATTTTGTCTAGCCTTTTAATTTTTGTAGGTTCTCTTTTTGCATCTATAATATAGTTACAGTATTCACGCTGTTTAGAAAGCGTTAAACCTTTAAAAGCATTACTAAAATCTATATTTGTATTTATTTCATTTTTTAATAAATCTGGAATAGTAATATCTTTTTTAGTAGTACGAACAGGCTTGATTTCTTTGCCTAGTTTTTGGTTTTCTATAGCTTCTTTAATGTATGCTAATACTGTTGGCTTATTTATATCATCTAAAGTGTCAAAACGCATTTGCCTTAAGGCCTTTGTTTTTCCTTCTTGAGCATTAACCAATAGGTTGTTTTTATCTTTTAAAAAAACACCATTAAAAAACCAAAGGCAAAAATGTTTTTTAAATGCAGCTAAACCAATAATATTTTTACCGTTATACGAATATACCGGTGCGCTCCATTTAATGGCTTCATCTAAATTAGTAGATAATATAAGTTCTCTTAGTGTATTTAATGCATCACTAAAATGGGCATTATTTTCTATATACTCTTCAACCGATGTCGCTTTTTTCATAATAAAAATAATTCTTAGCTTCTTAGTATTTTCTCCATTTTTCTGCCTCTAGCAAGTTCATCTATTAACTTATCTAGATAACGCGCTTGTTTTGTTAGAGGAGTAGTAATGTCTTCAATCCTATAGCCACAAATAACACCTTTTATTAAATGTGCGTTGGCGTTTAGTTTGGCGCGTTCAAAAAAGGTTTTAAAGGTTACTTTTTCTTCAATTAAAGCATTTAATGTGGTTTCATTAAAACCAGTGAGCCATTCTATAACAGTATGGAGCTCTTCTACGGTTCTTCCTTTTTTTTCAACTTTAGTTACATAATGTGGATATACAGATGCAAATGTTAATTCTGCTACGCGTTTATCATGTTCTGGAGTAGTAGCCATATATATTAATTTAAATTATTTGGTAATAGGAAAACCACGATCTTTCATTAATGCTTCAATTTTAGCATCACGTCCTCTAAATAATCTATAAGCTTCAGCAGGATCCATGCTATTTCTTGGAGCAAAAAGGTATTTTACTAATTTTTCTGCAACTTCTGCATCATAAAATCCTCCTGGAGCTTCTTTAAAAGCTTCAGATGCATCACTAGTTAAAACATCTGCCCACATGTAACCATAATATGCTGTAGCATAACCTTCACCAGAAAAAACATGACCAAAATGTGGTGTTCTGTGACGCATTGGTAATTCTTTTGGCATATTTAATTCGGCTAAAGTTTCGCGTTCAAATTTATCTATATCTATATTTTCAGGATCTGCTAAGTGTAGTTTCATATCCATTAAAGCAGATGCTAAATACTCTGTTGTACCAAAGCCTTGATTAAATGTAGAAGCCTTTTTTATTTTAGATACCAGTTCTTCTGGCATTGGTTCTCCTGTTTTGTTATGCACTAAAAATTGGTTTATAACTTGATCTGTAGATAACCAGCGTTCTAATAATTGAGATTGAAACTCTGTATAATCTCTCACGCCACCATTTAGAGTTGGGTATTTTACATTGGAAGAGAAAAAGTGTAATGCGTGGCCAAACTCGTGAAAAAATGTTTCGGCATCATCCCAAGATACTAAAACAGCTTCACCAGGTGCAGCTTTTACAAAGTTTGAGTTATTAGATGCTAATACATTGGTTTTACCATCAAAGGTTGTAAAACTTCTGTAAGTTGTTGCCCAAGCTCCAGAGCGTTTACCTTGTCTTGCAAATGGGTCTAAATACCATAAACCAATATGTTCTCCAGAGTCTTTATCTGTAACTTCCCAAACTTTTACATCTTCATGAAATACAGGTACGCTACCATCTGTAATAGGCTTGAAGTTATAATTAAATAATCGTCCAGCAGTATAAAATAAAGCTTGTGTAAGTTTATCTAATTGTAAGTATTGTTTTACTTCGTCGCTATCTAAATCGTATTTTGCTTTACGTACTTTTTCTGCATAAAAACGGTAATCCCAAGGTTCTATAGTTATGTTATCTCCATTTTTATTTGCAACAGCTTGCATATCTGCAACTTCTTCTTTTACTCGTGCAATGGCAGCTGGCCAAACAGCCATCATTAAGTTCATGGCATTTTCTGGTGTTTTAGCCATACGGTCTTGTAAGCGCCAATCGGCATAATTATCGTATCCTAATAATTCTACACGTTCACGACGTAATTTTAAAATTTTTGCGATTATAGCATTATTATCATATTCATCATCATTATCGCCACGAGAGTAATAATTTGTCCAAACTTGTTTACGTAATTCTCGGTTTGTAGCATAGGTTAAAAAGGGATCCATTGAGGACCTTGTATTTGTTATGGCATATTTTCCGTCTTCACCATTTGCAGTTGCAATTGCTGCTGCCGATTTTATAAAACCATCACTCAATCCATCTAATTGGTCTTTTGTTAAGTAGGTAATATAATTTTCTTCATCATGTAATACGTTATTTGAAAAATCGCTGTATAAAGAAGATAATTCTTTATTTATTTCAGCATAACGTTTTTTCTTTTCGGTATCGAGTTCTGCGCCATTCATTTCAAAACCTTTGTAAACCAGCTCCACAACACGCTGTTGATCTGCGTCTAAAGGTGTTTTTTGAGACGCATCATATACTGTTTTTATTCGTTTAAATAATTTTTCGTTTTGGTTTATTTTAGAACGATATTCTGAAAGTTTAGGAGCTAAAGCAGAAGAGACTTCTCTAAACTCTGGTGAACTCATATTACTACTAAAAATACCATAGTATGTAAATGCACGGTTTAAAGGTTTACCAGCACGCTCCATGGCTTCAATAGTATTTTTAAAAGTTGGTTCGTCTGGATTATTTGCTATTGTCTCAATATCTTCAAGACCTAATGCCATACCTTTTTCAATAGCGTCTTTTACATCTTCAACCTTCATTTTATCGAATGCAGGAACACCTTGGTAAGGTCCAGTCCATTCTTCAAGTAATAAATTGTCTGCCATTACAGTTTCTTTTTTTTGTTCTTCTTTTTTACAAGCAGTTATTGTAATAAGTACTGTAAGTAGAATAAGTTTTATACTTTTTTTAGTTTGCATGGTATTGGTTTTGTTTGAAGGATTTAAGATATAAAATTTTTAGCATTTTAAATATTAATTTAAGCGCTTTAATTTAAAATTTCTACTGTTTGTATGTAGACGTTATGCACTGGCCAATCGCCACCATCGACCTCTACATTAGCAATTTTGTCTACCACATCCATACCGTTAATTACACGCCCAAAAGCAGTGTATTTACCATCTAGATGGTATTGGTTTGTTTGGGTGATAAAAAACTCGAAAGGTGATGCTAATTTATAAGCATTTTCAATATCACTACTTGGTACAGAAATAATACCGCGATGGTGTTTAAAACCACGTTTAGTATCTGGCGGAAGTAGATATCGTCCTATTTTTCGTCTCTTTTTAAGTACTTTTCGGTTGTCTGAATTTCCTCCTTGTATCACAAAATTTTTAACTACACGATGAAACTGTGTACCATCAAACACTTTATTTTTTACTAAAAAAATAAAATTTGCACGGTGGAATTTTACAGTGTCAAATAATAAAATATCAATATTACCTTTGTCTGTTACTAATCTCACTTTGTTTTCTTGGTTTTCCTTTTCATACTCCAAAAAGAAATCCATAGCATTATCGTCGTTTAAAGGTAAAAAGCGTTCTTCAAGAGATAATTTACTACTATCTATAGCTATTTCTTTAGCTTCAGGTTTTTCTTCTTTTTGTTTGGTTTGTTTTGGTAGTGTTGTTTTTTGTTTAGTTTGTTTATCTTCACAATTGAAAAATGTTAAAGAAATAAACAATACAATAAGTAAGCGCATAAATGAATTTTAATAAGTTTAAAGAATCCATTGTAAAAATAGAAAATTTACCGCTTCCAGGTCAAGATTCTCAATTTAAAATGTCTCCTCCATTTCGTGAAGCATTAATAAAACTACAAGCCGAAAAAATAAAACGCGCGCGAAAAAGTGCAGTTATGGCTTTATTTTACCCTAATCTTGATAACGAAACAGAGTTAATGCTAATACTTAGAAAAACGTATAAAGGTGTACATTCTGCACAGGTAGGTTTTCCAGGTGGTAAATTAGAAGCAAATGAAACTACAAAAGAAGCTGCTTTAAGAGAAACCGAAGAAGAAATAGGAGTAGATGCTAGTAGTATTACTGTTTTAAAAAAACTAACAGAAGTGTATATACCACCAAGTAATTTTCATGTGCAACCTTATATAGGTATAGTTAAAAACACACCTATTTTTACAAAACAGGATACAGAGGTAGAAGATTTATTAGAGGTAAAACTCACTCATTTTTTAGATGAAAATAATATTACCGAAAAAGAAGTAACTACTTATAATGGTCTAAAAGTCAATGTTCCAGCTTATAATTTAAATTCGCATCTTGTTTGGGGAGCAACAGCAATGATGCTTAGTGAAGTGAAAGACTTGTTAAATTGCGCTATAAAATAGTTATGATTCTGTACCTTTGCTAATCGTAAAACAGTGAAATTATTATGGGATTATTCAAAAAAAATCCTTTCGGACATATATTGTGGGTTAAGAAATGGCTAATTAGAATTCTTGGTGTGTTATCGCACAGACGTTTTAGAGGCTTTAACGAACTACAAATTGAAGGCTCTGAAATTATAAAAGACTTACCAGATACAAACGTATTATTTATATCCAATCACCAAACTTATTTTGCCGATGTAATATCTATGTTTCATGTATTTAATGCAAGTTTAAGTAACAGAGAAGACTCCATAAAAAACGTAGGTTATTTATGGAACCCTAAATTAAACATGTATTACGTTGCAGCAAAAGAAACAATGAAATCTGGTTTACTGCCTAAAATATTTGCATATACAGGATCTATAAGTATAGAACGTACATGGAGAAGCGAAGGTAAAGATGTAAACAGGCAAGTTAAAATGAGTGATATATCGGCAATTAACACTGCCTTACAAGACGGTTGGGTAATTACCTTTCCTCAAGGAACAACAACACCGTTTAAGCCAATTAGAAAAGGAACAGCACACATTATAAAACGTTACAAACCAGTAGTTGTACCAATAGTAATAGATGGTTTTAGACGTAGTTTTGATAAAAAAGGATTACGTATTAAAAAGAAAAACGTATATCAAACTTTTGAAATTAAAGAACCATTAAAAATTGATTACGAAAATGAAAGTATTGCAGAAATAGTTGAAAAAATAGAATATGCAATAGAGCAACATCCTTCATTTTTAAAAGTAATACCTCAAGAAGAATTAGAAGCTAGGGAAGAGTTAAATAAACAACGTGAGTGGATAGATAGTTAAACCTTAAAAAGAATAAGGTGATTTGTAATCTAAAACAAGGCCATCTTCTTTTGCTTTTTTATCCTTTTGAGAACCTATAAACAAACCAATACACATTCCTATAACTAAGCCAATAACTAGGCTTACTATACCAAAAACCAAATTAGCAAGCATGCCAAAGCACATGCCAATACCCATATAGCTAGTTTCGTAATGCTTTTCTGGTATTAACCCAAAATTAGTTTCTAAAAACTTAAGCAGTTTCTGTAATTTTTTGTTTAAATCTTTTCTGGATGTAGTATCTGCAAGATCTAATAATTCTATTTTATTTTCAATTAAAGCTAAATCTTCAGTACTTAAAATTCTAAGTTTTAAATCTGTAAAAAGGTTTATATAAGCATTATAAATATTAAGTTCTTTTTTATTAATGCTTTCAGTTTTTAAATCCTTAAAATAAGCTATGTAATTTTCTAAAACCATTATACTTCAAGTTTTTTTAACTCCTTGTAATTTCTATTTAAACGTCTTAAAAGTATACCGTAAATTAATCTGTAAAACAACCAAATAACAAGTACAAATAATCCTGTAAAAAGTATTAATACTATTGCAGTTACTATAAAAGTACCACTTTCGGCATCTTGAAAAACAGTTTTAATATTTGGGTCATTTTTAAAGGCATAATAAAAGCCAACTAACATAGATAAAAATGCCATAATTAAATTATAAATTACATAGTACTTAATCACCTTTCGGGTTTTAAGTATATTCTCCATTAATTTTTTTGCACTATCTGTAACAGAGATACCTTTGTAAGATTTAAAAAGTAAATACACAAAAACTAAAATAACAGCATAACTTAAAAAAGCTAGAATAGGCATTACAATGCCATCGCCATACATTTCATTTAGTTTTTGGTTATAGCTATCACTAAAAAATAGAGGTAAAGTGTTTACCAATATCCAAAATATTAATTCTGCAATACTAATATAAAATAGAGTCTTTACAATAGAAGACGATTTTTTTAGCAGCATAGGATAAATATCCTTTGTAGTTATGTGTTTGTCTTCAACACCATCACTTTGCCAGTGTTTTTTTAATAAATCTAATTCATCCATAGGTTTACGGATTTAATATGGTTCTTAATTTGGTTTTCACTCTATTCATTTTCACACGTGCATTAACCTCGGTAATACCCATTGTTTCACTAATTTCTTTATAATTCTTATCTTCTAAATACAAGAAAACAAGCGCTTTTTCAATATCGTTTAATTGGTGTACGGCTTGATACAATAGTTTAAGTTGTTGCTCCTCAGTATCATCATAATCTTCAGCTTTAATTTTAAACTGTACAGTATCAAATTCTGTTGTTTTAATACTTCGTTTAGACTTTCTGTAAAGTGTAATAGCGGTATTTAACCCAACACGATACATCCAAGTACTAAACTTCGAGTCACCACGAAATTTTGGATACGCTCGCCATAACTGTATGGTAATCTCTTGAAACAAATCATTATGTGCATCATAATTATTAGTATACAAACGGCATACCTTGTGCACAATATTCTGGTGCTTCTCAAGCAATTCTACAAAACTATGTTCAAGTTCTTTATTCAATGTTGTTGGTTAGGTTAATATATAAGTAGTATTAAATTTAGATATGTTACAATAAACTTAAAATAATTTTATTTTTTATTTGGGCGTTACCTAAAGGTCGGGCTTTTTGCAGTCGCTATCAGAGATGAGCTCCAACAATGCTTCAATCCCTAACGCAGTATTAAAAAGCTTATTAAAAAAGTAAATAAATACATTTCATCATTTAAATACTACAACTCGGTAATAATCAATTTAAAAAACTAAAGTACGATTGCATATTTGCCTCATCAATTAAAACGAACAATCATGAAATGTATTTTACCATTACTACTAAGTTTAATAAGCTATGCAAGTATAGCACAAACACAAATTACAGGAACAGTAACCAATAAAAAAAATGAACCAATTGTAGGAGCAAATATATACCTAGAAGGAACGTACGATGGTACTACAACCTTACAAGACGGAACTTTTAATTTTACAACTACCGAAACAGGTACACAAATTCTGGTAATCTCTTATGTAGGTTACGAAACTTTTCAAATGGCAAGCGCTGTAAGTACATTACAAAACTTAAAAATACAATTACGAGACGATATTAACGCCTTAGAAACCGTAGTTTTATCTGCCGGAACATTTTCTGCCGGTGACAACAGTAAAGTTTCCGCATTAACATCTATGGATGTGGTTACAACAGCAAGCGCTTTAGGCGATTTTGTTGGTGCATTGCAAACATTGCCAGGAACAACAACAGTTGCCGAAGATGGTAGGCTTTTTGTTCGTGGAGGAGAAGCAAACGAAACACAAATTTTTATAGACGGTATTCGTGTATTTACACCGTATACACCAACAACCAATAATATACCAACACGTGGTCGTTATTCGCCATTTTTATTTGATGGTATTACATTTTCTACAGGTGGTTATAGTGCCGAGTATGGTCAAGCATTATCTAGCGTTTTACTATTAAACACCTTTCAAGAACCAGATCAAAACAAAACCGAAATTAGAGTTATGAGCGTTGGAGCAGGTTTAGGTAATACACAAAAATGGGATAAAAGTTCTTTAAGTATAAATGCAAGCTATATAAATTTAGCACCGTATACAGCACTTTTTCCAGATCGTAATAATTGGCAAAAACCTTATGAAAACGCTAGTGGAGAAGCCGTTTTTAGACAAAAAACAAACAACGGATTATTAAAGCTTTATACCGCTTTTGATACGTCTAACTTTCAATTAACACAAGAGGATATTAATTTTCAAAACGGTGTAAATTTTAAACTAAACAATAGCAATTTATATTTTAACGGCTCGTATAAAGCAAAGCTTAAAAACAAGTGGCGATTAGAAACAGGAGTAAGTTATACGCATGCAAAAAATAATATTAATATAGAGCAAAGTGATATAGACGATACAGAAAATTCTATACATGCAAAACTAAAGTTTAGAAAAAGCTTTAGTAACCGTTTTAAACTTAATTTTGGTGCCGAATATTTTAATACCAATTTTAATGAAGCATACCAGGATAATTTTGTTTCACCTATAGATTATGGATATAAAAATAATATAAGCGCTGCATTTACAGAAGCAGATGTAATATTCTCTAAAAAAGTGGCTTTAAAAGCAGGTTTTCGTGTAGAATATAGCGAGTTATTTAAAGAAACAACTCTTTCGCCAAGAGCATCGTTAGCCTATAAAACAGGAGCAAGAAGTCAAGTATCTTTTGCCTATGGTGATTTTTACCAAAATCCAAACAGTACTATTTTAAAGTTTAACCAAAATCTTAAAGCCGAAAAAGCCCAACATTTTATATTAAACTACCAATACAATAGCGATGGTCGTATATTTCGTGCAGAAACGTATTATAAACAATATGATAATTTAGTAAAGTACGATAGTGATTTTACAAGTTTTGAAGCTAATTACAATAGTAACGGAAGTGGTTTTGCAAAAGGTTTAGATTTCTTTTATCGTGATAATAAAAGCATAAAAAATATAGACTATTGGGTAAGTTATTCTTTTTTAGATACTAAGCGTGATTACCGTAATTATCCAGTAGCTGCACAACCTAATTTTGCAAATAAACACAACGTAAGTATAGTTGGTAAATATTGGATTAACAAGTGGAAAAGTCAAGTAGGATTAAGTTATGCATTTGCATCTGGTAGAACATATACTAACCCAAATCAAGGTGGTTTTTTAAATCAAAAAACAAAAAGTTATAACAGCTTAAGTTTAAATTGGGCGTATTTATTAAGTCAGCAAAAAATATTATATTTTTCTGTAAATAATGTATTAGGCTTTAAAAACATTAATGGTTATCAATATGCAAACACACCAGATGTAAATAATAATTTTGCAAGACAAACATTACGTCCAGCTGCAGATCAATTCTTTTTTGTAGGTTTCTTTTGGACTATAAGTGACAACGGAACAGACAACCAATTAAATGATTTATAAAAATTAATTGAAACCTAAAATACCAATAGCTTGATATAAAACACTAATTACAGCATTCCATACTTTTTCTAGAACAACCTTTAAAATGCCTTTAAGAGTATTTACAAAATTGGTAGTCATAGCATGAAGACCTTCAAGAAAAAAATCTATTAAATCGTCATCAATATCTCCTGTAGCAATGCCGCCTTTAATAATAAGTGTTTGTTTAGAAATGGCTTCTAATTGGCGTTCACTAAAACCACTAACAGTAGTAATATCTTTTTCTATTATTGCAGATACAATTTTTTTAATCTCGTCTATTAAATTTGCTGTTGTTGCATTCATGGTATTAACGTTTTAAAAAACTTTCGTAAGTAACGGCTTGATCTAAAAAAATAACTATTTCTCCTTTAAAAGCTTGAACAACTGTAGTGTTAAGTCCTGTTTTTTTGTCTGTAGCTTTCATTTTATTTAGGTTTTGTACAATGCGATTAAAAGCAAAAGCACTTGGATAATCGTCTGTATTTGTTGGTCCGTTTTTAGAAGCTAATATTTTATTTATTTTTTGAGTAACATTATTTTTAGGCAAAGGTCGTGCTCTTGCTAAAAGTTTTAGCATTTCAAACTCGCCAATGAGTTCGTTGTATTTGTTTTCGCGTGAGCTAAATGTTTCGGCATTAGTACCAATAGAAACAGATGCTAAAAATTGTAAAGTTTTGCTTGTGGTTTCGGTTAAATTCTGGACAATCGCTTTATCATATTCTGGAGCTAATGCTGCACGACAACTTGATAGCAAGCATAAGCTTAAGGTAATAAGAATAAGCTTTTGTGAAAAGGTTTTTTGCAATTTCATAATATTATAGTTTCATTTAAATATTTTATAATTTTTAGATTAAACTATTGTAAAAGTTGTCTTTGTCTCCAAAAAATAAAACCTATAATAAAGCCAAAAGCCATACCAAGAAGATTTTTATATAAGTCTACAGTAACAATATCGTCTACCTTTTTTCCAGCATCAACAATCCAAATTAAAATAGCTACAATATATAATATGGCAGTTCCAACTGTTGGATTTATTCGTGGTTTATGGCGAACAGGAAAAAATATATTTGCACATATTGCTCCCCAAAAATAAATGAGTATAAACAAGCCACTGTCTACATTGTTTTGTATTACCTTACTAATAGTATTATCGTTTAAATCATCTAAGGCTAAATAAAAATCCCAGATTATAAGTATTACAAAAAGAGCAATTAAAAAATACTCTAACCATTTAATAACGGTGTCATTATTTATAAATGAAATAAACTTACTCATTGCTACAAAAAATATTAGTGTTTAAACATTCACCATCTTGAAAAATAGTAGCTTCATGACGTTGAGACCAAATAATATGCCCATATAATAAACCAGAAATTAATAGAAATGCTTGTAGGTAAGGTTTAGGTTTAATTTTTTTTTTAAGTAATATTAATACAACACAAATTATAATTAAAAGTAAAACGGGTAACCACCAGTTACAGCAAAATAAAGGCTTTACAGTACCCATAAAAAAATGCCCACCTAAAACTCCCCAAAGAAAAGTGATAAAAAAATATTTACCATTTGCCCAAAAGCTCAACCGGTTATTAACGGTATCGTTTTTAACAGTGTTAAGGTTTAGTAGAGCATTTAAAAATACAATAATACCAATGCAAACTAAAACGATTGTCCAAACTAATTTAGGTGTAAAAAATTGCGACATATTTTAAAAATGATGTTTTAAAGTTACTAATATTCAATTAAAATAAACCTATAAAAATCAAGGTTTTGCTTAGTTGTTACAATTCGGTATTAAAAAATGACAGTTCGGTAAGTTGCTTTTTTTAAAACACGTGTTCTATAAGATATTTGTATCAACATTAAAAACCAATACTTATGAAACGTTCACTTTTAATTTTAGCAGTTTTATTTTCTTTTCAGTTTATAACTGCGCAGGCACAAAACATTACGGTTAATATTTCTAATATAGACACGTATAAAGGCACTTTAGTTATTGGACTTTACGATAACGAATCACAATTTTTAAAGAAAACTGTAAAAGGGAAGCTTAAAAAAGTAACTAAAAATACAGCTACGGTTGTATTTCAAGATGTAGAACCTGGAGATTATGCAGTGTCTTTATTTCATGATGTTAACGATAATAAAAAATTAGACACTTACGTATTTGGAATTCCAAAGGAAGATTATGGAACATCTAATAACGCTAAAGGTTTTATGGGACCACCAAAATGGGAAGATGCTGTTTTTACAGTAGATTCTAAAAATGTAACACAAAATATTTCACTTTAAACAACACAAATTATGTACAAACTAGCACTATTAATTATTATGTTTTTAACGTCACAGTTAAATGCACAAACCGAAACTAAAACAAATACAAACTTTGAAAAAGGTATGACAAAAGCCTTAGCACTATGGGAAAGTAATCCAGCCGATGCTGTAAACCTTTTTGAACGTATAGCAAGTGCAGAACCAGACAATTGGTTACCGCCATATTATGCGGCAATGGTTTTAATTACTGGCGGATTTTCTGAAAATAATATGGAAACCGTGCATGCTAATTTAAACCGTGCACAAAATTTTTTAAACGACGCCACAGCAATTTCTAAAGAGAATAGTGAGATTATGGTACTTCAAGCCATGTTGCATACAGTATATGTTGCAAAAGATGGCGCAAAATATGGTATGACATTATCACCAAAAATTGTAAAAATTTATGAAGAAGCTTATAAATTGTCACCTAAAAACCCACGTGTATTATTAAGTAAAACACAATGGGATATGGGAGCAGCAAAATTCTTTGGTCAGGATACAAAACCTTTTTGCAAGGATATAGAAAAGGCGATAGAACTTTTTACTAACTTTAAACCAGAAACAAGTTTACATCCTAAATGGGGAATGGATGGTGCTAAAAAAGCATTAGCAGAATGTAAACTATAATTAATTTGTATAATTATGCATAGAGTAACCAAACAATTATTAATCACTTTTTTAATAGGAACTTTAGTTTTTATTATTGGTACTGTGTTTTTTGAAGATTACCAGCACAAATCAACAACACAATTTTTAATTGCTTTTGGGTTCTATCAACTTTATGCATTTGTGTTAGGCTTTAGTAATATGTTTTACTTTGGCTATTTAGAAAACAGAAGTTGGAAAGATACAGATGGCAAAAAAAGAATAATAATAGGTATTGTAGGTTCTATTTTAATAACGCTTATAGGTTTATTTTTTTTACGTGCATTCACATCGGTTATATATTACGGCAATTCATTTAGTAGTTTTTTACAAAATGAAAGCTTAGAAGCTTACGAGTTTGGTTTTGTAATTACTATGCTTATAGTGTTTGTATTTCATGCCATATATTTTTACAATCGCTATCAAAAAAATAAAATAAAAGAGCAAAAGGTAATTGCAGGAACAGCAAGTGCAAAGTTTGACGCTTTAAAAAACCAATTAGATCCTCATTTTTTATTTAATAGTTTAAATGTATTAACCAGTTTAATTGAAGAAAACCCAAATAGCGCACAAAAGTTTACCACGAGCCTATCTAAAGTTTACCGTTACGTTTTAGAACAAAAAAATAAGGATTTAGTAACTGTAGACGAAGAATTAAAATTTGCAAAAACCTACATGTCGTTATTAAAAATGAGGTTTGAAGACAGTATAATTTTTGACATACCTGAGCAAGCCTCAAATCCAGAAAGTAAAGTAGTACCATTATCATTACAATTACTTTTAGAAAATGCTGTAAAGCATAACACTGTAACAGCTAGTAAGCCATTACACATTAAAATTTATGAGAAAAACGGCAATCTAGTTGTAGAAAATAACTTGCAAACCAAACAAGTAGTAAAAAAGAGTAGTGGCGTAGGTTTAAATAATATAAAACAACGCTATCAATTATTAACAAACAAATTAGTAAGTATAAATGAGTCTAAAACTAATTTTAGAGTAACCATTCCAATGCTTACAAAACAAATAAAAACAATGAGACAATTACCACAAAAACAATTTGACGATCGCTACGTAAGAGCGCGAAAACGAGTAGAAGAAATAAAAGAATTTTATTACAACATAATCTCTTACTGCTTTGTAATCCCGTTTTTAATATTTATAAATTATCAAACCTATTGGGAGTTTAAATGGTTTCTATTTCCAGTATTTGGTTGGGGATTAGGTATTGCATTTCATGCTTATAAAGTATTTGTAAACGATGGTGTTTTAGGGCGCAATTGGGAGCAACGCCAAATAGAAAAGTTTATGGAAGAAGAGCAAGCTAATAATCGTTATAAATAAAAATAATCATGGAAAATAAAAATATAGAACCTTATCTTGAAAATGAATCACAACGCGATTATGAGCGAGAAGAAGCCTATATAAGAGCGCAAAAACGTGTAGAAAAAATAGTTGGATTTTACTGGCATTTATTTTGGTATGTAATTGTAAATATTTTTATTGTGTTTATAATTTCTAGAAACCTTAAGGGTGGTGATTTTTGGAGCATAGAAGTATTTTCAACACCTATTTTTTGGGGTATTGGCTTGTTTTTTCATTTTATGGGTGTATTTGGACCAAATTTAATATTTGGTAAAACTTGGGAAAAACGCCAGATAGAAAAGTATATGGAAAAAGATAAAAACCGTTGGGAATAATTACATTATAAATATTAATAGTCAATTTATTTTTAAATGAAAGTAATAATAATTGAAGACGAAAAACCATCTGCAAGACGTTTACAGCGTATGTTACAAGCTTTAAGTATTGAAGCAGAAACAATGTTGCACTCTGTAGAAGAAGCTATAGGATGGTTTCAAAATAATGAACATCCAGATTTAATTTTTTTAGACATTCAATTAAGTGATGGCTTATCTTTCGAAATATTTGATGCTGTAGAAATACAGTCTGCTATAATTTTTACCACTGCTTATGATGAGTACGCATTACAAGCCTTTAAATTAAACAGTATTGATTATTTACTTAAGCCTATTGATGATGAAGAATTAGACCAAGCGGTTTCAAAGTTTAAAACCAGATTGCCAGAAAAACAAAAAGTAACTTTAGATTTTAACGATATTAAAAAGCTGTTGGTTAACCCAATTGAAAGAGAGTACAAAAAACGGTTCTCGGTTAAAGTTGGGCAACATTTAAAGCTAATTAATGTAGATGAAATTGAATGTTTTTATAGTGAAAACAAAGGAACCTATTTGCATACAACCGATGGTAGAAACTATTTGCTAGACACAACTTTAGATAGTTTAGAAAACGAGTTAGAACCTAAACTGTTT
This sequence comes from Lacinutrix sp. MedPE-SW, assembly GCF_001874145.1. Lineage (GTDB taxonomy): Bacteria > Bacteroidota > Bacteroidia > Flavobacteriales > Flavobacteriaceae > Lacinutrix. Next base: position 120,244 of record NZ_MPCX01000004.1, on the reverse strand, counting down.
TATAGAATAAATAGAAAGTTTTTTGTAAACATTCAAGCTATAAACGATATGGTGAGTTACACCAATTCAAGACTTCAAATAAAATTAAATAGTTATAATGAGCAAGATGTTATAGTAGCCAGAGAACGTGTAAAAGATTTTAAAAATTGGTTAGAATAATAAAAATTACTCTTCAATTTTATTGTCATCAAAGGCAGAAGGTAACATATTAGGTATAAGCTTAGCAACAATTGGTAATAAAATAGCACCACCAGGTAATATAAAAATAGCCAAACTTGGTATAGTTTTAAAAATATCTTTTAATTGGGCTTGCACTTTATTTTGTTCCTCTTTAGTTAACTCTCTAGTTGTTGCCTGAGTTAGTAATAACATAAGGTCTTTACTTTGGTTTAATTCTCTAAAAATACGTTTACTGTTTCGTTTAATTAGTTTGGCTACATATTGTGATGAGTTCTCGTAAAAAACACTAAATTGACTTGACGATTTAAATATTAAAAAGTTGTTTTTATGCTTTTTATAAAACGTTGCTATGTGAGATAAAGAGTCGTTTACATTTTCTTCAGAGAGATTCATATCTGCACCTAAAGCTTTTATAAAATTATATTCTTTATCATCTACAAACTGGTCTTCCCAAACCGAGAGACAAGCCATGTCTATAAAATATTTTTTTTCAGTAGAAGAATATTTGGTTTCAATTTCACGATGGTAAAATTGATTTAAATCGGCTCTATCAGTTTCTATAAATGAAGTAGATTCTTGTATGGTACTAAGTATTTCGGTATCTGCTTTCTTCTTCTTGTCTTTAAAACTTAAAGCATCATAAGTAATATTCATAACCATAGATTCTAAGTTAGAAACATAGTCTTTAATATTATAATCGCTTCTTAAATACCTTTCATAAGCAATTACATCTATAAATATTAACGAGTTTACAATGGTTTTATTAAAGTTACGTGTAAGTATGTTATTATCTGCTAAAACACGATCGTTAATAAGGCGTTCTAATACCGAAAAATTATCTTTTCCTATTAAAAGCTTATCCCAAACAGAAAGTTCAGACAATTCTAAAGTTTTGTAAAATTTTAAAATTGAAGGAATAAAATCTTCAAATTTTGGATGTTCATTTTTAAAACAATAACAATGAAACAAAGCATCAATAAAATTAATTTTCACTAATTCATCTAATGAAAACTGCGTATCATGTTTAAAGTGGTCTGGCACGGTATCGCTTAAACCATAAACTAAGCCTGTACTTCTAAGTTTAAAATACAAATCGTTATAATCTTTATAAACCAGAGACTCTGAGTCTACAAGACTGCCAAACTTTTTAATCCAACCTTTAGTAGATGGGTTCACTTTTTTATTTTTTGAGCTATTAACTATCTGTAATTAATAGTAGTTTATATAGGTTTTAATTGTTAACACAATTTTAACAAAACCTATGTTTCTTTATTTCCGTAAATATAGGTGAGAACCAAAAATTAATAAACAAAAAATCTCATTATTATGAAAAAAATGAAAATTTTACTTGGAGTCGCAGTAATTACAGTTGCTGGATTTCTAATGGTAGCTGCCGATCACATTGATGCGCCAGCTGTAAGTGGTGGCGGAGCTAGTTCGTCTACAGATATTACAGACTTTTATGCTTTTAGAGCAGAAAACACAGATAATATTGCTTTTGTAGCAAATGTTAGAGGTTTAATTAGTCCTTCAGCATCATCATCGGTAGATTTTGATGAGAATGTTTTAATTGAAATTAATATCGACACCAATGGAGATGCAATACAAGATATGGTAATGCAAGCAATACCTAGAGATGGAAAAATGTATGTTTTTGGGCCGTTTGCATCAACATCTACAGATTTAAATAGTACAATAAACACAGATGCAGTAATAACTGTAGTAGATATTACACCTTATGGGTCTAATGCTATTTCTGCAACAAATGCATCTGGAATTACTGCCTTTGCAGGATTAAGAGACGATCCATTTTATTTTGATTTTGCTCAGTATTCTGAAATTATTGCAGGAAATGCAACTAGTTTTAACGATCCTGGTACAGATTTATTTGCAGGTACTAACGTATTATCATTAGTAGTTGAGGTTCCTAAAAGTTTAATAGGAGGAACAGGAACAATAAATACTTGGGTAGAAACTAAGTCTAAATAATAACTAACAAAAAATAAACTTAATATTATGAAAAATATAAAAATATACATGTTAGCGATACTAGTTTCGGCTGTATCTTTTAACTGTTCTAACGACGATGATGCTGCTCTTATTACAGTAGCACCAGGTCCAGATTTCTCTGGAACTTACACACAAGATGACCAAATGGCAAGGCCTGCTATAAATACCGTTTTTGTAAATGACGGAAGTAAGGACATGTTTAATACTACAGTTCCTTCTGCGCAAGGTGCTGCATTTCAAACAGCTTTTGAAGATAAATTATTAGCCTTAAATCCTGGGTACACAACAAATGCCTTAGGTTTTACAGCAACTCAATTTACTACAGCCTTAGCTACAGATGTTTTAACTGTAGATTTAGATGGAGAAACAACTTTTGCAAGTGCAGATTTATCTACTGTTTTAACTGGTAGAACTTTAATGGACGATGTAATTGATATAGAATTAACATTAATATTTGGAGGACCAGACGGATCAGAAAATCCAGGTTTAACAAGTGATAATGTACCTTCTAACGATAAAGCTTTTTTAGCCTCTTTTCCATATTTAGCTTCTCCTCACTAGAAGTCTAAATTAATTATAGAGCGTTAATTATGTTATTAGCGCTCTATTTTTTTACCCAAAAACCAAGAAAACAAACAAAAACAAACAACATGAAAACCAAAATATTCACACTTTTAATTACTGTATTTCTGTTAGGATGTAATACAGAATCTAAAAAACAAATTTCGAATCCCGAAGATTATAATGCTTATTTAAATTCAGAAAATAAAAATTTAAAAACAGCACAAGATGAGTTGGCATTTTGGGAAAATAAACTAGAAGCCACACCAAACCAATTTCCATATCTTGCAAAAAAAGCTTCTGCCGAAACTCAATTATTTGGCATAACAGGAGATATTCAACATTTAATTAATGCCGAAAATTACTTAATTGAAGTAAACAAAACTACAAACTACAATGAAGCAGGATATTTAAGAGCATTAGCCAGAAACTATATATCTCAACATAGATTTAAAGAAGCTTTATTGCTATTAAAAAAAGCCGAAACTAATGGTGAAAATTTAGCAGGCACACAAAAAATGTTATTTGATGTGCACATGGAATTAGGTAATAATGATAAAGCAAAACATTACCTAGAACAAGTTGTAGATTTAAATAGTTTCGATTATTTAATTAGAACAGCAAAATGGAATGACCATAAAGGTAATCTTGATGCAGCCATAAAATATATGGAGCAAGCAATGGCTAAAACCGAATCTTCTAAAATAAAATCATCTATGCAATGGTCTTACACTAACATTGCAGATTTTTATGGGCACGATGGCCAAATACAAAAATCCTATAATTATTTTTTAAAAGCTTTAGAGTTAAACCCTAACGATGCCTATGCGAAAAAAGGTATTGCATGGATAATATATTCTTACGAAAGAAATCCAGAAGAAGCTCTAAGAATTTTAAACACTATTACTACAAACTATAAAGCACCAGATTATTATTTGTTAAAAGCTGAAATTGCTGAGTTTATGAAAGATGAAACAGCAAATACAAAATATTTGAGCCAATATAAAGAAGCTGTAAAAGACTCTAATTATGGCGATATGTACAATGCTTATAATATAGAATTATTAGCAGAAACCAATCCAGATTCTGCTTTGGTATTATCTAAAAAAGAAATTGAAAATAGAGCAACTGCTCAAACTTACGATTTATTATCTTGGGCGCATTTGCAAAAAGGAAACACAGCCGAAGCTTTAAAAATAGCAAAAGAACACGTTGTAAATAAAACTTACGAACCAACAGTTTTATACCATTTAGCAGAAATTTATAAAGCTAACAATATGGAAGACGAATTAAAACCGCTAAAAGAAGAACTTTTAGGTGCGTCTTATGAGTTAGGACCAATAATGGAAACTAAAATTAAGCAACTATAAAATTACTAATGAAAAAAATTAGCCACCAAATTAATTATGCTTTAACAGCATTATTTCTAGTATTTACACTTTCTCTCTCTGCGCAGCAATTAAAAGGCGTTGTAGAAGACATTTACTCACAACCTTTAAGTGGTGTTTATATATATAACTTAAATAGCGAAGCTCACGCACATACTTTAGATAATGGTGCCTTTGTAATAGAAAATACAAAACCAGAAGATACTTTGTCTGTAAGTTTATTAGGTTTTAAAAAATTAAACATTGTTTTAAAAAAAGAAGACTTTAACCAAGGTCTAAACATAAGTCTAGAACGTAAAATTTTTAGGTTAAATGAACTGGTTTTAAATCAAGAAGTAGAAGTTTTAAACGCTTTACTTAAAATAGATGTAGACAATAATCCAATAAATTCATCACAAGAAATATTACAAAAAGTACCTGGATTAATTATAGGTCAACATGCTGGTGGAGGTAAGGCCGAGCAACTTTTTTTAAGAGGTTTCGATATAGATCATGGTACAGATGTTTCTATAAATGTAGATGGTATACCAGTTAACAATGTTTCTCATGCACATGGTCAAGGTTATAGCGATTTACACTTTCTTATACCAGAAACAATTAAAAATATAGATTTTGGTAAAGGTCCGTATTATGCAGATGCTAGAGACTTTACAACAGCAGGTTATGTAAATTTTAAGACAAAAAATTATTTAAACAGTAATGTAATAAAATTATCATACGGTCAATTTAATAGTATTAGAACATTAGGTTTATTTAATATAATAGATAAATCTAAAAGCGATAATGCCTATGTAGGTATAGAATATATCGAAACCGATGGGCCATTTAATACCTCGCAAAACTTTAATCGTTTAAACCTATTTGGTAAATACAACACTTTTATAAATAGTAGTGATAGATTGGCAATTACAGCTTCGCATTTTACAAGTAGATGGGATGCATCTGGCCAAATACCACAGCGAAAAGTAGATGATGGAACCATAGATAGATTTGGAGCTATAGATGATACCGAAGGTGGTAACACAAGCCGTACAAATTTAAATGTAGAATTTCTTTCAGAGATAAATGAAAATACAACATTAAAATCAAACGTTTTTTACTCGCATTATGATTTTGAATTGTACTCTAATTTTACATTCTTTTTAGAAGATCCAATTAATGGCGACCAGATAAAACAAAAGGAAAACCGAAACATATTTGGTTTTAATGCTCAAATAGATAAGTTTTATAATAAAGATGCTTTCGATGTTGAAACAACAGCAGGTATAGGTTTGCGTCACGATAAAAATGATGATGTAGAATTGTCACATACTTTAAACAGAAACACTACACTAGAAAACATTCAATTAGGAGATATAAACCAAACTAATGCTTTTGCTTTTTATAAAGCTAAATTCGATTTTGGGCGATTTGAAATCACTCCAGGATTACGTTTAGAGTACTTTAAGTTTTTATATAACGATAAACTACTTGAAACTTATAATACCCAATCTGAAACAAAAACAGCATTACTACCTAAGCTAAATATAGTGTTTAGGCAAAATGAAAATTTACAATGGTTTTTAAAATCTGGTATTGGTTTTCATTCTAATGATGCTAGAGTAGTAGTAGCACAAGAAGGAGAAGATATTTTACCAAAAGCTTACGGTGTAGATTTTGGTACAATTTATAAACCATTTTCAAAACTATTTTTAAATGCAACGGTTTGGTATTTACACTTAGACCAAGAATTTGTTTACGTTGGAGATGCAGGAATAGTAGAACCTAGCGGAAAAACAAAAAGGTTAGGTTTAGATTTAGGATTAAGATATGAGTTAAACGAGTATTTGTATTTAAATACCGATGCAACCTTAACACAAGCACGAGCTATAGATGAGGTTGATGGTGAAGATCATATACCTTTAGCACCTAGCTTTACATTAGTTGGAGGATTGGCGTTAAAAGATTTTAATAATTTTTCAGGAAGTTTTAGATACAGATATATTGATGATAGACCAGCAAATGAAGATTATTCTGTAACAGCTGAAGGTTATTTTGTTTCAGATTTGAATATAAATTATCAATTTAATAAAAACTTAAACTTAGGTGTTTCAATAGAAAATTTATTTGATGTAGAATGGAATGAAACACAATTTTTAACCGAGTCAAGATTACAAAACGAAGCTGCACCAGTAGAAGAAATTCACTTTACTCCAGGTACACCATTTAATGCAAAAATGATATTAACCTATAAATTTTAATTTTTTTAAAACCATTTACATATTTACTTCGTATGTATTATAGAATAATGAAAAAATTAAATTAGTTGATTGTTTAACCAACAAATCCTTTAACTATTTTATAGTAAAAGTTTTGTTTGTTTTTTGTTGGTTGTAAGGAAAGTTCCTTGTTATTTCCCTAATAATTTAGCAAGGGCTTTCTTTTTTAAATTAGTTATTATTTTTTAAGGGAAAATAATAACTTTTAATAGAGCTTATAAAGAAATTTATAAGCTCTTTTTTTTGTAAAAAAAAGCCTTAGTTAATTAACTAAGGCTTTTTTAAAATATAAATTGTTATTAAGATTGTAAAGCACCTAATGTATAAAGTTGTTCTAGAGTAGGAGAAGCACTACCGCCAGCTGGTTCTAATGTAATACCAAAGGCTTGTGACTCGTTGGCATTTGTTAATTTAAAAATCTTATTTTCATTAGATTTAAAATTATCTATTGTACCTAAACTCGTTGGTGTTAATGGGTTTAAAGTTAACGACCAGGCTTGGTAAACTTTTCCTTCTGGAGGTTCTGGTAAACCTTGTAAATCTAAATAAACCGTATTACTTTCTTTATCCCAATATGCTTTTGCATAGGCTTCAGGATAAACTGCTTGTCCTGCTAAAGGTATAGTAATAATATCTTTAGCTCTTAAAGCATTTAAAAGTGTTTTAGTCTCTGCTAAATCTGTATTTATAGTGTTTACACGATTTTCAAAAAACTCTTTTTCAGTTTGTACTGTATTAATTTCAGACTCTAAATTATTTTTCTCATTTATAGTCCATAATAATCCAGCTGCTAATAAAATTGTGGCTGCCCAACCAGTATAAGTAAACCAATTATTTTTTGGTTTATTTAATGCAATTATTTTGGCATCGTTGTTATTGCTGTTTCTTAACTTACTTAAAATTGTTTCAAAAGAAATAACTCTATTTTTTGGAGCGACTTCTTTAGTTAATTTAAGTACAGCAGTTTCTATGGCCAAAACCTCTTGAGTAACCTCAGGATGTTTTAACATCATATTATAAACTTCTTCGTTTTCCTTAGCTGTAAGTGCGCCGGCAACGTAGAGTTCTAATATTCCAGAATCTATGTAAGTTTGTGTATTCATAATTATTCTAATACCATTTCTCTTAATTCCTTAATACAATTTCTATTGTGCGTTTTTATTGTTCCAATAGGCATGTCTAACGTTTCAGATGCTTCTTTTTGTGTGAAACCTTTAAAGTAAAGGAGCTCAATAACTTTTATACACTTTTCTGCTAATTTGTTAACAAACTTGGCAATACCAATCGCATCTGTAGATTGGTCTAAGTTATCTCGAGTTGGTATGATATCTACGAAAAAATCTGAGTTAAGGTTTTTAGAACTGTTTTTAAAGCTTTTAGAACGTGTTTTGTCTATAGCTGCATTTCTTGCAATGTTTAAAATCCATGTAAAAAAGCGTCCTTTTGAAGCGTTGTAAGAATCAGACTTGTTCCATACTTTAATAAAAACATCTTGCATAATTTCTTCTGCAATGTCGTGATCTCTTACTATGTTATAAATTACACCATGCATGCTTTCACTATACATATTGTATAAGGCTTCGAATGCTTTTTCATCCTTTGCTTTAAACTTTTCTATTAATTGCTCTAATTGCATTATTTAAAATTATTGAATTATACCACCACAGCTTATTCTGCTTCCTGCAGCGCCACTTGGTTGAGATGTAAAATCATCTGTGCCTTGGTGTACAATAATGGCTTTTCCTAAAATATCTTTTGTTTTGTCTTCACAACCTATGCACCATTCATCTGTAGAAAAATTTACTGCAGCAAAACCTTTTTCGTCTGCACTAAAATTTCCAATATCACCTTTATGGTATCCAGCGGCGTCTCCCCATTTACCATGAGGTTTTCCTGTTGGGTTCCAGTGACCACCAGTAGATTTCCCATCGCTAGAAGAGCAATCTGCTTTTTCATGAATGTGTATAGCATGTTCTCCAGGTTCTAAGCCTTCTAAAATAGCTGTCATTTCAACTTTACCTTTTTCTTGTGTGAAAACAACATTACCTTTTACATTACTATCGCTTTTTGGTGATAAAGCAAATTTAACTTTAACCGCTTTTTCTGCTTCGGTTATAGGTTCAACTTTATCTTTTGCGTCTTTTTTACAGCTTATTGTACATACCGAAACTGCTAACAGTGTGAGTAATACTAATTTTTTCATCTTTATAGTTTTTTTTGTTACAATTTTAGAAAGTTAAGGTTATAAAAGGATTTTTGCAAGAAAGTTCTTGCCTTTTATGGTCTTTTATAAAATTATTTTTTTTAATCAATTGAAAAATTTTCAACAGCTTTAAACTCAGAAATTTCTAAACTTTCTATAGTGCTTCTATATGTTTTCCAATTTGTATTAAAAAATGTGTTTGTTTCTTTTAAGGCATTTTTTAAAGCTGTTTTTGCATGGTTTAGTAATGTTGTTTCTGTACTGGTTAAACCGTTTTGTCTTGAACTAATGTAGCTACTTGCGTTACCAATTCTAGAATTTACAGTAGGTAAGTTACTACGGGTAATACCTTGCCTGTCGTCTTCTTTACCAAAGTAAATAGCAAATTGTTCGTCTATTTGTTTAATAATTTCTTTAGATGCTTTTATTTCTTCTTTATATTTCTTTTTATCTAAACTGCTAAGGTTTTTCTTAAATTTTTCAGCTGTTTTTTTACTTTCGGCTAATTGCTTTGTTGCATTTGCCATGGTTTGTCTTAAATCTTCAATTGATTTTAAGGCTGTATATATTTCATTGGTGTTTTGTGCTGAAACTTCAAGTCTTGGATCTTCTTTTACAGTAATAAATTCTTCCGAAGTTAAATCACCATAATGCATTACAGCTTTGTAAGTTCCTGGTTTTACTTCTACGCCTCGTGGCTCACTTTTTCTTTTTCGTAATGATTTTGATGGTCTATCTTTTCCGCTTTCACGCATATACCATGTCCAATTGTAAATACCTGTTGTATCTGGAGTTTTTCGTTTTAAAGTTCTAATAAGTCTATCGTTATCATAAATCTTAAGACTTATAGAATCCCATTTTACTTTATTTTCATTTAAATCTTCTTCTTCATTTTTATTATCTTTTTTAGCTTCTTTTTCTTTTTTTACTGGCTTATCTATTTTTACAAAATACCTAAATCTTGCTCCAGAACCTCTGTTTTCGCCATTATACATAGCGTCTGCACCAAAACGGCTACCAGTTGGTTGTTGGTATGCTGCTTTGTAGGCTGTTGGTGGCGTAAATAATTTTAGTTTATTATTGTAAATTTCGTTTTTAGCTATGGCTCTTAAAGGTCTAATATCATCTAAAACCCACGCAGCACGACCAAAAGTGCCAATAACTAAATCGTGTTCTCTTGGGTGAATTACTAAATCTTTTACAGGAACTGTTGGGAATCCTTCTGTCCATTTTGTCCATTTGTTGCCTGCGTTTGTAGATATATAAAGTCCGTCATCGGTACCTAAAAACATAAGATTTGGTTCTTCAATATCTTCAATTATAGAAAGCGTGTAACTTTCAACATCATTAGCATCTACAATACGTTGCCAAGTTTTACCATAGTTTTTTGTTCTGTAAGCGTAAGGTTCGTAATTAAATCTTCTATAATCATTAGCAACTAAAAGTGCTTCGCCTTTATTTTTATTACTAGCTTTTATTTGTACAATCCAACTTCCTTTAGGTAAGCCACTTAAACCATTACTAACATCTTCCCAAGTATCGCCATTGTTTTTAGTTACATGTACACGACCATCATCTGTACCAACCCAAAGCATGTTTTTTTCTACTGGAGATGGCTCAATAACTAGTATTGTACAGTGATTTTCTGCTCCTGTAGCATCTATTGTTAATCCGCCACTATCACGTTGTTTTTGTTTTTCTGGATCGTTGGTAGTTAAGTCTGGCGATATAATTTTCCAAGTGTCACCTTTATCTGTAGATTTATGTACAAATTGGCTTCCAAAGTAAACTGTACTATTGTCAAACGGATCTATATTTATTGCAGAATTCCAGTTAAAACGTAGTAATACATTAGCATCTGGATGTGTTGGCCTAACCATATAATTATTGCCTGTTTGCCAATCGTAACGGCTTACATAACCTTGCTGGCTCATAGTCCAACCGTAACGAGAATTGTCGCGATCTGGAATAACATCAAAACCATCGCCAAAGCTTATTTCCTGCCAATAGCTATTTCTAATACCTTGCGCTTTCCAAACATAAGCTGGGCCACGCCAAGAACCGTTATCTTGCATACCGCCGTAAACATTATACGGGAACTCGTTATCTACATTTATATGGTAAAATTGTGCCACAGGCATGTTACCAATAAAACGCCAAGATTTTCCGCCATCTTTGGTAATATTCATTCCGCCATCATTTCCATCTATCATGAAATTTCCGTTTTCAGGATGTATCCACCAGGCGTGATGATCTGGGTGTACACCGTTGTTTGCACCATAAGCCGGCATAAGTTGTTTAAAGCTTTTTCCGCCATCTTCACTTACATTAATATAAGTGAATACAGAGTACACGCGATTTTCGTTTTGTGGATCTACATAAATTTCAGAATAGTAAAACGGCCTGTTTCCAATATCACTTTTATCGTTTATTTTTTTCCATGAAAATCCGCCATCTTCACTTTTGTAAAGAGCATTTTTTTTAGCTTCAACTAAAGCATAAATTATATTTGGTTTATTTCTAGCAATTGCTACACCAATTCTACCTAAATTACCTTTTGGAAAACCATCTTTTTCTGTAATTTTTTTCCATGTTTTTCCACCATCGTGAGTTATATGTAATCCAGAGCCTTCACCACCAGAATTAAAAAACCATGGATCACGTTTGTGTTCCCACATTGCAGCAATTAATTTGTTAGGGTTTGTAGGATCCATTACTAAATCTGCAGCTCCAGTTTTATTATTTGCAAATAATATATTTTTCCATGTTTTACCACCATCTGTAGTTTTGTAAACGCCACGCTCACTGTGTTCTCCCCAAGGACTACCAATAGCAGCAGCATAAACAATATCTGGATTTGTTGGGTCTATTACAACTCTATGAATATGTCGTGTTTTTTCTAAACCCATAGATTTCCAGCTTTTTCCAGCGTCTAAAGATTTATAAATACCATAACCACCATTTAAACTATTTCTTGGGTTGCCTTCTCCAGTTCCTACCCAAATAACACTTGGGTTAGATTGTTGTATAGCAACAGCACCAATAGATGCGGTAACTTCATTATCAAAAATTGGATCCCATTTAATACCGCCAGAAGTAGATTTCCATAAACCACCAGAAGCTGTACCAACATACATAATATCTGGATTAGAATGCACAGCATCAATTGCCGTAACACGTCCAGACATTCCTCCAGGACCAATATTTCTTGGAGTCATATTTTTAACCAAATTCATGGAGAAATCTTGCGAAAATGTTGTAATTGAAATACATAAGAAAGAAAGGAATAATAGTTTTTTCATTTTTTTGATCATTAGTTTGCCTTAAAGTTAAGCACAAAATCTTAAATAGATGTTAAGTGCAATATTTTCATTTTAAAATATCGTATTTTTATAGTACAATGAAAAAAGAGAAATTAACTAGAAAAGGATTTATATTTAAAGAATATGAAGCACCTTCACAATCGCCTTTCGAGAAACTTTTTGATATTTTTAAAGAGTTAATTACACATACTTCGGGTGATTTTGACGAAGCCATAGATTGGCTTAGAGAATTAGATAAAGAATATAAACTTACTACACCAGATTATACAATAGATGATTTTATTGAAGATTTAAAAGCCAAAGGTTTTATAAGAGAAGAAATAAAGCCAGATGGTAACAAAGGTATTGGTATTACTGCCAAAACCGAGCGTGCAATACGTCAAGCTGCTTTAGATCAAATTTTTGGAAAAATAAAACGAAGCGGAAGCGGAAACCATAAAAGTAAAGGTGTTGGAATAGGAGATGAACACACAGGAGATTTTAGAAATTATCAATACGGTGACGGATTGGATAAAGTCTCTATGACAGAAAGCCTTCGTAATGCCCAAATAAATAATGGTATTGGTGACTTTACTATTACTGAAGACGATTTAGTAGTTGAGGAAACAAGACATAAATCTCAAATGAGTACGGTATTAATGATAGATATTAGTCACAGTATGATTTTGTATGGTGAAGATAGAATTACACCTGCAAAAAAAGTGGCAATGGCTTTAGCCGAGTTAATAACCACACGCTACCCAAAAGATACTTTAGATATTTTGGTATTTGGAAACGATGCTTGGCCAATTAAAATTAAAGATTTGCCATATTTAAATGTTGGGCCATACCACACAAATACTGTAGCAGGCTTACAGTTAGCTATGGATTTGTTAAGAAGAAAACGAAACACTAATAAACAAATATTTATGATAACCGATGGTAAACCAAGTTGTTTACGCTTACCAGATGGTACTTACTATAAAGACAGTAATGGTTTAAATCCGCACATTACAAACAAATGTTATGCTATGGCACAACAGGCCAGAAAATTGCACATACCAATTACAACATTTATGATTGCTCAGGATAATTATTTGATGCAATTTGTTCAAGAGTTTACACGTGCAAATCAAGGAAAAGCATTTTATACAGGATTAAAAGGCCTTGGTGAAATGATTTTTGAAGATTATGAAACCAATAGAAAGAAACGAATTAAAGGATAGGAACAAATAAAAAGTGTAGAGCTATAACGTGAAAAGTTTTAATCACTAAAATGAAAAAGATTTTAAAAAACTATGGAAATAAAAAATATAAAAACTTTAGGCGAGTTAAAAAACGCTGGATATAAAAGTAAGTCTATTAAAGATGAACTTAGAGATAATTTAATAGAGAAAATTAAGAATAAAGAAACTACTTTTAAAGGTGTTCATGGTTACGAAAATACCGTAATACCAGAGCTAGAGCGCGCAATTTTATCTAGACATAATATTAATTTATTAGGTTTACGTGGTCAAGCAAAAACACGTTTAGCACGCTTAATGCTAAATTTGTTAGACGAATATATTCCTGTAGTTGAAGGCAGCGAAATTAATGACGATCCTTTACAGCCTATTTCACGATTTGCAATAGAATTAATAAAAGAAAAAGGAGAAAAAACACCAATAAGTTGGTTACATAGAAGTGAACGTTTTGCCGAAAAATTAGCAACTCCAGATGTAACAGTGGCAGATTTAATAGGTGATGTAGACCCAATAAAAGCAGCTAATTTAAAACTAAGTTATGCAGACGATCGTGTAATACATTACGGTATGATTCCGCGTGCCAACCGTTGTATTTTTGTTATAAATGAATTACCAGATTTACAAGCCAGAATTCAAGTGGCTTTATTTAATATTCTACAAGAAGGCGATATACAAATTCGAGGTTTTAAACTTAGGTTAAACTTAGATATGCAGTTTATATTTACTGCAAATCCTGAAGATTATACCAATCGTGGTAGTATTGTAACGCCTTTAAAAGATAGAATTGGTTCTCAAATTTTAACGCATTATCCAGAAGATATTGAAACTGCAAAAATAATTACAGAACAAGAAGCAAAACTAGATAAAAGACAAACAAATAATGTAGCTATTCCAGAGTTGGCTAAAGATTTACTAGAACAAATTGTTTTTGAAGCCAGAGAAAGCGAATATATAGATACTAAAAGTGGTGTAAGTGCAAGATTAAGTATTACTGCATTCGAAAATTTATTGAGTACAGCAGAACTTCGTGCTTTAAAAACAGGAGACACAAAAACAATGGTACGTTTAAGTGACTTTTTAGGTATTATTCCTGCAATTACAGGAAAAGTAGAATTAGTTTATGAAGGAGAACAAGAAGGAGCTGCAAAAGTTGCATTTAATTTAATAGGTGAAGCAGTAAAAAGCTTATTTCCAGAGTTTTTTCCTAAAATCGAAAAGCTACAAAAACAAGGAGAAGAAAGTCCTTATGACGATGTAGTATCATGGTTTTTTAATAATCGTGATGGTTTTGAACTTTTAGACGATTTAAGAGATAAAGAGTACAGACATTTATTAGATGCTATTGCTCCATTAGATGATTTACTTGGAGAATACCAACCAAATTTAGATAAAACTGAAAGCTATTTTGTAAAAGAATTTGTTTTATGGGCTTTAGTAGAATATAAACAACTAAGTAAATACCGTTATACCGAAGGTATCCAATTTAAAGATCCATACGGAAGTTTTATAAGCGGTTTATAAATATTAAATACAAAAGCGCAGTTAATTTTAATTGCGCTTTTTTTTATATAAAATGTATTTAAATTAACTTAGTGATAACCTGTGTTTCGCTATGTAATGTTTTATGAACAGGACATTTATCTGCAATTTGAAGTACACGTTTTATTTGTTTTTCATCTATATTACCAGTAAGTTTTATTTCTCTATGAAAAGTATCGATTTTTGCTGAAGTTGATTCGCAATTTTCACAATCCTCAGCATGAGTTTTTGAGTATTTAGTATGTACTTCAACATTTTCAATATCCCAACCTTTTCGTTTAGAATACATTTGAATAGTCATTGCTGTACAAGCAGATAGTCCTGCAGATACAAGCTCGTATGGTGAAGGACCAAAATCATTTCCGCCAAAACTCGTTGGTTCGTCTGCTGTTATATAGTGATTTCCTACTTTCATTTTAGTTGTAAATCCTTCAGAAGCATCTAAACTTGCAACCACATCATGTTGTGTATTTATAATTTCAGTTTTAGGAATATTTACATAACGTATAGCCCAACTAGAAATAATTTTACCGACATAATTAGAATCTTCTTTTTTCATTAATAAGTGATCTGCACCATCTATAGAAACAAAACTTTTTGGGTGTCTTGCTGCAACATATATTTCTTCAGCATTTTGAATGCCTACAGTTGTATCTTGTGGAGAGTGAATTACTAATAATGGTTTACGAAGTTTTTGTGCAACGTCTGGCAAAGATTTTGTTTCAATATCGTCTAGAAACTGTTTTTTAATTGTAAAAGGTCGTCCACCAATATTAACTTTAGCAATACCATTAGTTTTTATTTCATCGACACTACTTTCTATTAAATGTTGAACATGTTTTGGATTTGAAGGCGCACCAATTGTAGCAACTGCTTTTATAGACTCTATTTTTGATGCAGCAAAAATTGCAGCGGCGCCACCTAAGGAATGTCCAATAATTAGTGTTGGAGCACTATAATTTTTTTCTAAATAATTTGAAGCATGAATTAAATCGTCAACATTACCAGAGAAATTAGTATTTTCAAAATCACCTTCACTATCACCTAAACCTGTGAAATCGAAACGTAATACTCCAAAACCATTTGCTGTAAGTGCTCGACTAATATTTTTTACAGCAGATAAGTTTTTATTACATGTAAAACAATGTGCAAAAATTACAAAGTTATGAGGATGTTGATTTACAGGAAGCTCTAAGCGCCCAACTAAAGTATCGTTTTTAGCGTTATTAAAGGTTACTTTTTGAATGTTCATTTGTTTTGTTTTTATAATCAGTCGTAATAATGAAGCAGCCTTTCATAAAAGTATGTTTACCAGTTATCTCTTGATTTGATATTTGCTTCGCATAGTTTTATAATTTCAGTAATTCTTTTTTGTTTAGTGGTTTCTCTTTTCGCTTGGTTTAACCAATATAAGTAGCTTTTTCTGTAAGAAGGCGCAAAGTTTTTATAGTTTTTAAAGGCATTAGGATTGTTATTAAATGCTGTTTGTAGTTGCTCTGGAATAATACCTTTTTCAACAGCGTCTAAAGCTGTCCAACTACCATTTTGTTTTCCTATTTTAATACTATCAAAACCTGTTTTATGCATTAAATTTTTAGCAATTAAAACTTCTATATGCTTTTTATTTACGGCACTCCACATACTTTTGGGTTTTCGTTTACAAAAGTATTGTCTACGTTTTCCGTCGCCTAAGCTTTTAACTGTACTATCAATCCAACCATAGCATAAGGCAACTTTTACCGCTTCTTCCCAACGCATACTTTGCTTTTCGTGACTTACTTTATAAAAGATGAGGTAGATACCTTCATTATTATCATGATTAGTATGTAACCATTCTCGCCATTCTATGTGAGTTTTAAAGTAAAGTTCCTGCTTTGTAAATGGCATATTTTAAACTATTATCTAAATATTTTATTTGGAAACACAACCATACTTTCGGTTCCATCTTGCGCCACTGAAGCCACACCAAAAAAGAAATTATCTATAACAATGCCTTTTAATGTAAACGTATTAACATCACCAACATAACGACTATTGTCCCAAGTTGGTGAAGTGGTATCTCTCCAATAAATTTTATAGCCTTTAGCTCCATTAACCTTATCCCATTTAAATTTTGCAGATGGTTCTACAATACCACCAATAGCAACAGTTTTTGGTGCAGGTGGAGCAGAGGCTAAACTAGCTAAATTTATTGCGTTTACGGCAGTAAGTTTTTTTGCATAATCGAAATTTACATGTTCAACAACATCACCATATTTAATACCGTTTTCTTCGCGAATATCTTGATGTTGCTGTGTGTAGTTTTCATGAGCTTCCATAATTCTAATACCTGCAAAACCTAAATCGTTAAACGGTCTATGGTGACCACCACGACCAAAACGATCTAATCTATACACCATCATTGGATTCATTTCTGGCATATATGTTTTTACATTTTTGTGTATGTATCTTGCTAATTGTCTAGAAATACCATCGACTTCACCACCATAAAAACGACGTAATTTGCGTTGACGTTCACTTTCGGTTGGTGGCACAGGTTCAGAAAATATTCTAAAAGTGCGATTGTCAATAACACCATCAACACCTTTAATATTTCCTATCATATCGTTGTTTAAAATACCAATAACATCCCAATTATTATCTTTTGCATATTTTGCTAGTCCGGCACCACCAAATAAGCCTTGTTCTTCTCCAGATAATCCAACATAAATTATACTACTTTCAAATTTATATTTTGAAAGCACTCGAGCTGCTTCAATAGTTCCTGCCATTCCCGATGCATTATCGTTTGCACCAGGAGCATCTGTTGTAAAATCCATAGTATCGCTGGCACGAGAATCTATATCTCCACTCATTATTACGTATCGATTAGGATATTTAGTTCCTTTTTGTATGGCTACTACATTTACAATCCAAGCGTCATGTGGTACGCGATTATTACCTTCTTTTGTAACAAAATTTTTGTGATAAAAAACGTTTAAGCAGTTATTACATTCTTTAGAAATAGTTTCAAATTCCTTTTTTATCCAACGTCTTGCTGCACCTATACCTCTTGTATTTGAAATGGTATCGCTAAATGTGTTTCTGGTTCCAAAATTAGCTAATGTATTTATATCTTTTTCAATACGTTCTGCTGATACAGCATCAATAATATCATAAATTTTTTGATTGGTTTGTGCAGACAAAAAAGTTGTTAAAAGGAAAAGTGGAAATATTAGTAGTTTCATAAAAAATGTTTTTAACTAAAATAATGAAATTATGAAACACAGCATAGTGTTTCTATATAATTAAAAATTATGGTGTTCTTCTAACTCCTGATAGTAAATCGTTATTAAATTGCTCATCACTATTGGCTGTTTTATGAAGTACTGAAATGGCACCTGTAGATTCTAAAACAACTGCTACTACTTGATCATAGTTTAATACATTAGCTTCTCTAAGTTTAGCTATTAGTTGTTTTTTTTCTACACGAGCATGTTTTAAATTTTCTTCTAAAATAGTATTACCGTCCATTAAAAGTAATGGTGCATTAGATATTAATTTACTTAACGGTTTTATTTTACGTTGTAATACAGAAAATATATAAGTTAATGCCAATAAACCTGCAATAGCAGTAAAGCCATGAGTAATAGAAGTAGAGGATGTTAGAGTAGATGAAATTATGCTACCTATCGCAATTGTAAAGGCAAAATCGTATGCTGTAAATTTTGCAAATGATCTTAAGCCTATTATCCTGGTAAGGACTATAATTATAATAAAAAGTAAAAAGCAACCTATAAGGGTTTGCAAAATTGGGTCACTAGTACTGTATAGCCATTTCATAATATTTGGTTTTTAGATTATTATTAGTGGTTTTACTCAAATTTACAATTTTGAGTAATGTATATCAATTCTTAAAAACTAAAGTTTAGTTAATAAAAAAAAGCCAACACTTTGGGAGTATTGACTTTTTTTACTACTAAATAATTAAAACTACATTAAAAACAGTATTTATTTTCTGCTTTTACTTTTTCCGCGATTTCGTTACGTAAATCAACA
Organism: Lacinutrix sp. MedPE-SW; assembly: GCF_001874145.1. Taxonomy (GTDB): domain Bacteria; phylum Bacteroidota; class Bacteroidia; order Flavobacteriales; family Flavobacteriaceae; genus Lacinutrix. The sequence goes on along the minus strand of NZ_MPCX01000004.1, from coordinate 101,521 downwards.
ATATCAGGGTAATTTGTATATTTCGTGAAACGTTTAAGTCCCATTAGCATCATGCGTTGTTCATCGCCTTCAGCAAAAGAAATGATACTTTCTTTTCCTTTACCTTCAACAATACTTACTGCATTGTATAAGTATAATTTAGACATCGCAATTTGTACAGCTTGTTCTTTTTCACTTGTACGTTTAGCGTTCTTCTCGGTTCTTAAAATTGTAGATTCTGCCATGTAGATTTCAATTAAGATATCTGCAGCTGCAATTAATAACTGTTGGTGCTTTTCTAAATCTGGTCCAAATTTTTGAACAGCAGCTCCAGCAACCATTAAAAATACTTTTTTAAGTTTAGCTATCATTGCCTTCTCTTCAGAAAATAACTCAGAGTAATCTGGTGTTTCAAAAGAAGGAATACCCATTAATTCTTGCTGTACGGCTTGTGCAGGATTTAATAAATCTACATGACCTTTCATTGCTTTTTTAACAAGCATACCAACAGAAAGCATTCTGTTAATTTCGTTTGTACCTTCATAAATACGAGCAATTCTAGCATCTCTCCATGCAGCTTCCATTGGAGTTTCTTCTGAGAATCCCATACCACCAAAAATTTGTATACCTTCATCTGCACAGTTTTGTACATCTTCAGATACAGCAACTTTTAAAATAGAACACTCAATTGCATATTCTTCTACACCTTTAAGTTCTGCTTCTTGGTGCGTATTTCCAGCAGCTTCACGCATTGCAATACGATCTTCAATGTTTTTAGCAGCTCTATATGTTGCAGATTCTCCAGCATAAGCATTAGTTGCCATTTCGGCTAACTTAACTTTAATTGCACCAAAATCTGAAATAGGTGTTTTAAATTGTTTTCTTTCGTTTGCATACTGTACGCCAGTTGTTAAAATTCTTCTTTGAGAATCTAAACAAGCAGCAGCTAATTTAATACGACCAACGTTTAATGCATTCATTGCGATTTTAAAACCTTCACCACGACCAGCTAGCATATTTTCTACAGGTACTACAGTATCGTTAAAAAATACTTGACGCGTAGAACTTGCACGAATACCTAATTTATGCTCTTCTTCACCTAATGTTATTCCATTAGCGTTTTCAGGATCGTATTCAACTATAAAACCAGTAATGTTTTTATCATCTTCAATACGGGCAAAAACAATCATCACACTACAGAATCCTGCATTTGAGATCCACATTTTTTGACCGTTAATTTTATAAGACTTACCATCTTCTGTTAATTCTGCAGTTGTTTTTCCAGAGTTAGCATCAGATCCTGCGCCTGGCTCTGTTAAACAATAAGCGCCAAACCATTCTCCAGAGGCTAATTTAGGTACGTATTTTTGTTTTTGAGCTTCTGTACCATATAAAGTAATTGGCATAGTACCAATACCTGTATGAGCTCCAAAAGCAGTACTAAAAGATCCTGTACCAGAAGAAATATAATCACAAGTTAAACAGGTAGAAACAAAGCCCATTCCTAAACCGCCATAAGCTTCAGGTACGGCCACGCCTAAAAATCCCATTTCTCCAGCTTTACGCATAACTTCTTCGGTTAAAGCATAATCTTTAGCTTCAAATCTTGGTTTGTGTGCAATAATTTCACGTTCGTTGAATTCCATTACGGATTCTTTCATCATGTTTTGCTCTTCTGAAAAATCTTCAGGAGTAAAAACATCTTCGCATTTTGTTTCTTTTACTAAGAATTGACCTCCACGTAGGATATCTTTTTCTGTATCTGCCATTTTATAGTATTGTATTAAGTTCTTTTAATTAATTTAAAAATTCGAATATTCCACAAGCACCTTGACCTGTACCAACACACATAGTTACTGCTCCATATTTTCCTTTCATGTCTCGCTTACGCATTTCATCAAAAAGCTGGACAGAAAGTTTTGCTCCAGTACATCCTAATGGGTGACCAAGTGCAATAGCTCCTCCATTTACATTTATAATATCTTGGTTAAGGTCTAATTCGCGAATTACTGCTAAAGATTGTGAAGCAAAAGCTTCGTTTAATTCTATTAATGCTAAATCGTCTTGTTTTAAACCAGCTTGTTTTAATGCTTTAGGGATTGCTTTTACTGGTCCAATTCCCATGATACGAGGTTCAACTCCTGCAGCGGCATAATTTACCATTCTTGCTACTGGTTCAAGGCCTAACTCTTTAACCATATCTTCGCTCATAACCATTACAAATGCAGCGCCATCACTCATTTGAGATGAGTTTCCTGCGGTAACACTTCCTCCAGCAGCAAATACTGCTCTTAGTTTTGCTAGTGCTTCTTTGTTTGTTCCTGCTCTTGGTCCTTCGTCTTTAGTTACAGTATAAGATTTTGTTGCTTTTTTACCATTAGCATCTATGTATGTTTGTTCTACATCTATAGGTACAATTTGATCTTGAAAACGGTCTTCGGCTAAAGCTCTTAAAGCTTTCATGTGTGAATTGTAAGCAAATTCATCTTGGTCTTCACGAGATACATTAAATTGCTTTGCTACTGCTTCAGCAGTGTTTCCCATTCCCCAATAGTAATCTTCATGACCAGCTTTTACAATGGCATCGTAATTTAATTCTGGTTTAAAACCTGTCATAGGAACACTACTCATGCTTTCTGCTCCACCGGCAATAATACAATCTGCCATTCCAGCTTGTATTTTTGCAGTTGCCATACCAATAGTTTCTACTCCAGAAGAGCAAAAACGGTTTACAGTCACTCCAGGAACATCTACAACATCTAATCCCATTAAAGAGATTAGACGTGCCATATTTAATCCTTGAGATCCTTCTGGCATCGCATTTCCAACAATAACATCGTCAATACGTTTAGGGTCTAAGTTTGGCAATTCTTTCATCATATATTTGATGGTTTCTGCTGCCAATTCATCTGTTCTTTTAAAACGGAACACGCCTTTTGGTGCTTTACCAACTGCTGTTCTATATGCTTTTACTATATATGCTGTTTTCATTTTTTCTTAGTTTCTTAAAGGTTTACCTTTTGTTAACATGTGTTGAATTCTTTCTAATGTTTTACGTTCTGTACAAAGCGAAAGGAATGCTTCACGTTCTAAGTCTAACAAGTATTGTTCGCTTACTTTAGTTGGTTCAGATAAATCTCCACCAGCCATAACGTAAGCTAACTTATTAGCAATTTTCATGTCATGTTCACTAATGTAATTAGAGTCTTTCATAGAATCTGTTCCTACTAAAAACATACCTAATGCTTGTTTACCAAGTACTAATACATCGTTTCTTTTTACAGGTTGTGTGTATCCAGCATCTGCCATTATTTTAGCATGCGCTTTTGCTGTTGCTATTTGGCGATCTTTATTTACTACAACTACATCTTTACCTTCTTGCATTATTCCTAAATCGAAAGCTTCGTAGGCTGAAGTTGATACTTTAGCCATACCAATTGTTAGAAAGTATTCTTGTAGTGTATTTAATTGTACGTCTCCTTTTTTGAAAGTATCTGATGCTCTTAAGGCCATTTCTTTAGAACCACCACCACCAGGAATAACACCTACACCAAACTCTACAAGTCCCATGTAAGTTTCTGCTGCTGCTACAATTTTATCTGCATGTAATGAAATTTCACAACCACCACCAAGTGCCATACCGTGAGGTGCAGAAATTGTTGGTATTGCAGAATAACGCATACGCATCATTGTGTCTTGGAAATACTTAATAGCCATATTTAGCTCATCGTATTCTTGTTCTGCAGCCATCATAAAAATCATACCAATATTTGCTCCTACAGAGAAATTTGGTCCTTGATTACCTACTACTAAACCGGCAAAATCTTTTTCTGCCATATCGATAGCCTTATTAATTCCTGCTAAAACATCGCCACCAATAGTGTTCATTTTAGATTGGAATTCTAAGTTTAATATACCATCTCCTAAATCTTGAACAGATACTCCAGAGTTTTTGAAGACTTCGGTAGTTTTTCTAATATTATCTAATATGATAAAGCTATCTTGTCCTGGTATTTTTACTTGTTCTTTTTTAGGAATATCGTAAAAGTATGTTGCACCATCTTTAATAGAGTAGAAGCTATCGCTACCAGATTCTAACATATCTGCAACCCAATCTGCAGGTTTTAAACCTTCGGCTTGCATCATTTCAATACCTTTTTCTACACCAATGGCGTCCCAAATTTGGAATGGTCCATGTTCCCAACCAAAACCAGCTTTCATGGCGTCGTCAATTTTATATAACTCGTCAGTAATTTCAGGAATACGGTTTGAAACGTATGCAAATAGGGCAGAGAAACTTTTTCTGTAAAATTCTCCGGCTTTATCTTTTCCTTTAATTAATACTTTAAAACGGTCTGCGACTTTATCAATCGTTTTCGTAAGTTCTAAAGTTGCAAATTTTGCTTTTTGAGCAGCTCTATATTCTAAGGTATTTAGATCTAGTGATAAAATTTCTTTTTTACCATCGGCAGATACTTGTTTTTTGTAAAAACCTTGACCTGTTTTGCTTCCTAACCATTTGTTTTCCATCATTGTATTGATGAAATCTGGTAATTCAAACAACTCTAAACGTTCATCTTTTGGGCAGTTTTCTCTAATCCCGTTTGCTACGTGAACTAAAGTGTCTAACCCTACAACATCTACCGTACGGAAAGTTGCCGATTTTGGTCTACCTATTACTGGTCCAGAAAGTTTATCTACTTCTTCTATAGTTAAGTCTAAATCTTTAACTGTATGAAATAAACTTTGGATACTAAATATACCAATACGGTTTCCTATAAATGCAGGAGTATCTTTAGCTACGACCGAAGTTTTACCTAAGAATTTTTCACCGTAACCATTTAAAAACTCTAAAACAGATGCATCTGTTTTTGGTCCTGGTATGATTTCAAATAATTTTAAATAACGTGCTGGATTAAAAAAGTGTGTTCCACAAAAATGTTTTTGGAAATCTTCACTTCTTCCTTCACTCATGAATTTAATAGGAATACCAGAAGTATTTGATGTAATTAATGTTCCTGGTGTTCTATATTGTTCTAGTTTTTCGAAAACTTGTTGTTTAATATCAAGTCTTTCTACTACAACTTCCATAATCCAATCTACATCCGCTACTTTAGCAATATCATCTTCTAGGTTACCAGTAGTAATTCTATTGGCAAATGATGGATGGTAAATTGGTGATGGCTTAGATTTTAAAGATGCTGTTAAAGCATCGTTTACTAAGCGGTTTCTAACCACTTTGTCTTCTAATGTTAAGCCTTTAGCTTTTTCCTTTGCATTTAGTTCTCTTGGTACTATATCTAATAGTAAGACATCAACACCAATGTTTGCGAAATGACATGCAATACCAGATCCCATAATACCAGAACCTATAATTGCTATTTTTTTAATTCTACGTGTGCTCATTATATTAAACAGATTGTTTTTGATTGTATATTTTTTTATTTGAAATCAACTCGTTAATTGTTTCTGTAACTTCTTGGAAGTGTTTTAACTTTTCTTCTGAGACGTGCTCTTTAATTTTATTATTAAAGGTTAGTACACGATCGCGTGAAAACTCTCTTTTTTCTCGTCCAAATTCGGTTAAATGAATAAGTACACCACGACCATCTTCTGGATTTGGTTTACGTTCTATTAACCCTAATTCTTCCATTTTTTTTAAAATACGAGAAAGACTTGTTGCTTCCATACCCATTATTGGGCCAAGAGAAGTTGAAGGTGTACCGGTTTCTGGATCGATACTTAATAATGTAAAACCAGTTGCCATTGTGGTATCGAATTTGGCAGCTTCTTCGTTATACATTTTATTTACTGCTAACCATGTGGTTCTAAGTAAATAATCAATTGTTTTGTCTTTCATTAAATTGGGAAATCAATAATTTGAATTCCAAAGATAATAAAAATTTATTATGCATGCATAATAAATTAGGGAAAGTTTTTTATAAAATAAAAAACGCCTTAAATAAGGCGTTTTGAAATTATTTTCTGTAAATCTTGTTGTAAAGCTCTTTGTAGATGTCTTTTATAACGGTACGTTTCATTTTCATTGTTGGTGTTAATTGTCCGCCATCAATAGACCAAATGTCTGGCGTAAGTTCAAAACGTTTAATTTGCTCCCATTTACCAAAATGTTTATTACAAGCATCTACTTCTTTTTGAATGCGTTGAATGATTTCTTCAGAGTTGGCAATTGCATCTCCAGATTTTCCAATATTTTTCTTTTTTCTATCTATCCAATCTTCTATAAATTCAAAATTAGGCTGTATAATTGCTGCTGGCATTTTTTCGCCTTCGCCAATGACCATTACTTGTTCTATAAAGCGTGATTGTTTTAATTGATTTTCTAATAGAGTAGGAATTACATATTTTCCACCAGATGTTTTAAACATTTCTTTTTTACGTCCAGTGATTTTTAAAAAGCCATCTTCATCAATTTCTCCTTTGTCTCCCGTATGAAAATATTCACCAGTCATAACACTATCTGTTCTTTCAGGATCTTTATAGTAACCCATCATGATGTTTGGTCCTTTTGCTAAAATTTCTCCATCTTCTGCAATTTTTACAGTTACATTTTTTATTGGTTTTCCTACTGTTCCTAATCTAAAATGATTATCGCGTAGCATTTCTACAGAGATTACTGGAGATGTTTCTGTTAAACCATAACCTTGCATAACATTCATTTGTGCTGCACAGAAAATTTTAGATAGTCTTACTTGTAATGCTGCAGACCCAGAAACCATAGTATTTAATTCGCCGCCAAGAGCTTCTCTCCATTTACTAAAAATAAGTTTATTGGCAATTTTTAATTTAAACTCATACCATGCGCCATTAGCACCATAAGGCTCCCATTGTTCTCCAAGTTTAACTGCCCAGAAAAATAAGGCTTTTTTTATACCGGAAAGTTCTTCGGCTTTAGCTATAATTTTATCGTAAACCTTTTCAAGTAGTCTAGGGACAACACTCATTAAATGAGGTTTTATTTCTTTTGCGTTATCACCAATTTTATCAATGCCTTCTGCAAAATAAATTGATGCTCCTGCATATTGGTAGATATATATTAATACACGTTCGAATACGTGGCATATTGGTAGAAAACTTAGTACTCTATTATCTTTTTCGTTAATAAATGGTAAACGATGCGATGCATCTAGTGCATTACTTGTAATGTTATTATGCGATAACATTACACCTTTTGGCTTACCTGTTGTTCCAGATGTATAGATTATTGTTGCTAAATCGTGAGGCGATACAGCATCCATTCTGGCTTGAACTTCATTTTGATTGCTTTCATCTTTACCTATTTCAAATAGTTCTGAATAATGTTTACAGCCTTCTATATGGTTAAAAGAATAAACTTCTTTAATACTAGTATTCGCTTTAATTTTATTTACTTTAGCTAATACTTCTTCATCACTAACAAAGCAATAAATAGATTCGCTATGATTTAAAACATATTGATAATCTTCTGAAGATATTGTTGGATATATTGGAATATTTTGGGCTCCTAGTTGAAGAATACCTATATCCATGATATTCCATTCGGTTCTATTTGTAGATGAAATTACTGCAATTTTATCATTTTTTTGAACTCCCATTTTTAATAAGGCACGACTTACTGCATTTGCTTTATCTAAATATTCCTTAGTAGACATTGGTCTCCATTTACCGTCGTATTTAGTAACTAATGCTGCTTCTAGATTATGTTTTTCTAGCTGATAATATGGAAAATCGAAAAGGCGTGTGATTTCTGTCATTCTCTTTATGTGGGAGTTAAAAGTCTTGCAAAGTATGAATTTTTATGTGTAATTCAAATACCCAAATAAAAAAGGAGCTGTTAAAAACAGCTCCTCTGCTAATTGATTGATAGCATAAATTTATGCTTTACCTAAGTTTATTTAATAACTAACTATTTTTAAATGAATCCCTTAACTTTCATTTAATTAAATAAATAATTGGCATAAATTCTATGTAAATATAATTAGATTATGTTAATAATTGATGTAAAAAATCGTAATATCTACTATTTTAAGTATTTTTTTATGAATTCACTTTCGTCACTAAAGTAACTTTTAGGCGACTTTTTCATAAAATATTTAAATTCTTTTGAAAAATGCGAACTATCATGAAAGTTATACATACGCACTAAGTCTATAATTTTAAGTTCTTTTTCATGGTACTTTCTCATTAATAAACTAAACCTGTATAGGCGAGCGTATTTTTTAGGAGTTAAACCTACTATTTGTTTAAATCTTGTTTCTAAAGTTTTTTGAGAAGTTGGTATTTTTTCAATTAATTCATTAATAGAAATTTGTCCCTGTTTTTTGTTTATTATACTAATTGCTTTATCAATATTCTCTGTATGATTATCTATTTTTAAAGGTAGTGTATTGATAAGTTCTTCTAAAGTATGAAGTGCTTTTTTTCCTTTATGTTTTTGTTGAAAAAATGGATTTAAAATATTAAAAAGCGCTTGAGATACTTCGTTTAATGGTAGGTGCTTATCGTTAATTTTAGAAACATCTAAATGTGTAAGTTTATAAAATGTTGTTGGGTGAAAGAGTACACCACAACATTTTGTGTTTTCGTCTACATTTAACTTATAAGATCTTGTTGTTTGTCCTGTAACAATAAGACCTTTACCGCTATAATTTTTATTATTAACTGTTAATTTATTTTCTCCTTTATATGTATATGCTAAAGAATGTTTGCCTAAAGGAAGTACTATGCTTTGAAAAGGTAATGCTTTATTTGAGACTTTAAATTCAAAATATTCATCTATTAATTTTGATGAATTAGAGCTTTTATAAGCTTTGTAAGTCATGTTGGTTTAATTTATAGCTTTGCAAAATATGATTTTTCTTACAATAACTTGTAATTGTTTTAAAAATTTAAATGTTTTGCAAAAAAAAAAGGAAGTAACGTTTTACCGAAACTTCCCTAATAATTTTAATAGTTTTTTATTACTGTTTTTCTATCCAGAGTCTCGCATTTACAAAAGCTTCAAGCCAAGGTGATACTTCATCTTTTCTACCTTCAGGATAGTTTGCCCAATTCCATTGAAAAGTTGAACGTTCTATATGTGGCATAGTTACTAAATGTCGTCCTGTTTTATCGCAAAGCATTGCCGTGTTAAAGTCAGATCCATTTGGATTGTTTGGGTAACCTTCGTAACCATATTTTGCTACAATATTATATTGGTCTTCGGTTTTTGGTAAGTTAAATTTACCTTCTCCATGCGAAATCCAAACACCCAATTCTGTATCTTTTAAAGTAGAAAGCATTACAGAGTTGTTTTCTTGAATTTTTACAGAAGTAAAAGAACTTTCGTGTTTTTTAGAATCGTTATGAATCATTTTTCCATGCACATCATGGTCTGGATTTATAAGGTCTAATTCCATAAATAATTGGCAACCATTACAAATACCAACCGAAAGTGTATCTTCACGATTAAAGAAATCGTTTATTACTTTATTCGCTTTTTCGTTGTATTTAATAGCTCCAGCCCAACCTTTTGCAGAGCCTAAAACATCAGAGTTTGAAAATCCACCAACAGCACCTAAAAATTGAATGTCTTTTAAATCCTCACGACCAGAAATTAAATCGGTCATGTGTACATCTTTAACATCAAAACCAGCTAAATACATAGCATTTGCCATTTCGCGTTCAGAGTTACTTCCTTTTTCACGAAGTATTGCTGCTTTTGGTCTTGTGTTTCCTAATGCTGGTAGTTTTCCTGTAAAATGTTTTGGGAATGTATATTTTAAAGGCTGAATAGCGTAGTTTTTATAACGTGCTTCGGCAAGATTATTTGCTGTTTGTTTTTGGTCTAATAGAAAAGACGTTTTGTACCATACATCTCGTAAACGAGAAACCGTCATAGTAAATACTTCAGCATTATTAATAACGCTTAAAACATCTGTATCTGTAACTTTTCCTATGTTGAAAAACTCAATATTCGCTTCCTTTAAAACGGCTTCTATTGATGCATCTTTTGACTGAAAAACAATACCTGCGTTTTCTGCAAATAATACTTTATGTGAGTCTTTTTGGTTTAAAGCAGTAATATCTAATTCTGCTCCAATATTAGTATCTGCAAAACATAACTCTAATAAAGTAGTAATTAAACCACCAGAAGCAACATCATGTCCTGCAACAATCTGCTCGTCTTTTATTAATTTTTGAATAGTATTAAAAACCGTTTTAACAAATGCCGAATCGTTTACATTTGGTGCATCATTACCAACTTTATTTAAAATTTGAGCGAAAGAACTTCCGCCTAACTTATAATGATCTTGAGATAGGTTTATGTAATAAATATCTCCAGCATTTTTCTTAAATAATGGCTCTACAACTTTAGAGATTGCATTACAGTTTCCTGCTGCAGAAATAATTACTGTTCCAGGAGAAATAACCTCTTCGTTAGGATATTTTTGTTTCATCGATAACGAATCTTTTCCTGTTGGAACATTGATTCCTAAATCTATAGCGTATTTTGAAATGGCTTGTACTGCTTCGTATAATCGTGCGTCTTCGCCCTCATTTTTACAAGGCCACATCCAGTTTGCAGATAGTGAAACACTTTGTAAACCATCCTTTAATGGCGCCCAAATAATATTGGTTAAAGCTTCTGTAATACTATTACGACTTCCGGCAACAGGATTAATTAATCCAGAAATAGGCGAGTGGCCAATTGAGGTTGCAACACCTTCTTTACCATTATAATCTAACGCCATTACACCAACATTATTAAGTGGTATTTGTAATGGACCAACACATTGTTGTTTGGCTACTTTTCCGCCAACACAACGGTCTACTTTATTTGTTAACCAATCTTTACAAGCAACAGCTTCTAATTGTAATACTTGGTCTAAATAGTTATAAAAATTATCGGTATTATATGAAATGCCTCCGTAGTTTCTATCTACAGTAACATCGTTCATTATTGTTTTTGGAGAGCTTCCAAACATATCTTCCAGAGCTAAATCCATAGGTTTATCTCCTTTGGTTTTAGACTCGAAAGTAAAGCGATGGTTTCCTGTTACATCTCCAACAGTATACATTGGAGAACGTTCGCGGTCTGCTATTTTGTTTAAAGTTTCTAAGTGTTTTTCGGCAATTACTAATCCCATGCGTTCTTGAGACTCGTTACCAATAATTTCTTTTGCCGATAAGGTTGGATCACCAACAGGAAGTTTATCTAAATCTATATTTCCACCAGTATCTTCGACAAGTTCGCTTAAGCAATTTAAATGTCCGCCAGCACCATGATCGTGGATAGAAACAATATAATTTTCATCACTTTCTACCATACCTCGAACTGCATTTGCAGCACGTTTTTGCATTTCTGGATTAGAACGTTGTACTGCATTAAGCTCGATGCCAGAAGCAAATTCTCCAGTATCTGCACTAGATACAGCAGCGCCACCCATTCCAATACGGTAATTTTCACCACCAAGAATTACAATTTTATCTCCAGCTTCTGGAGTTGCTTTTATAGCTTGTTCTGCTTTACCATAACCAATTCCGCCGGCTTGCATAATTACTTTATCGAAACCTAATTTGCGTGCATCTTGCTCGTGCTCGAAAGTTAATACCGAACCGCAAATTAAAGGTTGCCCAAATTTGTTTCCAAAGTCTGAAGCTCCATTACTCGCTTTTATTAAAATATCTACAGGTGTTTGGTATAACCAATCTCTGGCTTCCATTTTTTGTTCCCAAGGTCTATTTTCTTCTAAACGAGAATACGAGGTCATGTAAACAGCTGTTCCTGCTAATGGTAAAGATCCTTTTCCTCCAGCTAATCTATCTCTTATTTCTCCACCAGAACCAGTTGCAGCTCCGTTAAAAGGCTCTACAGTTGTTGGAAAATTATGAGTTTCTGCTTTTAAAGAGATTACAGAATCGTAATCTTTAGTTTCGTAAAAATCTGGTTTATCTACGGTTTTAGGTGCAAATTGCTCTACTCTAGGACCTTTTATAAAAGCAACATTATCTTTATATGCCGAAACAATATCGTTAGGATGTTGTTTTGAGGTTTCTTTTATTAATTTAAAAAGAGAGGTTTCTTTTTCTTCATCATCAATTATAAATGTACCGTTGAAAATTTTATGGCGACAGTGCTCTGAGTTTACTTGTGAAAATCCAAAAACTTCTGAGTCTGTTAACGGTCTTCCTATTTTTTTTGAAACTCCTTCTAAATATTCAATTTCTTCATCGTTTAAAGCTAAACCTTCTTGTTGGTTATATGCCGAAATATCTTCGATGTTAAGAATAGATTCTGGTTTAATTTCAATAGTAAATGATTCTTGATTTAAACCGTTATATTTTTCAGAAATCATAGGATCGTAGTCCTTGAAATCTTTAGTTGAAGCAATAAATTCTTCAATTCTAATAATGCCTTCAATTCCCATATTTTGGGTGATTTCAACAGCATTTGTACTCCAAGGCGTTATCATTGCAGCTCTTGGTCCAACAAAAAAAGCATCTAACGATGCTTGTTCTATTTTTGGCTGGTTGCCAAATAACCATATCAATTTAGAGATGGTTTGGGTTGATAATTCTTTTGTTGCTTGAACAGCAAAAACCTTACTGTTTTGGTTTCCGAAGAAATGAATCATTCTATTATAGTTTGTGTGTTGTTTTTAAACCACAAATTTAAGTTTTTTTAATCTAATAATAACATATAAAATCAAGCTATAATTCTATAGTTATTCACGTGGTTATTAACTAAAAAAAAGCGACTTTAATTAAAGCCGCTTTTTACAAATTTTAAAGATTTTAAATTTATTCTTTAATTAATTTTTTAGTTACAGTACCATTTTTAGACTGTAATTTAAGAATGTAAACACCTTTAGATAAGTTTGATACGTTAACTTTATTGTCGCTAGGTGTAATGTTTCCTTTTAATACTTTTTTACCTAATACATTGTAAATTTCGTATGTAGTATTTTGTTTGTTTTCAATAGTTAATAGGTTACCTTGTACTGGATTTGGATAAATTTTAAAAGTATCTTTAGAAAACTCATTGACAGATAAATTTTCCCAACGATTTTCTGCAGTTGGACCACCCCAAATAACAGTTGCTATATATGGGTTGTCTATAAAAGGATTTCTGTTTCCTTGAGCTCCAGAAATCACACTTTGTCTATTGTCTTCAAAAGGAGATACAGGATCTTCTGCATTCCATTCTAAAAATAGACTTAGGGAACCAACATCTGTAAATGGCTCATTGTATCTTAAATTTAAATATAAAATCATACGTGCAACATCACCTTTCCATTCATCTCCAGGAAACCAACTTGTACCAAGGTCTTGGTAACCACTAGGGCTAGAAACATCTGCAAAAGGATTATTTCCTCTGTCTCCATTTACCGTAATATCGCAAACTCTTAGATGGTGTAAATCGCCACGTGCTGTACTACCAATTAGAGATTGTGGGTATACATGTTCTGTATTATAAGTTTGTGTTGAGTTAGGGTTACTACCCGATAACCATTCGTTATCATTTCTTATTTCGCCAGTATACATTAAAACAACTTCAGAATTGTCACTAAGGTTCTCATCTGCATCATATAAAAAATTATGACGTTGAGAATATGAAAGCATTGGTGAATGTTTAGCAATGGTTTCAACCGCTAAGTCATCGTACAAAGTTGTTCCTGTTGCAGAAAAGTCTACATCACTATAATATGCTTGTAAGTTTGCTGGTGGCGTAAGCTGGGCAAAACTAAAAGTAGATATTGAAAGTAATAAAAGTAAGTAAATGTGTTTCATATTAATATATTTAATTTGAGGTTTTTCTTTCTAATAAAGCCATGTAGAATCCGTCGAATCCAGATTCGTGAGACAGTATTTTTTTCTCTTTAACAAAGGTAAAGTCTTTTCCTGATTCTGATGTTAAAAAATGTTTAACTTGCTCTTGGTTTTCTGATGGTAATATAGAACACGTTGCATAAACTAATTGTCCTCCTGGTTTTACCATTCTAGAATAGCTGCTTAAAATCTCACGTTGCGTATTTTTAATACGGTCTAAAAATGAAGCTTCAAGTTTCCATTTAGCATCTGGATTTCTACGTAAAACGCCTAAACCAGAACATGGTGCATCTATAAGTACACGATCTGCTTTGTCGTATAATTTTTTAATTGGCTTTGTAGAATCTATAGTTCTCATTTCTATGTTATGAGCACCAGCACGTTTTGCACGTCGTTTTAGTTCTCTTAATTTATTTTCATAAATATCCATAGCAATTACTTGCCCTTTATTTTCCATTAAAGCTGCAATGTGTAATGTTTTACCACCAGCACCTGCGCAAGTATCTACAACTTTCATTCCGCTTTTTACGTCTAAAAACTCTGCAACTAGTTGAGATGAAGCGTCTTGTACTTCAAACCATCCTTTTTTAAAGGCATCTGTTGTAAAAACATTAGCTCTTTCTTTTAGTTTTAGTGCCTCTGGATAGCCTTTAATTTCTTCAGTATCAAAATCTAAATCAAATAATTCTGATTTTAATTTTTCTTTTGTAGTTTTAAGAGTATTTGTTCTTAAAATAACATCAGCTTGTTCGTTAAGTGCAGCCGCTTCTTTATTCCATACGTTTTCTCCTAATTCTTTTGCAGCTAATTCATCTATCCAATCTGGAAAAGATTCTTTAATTTTTCTAATTTTTGATAACTCATCAAAACGACCTTTAATTTTTCTAGTAGGTGTGTTTTCAAAGTATTTCCAGTCTGGTAATTTTATACCTTTTAAAGTTGCCCAAACAGCAAATAAACGCCAAATGTCATCTCTTGAAAAAGGTTCTTTTACGTTTGCAATTTCAGCATATAATCGTTTCCATCGTACAATGTCGTAAGTTGTTTCGGCAACAAAACCTCTATCTCGGCTTCCCCAACGTTTATCGCGTTTAAGTAATTGCTGTACTACTTTATCTGCATAATTACCTTCGTTAAAGATTAGTAATAATCCATCAACTGTGGCAAAGCATAAATTTCTATGTAATCTCATTTTATGTATTTAATTGAATTATAAATCAACTTATTATGACCCATAATTCGGCGTGCAAAGGTACGGTTTTATATAGAATAATTTGGTATAAATGGAGTGAGATATTCATTTGTTAACAGTAAAATGCTATCTTTTTAAAAATATTTCAAAATAAACGAAAGTTTTTAATATAATTGGCATCTAAATTATATTAGAATAAAATTTAGAATTTTTGTCGGAAACCGAATTTATAGAAGAACTTAAAAGTAAAAGTGAAAAAGCTTATAGTAAATTACTAGATGATTTTCAACAGAAAGTTTATGCTACATGTATTTCTTTTGTGCCAAATACCGAGGATGCCGAAGATATTGCACAAGACGTTTTTGTTGAAGTGTTTAATGCTATACATAAATTTAAAGGACAGTCTAAACTATCAACCTGGATTTATAAAATTACAACAAATAAATGTTTGGAATTTATACGTAAAAAAAATACTAAAAAACGTTTTGCTTTTCTACAGTCTATAACAGGAAATGTTATTCCTATGGATATGACAAATTATTTTACAGAGATGAATCATCCTGGTGTATTACTAGAAAATAAAGAAACAAGTAAAACGCTTTTTTATGCAATAAATCAATTACCAGAAGCACAACGCACTGTTTTTACGTTGCATAAAATAGATGGTAAAAGTTATAATGAAATAAGTGAAATTATAGATAAAAGTTTATCATCTGTAGAATCTTTAATGTTTAGATCTAAAAAAAATCTACAGAAAATATTAGAGAACTTTTATAAGAATAATATTTAGCGCAAGTTTTGTTGAGAATTTGCATCTAAAATAATACAAATGAAAATAAATATGAACATAGACGAAAAGGTATCAAAGACTTTAGAAGCCTTTGACACAATGGACACTGTAAAAACTCCTCCTTTTTTTAAGGATAAAACCATGCAGATTTTATTTACAGAGAAAGAAGAAAAAGTGGCAGCATCTTTTTGGAGTTGGTTTACACCACAATTACAACTGGCTACTTTAGTATGTGTGGTATTGGTTAATTTTTATGCCATCAAAGAAATAAATAATTCTGAATATGAATCATCAATTTCAACTTTTGCGTCAGATTATGGGATTTCTACAGAGCAAGAAACATCAATTTTCAATTTTTAAGAGATGAAAAAAAATACAGTTTTATATGTATTGCTTATTGTTTTAATAGTAATAAATGGATTTTTTTTATTCAACTATTTAGGACGACCACAGCATAATGCAGCAAAGGAGTCTAGTAATTTTATTGTAAAAGAGTTAAATTTTAACGAGTCTCAATTAGCGGAATTTAAAAAGTTGGAAGAAAATCATCATATAGCTATGCAAAGCATTGGAGATGATATAAAAGTAAATAAAGATAAATTGTTTAAAAAAATTACAGCACCTACAATTGATCGCGTTAAGGTAGATAGTTTAATTCATGAAATTTCTAAAACAGATGTGTTAAGAGAAAAAGAACTTTTTAATAAACTTAGAGGTATTTATGAGATTTGTAACGAAAATCAAAAAAAACAATTTACAGACATTTTAAAAAAAGCAAGACGTTTTGATGGTAATAGGCCAAACGGACCAAGAAGACCTGATAGACCTGATAGACCTTAAAAAAAATAGCAAATAATTTTATAAAAAGACCTTAAGTAATTAAGGTCTTTTTTTTGTGTTTTATTTAACAAAACAAAGCACAAGTTATTTTCAATAACATCATCTAAAATTATATAACAAAATAATTTTAAAAATATAGATTATGAAAAGCAACACAATCAAAACAGCAATATTAACATTTGGAATAGCAGTATTAGTTTCAAATAGTTCATTTGGTCAATCTGAAAAAAGAGAACAAAAAACGCCGCCAACATTTAGTGAGTTATTAAAAGAACTAGATAAGGATGAAGATGGCTTACTTTCTAAAACAGAAGTTAAAGGTCCATTGAAAGAAGGTTTTTCTGAAATTGATACAAATGAAGATGGTTTTATTTGTGAAGAAGAGTTTAAAAAAGCACCAAAGCCTAAAAGAAGAGAAAGAAGATAAAATAAAATTTTTGGTTGGTTAGTAGTTAAAAGCTTTGTGATGTAAAAGTCATGAGGCTTTTTTCAAGTTTCAAACTTTAAAATCGCAAGTATTTATAAAAAAAGTCATCTAAACATTAAATCAAAACCATATAAATATGAAAAACAAAAACTTAAAATTAGTATTCTCAATATTTATTTTACTATTAACAACAAGTGTTTATGCACAAGGTCGTGGTGGCGGAAGAGGTCAAGGTGGCGGAAGAGGTCAACAAAGAGCACAGCCAGACGCATCAGAAATATTATCAAAGTTAGATACCGATAACGATGATAAAATTTCTGCAGAAGAAGCTTCTCAAGATCAAAGAGGAAAAATATCTCAAGATTTTGATGAGATAGATAGTAACGCAGATGGTTTTATCGATTTAGAAGAATTAAGCGATTCATTAAATAATAAAAGCTCTAAAAAGAAAGTAAAAAAAATAGCTCCTAAAAAGTTAATAAAGCAAATAGACGATAATGGAGATGAAACTTTAAATGAACTCGAAATAGCGGCAAAAGATAACCGTCGATTAATGAAAGATTTTAGTAAAATTGATCGAAATGCAGATGGTGAATTAGATTTGGAAGAACTGGAAGCTTTTTATGCAAATGAAGAACATTTAAAACCTAAAAGAAAAAACTAGATTATGAAAAATAGATTAATTATAACTTTACTTGTTACTGTTTTTGTTGGCTGTAAAAGTAACAATAAGTCTCACAGTCATGATGGCTCTGTGGCACATAATCATGACCACGAAGCTGCTAATACAACAAACAATTATTTTGGGAACTATTCTTTAATAAATGAAGAATACGGTACAAAAACAGTGGTAACTGTAGATTCAAACTCGCGTAAAATGGAAACTAATGCGTTGCCAAATCATGAAACAGGAACATTTCCAAATCCTGGTAACCCAAATACCATAAAAGCTCAAAATAGAACATATACATTTCCATTACATCCTAAAAAAGGAGAAAAAGCACAATGGATTAGAGAACCAGGAGTAGCGCTCAACGGTATTAAATTTGAGCCAGGAACAGCAGAGGTAGTACAATGTGAAACTGGAGAAAATTATCGAGTAGAAGCTTTGCAGGATGTTATTAATTTAGGTTTAGATTTTAATCACGCTCACGTACAACCAACAGGAGCTTACCATTATCACGGCACTCCAACATCTGTTATACAAAACTTCGATTCTGGAGAAGATTTAATTCATGTAGGTTTTGCGCACGACGGATTCCCAATGTATTATTCTAAAAGCGGAAAATATAAACCAAGCTATAAGCTATTAGATGGAAATCGTGAAGGCGAAGATTGTAGTTATGAGAATCCGCACCAATCTATAGACATTTCGGTTGGAGGACACCACGATGGTACCTATGGTTCAGATTTTGAGTTTATTGATGGTTATGGAGATTTAGATGAATGTAACGGGATTACCATAAACGGAAACTATATGTATTTAGTAACAAAAGAGTTTCCATACATAAGCCGTTGCCTTATGGGAGAAGTTAATGAGAGTGAAAAAAGAGCATTGGGAATGCAAGGTAGTGGAGAAGGTAGACCACAAAATAGACCAGGAGGAAGACCTAATGCAGCTCAAATAATAAAAGAAATGGATGCTAATAATGATGGAAAATTATCTAAAACCGAAGTTAAAGGACCTTTAAAAGAAGGTTTTTCTAAAATCGATGCCAATAACAATGGTTTTCTCTCTAAAGAAGAATTAGAAAAAGGAGGAGAAAAAAACAAGCAAAAACCATCAAAACATAATTAATTTAAAAAAAGCGCAAGTTTATTTTTTAATAAGCATCTAAAGAGATAAACACATTAAAAATATAAAAAATGAAAAACCTATTTAAACTAATATTATTAATGGTAGCGGTGTTTACATTAAGTATCGCTTGTACTTCAAATGATGATGCTGCAAGCACAACAACTGTTACAGAAGACGAAGTTGTAACAGAGCTTCATGCAGCATACTCGGCTTTTAATACAGATGCTACAACAATTTATATAGACAATACGGGAACAAATGTTGTAATAGAAACTACAGGTTTACCAGATCACCAAACCGTTTATTGGGGAGAAGGACATCCGCTTTACATAGAAGAGCCAGATGTACAAGTAACACCTAGTATAATGTCAAGTAATAATAATGCTGTAACTATCACAGTAGATGCTACACCAAATTTAACCGGCAATACAGTATCTACAACATTTAATACTATTGGTATAGCAGTTAGTGGTGCTTCAATTTTTAATGATCAAGAAGGTGGCGGACCTTTAGACCAAGCAGCAGCAAGTTTAGATTATACAGGTGCACATATTGGGCCAGGTGTCTATCACTATCATTTAGAGCCCAAAGCTTTTTCTAATGATGATGATGCCTTAGTAGGTGTATTATTAGATGGTGTTTTCCTTTACGGAAGAAAATGTAATACAACTGGTACATACCCAGACGATTTAGATGCTTCAGGAGGTCATACTTCTACAACACAATATACAGATGGAGAAGAAGAATACCACTATCATATAATAAACGAAGTATATTCTAATACAGGATCTTACTTAGCATTCGCAGGACCATATCAAGGGTACTAAAATTATGAAAGCATTTTTAACTGTTATAATCGTTATTTTCTTTTTGAGTTGTAAGCAATCTTCAGAAACAAATACTTCCGAAGAAAATAAAGTAACTAAAACCGAAAATGCTATAAATATTAAAAATGTTGAAGTACCAAAGTCTGAATTGATTTTAAATCAGCTACAAGGTGTTTGGTATTATAAAGAGGAACCTTACAACGGTTATGCTTTAAAGTATCATGAAAATAATACTATAAAAGAAAAACTTGGTTTTTATAACGGAAAACGTCAAGGTGTAGCCAAAACATGGTCAGAGCATGGAGTACTTCGTATAGAATCATATTATAACCAAAACAAATTGGTTGGTTCTTATAGAAGTTTTTGGGAAAATGGAAACTTAGCTTTAGAGGTTAATTATGTAAATGGAAAAAAGCAGGGAGAAGAAAAACAATGGTATTCTAACGGAAAACTATCAAAGTTAAGACTGTTAAAGGATGGAAAAGAAAATGGTATTCAAAAAGCTTGGTTGCCAACAGGAAAACTTTATGTTAATTACGAAGCTAAAAACGGTAGAATCTTTGGTTTAATGCGAGCAAACTCATGTTATAAATTAGAAAATGAAAAAGTTATTAAAACAAAATAAAACGTTATTGGGTTTACTGTGTTTTGCTTTAGTGCTAGCTAGTTGTAAAAAAACTGTAACAAAAGAAATTAGTAAAGCAGAAGAAACCAGTAGAGTAGAGTATTTACCATATTATAACGAAGAGTCTTTTACACCAAAATGGTTAACACCAGGAACAGAAGAAGAAAAAACGTTTCATAAAATACCAGACTTTTCGTTAATAAACCAACTAGGTAATGAAGTGTCGCAAAAAACGTTTGAAAATAAAATATATATCACCGATTTCTTTTTTGCTAGTTGTCCTGGTATTTGTCCGCAAATGACGGGAAACATGTTTAAATTACAAGAAGAGTTTTTAAACGATGATGAGGTGTTGTTTTTATCGCACACCGTAACACCAACAAAAGACTCTGTTCCAGTTTTAAAAAATTATGCCAAAAAAAATGGTGTAATAGATAACAAATGGCATTTAGTAACAGGAGATAAACAGGTGATTTATAACCTTGGTAGAGCACAATATTTCATAGAAAACGATTTAGGAGAACCCAAAACTATTAATGATTTTTTACATACCGAAAACTTCCTACTTATAGACAAAAATAAACACATTAGAGGTATCTATAATGGTTTAAATAGAGCCTCAATGGCACAATTGATTGTTGATGTTAAAACCTTGAAGGAACAAGGTTAAATTTGGTTTGTTTGATTTGGAAAAAAGCTTTGCGATTTTGTCGTAAAGCTTTTTTACTTTTATAAAAAATTAAATTCATGAGAAAACTAACTATTACTTTACTCTGCTTACTTGTAATTATAACTTTATATAATTGTGGAAGTACTCAAGAACAAACATTAAAAACAAAGGCTTCGGTAAAAACTTTTTCTAAAATAGAAATTGAAACTCTAGTAGAAAAAAATGATTTAAACGTTCGCGCTATAGAGGTCTTTAAAAATGTAGGTTTAGCCTATTTAACTTCAATGGGAGAGTTTGGTATGCTTTTTAATGAAGAAGCTAATGTGTTGCCAGGTGTTAAAAAACAATTTCCAATTAATATAAAGCATGATACAATAGTTCCAAATTTTAGAGCGTTAGCGCTTACAAGTAATAGAGCGTTTGGTGTAAGTATTGGTTCGCCTGGTTTAATATTTAATTTAGATAATGATGCACATAGAAATAAAGTAGTCTACCAAGAAAATCATGAAAAAGCATTTTACGATGCAATAGAATTTTGGAATGATGAAGAAGGTATTGCAATGGGAGATCCAACAGATAATTGCATAAGTATTGTAATTACAAGAGATAGAGGAAAAAACTGGACTAAAGTGCCTTGCAATATATTGCCAGAAGTTATAGAAGGCGAAGCAGCGTTTGCAGCAAGCGATACTAATATTGCTATTGTAGGAGATAAAACTTGGATTGCTACTGGTGGAAAAGCAAGTAGAATATTATTCTCTCCAGATAAAGGGAAAACTTGGGAAGTTTTTAATACACCAATAACTCAAGGTATAGAAACTGCTGGTATGTATTCTTTAGATTTTTATGATGAGAATAACGGTTTTGCAATTGGTGGTGATTATACAAAACCAGAAGATAGTACTGCTAATAAAATTAGAACAAATGATGGTGGGAAAACTTGGGAATTAGTAGCTGAAAATGAAAACCCTGGCTATAGAAGTTGTGTGCAATATGTACCAAACAGCAATGCAAAGGCATTAGTAGCTGTTGGTTTTAAAGGTATAGACTATTCTAGCGATGCGGGCGAAAGCTGGACACATTTAAGCGATGAAGGTTTTTATACAATTAGATTTGTTAATGATAGTATTGCCTATGTGGCTGGAAATAAAAGGATAGCTAAATTACTATTTAGATAAAACAAAAAAAGCAGCTATAAAGCTGCTTTTTTTATTTTTTAGATTTCCCACGGTGTCTTTGTTTAAACTCCTGTATCATTTTGCGTCTAAAAGAACGCTCTGCATTCATGAGTTTTAAAATCTTTTTAGCAGAAAGTACATTTTTAAGTTTTGTATAGTATTCTTTTTGTATTTTCTGTTTAGATAATTCCATTTTAATAAGCGTATCTAAATAGTCTTTTGCTTCAGTTTCAGAGATGGCATCAAAATCATTTATACGTTTTAAGCCAGAGTTTTCTCTAATATTATCTTCAGCTTCTTCTTTATGGTTGTAAATTGGCCAAAAGGCTTGTGCTTCTTTAGCTGTTAAATCTAACTCTTCTGTAATATGAGCTACTTTTAGAGCATTTATCTTTTCCTTATCGTGTTTTTGTGCATTTATATTTGCCGATAAAAGAAAAATAAAAATAGGGACAAGTATGTGTTTTATATTTTTCATTGTAATTTTTTTAAATGTTTATTCTGAATATAAATCATCTACATCTTCTATAAAGCTATCTAAAGCTTCATCACTTAATGTGTAATCTATAAATTGTGCTTCACTTAAATCTGAATCTTGAAATAAGGTTGTTAGTTCACTAATTTCTGTTTCATTTAATATATAATCATCTACAGATGCTGTATCTATATCATCTAAAGTTGTTGTTGAGGTATTAAAAATATTTAAACTAAAAAATAATACAATTGCAGCAGCAATACTAGATACAAATATTATATTTTTTTTGTTAAATATAGAAATGACTTTTGTCTCTTCTTTAACAGAAACATTAAAATTATCTAAGTAGCCTTTTGGTATTTTTAAACCAGATTCGCTAACAATACTTTTTAATTTTACCTCATTTAAAATAGTATCTTCAAGTGCTTCAAAATAGTCTTGAGGTACTTTAAATCCTGTTTCTTTAATATTATGTAAGTTTTTGTTTTCCATCTTAATACTTTGACTGTAAAAACCTTAAATGGTTTAATTCTCTTTTAAATAGGATTCAATTTTTTTTGCTGCTATATGGTATGATGCCTTTAATGCACCTTCGCTAGTTTCTAAAATCTCTGCCATGTCTTTGTATTTAATATCTTGAAAATATTTCATATTAAAAACTAACTGTTGTTTCTCTGGTAATGTTGCTATGGCTTTTTGTAGCTTTATTTGTATGGCATCACCTTCAAAATAAACATCAGATTCTAGATTGTTTATTGCTATATTCTGTGCTTCTTCGTTTGTAATTTGTAAGCGTTTAGCATTTTTATTTATTTGGGTAATGGCTTCGTTAGTTGCAATTCTATATAACCATGAATATAATTTACTATCGCCTTTAAAACCACTAATACCTTTGTAGACTTTTATAAATGTATTTTGTAAAACATCATCTGCATCGTCATGAGATTTTACAATATTTCTTATATGCCAATACAAACGCTCTTTATAGAGCGCAACTAATTCTTTGAAGGCTGCATCTTTATAATCTGGCGATTGTAGTTTTAATATAAGTTTTTTATCGTCTACCACTTATTGTTTTTTATTTAGACCATAGTTTTATTGTAAAGTTTAATGCGATTTTATTAAAAAAATGCTAAAACGTTAAAGCGCTCATCAACAGTGATTTATACTCAAAAATATCGATAAAGTGTATTTTTATATCGATTAAATGTGTTTTTTATTTGTTTACTACAATTATTTTAAATAAATTTGATGTAACAAAATACTATATGTTATTAGATTTAGCCCCAAATCTATTTATAGAACTGAAAAAGGATAAACATTTGTTTATCCTTTTTTTTATTTAATATTTACTCGAAACTTTGCATGTCTACAAGTTTCTTATAGATTCCGTTTTTAGCAATTAGTGTTTCGTGTTTACCTTGCTCGGCAATTTCTCCTTTTTGCATAACAATAATTTCGTCTGCATTTTGAATAGTAGATAATCTATGCGCAATTACAATTGATGTTCTGTTTTTCATCATGTTTTCTAATGCGTCTTGTACTAGTCTTTCGCTTTCTGTATCTAAAGCAGAAGTTGCTTCATCTAATATCATAATTGGAGGATTTTTAAGTACAGCTCTAGCAATACTTAAACGTTGTTTTTGTCCGCCAGAAAGTTTGTTTCCAGAATCACCAATGTTTGTTTCTAGAACTTTAGGTAAATCTTTTACAAATTCCCAGGCATTTGCAATTTTTAAGGCTTCAATTATTTCTTGATCTGTAGCGTTTGGTTTTCCAACTAATATATTATTTTTTATAGAGTCGTTAAATAGTATAGAGTCTTGCGTAACCAATCCCATTGTGCTTCTTAAAGAGTTTTTAGTGAGGTCTTTAATATTTTGTCCATCAATACTTATACTTCCTTTGTTTACATCGTAAAAGCGTGTTACTAGGTTTGCTATTGTACTTTTTCCACTTCCAGATTGGCCTACTAATGCTACAGTTTTTCCTTTAGGTACTTTTATAGAAAAGTCTTTTAGTACGTACTCGTCTTCATATTTAAAATAAATATTGTCTATAGATATAGCTTCATTAAAACCATTTAAAGTTTTTGCATTTGGAGCATCTTCAATTGGGCTTTTAGTTTCAATAATTTCTAAAACACGTTCTGCTGCTGCGTTACCTTGTTTTACTGCATAAGATGCTTTGCTTATGGCTTTGGCAGGAGTTAAAATATTATAGGCTAAACCCATAAAAGTTAAAAATGAAGCACTGTCTAGAGAGTTTTCTAATAATACCATACGGCCTCCAAACCATAATAATACAGAAATGGTTACAATACCTAAAATTTCACTAACTGGAGAAGATAGGTTTTGCCTGTTTAGTAGAATATTTGAAAAATGAAAGTAACGTTTGGTAGAGTCTTGAAATTTGCTGTTAAATATACCTTCTGCATTAAATCCTTTTATAACTTTAAGTCCGTTTAAAGTTTCTTCAACAGTAGAAAGAAATATACCTTGCTCGTTTTGTACAGCTGCCGATTGGCGCTTTAAGCGCTTACCTATTGCCGAAATTATAAAACCAGACACAGGAATAAATATAAAAACAAAAATGGTAAGTTTTACGCTTATAATTAGCATGCCTCCAATACTAAAAACAATACTTAAAGGTTCTTTAATTATCATTTCTAAAACAGCTAAAAAGGAATTTTTTACTTGAGCCACATCATTAGAAATTCTGGCAATAATATCCCCTTTTCGTTTTTCAGAATAAAATGAAATAGGTAGGTTTATAGTTTTATCGTATAAATCGTCTCGTAAATCTTTTAAAATACCGTTACGTAAAAATGTACCAAAATATAAGCCTAAATAGTTAAATAAATTTTTTAGTAAAAATGTAACTACTACTAAAACTATAACAAAAACTAATGCTTTAGATTTATCATCTTGAGCAAAAGATTGAATTTGGTAGGCTAGCGTATCATTAAAATAATCGCCCAAAGTTCTTATTCCGGTATAAACGGGTTTGTTTACAACTTTTACTTCGCCATCTTTAGGAAATAATACATTAAGCATTGGCATTAAAGCAAAGAATGATAGTGCTCCAAATAGTGCGTAAAATATATTACTTATAATATTTAAAAAGGCATACTTTTTATACGGTAAGGCGTAGGTTAAAATTTTTTTTAAATAATTCATTTACTATAACTGCATATCTTTAATAATAGCATCAATCTTAGCTTCCAATTGTTGTTCCGTAGCAGTAAAGTCTGCCACATTGTCTAAAGTTGTATTTACGCTTATGTAGAATTTAATTTTTGGTTCTGTTCCGCTAGGTCTTAACGCAATTTTGCTTCCATCTTGCGTATAATAAATTAAAACATTAGATTTTGGGATGTTGATTTTAGAAATTTCTCCTGTAGTTATATTATTAGAGGTTGATAGTTGGTAATCTTCTATTAAAGTAACTTTAGAGCCATTCACTTCTTTTAAAGGGTTTTCTCGTGCATCAACCATCATTTGTTTTATTGCTTTAGCGCCTTCAATTCCTTTTTTTGTAATAGATATTAAACGTTCTTTATAAAAGCCATGTTCTATATATAAATTTATTAATTCTTGATACATAGAGCTATTATTAGCTTTTGCCTGTGCAGCAATTTCGCAAGCTAATAAAGCAGATGTATTTGCATCTTTATCGCGTACAAAATCGCCAACCATAAAACCAAAGCTTTCTTCGCCACCACCAATAAAATCAAGCTCTGGAAAATCTTTTATCATTTTGGCTATCCATTTAAAACCGGTTAAGCCAATTTTGCATTCTACCTTATAGGCTTGCGCTAATACAGACATCATTGGAGTTGATACAATGGTACTGCCTATAAATTGGTTGTTGTTAATTTTATTATTGTTTTTCCATTGTTTTAATAAAAAATTGGTCATTAAAAGCATGGCTTGATTACCGTTTAAAATAACCATTTCGTTATTTAAATCTCTAACGGCTATACCAACACGATCACTATCTGGATCTGTACCAATTACTATATCTCCATTAACTTTGTTGGCCAGTTCTATTGCCATTTTTAAAGCTTCTGGTTCTTCGGGATTTGGAGAAACAACTGTTGGGAAATCGCCATTGGGTTCACGTTGCTCTTCAACAATATTTACGTTTGTATAACCAGCGCGCTTAAAAGTCTCAGGTATTGTTGTAATCGATGTGCCGTGTAAGGATGTAAAAACAATGTTTAAATTTTCTCTTGCTTCTTTTGGCGTATTAAAACTTCCATTTTTTACTGATGCATCTATAAAAACATCATCAACTTCTTTACCTATATAATTAATTAAATTGTTGTTTGCTGTAAATTTAATTTCAGCATAATCTAAATTATTAATCATTTCTATTATTTCGGCATCTTGTGGTGGTACTAATTGTCCGCCATCTTGCCAATATACTTTATAACCGTTGTATTCTGGTGGATTATGTGATGCTGTTAACACAATGCCACAATGGCAATTAAGATGTTTTAAAGCAAAAGATAATTCTGGAGTAGGACGTAAGTTTTCAAATAAAAAGACTTCTATATTATTTGCAGAAAATACGTTAGCTACCACTTTTGCAAGTGTTTTACTATTATGTCTACAATCAAAAGCGATAGCGACTTTTAGTTTTTCACCAGGAAACACTTTGTGCATATAATCGCTAAGTCCTTGTGTGTTTTTACCTAATGTATATTTGTTTATTCTGTTAGTTCCAATACCCATAACACCGCGCATGCCACCTGTACCAAACTCTAAATCTTTGTAAAAACTTTCTTTTAATTCTTCTGGATTTGTACCAATTAAATCTTTAATATGAGATTGAGTGTCTTGATCAAAAGCAGGAGTTAACCATGTGTTAACACGTTCTAGTAATTTTGGTTCTATATAAATCATATTATAAACTGGTATTTAAATACAAAAATACGGATTATTAAAAAGGCTAAATAAAGTAACTTAATTTAATTCTTCTTTTATAAGGTAGCGTTTTTTGTTTTGCTTAGATCGTAAAACTATTTCTCCTAAAAATCCAGCAATAAAAAATTGCGTACCTATAATCATGGTTACCAAAGCGATATAAAATTGTGGTCGTTGTGTAATTAGTCTACCATCAATGTTAAAAAATAACTTGTCTATACCTAGGTAAGCTGCAAAAATAAAGCCTGTAGCAAACATTATAACTCCAAGTGCACCAAAAAGATGCATTGGGCGTTTTCCAAATTTAGTTATAAACCAAATGGTAATTAAGTCTAAAAAACCATTTATAAATCGATCCATTCCAAATTTTGTTTCGCCATATTTTCTTGCTTGGTGCTGCACCACTTGCTCACCTATATTTGTAAAACCTGCATTTTTTGCTAGTACGGGAATGTAACGGTGCATTTCGCCATTTACATCTATATTTTTAACAACGTTATTTTTGTAAGCTTTTAAACCACAATTAAAGTCGTTAAGTTTTACGCCAGAAGTTTTTCTTGCTGCCCAATTAAAGAGTTTAGATGGTAGGTTTTTTGTGAGTTTATTATCAAAACGTTTCTTTTTCCATCCAGAGATTAAATCGAAATTGTCTTGAGTTATTTTTTTATAGAGTTCTGGTATTTCTTCAGGATTGTCTTGTAAGT
Source organism: Lacinutrix sp. MedPE-SW (assembly GCF_001874145.1). Classification (GTDB taxonomy): domain Bacteria; phylum Bacteroidota; class Bacteroidia; order Flavobacteriales; family Flavobacteriaceae; genus Lacinutrix. Next base: position 73,273 of record NZ_MPCX01000004.1, on the reverse strand, counting down.
CTGCATCCATGGTAATTACAACTTCTCCAATTGCTTTTTCAAAACCCGCATGAAGTGCTTGTGATTTTCCAAAGTTTTTTAAAAATTTAATACCTTTTACGTTACTATCTTTTTGAGATAAGTCTTGTATGGTTTGCCAAGAAGCATCGGTACTACCATCATCTATAAAAATAATTTCATAAGAAAAACGATTGGATTGCATAACTTTTGCAATCCAATCGTGTAATTCTGTAAGAGATTCTTCTTCGTTAAGTAGTGGTATGACTACTGATATATTCATATTATTATTTCAAAATGAAATTCAAATATAAAACTATTATGCGTTTTCTGGGTTTCTTTTCACTATTAAAGCTACAATTAGTCCAATTACTGCCTGAATTACTAAAAATATAACGTTAGATTGTAATTGTGGTCCAATAGAAAATTGATTTTTTTGAGCTTCCATTTGTTCTACAGTTTGAGCAACAGCATCTTCTGGAGCGTTAAAGTTACGCATCATTTGTACTGTGGTTTCAATTGTTTTTTCTTTTAAAGTAATAGCAGCTTCAGGATCTATAAAATTGAAAATTACTATGCTAATAACCATACTAATTAATATACCAATTGCAACTGTTATAAAATAAGAGCTAAAAGCTTCTTTAAAAGTAATAAATCCTCCTTGCATTTTTTTAGATTTAATAGCAGATACTATTCCTGCAATAATTATTACGATTAAAAATATGATACCAAGCCACCATTTAGTAAGTAGATCAAGGTATAGCGCATAGCCTAAAATTGTTACAAGTGCTAAAAAACCACCTAAATAAAGCCCGTGATTAATAGCTGAAGATTTTGTTGAAGTTTCCATAAATATTGGTTTAATTTGTTAATTACTATTGTTAGTATTCAAATATAGAAAAACGTTACATAAAATAAGTTTTAATATTTTTAATAAAAAAGATTGCTCATTTATAAAATTTGGTTAAATTTGCACCTCGAAAATAGAATACATTATAAAGCAATTAGCGATGAAAAAAGATATACATCCAGAAAATTACAGAGTAGTAGCATTTAAAGACATGTCTAATGACGATGTTTTTTTAACAAAATCTACTGCTAATACAAGTGAAACTATTGAAGTTGATGGTGTTGAGTATCCAGTAGTAAAAATGGAAATATCTCGTACATCTCATCCTTTCTACACAGGTAAATCTAAATTAATTGATACGGCTGGTCGTATTGATAAATTTAAGAACAAATATGCTAAATTCAAGAAGTAATTTAGCTTGTTATAATATTTAAAGCCTTTCAATATATAATTGAAAGGCTTTTTTTTGTTTAGTCAATTATCTTATTTTTGTCTTAATAATCGCAATAACCAATAAAACTTAACCACTTAAACCCAAAAGTTCTCATGAATTATATTCTTTTTGATGGGCCTGCAAGAAATCAACTTTTACCATTTACATATACTAGACCTGTAGCAGATATTAGAGTTGGTATTTTAACTATAAGAGAGAAATGGGAGAAATATTTACAAGCGACTACAACTACAGTGACTGAAGATTATTTATCTGAAAAATGGCCAATGGTTGAATTGGAAGATAATATAATGATTAATGCTTCTTTTTGTCCTAATGAAAATTTAGTTGATATTATAAAAGCGCTTAAAAATAAACAAGCAGTATTTAATGGTGAAGATTTAATTGCTTTTTACGCGAAAGAAGCTCAAGAAGATATAAATTTTGATGAGTTTGAAGCGATAGAGTATAACGAAGCAATTTTAAAAATAGAAAATACCTGGGATATTTTTTCAAAAAATGGAGAAGCTATTACCCAAGATTTTGATTTAATAACACGAGATAGAAAATCTCAACCAATTTCTAATACTAATAATATATTAGGTGCAGAAAATATTTTTGTAGAAGAAGGTGCAACTTTAGAGTTTGCCACTTTAAATGCAAAAAACGGGCCCATTTATATTGGAAAAAATGCTGAAATAATGGAAGGCGCTATAGTGCGAGGTCCATTAGCATTATGTGATAATGCAACTTTAAAGTTAGGAGCAAAAATTTATGGTCCAACAACTGTTGGTCCACATAGTAAAGTTGGAGGAGAAGTTAATAATTCTGTTATATTTGGATACTCTAATAAAGGTCATGATGGGTTTTTAGGGAACTCTGTTTTAGGTGAATGGTGTAATTTAGGCGCAGATACTAATAATTCAAATCTTAAAAATAATTATGCAGAAGTAAGATTATGGGATTATGAAACTGAAGGATTTGCAAAAACTGGCCTACAGTTTTGTGGCTTAATGATGGGCGACCATAGTAAATGTGGAATAAATACTATGTTTAATACTGGAACTGTTGTTGGTGTAAATGCTAATATTTTTGGTAGTGGTTTTCCAAGAAATTTTGTGCCAAGTTATAGTTGGGGTGGAAGCAATGGGTTTACTACGTATCTAACTAAAAAAGCTTTTGAGGTTTGCAAAGTAGTTATGGCTAGAAGAGCAATAGAATTTACAGAGGTTGATAAAAAAATTCTAGAGTATATATTTGAAGATACTAAAAAATATAGAAGACAGTAATATCATTTTATAAAAATGAGATCTATTACAATTAAAAACTTCGCTTTAAAAATTTTTAAGAATAAGGTATACTTTACTATACTATTTCTTACTATACTTTTTATTGATATTTTTATAAAAACAAATGTCGAAGATTTATCATACCGTTACTTCTCTAAAAGTTTAGTTATAATTTCTCTTTTTTTATTCTATTGTATTAATAAATTTGGAAGCCTAAATGCGTTTAAGTTTAATACTATAGTAATTTCTTTGGTCTTTTTTTTAATAGGAGATTTATTAATTATTAATCATTTAAATCCAGTTTTTTTTACTTCAGCAATGATTTTATTTGTTATTGGTAAAATTATGTATTGTATTAATTTTTCTAATAATAGAGATTTTAATTTAACTAGACTGTTGCCATTTTGTTTATTTAGTTTTATACTAATGGTATCTGTTTTAATATTAGTTATAGATAACCTAGGAGACTATTTTTTACCAGTATTGTTATACTTTTTTATTACCTTATTAATGTTTTTATTTGCTTACCTGCGAAAAAGTGATGTTAATGCTAAAAGTTACTATCAAGTATTTTTAGGAATGTTTATTTTTTTACTTTCAGAGACCATATTTTTAATAAAAACATTTTATATTCCAATTCCATATAATCAAACTTTAATTATGCTTACATACGGTTTAGCACAATATTTTATTATTATAGGTTTAGTAAATGAACAGAAGCTTCCGGACCCATTTGGGTTAAATAACTCTAGTTTTTAGGTAGTTGCTTTTTAACAGATTTTAAATTTAAAAGATTAATTGGGTTGTTAGTTAAACCGTGTATGTCTTTACTAGTAAACCGTATAACTTCATCATAATATAAAGGTACAATAGGTGTTTTACTCATTATTAAACTATCCATTTTAGTATATAGTAACTCTCTTTCTTTAGTGTTAGTTTCTAAAAAAGATTGTGCATACCATCTATCAAAAGTAGTGTTTTTAAAATGTGTGTAATTTGGACCGTTTGGAGCAAAATTGTCACTATAATAAAGCGATAAATAATTTTGAGCATCAGGATAATCTGCAACCCAACTTGCTCTAAAAAAATCTAATTTACCGTTAGCTTTAGCACTTTTTAAAGTAGAAGCAGGTATAACGTCTACATTTACTATAAGTCCCGTTTTTTGTAATTCACGTTGTATATATTCACAAAAATTTAAATAATTACCAGTAGTTGTAATAGTTATCTCTGGAGTTTTATTATTACTCTCCTTTTTGTATTGATTAATTAATAGTTTTGCTTTTTCAGGATTGTATTTAAAACCAATATTGGCATTGTGCCCAGGTAAACCTTTTGGTATAAAACCACCATTTGCAGGTATGCCTATACCGTTTCGCAAATAAGTCATCATTTTTTTTCTTTCAAACCCATAATTAATCGCTTGTCTTATAAGTTGCGATTGTACCTCTGGGATATTAGAATCTAAATAAAATGCCAAATATTCTGTATTTAAATAAGGGCCGCGAAGCATATTTATATTATTTGAATACTTTTTTCTAAGTATACCGCTACTTGTTAAAATATCATCTTGATAAGAAGCATCAAGCGAGTTTAAAAAGTCTAAATTACCCTGTATAAATTGTAAAAACTCACTCTGTTTATCTGGTAAAAAGGTAATGGCAATAGCCTCGAGATATGGCAATTGTACACCATTTTCATCATATTCAAAATAATGGTTGTTTTTTCTAAAAACCAATTTAATATTTTCTTCCCAACGTTTAAATTTAAAAGGACCAGTTCCAATTGGGTTTGCCCTAAAGGCAGTACCATAATGTTCAACAATTTCTTGTGGTACAACAGCGCAATATTTCATAGATAGTTTACCTAAAAAAGAAGGATCTGTTGATTTTAAAATAATAACTAAAGAGTCTTTTTTTACTGCTTTAATATCCCAAATGTTATTTACAACCCAACTACCAGGAGAAGCTAGCTTTTCGTCACAATTTCTAAATAAACTATACTCAAAATCTCTTGCAGTCACTGTACGTGTAGAATCTTTTCCAAACAATTTGTGTTTATGAAAATAAACATCATCACGCAATGAAAACGAGTAGGTAAGTGCATCGTTACTTATACTCCAGCGTTTTGCAATACTTGGTTGTGCATTTAAACTATCGTCCATTTGCACTAAACCATCAAAAAGTTGATTTACAGCCCAAATATCTGCGTTGTCTTTTGCAAAAGCAGGATCTAAAGAACCAATGTTTTTATGTTCATTGTATCTAAAAACAAGGGTATCATCAATCGTATTTTTTTTGTTAGAACATGAAAAAAACAAAAATAAAAGGCAAGCTATTGGTAAATAGTTAATTAAACTAGAATATTGCTTGTTTTTCAATTTTATCATTTTGTAATTTAGTTGTAAATTTGCGCTTCCTTTTAAAAGAGAGTTAATTGGTAAATATAATGAGATTTCTTTCTGTAAGGAAAAGATAAAACTATAAAATGAATAAAAAAGTCGCATTTTACACTTTAGGCTGTAAGCTAAATTTTTCTGAAACATCTACTATTGCTAGAAGTTTTAAAGAAGAAGGATTTAGCCGTGTTGAATTTAATGAAACGGCAGATATTTATGTTATTAACACATGTTCTGTTACAGAAAATGCCGACAAACGTTTTAAAACTATAGTAAAACAAGCTCAAAAAGCAAATCCTGAAGCTTTTGTGGCAGCAGTTGGTTGTTATGCGCAATTAAAACCAGAAGAATTAGCAGATGTTAATGGTGTAGATTTGGTATTAGGCGCAACCGAAAAATTTAAAATTACAGATTACCTTAACGATCTTACAAAAAACGATTTTGGAGAAGTACACTCTTGTGATATTAATGATGCAGATTTTTATGTTGGTAGTTACTCAATAGGCGATAGAACGCGAGCGTTTTTAAAAGTACAAGATGGCTGTGATTATAAATGTACATACTGTACTATTCCATTAGCAAGAGGAATTTCAAGAAGTGATGAGTTAGACAATGTACTTAATAATGCTAAAGAAATTTCAGCAAAAGGTATAAAAGAAATAGTACTAACTGGTGTAAATATTGGTGATTATGGTAAAGGTGAATTTGGAAATAAAAAACACGAGCATACCTTTTTAGAGCTCGTAGAAGCTTTAGATAAAGTAGAAGGAATAGAGCGTTTACGTATCTCGTCTATAGAGCCAAATTTATTAAAAAACGAAACCATAGAAGTGGTAAGTAAATCTAGAGCATTTGTACCACATTTTCATATTCCTTTACAAAGCGGTCATAACGATATTTTAAAATTAATGAAACGCCGTTACATGCGAGAATTGTATGTAGATCGTGTTGCAAAAATTAAAGAGGTTATGCCACATGCATGTATTGGAGTAGATGTTATTGTTGGTTTTCCAGGAGAAACAGATGAGCACTTTTTAGAAACTTATAATTTTTTAAACACTTTAGATATTTCTTATTTACATGTGTTTACATACTCTGAAAGAGATAATACAGAGGCAGCAAGTTTTAAAAACGTCGTGCCAAAAAATATAAGAAGCAAGCGAAGTAAAATGTTACGTGGCTTAAGTGCTAAAAAGCGTCGTGCTTACTACGAAAAACAAATAGGAACTTCACGAAGTGTGTTATTTGAAGGTGAAAATAAAGAAGGTTATATACACGGTTTTACAGAAAACTACGTAAAGGTAAAAGCGCCTTGGAATCCAGAATTAGTAAATACAATACATCAAGTTAATTTAACCAAGATTGATGATGATGGTTTAGTGCGTTTTGAATTTGAAAATGTATTAGCATAAAAAAAAAGCCGAAACATTTGTTTCGGCTTTTTTTTAATTAAATTCTTAAACCAACAGGAAGTAATTTTTTATACTGTCTATTGCGTCTTATAAACTTTGCAATTTCTGGACTGGTAGGAACAATACTTAAATTACGCTCCTCAATATGTTGAAATACAACTTTTAAAAAATCACTCGTAAAATTTTCATCACTTATTGCTTCAGGAATTATAAGCTTTGTTAAAAAAATTTTTCGTTCTTGAAGAGAATATTCAATTTTAGCAAAATGATCTTCGGTCTTAATCTCAAATTGACGTTGAAATTCATTGTCAACTAGCTCGGCAGCATCAATCATAATTTATGGGTTTTAATTTATTCTAAGGGATTCAAAAATAGTGCCAACTATTTTATAGCTTTACACATTACAAAAGTACGACAATTAAACGTTATTAAGTTTCTATTTATTGTTAAAACCTTATGATTCAAGAAGTAATACATGTTTATTTAATGCCAGGAATGGCAGCAAATCCATCAATTTTTGATAATCTTTCATTAGACGAGAATATATTTAAGTTACATGCTTTATCCTGGGAAATTCCTTTTAAAAACGAAACGCTTAGTGATTATGCTTTACGTATGACCCAAAAAATTAAACATAAAGATGTAGTGTTATTAGGTGTGTCATTTGGAGGTATTTTAGTTCAAGAGATGAGTAAACATATAAAAGTGAGAAAACTTTTTGTAGTATCTAGTGTGAAAACTAAACACGAATTACCAAAACGGTTTAAAGTTTTAAAAGCAACAAAAGCCTATAAATTACTACCAACACAATTAGCTGGAAATTTAGATTTATTAGCAAAATTTGCTTTTGGAAATTTAATTAAAAGAAGAATAGAACTTTATAAAAAATACCTATCGGTTAACGATAAGTATTATCTAGATTGGTCTATAGAGCAAATAATTAACTGGAATCAAGACAAAGTAATGGAACAAGCAATACATATTCATGGAGATAAAGATATTGTTTTCCCGCATCAATATTTAGGTGAATGTATTACAATAAAAAACGGAACACATATAATGATTATTGATAAGTATAAGTGGTTTAACAAGAATTTACCTAAATTAATTTTAGAATAATATTAACTGTAATTAAGTAAATTATTTTAATTTTATAAAAAAAGAAAATGATGATGAAAAATATTCAAAAAGTATTAGCAGGAATAGGTTTATTATGCTTAGCAGCACTATTTATTAATGCTTTTCAAGAAGCTCCAACAGATGAAAACCTTCAAAAAAAAATAATTAACGATTATAATGTTTATGCACTACAAGTTCCAGATTACTTAGATTTTGCTGGCGAACCTGTACCATTAGAAAATCCAGATATTTTAGAACGTATGGATAAAGAACTTTTAGTAAATACCTATTGGCAATCTAATGGTTTATTAATGTTTAAACGCGCCCAAAAGTACTTTCCTATTATAGAGCCTATTTTAGCAAAAAACGGTATACCAGACGATTTTAAATACCTAGCAGTAATAGAAAGTGGTTTAACAAATGCTAAATCTCCTGCAGGAGCAAGTGGTTTTTGGCAAATTATGAAAGCTACTGGTAAAGAAAATGGATTAGAAGTAAATAGTAATGTAGATGAACGTTACAATTTAGAAATGGCAACTCAAGTAGCTTGCGATTATTTAAAAAAATCTAAAGAACGTTTGGGTTCGTGGACAAATGCAGCAGCAGCTTATAATGCTGGGAATTATGGTATTTCAAGACGATTAGAAGCTCAACAAGTAAATAATTATTACGATTTACTTTTGGGCGAAGAAACAGGACGTTATGTATTTAGAATTATAGCTTTAAAAGAAATTTTATCTAACCCTACTAAATATGGTTTTAATTTTAGAAGTAAAGATTTATATTCAAATATTCCAACATATAAGGTTGCTGTAGATACCGCAGTTTCAGACTTTGCTTCATTCGCCAAAAAATTCGATATAAATTACAAAATATTAAAAATTCATAATCCTTGGTTGAGAGAAAATAAACTTAATAATGCTTCAAGAAAACAGTATTATATAGAAATTCCTGAAAAAGGTTATTATACTACACAACCATAAATGATAACATTTATAAAAAACAATTGGTTTGTAATTTTAATAGGAGTTAATTATCTCCTTGCAATCTCTGCAGTAATTACAATTTTATTTAGAAACATAAACCCTACAAAAACACTAACCTACATAATTGCGTTAGTGTTTTTTCCTTTTTTAGGCTTACTAGTTTATTACTTTTTTGGGCAAGAGTATAGAAAAAATAAAATGTTTAATAGAAAAAACATTTTAAACCAAAGTATAATAAAAGAATTAAACGAAGATTTAGAAAAAACTAAACAAGAATTAGACGAGTTAGAAGATAATTTTTTAAGCGATAAAATTAGGCTTGTAAGATTGCTTCAAAAAAGCGATAAAGCACCTTTAACACGATGTAATCAAGTAGAAATACTAAAAAATGGAGAAGTAAAATTTAAACGCCTTTTTGAAGATTTAAAAAAAGCAAAGCACCATTTGCATATAGAGTATTATATAATTAAAGACGATACTATAGGGACAGAGCTTTTAAATATATTATGTGATAAAGCTAAAGAAGGATTAGAAGTTAGGCTAAGTGTAGATGATGTTGGAGCAGATATTTCGCGCCAAATGAAACGAAAGTTAAAAGATAGCGGAGTAGAATTTTATTCTTTTATGCCAGTAATGTTTCCAAAATTTACTGGAAGAATGAATTATCGTAACCATAGAAAAATTGCTGTAATAGATGGTGTTATTGGTTACCTTGGTGGTATAAATATATCAGATAATTATGTAAACAAAGCCGAAAGAGATTTTTATTGGAGAGACACAAGTATTAGGCTAGAAGGTGAGGCAGTTGTTACACTGCAAGTTCAATTTTTAACCAATTGGCAATTTGTATCAAATTCTAAAATTAAAAACATTTCTAAAGACTATTTTCCTAATAAACCTTGTGAAGATGATGTTGCCGTACAAATAGCAGCAAGTGGCCCAGATACAGATTGGGCAAATATTATGGATGCTATGTTTAGCGCAATCTCATCTGCAGACGATTATATATATTTAACTACACCGTATTTTATACCAAATGATGAAATTATTATGGCTTTACAAATAGCCTCTAGAAGTGGTATAGATGTAAGAATATTAATTCCAGACGAAAGTGACTCTAAAATAGCTAAATACGCCACAAATTCTTATTTACAACGTTTATTTAATGCTAACATAAGAGTATATCGCTATACTAAAGGTTTCATACATGCTAAAACCATGGTAATAGACGATATTTTTTCTACCATTGGTACAGCAAATACAGATTATAGAAGTTTTAATATTAATTTTGAAATTAATGCCGTTATCTACCACAAACAAACAAGTAAAGAATTAAAATCGATATTTTTTGAAGATTTAAAAAATGCTGAAGAAATGAACCCACAAGAATGGCAAAATAGGTCTAATCTTGAAAAATTAAAAGAAGCTTTTTGCAAATTATGGGCACCATTATTATAAGTTACAAAACACTAATACTGTTGCAAAACTAAAATCAATGAAAGTAAAAATGGATTTACAAATAATATTAATATTAATAGTTGTTGGACTTTTAGCAGGTTTATTTAGTGGTATGTTTGGTGTTGGTGGTGGCGTAATTATGGTACCATTAATGGTGTTTGCTCTTGGTTATACACAGCATCAGGCACAAGGTACTAGTTTAGCTGTTTTGGCAGTACCTGTTACCTTTTTAGCAGCTTATACTTATCATAAAACAGGAGAAAACCCTATAAATTTTAAATATGCATTAATTATTGCAGTGTGTTTTGTTTTAGGTGGTTACTTTGGTACAAAATTAGCCATTTCAATAAGTGAATCTTTATTAAAAAAAATCTTTAGTATTTTACTTATATTAGTTGCTATAAAAATGTTTTTTAGTAAATAAAGGCATAAAAAAGGCTCACATTTGTGAGCCTTTTTTCTTTACTAGAATTCCTTATTATCTTCTTGAAGCTCTACGTTGAGCACGCATACTTCCACCTTGACCAAAATGTTGGTTTGGAGCGCCTTGTGCACGTTTCATATTAGCTTTCATTTCTTTAATTTGCTCCTTAAGCATACCTTGCTTGTCTAGTTTTTGAGCTTCATTAATAAGTATTGTTGCTTCTTGTTTTCTTCGTTTAGAGAAAGCAATTCCTGCTAAGTTTAGTTTTGCCATTGCCATATCCTGGTCCATATTTAAGCCAAGAGCAACCGCTTTTTTAAAAAACTTTTCAGCTTTATTCATATCGGTTTGAGATACCATAATACCTTGTAAATAATTATAATAACCTTGTTGTTTAGTAACTAACGCAGCTTCAGGATTAGAAATTTTATTTAACCATTTTTGTGCTCCTGGAAAATCTTGTTTTCTTAACTTTAAAAAAGCCAATAAAATCATTTCATTTTTAAAATATAAAAACACAAAAATTAAGGCTAAGAAAATAAGCATAATACCATTTCCAATGTTACCTTCTATAAACTGCCAAACTGCAGTTGCTAAAATTAAACCAGCTATTATTAATTTAAATACTTTATTATACATTTTATATTATTTTTAATTACCACCTAACGTAAATAGGCATTTAGTTTGTTAAATTAGACTGCAAAGAAACTCAATTTTTCTTAAATAAACTGTGTTAAAAATCTGTTTTGTACTTTCGGTTAGCCTAATTTTATTATAAATAGCTTTAATTTCGAGCTAAATTTAAAACTTAGTAAAATATTTTTTAAATAAGGTTTGTGAAATTAAAAAGTCGTTGTATATTTGCGCTCAGTTTTAGAGAAGACTAAAACATAAAAATAATTACAATTCAGATTTAAAACATAAGACAATGCCAAAAAGAACGTTTCAGCCATCAAAGAGAAAGAGAAGAAATAAACATGGTTTTAGAGAAAGAATGGCTTCTGCTAACGGTAGAAAGGTATTAGCGCGTCGTCGTGCTAAAGGAAGAAAGAAATTATCTGTTTCATCTGAAACTAGACATAAGAAATAATGATTAACAATTGTTAATATTTTGGAGGCGTTACTTAGGTGTAACGCCTTTTTTTATATTCAAGTTTTACTATTTTTGCACCACACAATTCAACTATTAAAATGCCAAAAAATTCTAAATTAAAATCAATACTAATTATAGGTTCAGGTCCTATTGTTATTGGTCAAGCTTGTGAGTTTGATTACTCTGGAACACAAGCATTACGTTCACTAAGAGAAGATGGAATTGAAACAATACTAATCAATTCTAATCCAGCAACAATCATGACAGATCCAAGTATGGCAGATCATGTTTACTTATTGCCTTTAACTACAAAATCTTTAATAGAAATACTTAAAAAACATCCACAAATTGATGCTGTTTTACCTACTATGGGAGGACAAACTGCACTTAATTTGTGTATTGAAGCAGATGAAAAAGGCATCTGGAAAGATTTTGATGTAGAAATTATTGGTGTTAATATCGATGCCATAAATATTACCGAAGATAGAGAGAAGTTTAGAGAATTAATGCTTGATATTGGTATCCCAATGGCACCACAAGCAACAGCAACTTCGTATTTAAAAGGTAAAGAAATTGCACAAGAGTTTGGTTTCCCATTAATTATTAGAGCCTCATTTACTTTAGGTGGAGCTGGAGCTTCTTTTGTTTATAAAGAAGAAGATTTTGATGAACTTTTAACGCGTGGTTTAGAGATTTCTCCAATCCATGAAGTCATGATTGATAAAGCCTTAATTGGCTGGAAAGAATATGAGTTAGAGCTTCTTAGAGACTCTAACGACAATGTTGTTATTATTTGTGCTATTGAAAATATGGATCCTATTGGAATTCATACAGGAGACTCTATTACTGTCGCACCTGCAATGACATTAAGTGATAAAACATACCAAAAAATGCGTGATATGGCAATACATATGATGCGCAATATTGGAGATTTTGCAGGTGGTTGTAACGTACAATTTGCTGTAAGCCCAGATGAAAATGAAGACATTATTGCTATCGAGATTAATCCTCGTGTATCACGTTCATCTGCATTAGCAAGTAAAGCAACAGGTTACCCAATTGCAAAAGTAGCTGCTAAATTAGCTTTAGGTTATCATTTAGATGAACTTGAAAACCAAATAACAAAATCTACATCTGCTTTATTCGAGCCAACTTTAGATTATGTAATTGTAAAAATACCACGTTGGAATTTTGATAAATTTGAAGGATCAGACAGAACTTTAGGTTTACAAATGAAATCTGTTGGAGAAGTTATGGGAATTGGGCGTAGTTTCCAAGAAGCCTTACACAAAGCAACACAATCGCTTGAAATTAAGCGTAATGGTTTAGGTGCAGATGGTAAAGGTTATAAAAATTACGACCAAATTATAGATAAATTAACGCATGCAAGTTGGGATCGTGTATTTGCTATATATGATGCTATACAAATGGGAATTCCATTAAGTCGTATTCATGAAATCACTAAAATTGATATGTGGTTTTTAAAGCAATATGAAGAGTTATATTTCATTGAAAAAGAAATCTCAACCTTTACAATAGATACTATACAAAAGGATTTATTACTTGAAGCGAAACAAAAAGGATATGGAGATAGACAAATAGCACACATGCTAGGTTGTCTTGAAAGTGAAGTTTATAATAAGCGAGAAGAATTAAATATTAACCGTGTTTATAAATTAGTAGATACTTGTGCAGCAGAGTTTGAAGCAAAAACACCTTACTATTACTCAACATTTGAAAACGATGTTGAAACAGCAGATGGTGTACGTCAAGCAGATAACGAAAGTATAGTTACAGACAAGAAAAAAGTAATAGTTTTAGGTTCTGGTCCAAACCGTATTGGTCAAGGTATCGAGTTCGATTATTGTTGTGTTCACGGTGTTTTAGCTGCAGCAGAATGCGGTTATGAAACCATCATGATTAACTGTAATCCAGAAACAGTTTCTACAGATTTTGATACAGCAGATAAATTATATTTCGAACCAGTATTCTGGGAACATATTTACGATATTATTAAACACGAAAAGCCAGAAGGTGTTATAGTACAACTTGGTGGACAAACGGCTTTAAAATTAGCCGAAAAGCTAGAGCGTTATGGTGTAAAAATATTAGGAACTAGTTTTGAAGCTTTAGATTTAGCCGAAGATAGAGGTCGTTTTTCTACGTTATTAAAAGAATTAGAAATTCCTTATCCAGAATTTGATATAGCTACAACAGCAGACGAAGCTTCTGCAATTGCAGATGTTTTAGATTTTCCAATATTAGTTAGACCATCTTACGTACTTGGAGGTCAAGGTATGAAGATTGTTATTAATAAAGAAGAACTTGAAAAGCATGTAGTAGACTTGTTAAGTCGTATGCCAGGAAACCAATTACTTTTAGATCATTATCTAGATGGTGCAATAGAAGCTGAAGCAGATGCTATTTGCGATGGTGAAAATGTGTATATAATTGGTATTATGGAGCATATTGAGCCTTGTGGTATTCACTCTGGTGATAGTAACTCTTTACTACCTCCTTTTAACTTAGGAGATTTAGTAATGCAACAAATTAAAGATCATACTAAAAAAATTGCTTTAGCATTAAATACAGTAGGTTTAATAAACATACAGTTTGCTGTTAAAGATGATAAGGTTTATATAATTGAAGCCAATCCAAGAGCCTCAAGAACGGTTCCGTTTATAGCAAAAGCTTATGGAGAACCTTATGTAAACTACGCAACTAAAGTGATGCTAGGTGAGAAGAAGGTTACAGATTTTAACTTTAATCCAAAGTTAAACGGTTATGCTATTAAGCAACCAGTATTTTCTTTCAATAAGTTTCATAATGTAAATAAAAAGCTAGGTCCAGAAATGAAGAGTACTGGAGAAAGCATCTTATTTATTGATGATTTAAAAGACGATGAATTTTACAATTTATACTCAAGACGTAAGATGTATTTGAGTAAGTAATATTTTATTTTTAATTATAAATTATTGGGGTACAGGTTTTTATTTTTTAATCTGTACCTCTTTTTTTATTTGTTTTTTTCTATGAGTGTCGATTTTTTTTGTACTTTTAAATAAATCTACTTATTATGATGAAAAAATTACTCTTTATTTTATGCATAAGTTTATCATTAAGCTTATCTGCACAAGTCGAAACAATCACTATAGATTGGAGTTTTGGATCAAATCCAACTGCATCAGGAAATGCAAATACAAATAGAACTATAGAAGTAGGAGATACGGTAGAGTGGAATTGGTATGCTTCGGGTACTCACAATGTTGCTTCTACAGGAGGAACCGAAACCTTTAACAGTGGAGCTCCAACTAGTACACCAGGCGTAAATTTTTCTCATACTTTTACAAGTGTTGGTACAACAGATTTTGTTTGTCAACCACACTCAACAAATATGTTTGGAACAATAACAGTTGTTTCTGAAGGCTCTTTAGGAACTCAACAATTTGATTCACCAACAAAGTTTTCAATTTTTCCAAATCCAGGAAATAATGAAATGAATATTAATATTCCCACTTTAAGTGATGAAAGCTTAAGTTTGGAAGTTTTTGATGTTCTTGGTAAAAGAGTATTAAATGAAAATTTAAGTGGTTTACAAACTACAATAGATATTTCTAAATGGAAAAGTGGTATGTATTTGGTACGATTAGCATCACAAAACCAAGATGTAAAATTAACTAAGCGTTTTGTAAAACTCTAGTTTAAAAAATACAATAAAAAAAAGAGCTTTAAATTTAAAGCTCTTTTTTTATTTAAAAATTATCAGGTAATTCAATTTTAACTTTATAATCTCTTAATTGTTCTAAATAATCTTGATGAGAAAAATCTTGGTGGTCAAATTCTGCTTGTCTTGCCTTTTTAGTTTCAATACGCTTTAAGGCTTTTAAATAACGTTTTACTTCACTTTTATCATTTAAAATAAGACCAGGAACTTCCATAGATTTTCCGTCTTTATCTTTGGCAACCATTGTAAAATATGAAGAATTACAATGTTTTATAATGCCTGTTTGTATATTTTCTGCTTCAACACGAATACCAACAACCATAGAGGTTCTACCAACATAATTTACAGAAGCTTTCATGGTAACTAACTCGCCAACTTCTATTGGGTTTAAAAAATCTACAGTATCAACAGATGCTGTTACACAATACATTTTAGAGTGTTTACTCGCACAAGCAAATGCAATTTGATCCATTAAGCCTAAAATATAACCTCCATGAATTTTACCACTAAAATTTGAATGTGATGGTAACATTAATTCAGATATGGTGATGCGTGAACTATCTACGGTTTTATAATTAGGCATAATTTTATGGGTTTTCTGGTGTATTAAGTTCTACTTTAGTTACAAAATAGTGTGTGTCTCCTAGCCAAAATAAGGTTTTATAACGTTCAAAATAACTTAACTTTACTAAACGACCTTGGTATTTGTTTAAACCTTCAATTACTTGTGTTTCTCCATCTTCAACCGAGAATTTAAATATTTGTGCTTCACTAACACCTTGGCTAATTTCGCCTTCCCAGGTTTTAAACAATACACCTTTTTTACTAAACTTAACTAATTCTCCAGCTCTAACGCCTTCACTGTAAGTTACAAAATAGACAAAGGCAAAATAGCCAGCTATTAGTAGTAATATAACGATAAAGGTTTTAATTAAAAATTTCATAAAATATATATTAGAGTAAGTTAGTTTTTATTCTTGGTCTGTTGCACGTTTAATAAATGCTTCTGGTAAAGACTTTTTTGCTTTTGCTCCTAATTTTTTAATTTTTTCGACACTTCTAATTAGATTTCCACGACCATCTACTAATTTATTCATAGCAGCAGTATAATCTGTTTTTGCAGCATCTATTTTTTTTCCAACACCAGTCAAATCAGATACTAATCCTTCAAACTTATCGTATAAAGCTCCTGCTTGACGCGCAATTTCTATGGCATTTTGTTGCTGCTTTTCGTTATTCCACATGGTATCAATAGTTCGTAAAGTAGCTAGTAGAGTAGAAGGTGTTACAATAACAATATTACGCTCGAAGGCTTTATTGTAAAGTGAGTTATCTTCGTTTATTGCAATTGCAAATGCAGGTTCTATTGGGATAAAAAGCAATACAAAATCTGGAGAATCTATATCATACAAATCTTGATAATTTTTAGCAGAAAGCTGCTCTACATGTTTTTTAATAGAGTTTATGTGTGCTTTTAAATGTTGAGTTCTATCTTCCATTTCGGCATTTACAAAACGCTCGTAATCAATTAAAGATACTTTACTATCTATAATCATGCGTTTATTGTTAGGTAAATGTAACACAACATCTGGCAGTACTCTTGTGCCATCTTCTCGTGTAAAACTTTGCTGTACATAGTATTCTCTGTCTTTTTCTAAGCCAGATTTTTCTAGCACACGCTCAAGAACAAGTTCTCCCCAATTACCTTGCATTTTATTATCTCCTTTTAAGGCTTTTGTAAGGTTTGTGGCTTCTTTTGTCATTTGTTGGTTAAGCTCTTTTAAACCTTCTAACTGGGTTTTTAAAGCAGAATGTAAACCGAAGTTTTCCTTGTGTGTATCGTCTACTTTCTTTTCAAAAATTTGAATTTTCTCTTGTAGCGGATTTAATATATTTTTTATGTTTTCTTTATTTTGAAGTGTAAATTTTTCAGATTTAGCATCTAGAATTTTATTTGCTAAATTTTCAAAATCTGTACGCAGTTGCTTTTGGCGTTCTTCTAACTCTTCATCTCTTTTTAAATTAAGCTTTTGAAGATTTTCGTATTCTGAATTTCTTCTCGTTAACTCAGTACTTAAAAAATCTTTTTCACGTCTAATTTCTTCACGTTCGGTTTCAATTTTAGAAAGCGATGTTTTTAACTCTTCTATTTTATTTTCAAAATTCTGATTTTGTTTTTGGTTTTCAGTTTCCGAAAACTGTTTAAAATCATTAAACTGTTGCTGTAAATTGGCATTTCGTTCTTCTAAAGTACTTTTTTCACTTTTACTTTTTAGTTTAGTAAATAGCATACCTAAATAAGCACCAATGGCAGCTGCAATTAATATGGCAATAATGAGGATGATGTTGTCGTTCATTTATTTAATTTGAATTTTATCAAAGATAATTTTTTTAGACGTAAGACTAAGAAACAAGCAAATAGTTTTCTCTTATTTCTTTACTCTAAAACTTTTAGTTGTTTGGTCGAAAATAATTAAATCGTTTGGAAACAACGTATTAAAAGCACCTTGATTTATAAGGTTGTCTGGTGTGTTTTGTATACAGTTTTTATCACTCATCACAATTAAATTATCGCATAGTTGTATGGCTAAATCTATTTCGTGAGACGAAAATAAAATAGTTTTATTTGTTTCTTTAGCTAGTTTTTGAAGCAGTTTTAAAATGTATGCTTTGTGGTACATATCTAAATGTGTAGTTGGCTCATCTAGAATAATTAGTGATGTATCTTGTGCTAAAGCACGCGCAATCATTACTTTTTGTAATTGCCCGTCACTTAATTCAAAACATTTTTTGTGTTTTAAATCTTCAATATTTGTTTGCGATATGGCTTTGTTAACAATACTTATATCGTTATTAGATAAATTACCAACCCAATTTGTATAAGGTTGCCTACCAAGTGCAATAAGCTCGAAAACCGAAAGGTTTTTAGACGATACTGTTTCGGTTAAAACCAAACTTAATACTTTTGCTAATTCAACTGAACCGTACTCAATTAAAGGCTTAGAGTTAATATTTATTTCACCATTTAATTTTGGTTGTACATTAGTTAACGTTCTTAGTAATGTAGATTTGCCAATGCCGTTTGCACCAACTAAAGCTATTAATTCGCCTTTTTTTAGTTGGATATTTATATTTGAAGCAATAGTATTTTTAGCCTTTTTAGACTTATAACCTATAGATAGATTTTTGGTTTCTAAAATTATATTTTGTATTTCCGCAGCCATTAAAACACCATTTTTTTCTTTCTAACTAATAGCCAAACCACAACTGGAGCGCCAATTAAACTTGTAATAGCGTTTATTGGTAATGTATAATCTGTATTTGGTAATTGAGCAATGCCATCGCAAATAAGCATAATTATAGCGCCAAATAAAAATACGGCTGGCAATAATATTTTATGGTTTGATGTATTAAAAACTTGCCTAGTAATATGTGGTATTGCTAAACCAATAAAAGCAATTGGTCCTGCAAATGCTGTAATTGTTCCTGCAAGTAAACTTGTTGCAATTATAATTATTAAGCGGCTTTGTTTAATATTTAAACCTAAACTTTTTGCATAGTTTTCTCCTAATAGTAAAGTGTTTAATGCTTTTATAGATGCTATACTAAATAGTAAGCCTACACTATAAATTAATGCAAATATTTTAAGCTCGTTCCATTGTAAATCGCCAAGACTTCCAAATCCCCAAAAAATGTATTGTTGTAATTCTTCGGCAGAACTAAAATACGACAGTACACTAACTACCGCAGCTGTAATACTACCAAACATAAGCCCGATAATTAAAATCGCCATAGTGTCGCGCACACGAGAAGAGACTATTAAAACCGTAAGTAAAACTAAAAAACTACCTAAACTTGCAGAGATAACTAAACTCCATTTTGAGATAAGTAATGTTGCAAAAAAGCCACCTAAAACCGATGATCCCATAATAATAAGTGCAACACCTAAACTTGCACCAGACGTTATGCCTAAAACAAATGGTCCTGCTAATGGATTGCGAAATAAGGTTTGCATTAATAAACCAGATATGCCTAAACCTGAACCAACTAATATGGCTGTTATGGCTTTTGGTAATCTATAGTTTAGAATAATGTAATTATCTGCACTACCCGTTAAGCTATTAAATACAGTATTAAAAGGTATAGAAATAGAACCTAAACTAACATTCGTAAAAAAGAGTATAATTAATACAATTATTAGAATGATAAAAGAAAATTTATATGATTTTGATGTTACCAATTAGTCTAATTTTTTAAAGAAAAAAGGCTCGTAATTTTCTAATAATTCTGGATGACATATTTTAATAATATCTTTTAAAACTAGATCTGGTCTTGCAGTACCTAACTCATAATATAAAACACCTCCGTTTTTTCCCGTAGTGTTAGTAAATGAATATACTTGCTTGTTTTTAAAGGCATCAAATTTAGTATAATGTTGGCTAGCTTCTTCTAAGGCTTCAAGACTTGTGTAATACGAAGGACTCAACCATAAATCGGCAGTTTTAGCTTTTTCATAAACCACTTCAAAATTTAAGGCAATACTTCCTTTTTCGGTTGTATCGCTCCATAAGTAGTTTGTATTAGCATCTTTTAAAAACTGTGCTTCTGTACTTGTTCCGTTTGGTAAATACCATACATCTTTATGCATAGCTCCAGATAAAATAGTAGGTTTATTTTTTGCATTTAAGGCTAGTTTTTTAGCTTGAGTGTAATCTTTTTCAATTTTATTAAAAATAGAATCGGCCTGTTTTTCTTTGTTATATAAAGCACCAAAAAACTTAATCCATTCGGCTTTTGCCAATGGCGATTTTTCTACCCAATCACCATTATAAATTACTGGTATATTAGCTTTTTTAATAGTTTCTAAAGATTTACTTTTTCCATCTACACCAAAAGCGACTACAACATTAGGGTTAATATCTAAAAGTACTTCGGTGTTTATACCTTCATTTTTTCCTAATTCTCTAACAAAACTACTATCAATTCTAGTTCTTGTTTTTTCAGATGAAATATAATCTGTTCCCGGAAAACCAATTAGGGTTTCTTCAACATTTAAAAGCTCTAAAGCAGGAATGTGCGTTGTAGAGGTTACTACAATTTTTTCAATAGGTGTTATTAAAATACCATCGTACTCCTCTTTCATAAACGTAGTTTTAGCGGCTTCTTCTGCTGAAATTAGAACGTATTTAAAAGTTTGTGTACTGTTTGGCCATGGGCTTTTAATCTCTAAAATAGAATGGTTGCCGTTTTTTGTAATTGTAAAACCTTCAGCATAGGTATTTGTTTTGTTTTCACTTTTTTCAACATTTACGGGAGGTAATTTACGGTTAATGCCTTTATCTTCTTTACATGAGAATATTGAAATGGCAATAAAAAGGAATAGTATATTTTTCAAAAGCTTTGGTTTTTTTAGTTCAAAAATAAGATTATTTAATCTTTTGTGTGTTAGATTAAACAAAAAGAGTAGATTTGCGTTGAATTTTGGTTCGACTTTGCAATTAAGCATGGTTGATTAAAAGGGAATCAAGTGCAAAACTTGAACTGTTCCCGCAACTGTAATTTTATACTCAACTTGTTTGAGTACCTTTTTTAAGGGTGTTACTAACTTCAAAACCACTGGAAAACATTTCTGGGAAGGTATGGTAACATTAAAAAAGTCAGGAGACCTGCCAAATTCATTATCAAAAAAATCTTCGGGAGAAAGATTTTAAGATTTATGAAAAAACGTATTCTATTTTTATTTGCAATTTTTTGTGGTTTAAGCTGTTTGGCTCAAACTAAGCTAGACTCTATTCAAAATTTAGATGAAGTTGTTTTAAATGATAGTAAACTTATAGAAAATGGTAAAGGTTTTAAAATAACTGTTTTAAACGATTCTGTTTTAAGTAAAAACAATACCTCGTTTACAAACTTATTGCGTTTTAATTCTAATATTTATTTTAAAGAAAATGGTTTTGGAATGGTTTCTTCGCCATCTTTTAGAGGTACAAATGCATCTCAAACAGCAGTGATTTGGAATGGAATTTCTATTAACTCTCAACTTAATGGACAAACTGATTTTAATACCATAAATACAAATAACATAAATAAAGTTGTTATTAGAAATGGCGGTGGAAGTGTGCAATATGGAAGTGGCGCTATTGGCGGAAGTATTCACTTAGATAATACACTAAGTTTTAGTTCACATTTAAAAAATGATGTTAAACTTAATTACGGAAGTTTTGATAGTAAAAATGTAAGTCTTGTTACAGATTATGGAAGTGATAAATTCGCCTTTAATGTTGGAGTAAATTATATAGAATCTGACAATGATTATAAATATTTAGGTTTAGATCAAGTTAATGAAAACGGAGCTTTTAACAATTTAAGTTTTAGCGTTAATTTGGGATATTTTATTTCTGATAATGATGTAATTAAACTTTATCATCAGTCGTATTTGTCAGATAGAGAATTTTCTGGTACAACAGTAACTCCATCTAATAGTAAATATGAAGATAAAAACTCGAGATCTATGTTGGAGTGGTTTAGAACTGCATCTGCATATAAATCTTCGTTTAAAGTCGCATATTTAAATGAACATTTTGAATATTACCAAAATAAAGATTCAGAATTCTTTTCTTTTGGAAAAGTTAATACGCTTGTGTTAAAACATAGTTTAGATTTTAATTTATCTAAAACACTGTCTGTAAAAAGTATTTTAGATTACAATTATTTTCAAGGTGAAGGCAGTAGTTTTGGTGAGCCAAATAGAAACGCATTTTCTGCTACAGGATTACTACAATACAACCCAAATAGTAAACTAAATATAGGCTTAAATATACGTCAAGACGTAACGTCTAATTTTAAAAGTCCATTATTGTTTTCTATTGATGGCGTTTATGGTTTTTCTAAATATTATAAGTTAAAAATTAATGCTTCAAAAAATTATAGAGTACCTACTTTTAATGATTTGTATTGGCAACCTGGAGGCAATTTAGATTTAGTTCCAGAGTCTTCTTACCAAATAGATTTAGGTCATGTACTTAATTATAAAGCCTTTCAATTTAACTTAAATACGTATTATATTTCTACTGAAGATTTAATACAATGGCAACCAGGCGCATCTGGTATTTGGTCACCAGAAAATATAGCAAAATCTCAAAGTTATGGAGTAGAAGCAGGATTAAATATTACAAAGACTTTTAATAAACAAGAGTTTATTTTTTCTTCTAATTATTCTTATACAGTATCTAAAAACGATGAAACTAATAAGCAATTAATCTATGTGCCTTTTCATAAAGCAAACGCATCTATTGCTTATAGTTTTAAAAGGTTTTCTATGTTTTATCAGCATATGTTTAATGGCGAAGTATTTACAACTGCCGATAATTTAAAAGGTTCTTTTTATAGTTTAGAATCTTACGATGTTGCTAATTTAGGATTTAACTATAAACTAATTAAAACAACAAAAAACCAATTGGATTTAGGAGTAAACATTAATAATCTTTTTAATGAAATTTATCAAAATGTAGCTTTTAGACCAATGCCAAACAGAAACTTTAATATTCAATTACACTATAAATTTTAAAACAATTATGAAAAAGATTATTTATTCAGTTTTAACATTAGCATTATTAGTAACTTCTTGCTCTAATGATGATGATTTAGCAACACCTTCTGAGCCTTTAGGAGCTTATGAAGATGGAATTATTGTAAGTTCTGAAGGTGGTCCATCTTCAATTTCTTATGTATCTAACGATTTTTCTACTTCAGAAAATCAAGTATATTTTAATGTTAACGGTGAAAACTTAGGTGTGTATTTACAATCTGTTGGTTTTCATGAAGATAAAGCATATATAGTAGTAGATGCAGGAACCATTTCTGTAGTTAACCGTTATACTTTTGAAAATCTTGGAACGATTTCTACAGGTTTAAGTTTGCCAAGATATATCGCGTTTAATGGAGATACAGCTTATGTGTCTGATTGGGCAGACCCAAATAATGCTACAGATGATTATATTGCTGTTGTAGATTTAAATTCTAATACTGTTACCGCTTCAATAGCTGTGTCTGAAGGTCCAGAACAAGTATTAGTAAACTCTAATAAATTATATGTTTCTCACAAAGGTGGATATAATACTAATAATGTAGTAACTGTAGTAAATACTGAAGATAATACAACAGAAACAATAACTGTAGATTCTAAGCCAGATGAAATGGCAATTAATAATGATGGAGATTTAATTGTATTATCTGGAGGAAACGAAAGCTGGACAGGTAATGAAACACAAGCATCAATTACTAAAATTGATGTGTCTAATAATTCTATTATATCTTCTTTAGCTTTTGAGACAGGTTTACATCCAGGTTTAATGTCTTACAATAATGGTGTGGCTTATTATATTGTAAATAACGAAGTGTTTGGATTAACAGATGATGCTACAACTTTACCAGCAACTCCGTTATTCTCGGTATCTGCAGCTTATGCTTATGGATTATCTATTAAGGATAATAATTTATTTGTAACAGATGCAAGCTTTACAGAAAACAGTACTTTATTAGTTTACGATATATTAACAGGAGCAGAGACAAATAGTTTTTCTGTAGGAATAGGCGCTTCAAAAATATATTTTAACTAAGTGTTTTTTTTTAAACGATTAGAGTATAAAACCTATACTTTAAAAAAGCCTGCTATTTAGCAGGCTTTTTTATTATTCAGTAATTAAATCACAAAACCAAAAACCAGATTTTTCATTTTTGGTATTTGGTGTATTATATTCTCGATAAATTTTCTCTCCTATTGTAAAAGAAACAGGTGCTTTAAAAATTGGGCCATCGTAACAAAAGGTATGAAACTCTCCATTTTCGCCACAAGGATCTACTGCTTCAGGTAAGTTTTCAATTAATTTTTTAGTAATAATTTTACCAACAAAATCTTCAGAAAAATACTTAGCACTAGCACATACAATTATAGCTTTAAAACCTAAGTCTAAAAATTCTGTTATTAATTGTTTGGTGTCTTTTTTCCAAAGTGGAAATACCGTATTTATATTTTGCTTTGCTAAATTATTTACTCGGTATTGTTTTAAATCTTCTAAAAAAATATCACCAAAAACACTATGTGTAAAACCTTCAGTTTTTAAAGAGTTTACAGCTTTTGTCATAATTTCTTCATAATCTTCCATGCTTGGTTGTTCAGGAAGATTTATGGTTTGTAAAGTAATACCAATAGCTTCGGTTTGCTTTTTTAGTAATGTAATAGGTAAACCATGCATTGTAACTCTATTATAATGAGTGTTTATGCTAGTCACTAGCTTTTCAACCGAAAAATTTGAGTTTTTTAATAAATAATGTAATGCTAAAGCAGAGTCTTTTCCTGTACTCCAATTAAAATAAGTTTTAGCGCTCAATGTACATGTCTTTAGCGTGAGGTTTTAGGTCGTTACTATCAAAAATAGGTTTAATTATTTTTCCAGGTGTTGTGTTTGCTGGTCTATTTGTAGCAGCGATGTTTGCTAAAGCTTCAGCTAAAAGCGGTTCGTTTTCATCACCTAAAACGCCTAAGTTATTTACTTGTTCGCCAATAGTAATATCTGGTGTTAAACCGTTTGCAGGCACAACATCTTCATTTACATTAACGCTAATTGCAACTAATGGTTGTAATGCATAAGTATGTATTGGGTTTACACCATTTCTCGTATAGTCTTCAGAATCGTATAAAGTTATTGAGGCTTGCGATTTTCCTACAGTTTCTGTACCAATATGTACAACATCGATATAAGAACTTAAACTATTAATAACCAATTCGCTTGCAGAGGCAGAAGCACTTGTGGCTAAAACGTAGACTTTATCTAAATTTAAGTTGTTAATTGTACCGCCATCAAAACTATTAGTAAAATTAAAACCTGTATTATTAGCTTGTAATAAATCGTTATAAATAAGTTTTGTAAAAGTTTGCCCATTAAATTGTCCTGTTACCATACTACCCATTAAAGTTGCCGAGTTAACCGAGCCACCTGGATTATAACGTAAATCTATAACTAAATGCTGTATAGCGTTGGCTTGAAAGGTTGCAAAAGCATTATTTAAAGCTTGGTCAAAGCTTCCTGTAAAACCATTATACATTAGGTAGCCTACATTTTCGCCTTCAACTTGAAGAATTTCGGTTTTAAAAACTGGGTTTTCTGTGTATGGCGCTTTGCTTAAAGCAATACTTTCTGTTGTTTGCTCTATAGTATCATCATCTGTTTCTGGCGTTCCATTATCGTTATAGTTTGCTAAGTTTATTGTGTAGTTATCTTGGCTTAATAAACTTCTAAAATTGTTAACGGTTAACGGTGTACCATCAATACCATAAAATAAATCGCCGCGTTGTACGCCAGCATCTTCGGCACTTGTATTTGGTAAAACATAACGTACGTATCCAAATATGTCGTCACTACCTTCAGTATATCTCAATAGGCCATATTCCATACCATTTGCAACACTTACACCTTGTTGTTGTTGCTCGAATGCAATATAATCACTTAAAATAAAGCTAAATCTATCAACATTTTGGCGATCAAAAATAAGGCTTTCAAATAGTGTTTCAGGAGTACTAAAACTATTTAAATACTCTGTATAATTGGCGCTGTTTCTTTTGTCTTCTACCAAAGCAGGCACTTCATCTCTATAAAGGTAAAATATATCCATAGCTCTATATACAAAGTCGTTAATAGATGAAGTTGATACATCATTATCATCAAAATCATCATTAAAACAACTAGTAATGTTAATAGTTATGAATGCTAAAAACAGAAGTCTTGCAATTTTTTTCATAGTATAATCTTTCTTTTCTTTAAATAGTCGTCCTTAAAAGTAATTACTTTTATTTAAATACCATAAAATATCTGTATTTACTAGATTAAAGCCCTTTGTTTTATAGTAGATGTAAGTATAAATGTATTTATTATTAATAAAATTAAAAAAGATTGTAACAAAATAATAAGTAGGTCGTCGTAATAACATAAACCAACCAAGTTAATGACACAGTCAGAATTTATAAATATTGTGACGCCTTTTAAAGATAAAGTTTTTAGGCTAGCCAAGCGTCTTTTAGTTTCTACTGAAGAAGCAGAAGATGCAACGCAAGAAGTATTAATTAAACTTTGGAAGAATAAAAAAAAGATAAAAGAATATAATAATATAGAAGCGTTTTCTATGACTATGACAAAAAACTTTTGTTTTGATAAGTTAAAATCTAAGCAAGCGCAAAATTTAAAAATTGTACATAGTAACTATCAAGACCATAATGTTGCTTTACAAAAGCAAGTAGAGTTAAATGATAGTTTAGATTGGATAGGTAAGATTATGGAAGACTTACCAGAACAACAAAAAATGGTAGTACAATTAAGAGATATTGAACAATACGATTTTAAAGAAATAGCAAAAATGCTTGATATGAATGAAACCGCAGTGCGTGTAACCTTATCAAGGGCTAGAAAAACAATAAGAGAAAAATTAACTAAAACCCACAATTACGGTGTTAAATAATATAGAACATTTATTAGAAAAGTACGAAAATGGTGAAACATCACTAAAGGAAGAAGCACAGTTAAAAAACTATTTTTCGCAAGAAACTGTCGCTCCACATTTAGAAATGTACAAACCAATGTTTCAATATTTTATAGTAAATAAAAAAGAACAGTTTACTAAAGATATTTCACTTCTTGAAGTTAATGCAACAAAAAAGAAATTTAATTTTAAGTGGTTATCTATTGCAGCAGTAGCAGTTCTTATGCTATCAATCTTTGTATTTAATCCTACACAAAGTCAAGAAGATTTAATTACAGAGGCAGATAGAGCAGACTATGAAAATGCTAAAGCCGCTTTAGCTTTAGTCTCACAACATTTAAATAAAGCAACAGCGCAGGTAAGCTACTTAAAAGTAATTAATACAGCTGGCACGCAGGTTGATTATTTAAAAGAAATTAATGATCCTATGGGTCGCATATTTAATAATAACTAATTAAAAAAATAAAATTATGTACACAATAAATAAATTAAACACAATGAAAAAGTCCCTTTTAGTTTTTGCTTTCGCAATATTAATTATGCCATTTACAGCAATGGCGCAAAGCGATATTTTTAGTAAATACAGCGATAATAATGCAGTAACTTATGTATCTATAAAGCCTAAAATGTTTCAAATGTTGGCTAAAATGGATATTAATACAGATGATAAAGAATCTCAAGAGTATATAAACATGGTAAATAGTATTACCAGTTTTAAAACCATCGCTACAGATAATAAAGCTATATCTGCAGATATTGCTAAATGGGTAAAATCTCGTTCAAATTCTTTAGAAGAGTTAATGGAAGTTAAAGATGATGGAATGCTTGTTAAATTTTATGTAAAAGAAGGAAAAGATAGCGATCACGTAGCAGAGCTTTTAATGTTTGTTAATGGTTTAGAAGGTATGATGAAAGATGGCGTTACTGTTAATGGTAAAAAAAGAACTATTGAAACTGTTGTAATTTCTTTAACGGGAGATATAGACTTAAATCAAATTTCTAAATTAACAAAGCAAATGGATTTACCAGGTGGCGATAAAATTGATAAAAAATAAAAACCACAATAACTATGAACACTAAATTTAAGACCATATTAGCTGTGTTTTTTTTAACTTTAGCTTTAGTAAGCTGTAAAGATGAAAAATCTATACAAACCTATGTTGTAGAGCACCAAGATAAACCAGAGTTTTTATCTTTAGATTTATCACCTAAAATGATAGATGTCTCTAAAATAGAGTTAGACGAAGATCAAGAAAAAGTATATAACTCATTCGAGAAAGTTAATATTATAGCATATAAAGCTATCGATGGAAACCAAGAACAATATACTCAGGAATTAGAAAAAGCAAAAGCTGTTTTTAAAAATGAAAAGTATAACGAGTTAATGGAGTTTAGCGATAATGGTATGAAATTTAGAGTTAATACTATTGGAGATAATGATACGGTAGATGAGTTTTTAGTATTAGCAAGTTCTAGCGATTTAGGTTTTGCTGTTGTTCGCGTATTAGGAGATGATATGCAACCAGAAAAACTATATAAATTAATATCGCAAATGCAAAATGCAGATGTAGACGAAAGTCAGCTGCAAAAGGTTATGGATTATTTTAAACAATAATTCATGTTTATATATTAGAGTTTATATGTTAATATATAAACAGAAAAAAGGACTGTTGGCGCAGTCCTTTTTTAATTTATATTTTATTATGTGTTATATTACTTTAAATACTTTTTATTAGAATCATCAAGTTCATGTTCTGTATTCTCTCTTTTTACTAAAAATAAATTTAGAATAATTAATATTAACAAACTACCTAGAATAATTTTAGTTATTAAATGGTCTAAAATTCCTAATAAACCACTAATAAAAAAAGCTATGGCAAGCACGCCACAAATAATTCGAGATTGAGAGTTTGTAAACATATTTATATACCTGTATAGTTACTTGGAGAAATAGCTTTTAATTCATTTTTAATAGCTTCACTAACCTCTAAGGTATCAATAAAATTTGAAATAGAGGTTTTTGTAATCGCTTCGTTAGTTCTTGTTAAGCCTTTAAGAGCTTCATATGGATTTGGGTAAGCTTCACGGCGTAAAATGGTTTGTATAGCTTCGGCAACTACAGCCCAATTATTTTCTAAGTCTTGTTCAAATTTAGAAGCATTTAATAATAGCTTTCCTAAACCTTTAATTGTAGATTTAAAACCAATAAGCGTATGCCCAAAAGGTACACCAACATTACGTAAAACAGTACTGTCTGTTAAATCACGTTGTAAACGTGAAACGGGTAGTTTAGCCGATAAATGCTCGAAAATAGCATTGGCTATACCTAAATTACCTTCAGAATTTTCAAAATCTATAGGGTTTACTTTGTGTGGCATGGCACTACTTCCAACTTCACCAGCTTTAATTTTTTGTTTAAAATAGTCCATAGATACGTAAGTCCAGATATCACGATCTAAATCTATAATAATAGTGTTTATACGTTTTAAACAATCAAATAAAGCAGCCATATGGTCGTAATGCTCAATTTGAGTTGTTGGAAACGAATGATGAAGCCCTAGTTTTTCTTGAACAAAGGCACTACCAAAGGCTTTCCAATCTGTATCTGGATATGCTACCTTATGCGCATTAAAATTACCAGTTGCTCCACCAAATTTTGCAGCACTAGGTATATCGTTTAATAAATTAAACTGTTCTTCTAAGCGTACAACAAAAACTTCAATTTCTTTTCCTAAACGCGTTGGTGATGCAGGTTGGCCGTGCGTTCTTGCTAGCATTGGGATATCTTTCCACTCTTCAGCAAGACGTTTTAATTCATTTAAAAGGTTTGTGTATTCTGGAACATAAACAGCATTCATAGCATCTTTAATACTTAATGGAATTGCTGTGTTATTAATATCTTGAGAGGTTAAACCAAAATGAATAAACTCTTTATAATCTTGAAGGCTTAAAGCGTCAAACTGTTCTTTTATAAAATACTCAACTGCTTTTACATCGTGGTTTGTTACCTTTTCAATGTCTTTAATAGCTTGCGCATCTTCAACAGAAAAATCTTTATAAATTGACCTTAACTCTTTAAAAATTGATGTGTTAATACCAGAGAGTTGCGGTAAAGGCTGTTCACATAAAGCGATAAAATATTCTATTTCTACTAAAACACGATATTTAATAAGCGCTTCTTCAGAAAAATAATGAGTTAAGTTTTCTACTTTATTTCTATAACGACCATCAATAGGTGAGATGGCATTTAAGTTAGATAATGACATATAGTGTGTGTTGTTGTGTTTCAATTTTGAAAGGCGTAAAGATAGGTAAGAAAGTTAAAAGTTTGGTGTTAAGAGCAAAACTTTTATTTAAATGCTATTTTTTAATTTTCTTTAAAATTTGCCTTGCACGCGCTTTAAAACCAGAACTTTGCATTTGGTAGTCACGTTCTAAAATTAAAACCAATTCTGGATGAATCCAGCTATACTCTTGGCCTAAAAGAAATAAGCTATTCATAGCATAGGCTTTAGGTGCAATTTTGGCATCATTAATCATCCAATCAAAACAAGCTTCGGTAATTTTCTCTCGATGTTTTGAACTTAACGCTTGCTTAATTTTAGAATCTTTTTTACCGTAATACGCTTCTATTAAATATTCACAAATTTTAGCAACAGGCCTAACTGCAGAGTCTAAATGTACCTTATGCATGTTTTGCGTAAAAGTATCTAAATATGGGATGATTTTTTCAATATTTTCACCACATATAAACTCGAAAACCCAAGCAGCGCGAGGTGATATTTTATCATCAACCATAAATAAAATTTTTAATAATTTAGGTATTAAGTCTAGATTATTAATAACCAAATTAGCATAATATAGGCGTTTCTCACGAGAATGATTAACGTAATTTAATTCTTGATATAGCGTTTCTAATGTCAAAAGGATTTTTATTACTTTTAAAGCCTAAATGTAACGAAAATGAAAATTGTTAAAAAGGGTTTATTAATTTTACTTGTAATATTTGTAATTGCTCAGTTTTTTGGGCCAGAAAAAAATGATGGCAGTATGGAATCTGTTTCGGCTTTCTTACAAGAAACCAAACCATCTCCAGAAGTTAAAAAAATATTAGAAGAAAGTTGCTTTGATTGTCACAGTAACGCTACACGCTATCCTTGGTATAATAATATTACACCCGTAAATTATTGGATGGCAGATCACGTAGCGCATGGTACAAAGCATTTTAATGTTTCTACATGGAATGATTATTCTATAAAACGAAAAGACCATAAAATTGAAGAATTAATAGAAATGGTCGAAGCAAAAGAAATGCCGTTACCATCTTACACATGGACGCATACTGAAGCAAAACTAACAGATGAGCAAATAACAGCTGTTTTAAAATGGGCGAAACGTGTTAGAATGGGTTATGCCTTAGCGCCAAGACCAGAATAATTAATAAATAAAGTTAAAAATGTTCTATTTTATTAAGAGACTCGTAATTTTGTAGAAACACTAATTTAAATACGCTTCTCTTTTGAATAAAGAACTTTTAATTATTGGCATTGTATGGCCAGAGCCCAAAAGCTCTGCAGCAGGAATACGTATGATGCATATAATAAACTTATTTCTATCAAAAAAATACAATGTAACATTTGCTACAGCATGTGCAAAAAGTGAAAATGCTTTCGATTTAAAAAGTATTGGTGTTAAAACTCAAGAAATAGAATTAAACAATTCTAGTTTTGATGTTTTTGTAAAAGAACTAAATCCAGATATCGTAGTATTCGATCGATTTATGATTGAAGAACAATTTGGATGGCGCGTAGCAGAACAATGTCCTAATGCTTTAAGGTTACTAGATACTGAAGATTTACATTGCTTAAGAAAAGGAAGGCAACAAGCTTTAAAAGACCAATCGGTTTTTAATACTCATTATTTATTTAATGATGTAGCAAAACGAGAAATAGCAAGTATTTATAGATGTGATTTAACTTTAATTATTAGTGAAGTTGAATTTGAAATTTTAAAACATCAATTTAAAGTAGATGAACATTTATTGTGTTATTTGCCTTTTTTATTAGAATCTATTTCTCCTAAGCAACAAAGTCTTTTACCTGGATTTAGAGCAAGAGAACATTTTGTAACTGTTGGTAATTTTTTACACGAACCTAATTTAGATGGTATTAAATACCTAAAAGAACACATTTGGCCAACAATTAGAAAACAATTACCTAAAGCCGAAATGCATATTTATGGATCTTACGAATCTCATAAAGTCACTCAATTAGAAGACAAAAAATCTGGATTTTATATTAAAGGCTTTGTAGAAGATATTGCAACAGTAATGCAAAAATACAAAGTATGTTTGGTACCATTACGCTTTGGTGCAGGATTAAAAGGTAAAATTATAGATGCTATGTATAATGGAACACCTTGTATAACTACAAGTATAGGAGCAGAAGGTATGTATGGAGATTTAGAACCAAATGGCTTTATAGAAGATGATCCTTTAGATTTTGCAAAAATGGCTGTAGAACTTTATAGCAATAAAATATTTTGGAATGCAAAACAAAAGCTTGGTGTAAATGTTATAAACTTACGTTTTGATAAACAATTGTTTGCAGCAGATTTTGTGCATAGAGTTGAAGCCACTAAAAATGGTTTAGATGTACATAGAAAAAGTAATTTTACGGGAGCAATGCTTATGCACCATACACTACAAAGTACAAAGTTTATGAGTAAATGGATAGAAGAGAAAAATGCATAATTTAATTTATAAAATAAAAAAAGCCTCTATTTAAAATAGAGGCTTTTTTTATAGGAAACTGCGTTACTATGCCATAACATCTTGTTTCTTAATTTTTCTATAAGTAAACGTATTAAAAATATTACGTTTTCCAAAACGGTTTTGCTTATCACTTTGAGCAAATTTTATGTATAAAGCTTTATTTACACCAAAATATTCATAAGTATTACCATCTAAAAAAGTAACTTCTAGCAGTAAACCTTTATGTTTCCAATCCATAATTGTGGTACTTATAGTTGTATTATATTCATCTTTATTAGCAGCAATAGTTTCTGGAGCAATACTAACTAAAAAGTGATAAGCATCAATTATTTTTCTACTTACCTCTTCAGCTTCTAGAGCTTTTTCATCATTATCTTGAAATTTATCTGGATGCCATTCTTTTACAAGACTTCTATACGTTGTTTTTAAACTTTTTAAAGTCATATCATTTTCAACGTTAAATAACTTTTTGTACTCCTTAATGCGTTTCATAGTATTTGCAATTCTAAATTTGGCGCGAAAGTAGTGTATTCTTTTGGATTGGCTATTAGAAAGTTATAATAAGTTTTAGCTTTTAAAAATTCAATTAAAAACAAAAAAAGAGAGCATAATTTTATAAAAAGCTTTTTAGTATTTTCGCGTTTTTAAAAATAAGTTTATGATTACAGTAGATGGTTTAGCAGTAGAGTTTAGTGGAACAACTTTATTTAGCGATGTGAATTTTGTTATAAATCCAAACGATAAAATTGCATTAATGGGTAAAAATGGAGCAGGAAAATCTACAATGATGAAGATTGTTGCAGGCGAGCAAAAAGGCACTCGAGGAAAAGTGAGTTTTCCAAAAGAAACTGTAATTGCATACTTACCACAACATTTACTTACTAAAGATAATAGTACTGTTTTTGAAGAAGCCTCTAAAGCATTCAAGCATATTTTTAAAATGCGAGATGAAATTGAAGCTCTTAACAAACAGCTGGAAACACGAACAGATTATGAAAGTGATGAATACATGGCCATAATTGAAAAAGTAAGCGAATTAGGCGAACAATATTATGCTTTAGAAGATGTAAATTATGATGCCGAAGTAGAAAAAGCATTAAAAGGTTTAGGGTTTAAACAAGCAGATTTTACAAGGCAAACCAATGAGTTTTCTGGTGGTTGGAGAATGCGAATAGAATTAGCAAAAATTCTATTACAGAAACCAGACTTAATTTTATTAGATGAGCCTACAAACCACATAGATATAGAATCTGTAATTTGGTTAGAAGATTTTTTAATAAATAAAGCAAATGCAGTAATGGTTATTTCTCATGACCGTGCATTTATAGACAATATTACAAACCGTACTATAGAGGTTACTATGGGACGTATTTATGATTATAAAGCCAATTATTCTCATTACTTACAATTACGCGAAGAACGTCGCAGTCACCAAATTAAAGCTTACCAAGAGCAACAAAAATTTATAGCCGATAATATGGCATTTATAGAACGTTTTAAAGGCACGTTTTCTAAAACTAACCAAGTTGCATCACGAGAACGCATGCTTGAAAAGTTAGATATTATAGAAATCGATGAGGTTGATAACTCGGCATTAAAACTTAAGTTTCCATCTGCACAACGTTCTGGCGATTATCCTGTAATTGTTGAAGATTTATCTAAAAGTTATGGTGATCATGATGTATTTAAAAATGCAAGTTTCTCTATAGCTAGAGGCGAGAAAGTATCTTTTGTAGGAAGAAATGGAGAAGGAAAATCTACAATGATAAAATCTATTTTAGGTGAAATTGAAGTAGAAGGAAAGTGCGCTTTAGGCCATAATGTTCAAGTAGGTTATTTTGCACAAAATCAAGCGGCATTATTAGATCAAGACTTAACTATTTTTGAAACTGTAGACGCTGTTGCAAAAGGAGATGTTAGAACACAAATAAAAAATATTCTTGGGCGCTTTATGTTTAAAGGTGATGATATAGATAAAAAAGTATCTGTATTATCTGGAGGAGAAAAAACAAGATTAGCTATGGTTAAATTGCTTTTAGAGCCAGTAAACTTGTTAATATTAGATGAGCCAACAAATCACTTAGATTTAAAATCTAAAGACGTTTTAAAAGAGGCATTATTAGATTTTGACGGCACATTAATATTAGTATCTCACGACCGTGATTTTTTACAAGGTTTATCTCAAAAAGTATTTGAGTTTAAAGATCAACGCGTTATTGAGCATTTTGAAACTATAGATGCATTTTTAGAGCGTAATCGCATTCAAAATTTAAAAGATATAGATTTAAATTAATTATAAACCAGTTTTAGTTTTAATCCAGTTTGCTGTGTTTTTTATAAACGTTGGCGGCTCAAAACGGTAACCAAAATAAAGACTAGCATAGGTTTTATCGTTTACAAAATTTCGTGATATATTATCTTCTTTATTACTGTTTGATACAAAGCTAAATTTTGCTCCAGCACTAATAGTCTCGGTAGTATAGCCAAACTGTAAGTTAAAGTCTAAAGCATTAGTAAAAAAAGTATCGCGAGTTTCAATATCTTTAATTTTTTCTTTTGAAAACCTTACACCAATGGAAGGAGCTAAATTTCCTGAGAGAAACCAATGTTCTTTAATTATCCAGGTGTAATAATAATTTGGTGTTAAAGCAATATCAAAATTGTTTTGTATGTATTTACCATTTTCTGTAAAATCAGACAGCCTATTAAAACCATAATTTAAAGTAGGAATAAAACTACCAGATGTTTCTCGTTGCCATTCATTTAAAGCCATTAAGTGTTTAAGAGAAAAGTTTTTATTTAATACATAAGCAGTACTTCCAGTCCAACTTGTTGTTTTTAAATGCGGAAATTGTTTTAAAGCAGTACCATTGGGAATTTGATCTTGGTAAAAACCTTGTACACGTCTATGTTCTATAGTTTGAAACCATTGGTTTGGAAATAGCCTTAGCTGGATGTTTCTAAATTTAGATTTATTGTTTCCGTAGCTATTACTTGGAGAAAAACCAATACTTAAACCTAAAAATTTATAATTGGCTGCAATTTTTAATTTATACACATTATTGGCTTCCGCTATAAAAGCATTATTATTTTCTTCATTTATTAAAAAGGATTCAGTTTGTTTATTTAATTCAACTTTAAATAATAATTTATCTTTAAATGAAATTATATCTTGAGAGTAAAGTTTTGTAAAACAGAATATTAATAGAATGCAGCAAGTATTTTTCATTTAAAATTTTCTGTGTTTAGTGATTTGAATTTAGCGCTTTAATAAAGTCTTTAATGCCTTCGGTAGCGGTTTTAGCAATTACTGTTAATGCGTTGTTACTGCTAACAGCAGGATTAGGGTCTATAAAATAAGTGTGTGTTTGTGCAGGAATATAATCTTTTAAACCAGCAGCAGGATATACTTGCATAGAGGTGCCAATAATTAACAATATATCTGCTTGGCTACAAATATTTGCTGCTGTTTCAATTAAAGGTACAGCTTCACCAAACCAAACAATATGTGGTCGTAATTGGTGTCCGTTTTTATCTTTATCACCAAGGTGAAGTGGTTTTCGCCAGGAATACACATTATCTGGCGTAATTATACTTCGTACTTTTAAAAGTTCCCCATGTAAATGTATAACAGTGTTGCTACCGGCACGTTCATGTAAATCATCTACGTTTTGAGTAATAATACTCACCTTAAATTGCTTCTCTAATTTTGCTAGTTCATAATGCGCGCTGTTAGGTTCTACCTCTAAAAGCTGTTGTCTCCTTTGGTTGTAAAATTCTAAAACCAATTCCGGATTATTTAAAAATCCTTCAGGTGTTGCAACTTCCATAACATCGTGTCCTTCCCACAAGCCATTGGCGTCTCTAAATGTTTTTAAACCACTTTCGGCACTCATTCCTGCACCAGTTAGTACTACTAGATGTTTCATATTCTTATTAGCATTGAGCACTAAAATTAGAACTATTTTATTTAAATTGCACTAACCATAATAAATAAAGACAATCATGACGCTTTTTTTTAAATCAAAATCATTATTAAAATATTTCTTACTATTTAGTTTATTAACCATTTTTTCTTGTGGTGATGATGATAGCGATGGTGATGCTTTTGAAAATGTAACGCAGTTAGCTTCTAAAACATTTCAATTATTTCCTGTAGAAGATCCTAGTATTTCTGGAACAGCAAAGTTTATTAAAAATTCTAATGAAACAGTAACAGTAGAAATACAGTTAATAGGTGCAGAAGAAGGTAACTTACATCCTGCGCACATTCACTTTAATACTGCTGCAGAAGGTGGAGATATAGCTATAACATTACAAGCTGTAGAAGGAGAAACAGGTTTTAGTACAACCACTTTTGATGTTTTAGACGATGATACTATTATTAGTTACGAAGAGCTTTTAGATTTTGATGGTTATATAAATGTTCATTTTAGTGAAAGTAATTTAGAAGATATTATTGCACAAGGCGATATAGGGCAAAACGAATTAACAGGAACTACAAAATCTTATGCTTTGGGTAGCGTTGATTTTCCTGCAATTTCTGGTAATGCAACATTTTCACAACGTGTAAATAACGAAACACTTGTAACAATTAATTTAGAAGAAACACCAGCAAGTGGTGAACATCCTGCACATATTCACTTTAATACTGCTGCCGAAACTGGAGCAATTGCCTATAGTTTAAATACTGTAGATGGTACAACAGGAGAAAGCAAAACAAATATAGATGCCATTTCTTACAATAATTTGTTAGATTTTGATGGTTATATAAACGTGCATTTAAGTGATACTAATTTAGATGTTTTATTAGCGCAAGGCGATATAGGGCAAAATGAATTAACAGGTACTTCTGTTACCTATAATTTAAGTGCAGTTAGTGATCCAAGTATAATGGGAGACATTACATTTTTCGAGCGTTTTAATGGTGAGGCTTTAGCAGTAATAGATATTATAAATACGCCAAATGGCGCCATGCATCCAGCACATATTCATGCAGGTAGTGTGGCTACAGCACCAGGCGCAATTTTATTTACGTTTACTCCAGTAAATGGAGATAATGGCGTAAGTAAAACTAATGTAGCCATGTTAGATAACGGAACATCTTTTGTTTATAATGATGTATTAACCGTAGATGGATATGTAAATGTACACGAAAGTATGGATAACCTTGCTGTGTTAGTTGCGCAAGGTAATATTGGTGCAAATAATTAAATTATTAAATTAAATAAAATAAGCTCGATAGGTAATATCGGGCTTTTTTGTATACTAAAATATGATAGATAAAAAATTACTAGAACATTTAGAAACTTATTTAACAGACCATAGATTGCAACGCTTTTATAAGGTTTTAGAACAACGTACAAAGCATTTTACAGTAGCTACAGAAGATGTGTACCAACTACACAATACAAGTGCAGTAATAAGAAGTTGTGATGTTTTTGGTATACAAGAAGTTAATATTGTAGAAGAGGTAAATGCCAAGCGTATAGACCGTGAAATTGCAATGGGTGCTCAAAAATGGGTAGATTTAAACCGTTACCATACTGTAAAAGATGCTATACAAGATGTAAAACAAAAAGGATATCAAGTGGTAGCAACTACACCACATGCAAACGATTGTAATTTGCGTGATTTTGATGTTACTAAAAAGTCTTGCTTTTTCTTTGGAAGAGAAACCGAAGGTTTATCTCAAGAAGTTTTAGATGAAGCCGATGCGTTTTTAAAAATACCTATGGTTGGTTTTACTGAAAGTTTAAATATATCTGTTTCTGCAGCAATTATTTTACAACATGTTACTACAGAGTTAAAACAAACAAATATAAACTGGCAGTTAACTGAAGCCGAAAAATTAGAGAAACGACTGGATTGGTGTAAAAAAACAATTAAAAGTTATGAGGAGATAATAGAACGTTTCAATAAAAACAATTACATTTAATTAATAAACAACATTTTACTATGCTTATTTTTTATATTTTTTTAGGATTAATAGCGCTATTTATAATACTAACATTGGTTGCACCAAAAACCTTTAATGTGAGTAGAAGTATTGTTATAAATAAGCCGCTACCAGAAGTTTTTGAGTATTTAAAATATATTAAAAATCAGGATAATTGGTCGCCTTGGAAACTTAAAGATCCAAATATGAAACAAGAGTTTGTTGGTACAGATGGAGAAATAGGTTTTGTGTCTAAATGGGTTGGTAATAAAAAGGTTGGAACTGGAGAACAAGAAATTATTAATATTATTGAAAACGAAAGTATAGAAGCAATGCTTCGTTTTTTTAAACCATGGAAATCTGAGTCTAATGCCATAACTAAAGTTGAAGATTTAGGGAATAATAAAACTAAAGTTATTTGGGGATTTCATGGTGAGAGTAAACCACCATCAAATGTATTTTTTCTCTTTTTTAATATGGATAAAGCTGTTGGTAAAGACTTTGAAGCTGGTTTAAAAATGCTTAAAGATATTTTAGAAAAATAGGAGTAGAGGTATAAAATAAAAACACCCATAAACAATAAACTTGTTTATGGGTGTTTTTTTATTTAACACTATTATATAATACTTTTAAATGCGTTTTTTATTTCGGCTTAAAACCTTGTATTCTTCATAACATTGGCTAATAGCATCTAACATTTGTAAATCGTTTGCTGTTTCAACAAACTCTTTAGAGTAGTTACATTGCGACACCATTTCATCTAAATCTACTTTATTAACATTAAGTAAAACCATAAGCATTTCTCTATCAAAACGTGATGCTAGAAGGTTTCTTACTTCATCATCTTCTTTAACTTTTTTAAGCTTTCTAAGTTCTTTTCCTTTTTTACTAAAGGTGTTATATAAAAAGTCTAACGGATTAAAAATAGAGCCCAAAACCTTACTAAACTTATTAGCAGATTTATTATTACCAGCTTCGTAACCAGAATTTAATCCTGCAATTTTATAACGGTAATTCTCGTTTACAGCTACTTGTTTAATATCTACTTCAAGATATCCAGTAAGTTGTAATTGGCTTACAACAACTTCTTCAAGCGCTAATGCTAACTCGGTTAATATAATTTCTGAACTTCCAAATTTTAACCAATCATTAGTTACACGAACTTTAATAGATTTATAACCTACGTAAGATAAGTGAAGCGTATCATTAGCTTTAGCCTTTATTTTAAACGCTCCTTTACTGTTTGTAGTTGTACCAATTACAGTATTTAAATTTACAATGTTAACGCTTTCTAATGGTGCATTTGTTACCGCATCTAAAATAACACCAATAGCAGTATTGCCATCGGGTTTTGGTTGGGTATTATTGTTGTCTTCTTTGTTTTGAGCCAAACTAAAAGTTAGACTAAAAATAAAAAAGAATGCGGCTAAAAAATGTTTCATAATGCTATTAATAAAGATAAAAGTACTAAACAAATTACTATTTAGTACTTTTCTCTATATTTTTTGACTAAAAATTAACAGAAAGGTTTAATTTTTATCTTCTAGAACGTCTTGGTCGAGAATGTGTTGTTTTAAATTCACTTTTATCTCTATCGCCACCATCGCTTCTTCTTGAGCGTGTTGGTTTATCGTCACTTCTTCTTTTTCTATCACCTCTGTCAGATCCTTCGCTACGTCTGCTGCGTCTTTCGTCGCTTCTTCCGCCAGAGCGTCTGTCGCTACGTCTTCTATCGCCGCCTTTTCCGCCATCGCGTCTTCTTCCGCCACCAGAGCGACCACGACCACGACCACCACGATTTGGTTTATCTTCGGTTACTTCTACATTTACAAAACGACCTTCGTGTTTAAACTCACTAAAATGTGCTAAAACTTTTTCTTCGTGTTCTTTTTCTGTGTTGAAAAAAGAGAATGTATCTTTTGTATCTACTTTAAATAAATCGTCTTTGGTTAAACCCAGTTGTTCTTTTAAAAAGTCTTTTAAAGACATCCAGTTAAAACCATCTTTTTCTCCTACGTTAATAAAGTAACGTGTTGCATTACCACTTGAAGCACGACCACCATCGCGATTTGGATCGCCTGCCGATATGTTTAAGTCTTTAGCTTTTTGGTAGTAATTAAAGAAACGTGTAAACTCTACAGAGAAGAATTTTTTAATTAACTCATCTTTAGAAGTATCTTCAAACATCGTGTTTATGTCTTCTAAATACTTGTCTATTTCGTGATTAATTTCTGTATTATGAATTTTGTTTGCTAAAGACATTAATTGTACTTCGCAAATTTCCATACCGTTTGGTATGTCTTTCTTTTCAAATTTCTTATTAATAATACGCTCAATACTTCTAAGTCTGCGTACTTCACTTTTAGAAACAATTACCATAGAAACACCAGTTTTTCCTGCACGACCAGTACGACCGCTTCGGTGTGTGTATGTTTCTATTTCATCACTTAATTGGTAGTTAATTACGTGTGTAACATCGTCAACATCAATACCACGAGCGGCAACATCTGTTGCTACAAGCATTTGTATTTGGCGTGTTCTAAATTGTTTCATTACAATATCACGCTGGTTTTGACTTAAATCACCGTGTAATGCTCCTGCGCTATAACCATCTTCAATTAACTGCTCGGCAACTTTTTGCGTGTCACGTTTTGTTCTACAAAATATAACCGAAAAAATATCTGGATTAGCATCTGCCAAACGTTTTAAAGCTTGGTAACGATCACGTGCGTTAACTAAGTAGTATTCGTGAGTTACGTTAGAGGTACTTTCGTTTTTATGACCCACCGTAATTTCTTGTGGTTCGTGCATAAAATCTTTAGCTATTCTTGCTACTTCTTTTGGCATTGTAGCAGAGAATAACCATGTACTTTTATCTTTAGGTGTTCCAGAAAGAATATCTGTAATATCTTCTTTAAAACCCATGTTTAGCATCTCATCGGCTTCATCTAAAACCGAATATTGAATTTTAGTAATATCTACTAACTTTCTGCTAATCATATCTTTCATACGACCAGGCGTTGCTACAATAATTTGTGCACCACGTTTTACTTCGCGTGCTTGGTCTGTAATACTAGAACCACCATAAATAGCAACAACATTTAAACCTTTACAGTATTTACCGTAGGCTTTCATTTCGTTTGCTATTTGTAAACAAAGCTCACGTGTTGGCGATAAAATTAAACCTTGAGTTGTACGACTGTTAACGTCAATTTTTTGAAGCATTGGAAAACCAAAGGCTGCGGTTTTTCCTGTTCCCGTTTGTGCTAAAGCGACTAAATCGCCTTCGTCTTGTAATAAAATTGGGATTGCTTTTTCTTGTACTTCAGATGGTGTTTCAAAACCTAAATCTGTAATACCTTTTAAAAGGTCTTCATTAAGACCTAATTCTTGGAATGTGCTCATTCTTTTTTATGTATTTCAATGTCAATCTGTTTGGTGTTACAAATAGAAGTGCATTGAACATACTTAACCTAAAACTTCTAGTAACACATCCTCACTCTGAGGAGTCAATAAACGCCATTTTGCGTTTTCAAGGTGCAAAGGTACGCTTTTTTATTTAACATCTAGAGTAATGCTCTTTTATTTAATTATTTAGAAACTTTTAAAAGACTTACTATTTCTAAGTTTCCTTGCATTTCTGCATGGCTTAAGGCTGTATTTCCTCTATTGTCTTTAAGGCTTTTATCTGCGCCTTTTTGTAATAGATATTTAACTATAGCTATATGGCCAAAAGTAGAAGCATATATTAATGCTGTTGCTTGATTGTAATTTGGTAGATTAATATTTGCGTTATTATCTATAAGTAGTTTTGCAATTTCAAAATTGCCCTTAAAGCAAACACCCATTAAAGCTGTATTACCAGATAGATCTTGAGCATCTACATTTACTTTTTGTTTTAATAAATAAGAAACAACTTCTAGTTGATTGTTATAAGCGGCTAGTATTAAAGGCGTAAAACCTTTATTGTTTTTAGCGTTAATACTATTGTTGTCTTTTATAAAAAGGGCTTCTATTTGTTCAAGATTTCCTTCTCTTGAAGCTTGAAATATGGTTTGTGCTTGTACTAATGTAGTGCATGTAAGTAAACATGCAAGTAATAAATGTTTCATAATGTTTAATGTAAAAAGGAGGACAAAATAATGTCCTCCTTAATAAGAAAATGTGTTAATTAATGTCTAAAATCTTTAGCCGAAAACCCTAAAGCTTCTGCAACACGCATACCGTATTCTCTATCTGCTTTATAGAAATAGGTAATCATTGTCATTTGTATTTTTTTATCGGTTACTTGACCTAAATCACCACTTAAATTTTTAATTAAATTGTCTTGTTGTTGTTTCGTTAGTGATCTGTAAAAATCTCCTGCTTGAGCAAAATCGTTTGTTTTTGAGATTTTCTTTTGTGTAATAGTAACGTTTGTTAATGTAGTTTCAGACTGTTTGTATTGTGTGTCTTCTGCTAGACTAGATTTTTCACTTGGTTGATAGTTCACATCAGGATTTTCAAATCTTTTATTTCCTGCGCTATTCCAGCTATCTGAATTATAGTTTTTTGGACCTTCTAAAGGCTTATTAATTTCTAATTGTTGAAAGTTTGGTCCTAATCTATGTCTTTG
Source organism: Lacinutrix sp. MedPE-SW (assembly GCF_001874145.1). Lineage (GTDB taxonomy): Bacteria > Bacteroidota > Bacteroidia > Flavobacteriales > Flavobacteriaceae > Lacinutrix. Next base: position 30,232 of record NZ_MPCX01000004.1, on the reverse strand, counting down.
TGTATCGAAATACGAAAATAAACGACCTTGTAATAATTTATCTTCTGATGGTTCTACACCTGGAATTAAAGCACCTGGAGAAAAGGCAATACTTTCTACTTGCTCAAAATAATTTATAGGATTTTGGTTTAAGGTCATGGTGCCAATTTTAATTTTTTCAATTTTATCTTCAGGCCAATCTTTAGTTGCATCTAAAGGCCAAAAATCGAAAGAGTGCATATCTTCTGGCTTAATCATTTGTACGTATAAATCCCATTGTGGGTAGTTTTTATCGTCAATATCCTTGCGTAAACTTACCGTAGCATGTTGCCAGTCTTTACCTTGCTGTATTGCAGCTTCTTCTGCTGTTAAATTTTTCTCACCTTGTTTAGAGACCCAAGAATATTTAATATAGGTTACTTTACCTTCTTTATTAACCCATTTAAAACCATGTACACTGCTTCCATTCATATATTGGTAGCCTTTTGGGATTCCTAAATCTGTATACAATCTTGTAATCATGTGTGTAGATTCTGGTACGTGAGAAAAGAAATCGAAAAAGCGATTTGGATCTTGTTTATTTGTTACTGGAGAAGGTTTAAGCGAGTGTACCATATCTGGAAATTTTATGGCATCTCTAATAAAAAACACTGGTAAATTGTTACCAACAATATCATAATTTCCTTGTTCTGTGTAAAACTTTACAGCAAAACCTCTTGGGTCTCTTGCAGTTTCTGGAGAACCTTTACCATGAATTACTGTAGAAAAACGTACCGCTAAGTCTGTTTTTTTTCCAACCTTAGAAAATACTACAGCTCTTGTATACTCAGACATGTCTTTAGTAGCTTCAAAATATCCAGATGCTCCAGCGCCTCTTGGGTGTACTACGCGTTCTGGAATGCGTTCTCTGTCAAAAGCAGCTAATTTTTCTACTAAATGGATATCTTCTAGTAAAACAGGACCATATTCTCCAACCGTTTTAGAGTTTTGGTTATCTCCAACTGGAGCGCCATTGTTTGTTGTCATTAATGTTTCAGTACTCTTGTTTTGAGCAAAAGAAACGATACCTATAGTTAAGGCTAAGGCAGTAAAAATTTGTTTCATCATTATGTGTTAATTAATTATTGTGCTTGCAAATATCTACGACAACTTGATATTAATCAAATTAATAGTTTTTATATTTGTATTAATAAAATTAATAAGATGACTTTACAACAATTAGAATATGTAATTGCTTTAGATACTTATAGGCATTTTGTTACTGCTGCAGAAAAATGTTTTGTAACGCAGCCTACTATTACTATTCAAGTAAAAAAACTAGAAGACGAAATTGGGTTTACAATTTTTAATAAAAGTAAATCGCCTTTTAAACCAACCGATTTAGGTGCCATGTTTATTAAAAAAGCTAAAGTTATTTTACGTGAAGTTGGCGATTTAAAAAATATGGTGAGTACAGAGCTTAATAGTATGGAAGGTGAATATACCATTGGAGTAATACCAACGATTTCGCCATATCTTATTCCTTTGTTTTCTGGTGTTTTTTCAGAGAAATATCCTAACTCTATTTTAAAAATTCAAGAAATGCAGTCTGATGATATTATACTAGCATTACAAAAAAAAGAATTAGACTTAGGTATACTTATAACGCCTTTAAACGAGCCTTTTATTAGAGAAATAAAGCTTTATAATGAACCTTTTGTTTTTTATGGACAAGATTGTGAATCCTTACGTAATAAAACCTCTATTTCACCAAAAGACGTTGAGCAAATGGAGAATGTTTGGTTATTAGAAAATGGGCACTGCTTTAGAAATCAGGTTTTAAATATTTGCAATAATAATAGTAATAATAAAAGTATAAAATTTCAAAGTGGTTCTATTGAAGCTTTAAAACGTATGGTTGATAATTATGGTGGTTTTACCTTAGTTCCAGAAATGGCTATACAAGATAATGACGCTGGTTGTAATATACCATTTAGCGAACCTAAACCAATTAGAGAGGTAAGTATAGTAACTCACCATTCGTTTTCTAAAGATCTTGTTATAGATGCTCTACGGTCTGAAATATTAGATAAAATTCCTAGTCAATTTACTAAAAACGAAAACTTTATTAAAATTAATTGGAGATAATGTGTTTTTATACTACGCGGAAAGTGTATTTTAATAAAAGATTCCGCGCATTATAATTTTATATTACGCGGAAAATTGTATATTTACGTAGATTCCGCTAAGTATAGTATGAAAATTATAGGTAGAAAAGAAGAACGTAAAACCATGCTTGCCATGCAGCGCGACAAGAAAGCGCACCTATTGGCTATTATTGGTCGTCGTCGAGTAGGTAAAACATTTTTAATACGTGAAGTCTATAAAAACGAAAAGATTTTTGAGATGACTGGTTTAAAAGATGCTAATCTTCACGACCAGTTAATGAATTTTACCATACAAATGAATCTATATTTTCCTGCTGAAAAACCTTATACAAAGCCCGAAAGTTGGTTAATGGCTTTTAGTGAGTTAAGTGTAGCTATAAGTAAAAGTACTTTAAAAAAGCCTGTGGTTTTTCTAGACGAGCTACCTTGGATTGCCAGTAAACGTTCTGGTTTTATGGAAGCTTTGGCACACTGGTGGAATAATTGGGCGTCGCAACAAAACATAATTGTAGTGGTTTGCGGCTCGGCAGCATCATGGATGCTTCAGCATGTGGTAAATGCAAAAGGTGGTTTACATAATCGTATTACCAAGCTTATTACCTTAATGCCTTTTACTTTAAACGAAACCGAAGCCTTTTTAAAGGAAAAAAATATAGTAATGAGTCACTACCAAATCATACAGCTATATTTAGCATTAGGTGGTATTCCGCATTACTTAGATCAAGTAGAAAAAGGAAAAAGTGCAGCACAAAACATTAACAATTTGTGCTTTAAAAAAGATGGCTTTTTAACTACCGAATTTAATAACCTCTATCCTGCATTGTTTGATAATGCTGGTAGCCATATAAAAATTGTAAAAGCTTTAGCTAGTAAGGCTAGCGGATTAAACAGACAGAGTATTTTAAAATTAACCAAACTGTCTGATGGTGGTTATTTTACAAATATTTTAAACGAGTTAGAAGCTTCTGGATTTATATCGACCTTCGAGCCTTTAGAGAAAAGTAAAAAAGATACCTTATTTCGTTTAACCGATGAGTACTCGCTGTTTTACCTCTCGTTTATGGTAGGACAAAATAAACTTAATAAAAGCGATTGGCTTCGCGTTAGCGAAACACAACCTTATAAAATTTGGTGTGGTTATGCTTTCGAGAATTTATGTATTAAACATATAGAAAGCATAAAGGAAGCTTTAGGTATTTTGGGCGTAGAAACTAAAGTGAATAGTTTTTTACATAGAAAAGATGCAAACTACCCAAAAGGATTTCAAATAGATATGCTTATTGATAGAAAAGATAATATTATAAACATTTGCGAGATGAAGTTTTATGCAGATGAATTTGCTATTAATAAAGATTACGCACAGAAACTACGTACCAAACGCGAAGGTTTAAAAGCGGTTACTAAATCTAAAAAAATGGTACATATTACCGTTATAAGCGCTTATGGTGTTTTAGAGAATACACATAAAATGGATTTGGTAGAAAATGATTTTACTATTTCTATTTTTTTTGATTCGTAATTTAAGCTATCGTTTATGTATAAGAATAGTTGCGTGTTTGTATGCGAGGATTTTCTAGAGGAAAATCAGACGTTACAAACACGCAACGCCCTTTGTTTAAGTACTAAACCGCAATTATTTTTATGAGATGTTAGGTGCAGTATTTTTCTTTCAGTTCGTTCCAAATTCCGTTTTCGTTACTTTCAAAATATTTGAATTTAAGTTCTTGAGTTGGTTCAGCAGATTCATAAAATTTTGAATCCAAATCATTCAATTCTTTCATTAGAAATTCATTGTCATATATTTCCGATGTTTCAAAAATTTCATATAATTCTCGACTATTTATTTTTCTATTCAGGTTTTCAGTCGATTCGTTATGTTTGAGCATAATTTTTACAGCTTTTTCTAAAATATTTTTTGTGTTATTTGCTCCAATTAATTCCAAACTCTCTATTGTCTCATTTATGTATTTTCCAGATGAGTTCGTAAAGAATTGAAGAAATCCGCCATTATTCACTTCAGACTCAAATTCATTAATCAAATAGACTGTTTTTAGCGTTTCTGGCATTTTTGAGAAAGAGACTTTTCCGTAATTGTCTTTTCTTCTTATTTTTTGAGTGAAATAATATATTAAATCCTCTTTTTCATCTATGCTTGCTTTATTAAACAATTCCTTTGTCAATTCAGCAGAATTCACTTTTTGATTCCATTCGTCAGCAATTCCAGTTGGTTTATTTGTTTTTGATTTATAAAACCAAAAAGCTAAAATCACAATTACCAAAATGGGTATTATTAATTTATAATTCATCTAAAAGTTTGTTGGTTTGTCATATGGTAGCTAACGTGTTGACTACTATGAAAACGTTTAAATGTTTTATATCAAACGATAGTTTAAATTACGAAGTTAATTTATTTTTTTAAATAGTTACTTGCTTTTTGCATAAGTATTTATAGTGTTTTAGCAAATAAAAACCGAATAGAAAATCTACGAGAATTTTTATAAGTAGGCTATAAATAACAATAAATTTTGTAAGGTGTTGGCAATCGTTTTTATTTAAAGTATTTTTCTGCATTTTCCCAAATATGATATTTGCTATGTTCACCTAAATAATAAAAAAATTTTCCATCTGGTTTAATTAGAATATAATTTCCATATCGCACCTCATAAGGAAAAAATAGTTTCTTGAATAAATTGTCTTTATCTTCTATCCAGTTTAATCTTCTATGATAATTATAATAAAGATTTTCACATTTCGTTGAGTGTATCCAAAATTGATTAATATTTGCAATTTTGTGAAGTTTTCTCGTGTAATCTCTATGTAAGACATTCCAAGTAGACCTAAAATTTCTATTTTCTTTTTTTTTAGGATATGCTGTTAAATAGTTTATTACTATATTTTGAGTGGAATCGATTGCTTTATCGGTTAATACAGTTAAGTAGTTTTTTAAACTCTCAAAAGTCGTTTTATCAAGTTGTCCAAATTTTTTTCGAGTTACTAATAATGCAATTTGAGTAGTGTCATTCTCAAAATATAAGTCTAAATTTTTTCTATAATCTTTAGTTTTAATAAAATCTTGCTTACTTATTTTTTCTCCACTTTCATTATAGAAAATTATAGGTTTTTCTTGTCCGAAAGTTAAGCAAGTAAATAGTATAAATAAGAATGTTAATCTCATAGGTGGAATTTTGGGTAAAATGTTTGCAAACATGTTGACTGCTATGAAAACGTTTAAATGTTTTCTATTAAACTATCGTGTTTATTTGTGCTCTATTACGTTTTTAAACACCTAATTTAGTAAACAAGAACTGAATAAAAAATCCAATAGGATTTTTGTAAGTAGGCTAGAACAAGCAATTACTTATAGCCATTGTTAGGTGCTGGTTTTTATTCAGATTTCTTATTGGGTTTAACTCTTTTAATATTTATAAATGGGCTTTTAATTAAATAGAGGAATGATTGTTTTTCATCTGTATCAAATTCTGCCAATCCATATTTCATATCTTCTATTGGCATCATTTTAAAAGTTCCAAATAACCTATCCCAGATTATAAATATATCTGCATAGTTTGAATCTGTAAACATTTGATCTTGTTGATGGTGAACTCTATGGTGGTCTGGCATTACAAATAATAATCCTAAAGACGAATTCAACCACTTTGGGTAATTTAAATTTGCATGCTCAAAAAAGAAGAAGACATAAAGGATGAAATAATATAATGCCATAGAAAAAACATCTGTCCCAAATAGCGCAGCAGTAATTATATTTCCAATTCCAAATACAAGAATTAACTCTATAGGATGAAAACGAAAAACTGTTGAAGAATCCATTGTTGTATCGCTGTGGTGTACTCTATGAAATCGCCATAGTAAAGGGATTTTATGAGTTCCTCTATGAATCCAGTACGCTGTAATGTCATACAATGCAACAGAAATACAAAGTTTAGCCCAAACGGGTAATTTAATTAGATATAGAAGTCCAATATTGTTTTCATTTAACCATTCAATTGAAAACACTTGAAATGTAACAAAGAAGATATTCAAAATCACAAGTATAATTTGGAACAACACATTTTGGAATAAATGATTAATTCTTTTTTTGTAACTAAATGGCGATTGCATTATTTGCTCTAAAGAAAAGAAGAAGACAATTAATCCAATTACAATATAATTTGGGTCTATTTCCAATAATTTGTTTATTAAATCCATAGTTAAAAAAATATTAGATTAATTATCAAGGTGCATTTTTATAACTTGCACCTAACATGTTACCTGCTATAAAAACGTTTAAATATTTTATATTAAGCGATAGTTTGCACTACGCAAGTTAGTCTATTTTTAGCAAATAATCAATTGATATACAGTTGTTTATATTGTTTTGGGGAATGCGCTTAAAAAGGATTTGGTAGCAAACGGCTTTACTATTTCTATTTTTTTCGATTCGTAATTTAAACGATCCTTTTTTGTAAGATTTCGTTGCGTGTTTAAGTATTAAAGTTAGCAACTAAATCACAGATAGGAAGTTTGAAGGAATTTACAAAGTAGGCTATAACAAGCAATTATTTATAGTCATTATTAGCGGTAATTTTTTATTTTTTTGGTAGATATAATTTCATTTTTCCAATGTCTAATTTGTCTAAATGTCCCATTTTACTTTCGTCTTTTGTTATTAAATGCATATGTAAAAAAGAGTCGTGATGTGTAAAAACGCCTTTATGTTCAGTTGAGAAAAAGCCTATTATTTCAGCATCTTCATTTTCAATATTGTAATTCGTTTGTCCTTGATGAGCTTCATCAGGCGAAGACACTTTTGTTTCTTTGGGTAAATTTTGAATATGAATAATCGCATTAGAAACTTGTCCAATTAATTTAAAGGCGAAAGGTCTTTTGAATTTAGATGTTTTTTTGTCAATAAATTTTTCTAAATCCTGAATTGTATTTATGTAACTAGGTAAGTCAACTTCGTTCCATTCAGTTACGTTTCCATACACAAAAAATGGTGCTGTTGTTTTAAACGTTTTCTCAACGGTCATTGTCGCGTTTGATGTTACTTTTGATACATAGCTTTTTCCGTTATTAATTAGTAATTCACCTGTTAAATAGCTTACAGGTCCAAGACCATAAAGTCCATTTTTATCCGAGATTGTGTCAAGATTAATACTACTGTCTAATTCGCCTTTCCACATTACGTTTTTCATTGCTCCAACAATATTAATGCTAGGGTAAGTTTCTGTTTTATTCGTGTTTTTTTCTTTCTGTGTTGTATTGCAACTTATTAGTACAACTGCTAAAAGTGTAAGTGTTAAATGTTTGATATTCATATTGTTTTGGCGTTTTTTCTAAAAAATTTTATCATTGGTTAGTGTTTGAATCCAAGCCTTAGGGCATGAATAAGATTTATATTTTTATACTTTGGTTATCTAATTATCATCTTTTAATTCTGCAAAAACGACCTTTAGTTTATTAAAGGATTTAATGGATCGCTCATAGGCTTCTTTATTTAGATTTAAAGAGGTATTTCGTGCTAAAATATAATTCTGAAAATGGATTTCTTTTGCATAACTTTTTGAGGTTAATTGCATTTCAAAAAAGCTCACATTTTTAATTAAAAAATTCTGATAATAATCTTTAAACCCTAGAAAATCTAAATCTTCAACGGTTTTTATATCATTAAATGTTTCGTAAGGTTCTGAAATAGCATTACGTAAGTTTAAATCATCAAACAGTTTTAAGTCACCAGAGAATTTTAAGTTTTCATAAGTTACTGTTGATGGGTTAAAATAGTCTGTATCCATTAGCCTAAACGCTTTAGGTGGCAATTTTGGGTTATCGTAATCTTTGGTGTATAATATGATGCTTAATGTATCAACCTCTTTAAGCATTTCAATTGTATAATCATGAAGTGCATTTAACTGTTCTAGGTTGCGGTTGGCTTCATCTTCTAACTGATTAATATATAAATCGCGTAATTCTAAGTTGTTTTTGTCTTTTGCATTTTCGTTAATGGCTAATGCAATTAAAATACCTATTATTACCAGTACTATTTCGCCAATGGCGTATTTAAAGTATTTTCCGGTTTTTCCTTCTGAAAGTAAATTGAGCCTAATTTTTCTAAAAATTTTTATCATTTCATAGCGTTTTTTAATAATAAAGACTTTGTATTATCTAAATGGTTCGGTTTTAATAAAATATATTCAGTTTTATATCAATTTCTAAGTTAGTTTATTTTTGTATCGAAAGCAAATTACTGTAAATGAGGGTTATACATTAAAAAAAAAGACATTGTTTTTAAACAATGTCTTTTTTAATTTTAAAAAAAATTATCCGTTTAGCCTGTTATGGTTTAGGCGTTATATTATTTAAAATTAGTTTATTTTAAAAAAAAGTAAAGATTTATAATGCGTTAAAATATTCAATTAATTTAGTAACTGCTTTGCCACGATGTCCAATTTTATTTTTTAGAGTTAAATCCATTTCGGCAAAAGTTTCAGTATAACCGTTTGGCATAAAAATAGGATCGTAACCAAAACCTTGTGTGCCTTGTTTGTCTTGGGTAATTTTGCCTTTGCAAATGCCTGTAAATGTTTCTAGATTCCCGTTTAAATGTAAAGCTATTACGGTTTTAAATTGGGCGTTTCGGTTTGGTTTTTCAATTAAATTATTTAAAAGTAAATCCATATTATCGTTAGCATCACGTTGTGGTCCTGCATAACGTGCGCTAAAAACGCCAGGTTCATTATTTAGGCTTTCAACTTCTAAACCTGTATCGTCTGCAAAGCAATCGTAACCATAATGTTCTCTAACATATTTGGCTTTTTGTATGGCATTACCTGTAATGGTATTTTGTGTTTCTGGTACGTCTTCAAAACAACCTATATCTTTTAAGCTTAATAGTTTAATATGGTTAGGTATTATACTTTGAACTTCTTTAATTTTATTAAGGTTGTTTGTGGCAAAAACTATTTGCATAATTTATTTTTTTATTAAAAGGTGTAACAAAGTTATATAAACAACGTCTTACTTGGTATGAAAAAAATAATTTTAATAAACGCTGTTATTTGGGCTATTGTAATATTACTTGGCTCTTTTTTGTTTAAAGAACATACATACTGGAAATACTTTTTTGGCTTTGCTTTAATTGCAGCCTCAATAATGAATGGTTTATTATCTAATGCCGTAAAAAAGAAAACTAAAACGTGTAAGGTTTTAAGTAAAAAACAATAAGCTATTTACCTGTGGTGGTAAGGTTCATTTTTTAAAATTGTAAAACCACGGTATAACTGCTCGATAATAAATAAACGCACCATTTGGTGAGAAAATGTCATTTTAGAGAGTGATACTTTTCCTTTGGCTTTTGCATATACATCTTCACTAAAACCATAAGGTCCGCCAATTACAAAAACCAGTTGCTTTATACCAGAGTTCATGTGTTTTTGTAAATAGTTTGAGAAACCAACGCTATCAAACTGTTTTCCGTTTTCGTCTAATAAAATTAATGCATCTGTAGTACTTATTTTGCTTAATATAAGTTCACCTTCTTTTTGCTTTTGTTGAGCTTCACTAAGGTTTTTAGTGTTTTTAATATCTGGAATTATTTCTAGCTTAAACTTTATATAAAAGCCTAAACGTTTTTTGTATTCGTCTATTAAAGCTTGAAGCTGCTTGCTATCTGTTTTGCCAATGGCAATGAGTTTAATGGTCATAAACCAAAGATAAAACTTTCAATTTGAAAACTTCATTTTTTTGAATTTCAATCCTTATTTTAGCATTAAACAATTTCAATAATGATAACGAAAGCACAATTTGAAAAAGAAATAGAATTAATAATCTCTAACGCTATTAGAGAAGATGTTGGTGATGGCGATCACAGCTCATTATCTTGTATTCCGGCAACAGCGCAAGGTAAAGCAAAACTATTAGTTAAAGATAATGGTATAATTGCAGGAGTAGCATTTGCTAAGCAGGTTTTTGCTTATGTAGATCCAGAAATGACTGTAGAAACTTTAATAGAAGATGGTAGCGAAGTAAAACACGGCGATATTGTTTTTTATGTTTCTGGTGCATCACAATCTATACTAAAAGCCGAACGTTTAGTATTAAATGCAATGCAACGTATGAGTGCGATTGCGACAAAAACGAAAACGTTTGTAGATTTATTAGAAGGAACAGGAACTAAAATTTTAGATACGCGTAAAACAACACCAGGCATTCGTGCCTTAGAAAAATGGGCAGTTAAAATTGGAGGTGGAGAAAACCATAGGTTTGCTTTATACGATATGATTATGTTAAAAGACAACCATATTGATTTTGCTGGCGGAATTACTAAAGCCATAGAAAAAACACAAGCCTATTTAAAACAAACCAATCGCGATTTAAAAATTATTGTAGAAGCAAGAGATTTAAACGAAATTGAAGAAATCCTTAAAACCGATGGTGTTTATAGAATTTTAATAGATAACTTTAATTACGAAGACACTAAAAAAGCCGTAAAATTAATAGGTGATAAATGTTTAACAGAAAGCTCTGGTGGTATTAACGAAAATACGGTTAGAGAATATGCACTTTGTGGTGTAGATTATATATCGTCTGGAGCATTAACGCACTCTGTATACAATATGGATTTAAGTTTAAAAGCTGTAGATTAAGGCATATTTTTATGGCAGAAACAGTAGAGGAAGAATTATTACAAGAAAAAGAAGTAGAAGTGCAGCTAAAACAAAAGCTGCTAAAAATTCCTGTACTTAATTACATCATAAAATTTTTAAGTAAAATAAAATTACCAGGATTAGAAGGTTTATCGCTTTACGATTTGTTAGAGCTTTATATTATTGGTATTGCTAAAGGAGCATTAACTGCGAGAGCCAGTGCTATTGCTTATAGTTTTTTTACTGCATTATTTCCGTTTTTACTATTTATAATAATAGTAATTCCATACATACCAGTACCAGATTTTGAAAATGATTTTTTACATTTTTTAGAGTCTGTTTTGCCACCAACAACAAGTGATTTTTTTTCAGAAGGTATTTTTGAAACCCTAAAAGGAAGTAATTCAAATAGTGGTTTATTATCAACCGTATTAATATTGGCTATCTTTTTAATGACTAATGGTGTAAATGCATTATTCTCTGGTTTTGAAAACTCATACCACGAGCAACTAACTAGAAATGTTGTTAAGCAGTATGTTTTTGCGCTAGGAGTGGCTTTAATTTTATCATTTTTACTAATAACTACAGTAGCAGTATTAGGGTATTTTCAAATTTATGTGGTAGATAACATCTTAGTTTGGTTAGACGATTATGGGTACGATACCAGACGAGAAACAGATTTTTGGGCGAATTTAGCGCAATATGCATTTTTTGTAGTTATGGTTTATTTGGCCACAGCAACACTATATTATTTTGGTACAAAAGAAGGTAGGCATGCAAGGTTCTTCTCGGTAGGTGCTTTATTTACAACCTTATTAATAATGTTAACCTCGTATTTATTTGGTTTATATATAGAGAATTTTGCACGTTATAATGAACTCTATGGTTCTATTGGTGCATTACTAATTTTGTTATTTTACCTTTGGTTAAATGCTAATATTTTACTGTTAGGGTTTGAGCTTAATGTTTCACTAATGCGTTTGCGCCAACAACATAATAATTATGAATAATATTGCATTTCTATTTGTATTTCTTTTTTCATGTTATGGCTTTTCACAAACCATATTTGGTAAATGGAAAACAGTAGACACTCATGATGTTGAAAAATCTATTGTAGAAATTTACAAGGCAAAAGATAATACAGTCTATGGCAAAATAGTTGAAATCTTACTAGAAAACAGAAAAAATGGAAAATGTACTGCATGTAAAGGTGAAGATAATAATAAACCAATTTTAGGTTTAAATATTATAAAAAACATGGAAAAACGTGGCGAGTATTATAAAAATGGTACCATTGTAGATCCTAAAAATGGAAAGACATACAGGCTAAGGTTAAGCTTAGACGAAAACAATAAAAACACTTTAATAGTTCGTGGTTACCTTGGGTTTTTCTACGAAACACAATACTGGAAACGTGTAGTAGAATAAACTACAACTTCGTTTTATACTCATTAATTAAAAGCATTTCAATATTTAAACAGTGAACTATTTTATAGACGTTATATTACCAATTCCATTAGAAAAACTGTTTACCTATAGTATAACTAAAGCAGAGTCTGAATTTTTAAGTGAAGGTATGCGCGTATCTGTACCTTTTGGAAAGTCTAAAATATACACAGGCTTAGTTGGTAAAATACATACAGAAGCACCAACAGTTTATGACGCAAAATCCATACATCAAATTTTAGATGAAACACCTATTGTAAATAATAAGCAAATGCAACTATGGCAATGGATAGCGACATACTACATGTGTACCATTGGCGAAGTTATGCGTACAGCTTTACCAAGTGCTTTTATTCTAGAAAGCGAAACCTTAATTAGCCGAAATTTAAACGCCGAAATAAAAGATACAGATTTAAAAGATGATGAATTTTTAATTTTCGAAGCGCTTCACCACCAATCGTCATTAAAAATACAGGAAGTCTCAAAAATATTAGATAAAAAAAATGTACTTCCCGTAATTAAGCGTCTAATTGAAAAAGAAGTAATATTACTGCAAGAAGAAATTTACGATAAATACAAGCCTAAATATGTGCGCTATGTAAAATTACAAGCAGAATATACAAGTGAAGTTGGTTTGCATAAGTTGTTAGAAGCATTAAGCCGTGCCGAAAAACAAAAGCAAGTAGTTTTTACTTTGTTTTCAATTTCTGCAAAAACAAAAAAGCCTGTAAAAGTTAAAGACTTAGTAGAAGAAAGTGGTGCTTCTTCAGCAATTATAAAGGCGTTAATAGATAAAGGTGTTTTAGAAGAATATCATATTCAAACCGATAGAGTACAATATGAAGGTGATGAAAATGAAGATTCAAAAACATTAAATACATATCAAACGGAAGCATTACAAAACATTCAAACAGCTTTTAAAACACATAATACAACCTTACTTCATGGTGTAACTTCTTCTGGTAAAACAGAAGTTTACGTAAAACTTATAGAAGCAGTTATTGCAAATGGTAAGCAAGTTTTGTATCTGTTACCAGAAATAGCTTTAACAACACAACTGGTGTCTCGCTTGCAAAATTATTTTGGAGAACAAGTAGCAGTATTTCATAGTAAATATTCGGCTCATGAGCGTGTTGAGGTTTATAATAATGTGTTGGGAAATTCCGCGAAAGCGAAAATAATTTTAGGTGCACGATCATCTATATTTTTACCGTTTAACAACTTAGGTTTAATAATTGTAGATGAAGAGCACGAACAATCTTTTAAACAATTTGATCCTGCACCAAGATATCATGCAAGAGATACAGCAATAGTATTAGCGCATTACCACAATGCTAAAATATTATTAGGTAGTGCAACACCAAGTTTAGAGTCATATTACAATGCACGAGAAAATAAATACGGTTTTGTAGAAATCACTAAACGCTATAATAATGTACAATTACCAGATATTGAAATTGTAGATATAGCAGATAAGTATAAAAAGAAAAAAATGAAAGGTCATTTTAGCGATAGAATGATTGAAGAAATAAATGAAACTTTACAAGAAGGACATCAAGTAATCTTGTTTCAAAACAGGCGTGGCTATTCGCCAATTGTAGAGTGCAATACCTGTGGTGAGTCGCCACAATGTCCAAATTGCGATGTAAGTTTAACTTACCACCAATACCGTAGTCAATTACGTTGCCATTATTGTGGCCATACCATTGCAATGTTATTAAAATGCTTGGCTTGTGGCACGCCAGGATTAGATAGTAAAGGTTTTGGTACAGAGCAAATAGAAAAAGAAGTACAAGCATTGTTTCCTAAATACAAGGTTGCGCGTATGGATTTAGACACTACACGTGGTAAACATGGTTACGAGAAAATAATTACAGCATTAGAGCAGCAGGAAATAGATATTTTAGTAGGTACCCAAATGCTTACCAAAGGTTTAGATTTTAGAAATGTAAAGTTAGTTGGTATAATGAACGCCGATAACCTTTTAAATTTTCCAGACTTTAGAGCTCACGAACGTAGTTTTCAACTTATGTTACAGGTTTCTGGTCGTGCAGGTAGAACAAAAAAACGAGGTAAGGTTTTAATACAAACATATAATCCTTATCATAAAATTGTACAACAAGTCTCTACAAACGATTATAAGAGTATGTTTGAAGAGCAGCTTCAAGAACGCTACAATTTTAAATATCCACCTTATTATAGATTAATAAAAATAACATTTAAACATCGTGATTATAATAGAGTAGAGCAGGCAAGCGATTGGTTTGCAAAATCACTTAAACAAGTTTTTAAATCTAATATATTAGGACCTGAGTTTCCGCCGGTATCAAGAATAAGAAATATGTATTTAAAAAATATTCTTATTAAAATACCTCAAAAACAATCTTTAGGTAAAACTAAAGATGTTATTAGAAAAGTAAATACAAGCTTTGAGGCGGTAAAAGATTTTAGAGCTGTTAGAGTAATTATTAATGTTGACAATTATTAATACAAAAAAAATCCTACTCGTTAGAATAGGATTTTATTAAGTTAGTTTTAATAAAAAACAACTATTTATTCGTTAAATATTATTTAACGCATCAACAAGCAATGTCTTTTTATTTCTACTTAAAGGTATCTCGTAAGAGCCAACTTCAACATTTTTACTGTTAAAGCGATCTACTTTATCTAGGTTTACAATGTAAGATTTGTGAATACGTAAAAACTTACCTTCTGGAAGTTCACCTTCAAAAGCTTTCATTGTAGAAAGTACAACTAAAGATGTATCTTCAGTAACAAGTTTAACATAATCACCTAAAGCCTCAATCCATTTAATGTCTCTAATGTAAACTTTTCGCTTTTTTAAGTTACTTTTTACAAAAATATGCTCGCCTTCAACTTCATTAAAGTCTAACTTTAATTTATGTTGTTCAACAGCTTTTTCAACAGCTTGATTAAAACGCTCTCTAGTAATAGGTTTTTGCAAATAATCTGTCGCGTCGTAATTAAATGCTTTAAAAGCATATTCTGTTTTACCAGTTACAAATATAATTTGTGGCTTATTATTTAATACGTCTAAAAGTTCAAAGCCATTAAGAACAGGCATTTCTATATCTAAAAATATTAAATCTACTTTTTGAGTGTTTAATCCATTTTTAGTTTCTAAAGCACTGCTATACTCAGCAACTAGGTTAAGAGAGCTGTTGTTTTCTATAAGCTTAACTATAGACAATCTTTGTATTGCTGAATCATCAACTACTACACAATTTAAAAACATAGTGTTTCGGTTATTTGGGTTTAATTATCGACAATGTTACAAAAAATTCGGTTTAAAACCAAAAAACATCGCTAAAATGTAAATTTTAACAATTTCTTTAGTTGAATTCGAATGCATTTAAATTTATTAAAAAGTGTTGTGTGGTTTAATAAAAAGACTTATTTTTGCACTCATTTTTAACACAATAAAATAGATTTTTATGAATCATTATGAAACTGTTTTCATCTTAAATCCCGTTTTATCTGAAACACAGATAAAGGAAACAGTAAAGAAGTACGAAGATTTTCTTACTGAAAGAGGAGCAAAGATGATAGCCAAAGAAGATTGGGGCTTAAAAAAATTAGCTTACCCAATTCAAAACAAAAAAAGTGGATTTTACCACTTATTTGAGTACACTATAGATGGTGAACACATTACTCCTTTAGAAGTAGAGTTTAGACGTGATGAGCGTTTTATGCGTTACTTAACTGTAGCTTTAGATAAGCACGCGATTTCGTGGGCAGAGAGAAGAAGAGTTAAATTAAAACAAAAAGCGTAATTATGGCATCTATAGAACAACAAGCAAAAGGAAAGAAAGAAGGTGAAATTAGATATTTAACACCTTTAAATATTGACACGAGCAAGCAAAAGAAATATTGCCGTTTCAAAAAATCTGGAATCAAGTATGTAGATTATAAAGATGCAGATTGGTTATTAGGTTTTGTAAACGAACAAGGTAAAATTTTACCAAGACGTTTAACAGGAACATCTTTAAAATATCAAAGAAAAGTATCTGTAGCAGTAAAAAGAGCGCGTCACTTAGCGTTATTACCATACGTAACAGATTTATTAAAATAAAATTATCATAACAATGGAACTTATATTAAAACAAGACGTTGAAAATTTAGGATTTAAAGACGATGTTGTAACGGTTAAGAACGGTTATGGTAGAAACTTTTTAATTCCAACAGGTCACGCTGTATTAGCTACTGCTTCTGCAAAGAAAGTTTTAGCTGAAAACTTAAAGCAACGTGCATTTAAAGACAAAAAATTAATTGAAGAAGCAAATGCTACAATTGATGCTTTAAAACAATTAGATATTAAAATCGCTGCTAAAGCTACAGAAGGAGCTTCAGCTGGAGATAAATTATTTGGATCTGTAACTAAATTAGATTTAGTAGAAGCTTTTGAAAAAGAAGGGCACACTATAGATAAAAAATACATCTCTATTACTGGAGGTAATATAAAGCGTTTAGGGCAGTACAATGCTACAGTACGTTTACATAGAGAAGCAACAGCAGAAATTGATTTTGAAGTTGTAGCTAAATCATAAAAAAATAAATATTCTGTTAACATTTAGTTAATAAAATATTAAAATTTAAAAGCCATTCACTTTGAATGGCTTTTTTTTTGTGTTAATTTTGCGTTAAAATTATTATGCACGCATAATGATTACCCTCTAATTCATACAACACACACAACATGAAAAAACATTTTATTACTTTTTTGTTAATGTTTTTTGTAGCCTTTGCATTTGCTCAAGTTACTACGTCAAACATTAAAGGTCTTATTTTCGATGAGACAAACCAACCTTTGCCAGGAGCCAATGTGGTTGCTGTGCATACGCCAACTGGTACAAAATACGGTTCGGCAACAAATTTTGATGGTCGATTTAACTTATTAAACTTAAGAGTTGGTGGACCATATTCTATTACAATAAGTTATGTTGGTTATAAAGAACAAACATTTAACGATGTGTATTTAACATTAGGTAAAACACAAAATATTGATGTTACTTTATCTCCAGACAGTCAAGCCTTAGAAACTGTAGTAATTACAGGTACAGGAGGAACAGGAACTTTTGGTAGTGATCGTACTGGTGCAGAAACAAGCGTTGGGCGTAGAGAGTTAACCGCTTTACCAACGATTTCTAGATCTGCAGCAGATTTTACAAGACTAGAACCATCTTCGTCAGGAAATTCTTTTGGTGGTAGAAATGATCAGTTTAATAATTTTAGTTTAGATGGTGCTGTTTTTGGTAATCCATTTGGTTTAGACGCCGCAACTGTTGGAGGTCAAACAGATGCTCAACCAATATCGTTAGATGCTATCGATCAAATTCAAGTATCATTAGCGCCTTACGATGTTACTCAATCTGGATTTACTGGAGCTGCTGTAAATGCAGTAACTAAAAGTGGAACTAACGAGTTTCATGGTACTGTTTATGGGTTTTTTAGAAATGAAGACCTAACAGGTGGAGAAATTAATGGAGATGAAGTTTTTAAAGCAGATTTAGAACAAACGCAATACGGTCTTAGTATTGGTGGTCCAGTTATTAAAAACAAATTATTCTTTTTTGCAAACTTTGAAAAAGATGATAGAACAGATTTAGGTTCTCCTTTCTCTCCAAATAGAGGAACAGGAGCTGTAAATGAATCTATAGTAGATGTAAACGATTTAAATGCTGTAAGTGATGCATTATTAAATTTAGGGTACAATCCTGGACGTTACGAAGGTTTTAATTACGATTCTAACTCAACTAAAGGTATATTTAAATTAGACTGGAATATAAACGATAATAACCGTTTGGCAGTTATTTATAATTTTTTAGATGCCTCTAAAGAAAAGCCAGCTCACCCAACAGCAATTGGAGTAAGAGGACCAAGCTTTAGAACATTACAATTTGAAAATTCAGGTTACGAAATAAATAACAAATTAAATTCTTTTCAAATAGAATTAAATTCAACTCTACCTGGAGATATGACTAATAAGTTACAATTTGGTTATACTCACTTTGACGATTTTAGAAACCCATTATCTGGACCAGCACCAGTTATTACTATTCAAGATGGAGCAGGTTCTAATTATATTATTGCAGGTCATGAGCCTTTTTCTATTAACAATAAATTAGACCAAAAAGTATTACAATTAACAAATAACTTAAATATTGTTAGAGGAGACCATACATTTACAGTTGGTTTTAATTTTGAGAAATTTAAATTTAAAAACTCATTTAACTTAGTGAACTATGAGTCTTTTAACTTTGGTATTTTTCCTTACTACGGTTTATTTTCACCGTATCCAGATGTACAAACTTTCTTAGATAATGCGCAACCAGGTGGTCTTGTAGACCAATACCTAACAGCTACACAAAATGCATTCAATCAATTTAATGCCAATGGAGATGGTAATGATGGAGGTTGGAAATTAGCAGAACTAAAC
This sequence comes from Lacinutrix sp. MedPE-SW, assembly GCF_001874145.1. GTDB lineage: Bacteria > Bacteroidota > Bacteroidia > Flavobacteriales > Flavobacteriaceae > Lacinutrix. The sequence goes on along the minus strand of NZ_MPCX01000004.1, from coordinate 11,561 downwards.
GTTGGGCAATTAGCGTTTTATTTACAAGACGAGTGGAATGTAACAGATAATTTTAAGCTTACTTATGGTATTCGTTTCGATAAGCCATTATACTTTAACACTTCAGAGTTAATTCAAAAATACATAGATACAGAGAATGGAGCAACAAGAGACAACTCGGTATCATATTTTAACCCAAATACTAACGAAGAAGTTACACTAGAGTCTACAACTTTACCAGATAATAAACCATTAATCTCACCAAGAGTAGGGTTTAATTATGATGTAAAAGGAGATAACACATTCCAAGTTCGTGGTGGAACAGGATTATTTACTGGTCGTTTTCCTTTTGTTTGGTTAGGTAACCAAGTAAGTGGAGCAGATGATGGTTTCTTTCAAATAATCGATCCAGAATACAAATGGCCACAAGTTTGGAGAACCAATGTAGGTGGTGATTACAAGTTTGAAAACGGTTTAATTATGACTGCAGATGTATCTTATACTAAAGATATTAATGGAGCTCACGTACAAAACTGGGGCTTACGTAATCCATCAGAAACTTTAAATGCACCAGGAGATAATAGACCTGTTTATGCAGATTCAGACAAAGGAAATAATGCTTATGTATTTACAAATTCAGACAAAGGTCGTATTTGGAATTTTACAGTAAAAGCACAAAAAACTTTTGGTAAAGGTTTTTATACAAGTTTAGCATATAACTATTTAGATTCTAAAGATGTAAACTCTATTGAAGCAGAAATTACTGGTGATGCTTTCGATTTTAATCAAGTATCTGGTAATGCAAACGACGATGTTTTAAGCTTCTCTAAATATGGAGATAAACATAGATTTATTGGTGTAGCAAGTAAGAAATTTACTTACGGTAACGATAAGTGGTCAACAACGTTATCTACATTCTTTGAGTATGCACAAGGTGGACGTTTTAGCTATACTTATGCAGGAAATATTAATAATGATAGTTCTGGGCAAAATAACGATTTACTTTACGTACCAACACCAGCAGAAGTTCAACAAATGCAATTTTCTGGTACACCAGCAGAACAAGCAACTCAAGCAGCTAATTACGAAGCTTATATACAGCAAGACGATTATTTAAGCGATAGAAGAGGTGATTACGCAGAGCGTTATGGCGCATTAGCACCATGGAGAGGAAAATGGGATGTAAAATTATTACAAGACTATAAATTTAATGTAGGTGATGGTAAAACAAATACAATTCAGTTTAGTGTAGATGTTTTAAACATTGGAAACCTATTAAATAGTGATTGGGGAGTTGTACAAATTCCTAATAACGTAAGTCCTATTTCAGTGAATTTAGATCAGAACACAAACACGCCAACCTATACTTTTAATGAGTCTAACCAAGAAACTTTTGGTTTCGATTCATCATTATTATCAAGATGGCAAGCACAATTTGGAGTTCGTTATATTTTCTAATAACAACACATAATAATTACGTAAATTTGCGCTTCTAATTTTTATTAGAAGCGCATTTTTATTTATAGATATTTAAACAATTAAACTTATTTTAAAATTATCGCTTACGCGGAAAAACAAATATGAAAAATTTATACTTTTTAATATTATTCGCCTTAATAATTTCTTGTAAAAACACAGTGAAAGAAACTGTTGTTAAAACTGAAGTTGAAGAACAAACAGAAAAAAAATCTATTTTACTAGATACCTTTAAGTACAAACCAAATGCTAAACCAGTAATAAGTGTACATCGTGGAGGAAAAAGTATAAAAAATTATCCAGAAAATTGCTTAGAAACTTTACAATACGTACACGATAGTATTCCTGCTATTTATGAAATAGACGTAGCTAAAACTAAAGATGGTAAGTTAGTTTTATTACACGATAATACTTTAGAACGCACAACAACAGGAACAGGAAAATTAACAAATTATACATACAACGAATTAAAAGCATTTAATTTAGAAGATGATTTTGGAAATGAAACAACATTTAAAATCCCATTATTTTCTAAGGTTTTAAATTGGGCAAAAACAAATAATGTTGTTTTAACCGTAGATATTAAAAGAAGTGTAGCTTTAGAGCAGGTAATAGATGAAATTAGAAAAGAACAAGCAGAAGATGTTTGTGTAATTATTACTTACGATTTAAAACAATCTCAAAAAGCATATAACTATGCACCAGAATTTTTACTATCTGTTTCTGCTAGAAATGAAAAAGAATTAGATTGGTTAATACACTCAAACATACCAACAGAAAATATGCTAGCCTTTACAGGAACACGTTTATCTGCTAATGAATTTTATAAAAAAGTACATTCTTACGGTATAAAAACAATTTTAGGAACATTAGGAAATTTAGACAATCAAGCAGCAGCTAAAGGCGATAAAATGTATCAAGAATGGAGAGAAAAAGGTATCGACATTTTTGCTACAGATAGACCTTTTGCAACAGCCAAAGCATTAAACATTACAAAATAAATAAAGATTTACTAATCGATTACAACACAATCTCTCTAGTAAAAAAATAGTACAAAAATGAAATATTCTAGACTTACAAAAGAGCAATTTGAAGAATTACACCAAGAATTTATAAACTTTTTAGCAACGCAATCTATCACTGCCGATGAGTGGCAGGATATAAAAACAAATAAGCCAGAAGTTGCAGAGCAAGAATTAGATGTATTTAGCGATTTAGTTTGGGAAGGCGTTTTAAATAAAACTAAATATTTAGAGCATATTTCACCTAAAGATATTCACTTGTTTTCTTTAAACGAGGACCATATGCATTTAATAGGTATAAAAGTTAAAGAAGAAGTAGACTTAACAACAACAGATGGTTTTAATTGGCTTAGAAACAATTTAATGCACGATAATGTAGAATTTGTGCAAGCTAAAAAAGACTATAGCGAAGATAAAAACTTAGATAAGTTTACACTTATACAGCAAGGCTCTAATATTACAAAAGGAGAATTGTATGAGTATATGTTTAAACTTATAAATTAAATAAACAATCAATCGTTATTGCGAGGACAAAGGACGTGGCAATCTGTTTGTTGATTTGGATAAATTTTCAATTCAAAAGTTACAAAGCTTTTTTTTCTAATGAAAAAAGCTCGCAATGACGGAAACGATTTAAAATTAAAACAACTATTTTTGTTATTCCGCACTTGATGCAGAATCTATTAAAGTAATCTATTAAAAGCTCCCTTTCTTCAAGGGAATAAATATGGCACAAAAACCAAGCATACCAAAAGGAACAAGAGATTTTAACCCAGAGCAAGTTGCAAAACGTAACTATATTTTTAGTACAATAAAATCGCAATTTGAAACCTTTGGTTTTCAGCCAATAGAAACACCAAGTTTTGAAAATAGCGATACGCTAATGGGAAAATACGGTGAAGAAGGTGACCGTTTAATTTTTAAAATATTAAATAGTGGTGATTATTTATCTAAAGTAAATGACGATTTATATGCTGAAAAAAACTCGAATAAAATAACTCCAAAAATATCAGAAAAAGCTTTACGTTACGATTTAACAGTGCCATTTGCACGTTACGTTGTACAACACCAAAACGATATAGAGTTTCCTTTTAAACGTTACCAAATGCAGCCAGTTTGGCGAGCAGATAGACCACAAAAAGGACGTTTTAGAGAGTTTTACCAATGTGATGCAGATGTTGTTGGTAGTGATTCATTATGGCAGGAAGTAGAATTTGTACAGCTGTACGATAATGTATTTACAGCTTTAGGTTTAAAAGACACAACCATAAATATTAACAACCGCAAAATATTATCTGGAATAGCAGAAGTTATTGGCGCAAGTGATAAGCTAATAGATTTTACAGTAGCTTTAGATAAGTTAGATAAAATAGGAGAGGAGAAAGTTAAAGAAGAAATGTTAAGTAAAGCTATTCCGCAGAGTGGAATAGATAAACTACAACCATTATTCTCTTTAGCAGGAAGTTTTGATGGCCAAATTGAAAGTTTAAAAGATATTTTAAGCACTTCTGAAGAAGGTAAAAAAGGTATTGAAGAATTAGAATTTATAAACAATGCAATTAATACGCTTGGTTTAAAATCTGCAAAATTACAGCTAGATGTTACACTAGCAAGAGGTTTAAATTATTATACAGGCGCAATTTTTGAGGTTTCTGCACCAGAAGGTGTTAAAATGGGATCTATTGGTGGTGGTGGAAGATACGATGATTTAACGGGTATCTTTGGTTTAAAAAATGTAAGCGGTGTAGGTATTAGTTTTGGTTTAGATCGTATTTACTTAGTGATAGAAGAATTAGGTTTATTTCCAGAAACTATTACAAAAAGTACAGAAGTTTTATTTATAAACTTTGGTGATAACGAAGCACTTTTTAGTTTAAAAGCTATTAAAGTTTTAAGAGAAAATGGTGTTAACGCAGAGTTGTACCCAGATAAAATTACTAACGGAAAGCACATGAAAAAACAAATGAATTACGCTAACAAACGTAATATTCCATTTGTAGTTTTAATGGGTGAAGAAGAAATGAATAGTGAGGTTTATACTTTAAAAAATATGAATACTGGAGACCAAACAAAGTTAGATTTAACTGCTTTAATTAAAGCTGTAAAATAATTTACATGCTAATTTTAAATAAAAAATCCTGAAACTTTAGTTTCAGGATTTTTTATTATTTATAAGTAATATTAGTTAATGCTAACTTTTTTCATAATATCTCCAATCGCTGTATTAGCAATAAGAATATAGTTTCCAGGAGCTAAATTATTTGGTTGTATTGTTACAAAATCTGCAATTTCAATAGTATTATATTGTGCTTTTAATTGTCCGCTAAATGTAAATATCTGTAAGCTATTAATTTTATGTAAGCTTTCATTTTCTATAATTATCTCCTTTGTATTGTTAGCATAGTAAATTACAATAGCATTACTAATTGTAGTTATAGTTTCTGTTAAAATGTCTTCAGGAGCTTCTTCATTAGTTTCTTCGGTCTCTGTTGTTTCATTATCCTCATTATCTTCTTCATTTTCATTAGCTTCCTCTATAAGATTTTTATCAATAAACTTTAATTGAAAACGGTTTAAGTATATGCCTGCAGGTAATTCTATAGATACTGGATTTTCTCCAATGTTATGATGTGTATCTGTTACTTTATCGTAAATTAATAGGCCATAATTTTCAGGTACATTACAAAGTTCATCAATTAAAATAGTACTTATCCCTTCTTCAGTTTGTATTCCTAAAGGTAAAACGGTATTAAAATTTATAACATCTATGCCTTGGCTTACAAATTTTTGACCTTCAATTAGCCAAAACATATCATTTTCAAAATTATCATATAATACAGCATCGTATCCAAAATCTATACCTGGTGTAGCGTTACTATCCTGAGTTACAAGTAATTGTCTGTGTGTGTTAGCTGTAGTATTAAAACCTAATCTTATTTTTAATCTTGTATCAGAATTCGTATTTGATTGAGCGAAAGCACTACTTACTATAGTGAGAATGCACGTAAAGAGTAGTATCGGTTTGAGCGAAAGGATATTCATGTTTTAAATATTTTAAATGATTAATAGCATAGAGATAGACTCTATCTCAAATCTAAAGCTATTTTTTTGTTAGTTTAATAAAAAACCTACAATATGTTAAAATATTGGATGTAAGGTTTTTGAAAGCGTGTAATTAGTGTTAACTTTTATTTTTTTTAAGTAAAAGTATTTTTGAGTAACAATTTTCGATTTTTTGTAGCGTACAATTTTTTTAAATGTTAATAGGTTAGTTTTTCTTTTTTTTAGTTTTTTTAAGAAAGTAGTTTGGGGGAAAACATAAATCTCAAGTCGAAAATATTTGCTTTTTAGTTTAAAAGCAAAAATATTCGATGAAAAACACTTAGTTTAGCTATTTTTTAGACGAAATACGTTAAAGTGTAGATATTTCTGACAAGAAGTGTAGTGTTTAAAAACAAAAAACCCAAAGCAAGGCTTTGGGTTTTAAAAACAAAAGTGGAAATCTATATTAGATTTGGAACCAAATAAATTTTATTCAATTAATACTTTTTTAGAAAATTTGCCATCTATAGTAGTAATATTTAAAATATAATTACCTGTACTAATGTTACTCGTTTTTAATGTAACGTAGTCTTGAGTTTCAATAGAGTCAAAAGAAATAATTTCTTGACCCAACATATTAATTAATGATACAGATTCAATAGTTGTTAATTTAGGATTATTAATAACAATAGATTCGTTATTGTTTGTGAAATAAAATTGAATTCCAGTTTCTTCAGCTACAAATTCTTCTGTGCTTAAAGAATTATCATTAGAGAATCTTAGCTCAAAACGATCTGTATATGTTCCTGCAGGTAAATCTATTGAAAAACCATTATTATTTTTAATATCATGATAAAGACCAGTAACTTGATCGTATATATAAATATCTAAATCGTTTGGTACATTTAATAATTCATCTATAACAAATGTATTTACACCATCAATATCTGTGTGAATTCCTAACGGTAAAATAGAAGCTGGTTCTATATTGTCTATACCTTGAATGATGAATTTTTTAGAATCAATCATCCAATACATATCATCTTTATGTGTTTCATTAATTTCGGCATCATAACCAAAATCAATTTGTGATGTTGCGCTACTATCTACAGTTACTAATAATTGTCTTCTAAATGTGCTAACAGATTGAAAACCTAAACGAATTTTCATTCTATTATCGTTTACAGTATTAGCAGTAGGATTAAGTGTGTTACTATTAGTATTAGAATTTTTTGAAGCTACACTTCTTATAAACGTAGAATTTGCACCTTCTTTTTCAAAAACTCTCTGGTTATTGTTAAATACAATATTACCACTATTACTACCTGTAACAAAGAAACCTTGTGAAACTGGAATGTAACGTCCTGGTAATTTGTTAGAAGCTCCTGTTCCTGTATTACCACCTGTAGCAAAATCAAATTGCATTGCAGGAGTAGCACCAGATAAATTATAAGTAGCATAACCACCTTGATATTCTACAGTAACGTGCGATCCGCCACCCCAATGTTCCCAATAGTAAATACTACCAGTTGTATTTGTATTATCTGTAATAAATACATTTGCATCTATGGCAGAAGCATATGGGTTACCTACAAGGTATTCGTTTGCAGGATCTATAGGAAGTGTTATTTCACCATTATGAGGTTTACCTTGTAAAACATAGTTTTGTTCTAATAAAACATTGTTTGTATTTGCAACACCTTTCATTGTGAAACCTTCACCAGCTTTTACTGTACCGGTACTTCTTACATGTTCCCAATTATAGTAATTATTAGCTAAGTTTGCATATTTCCAAATCCAATAATCTGCAATTCCTATTGGCGATCCTGAAGTACCATCATAAGAATTTGTAATAAAATTAATATTTACAGGTGAAGCAGAATTTGTTCCATCTTTAAGTATTTGTGGAATGGTATAATTGTTATTATTAGTTGTAGAATTACTTGCGCCTACTGGAGAAGACCAATAGTTGTAAGTATGTAAATCTAAAGTACCTTGTTGGTCTCTTTGTAATGTTCCAGAGCTACTAGCATCTAAATCTGAATCTAACGACTGTATCAATTGCGATTCACCTTCTAAATCAATTACACCATCTAAATTTAAATAATGTGTTACTGTTAAACCATAACCTTCGTTTGTTCCAGTGTCTCCACTAACTGTAAGTTTGTTAGAAATAACATTTAAAGATAATACTTTTCTTTCATCATTATTTGCAGCTGGTAAAACGTTATTATCTAATGTTATATCGTGGCTAGTTTCTACAATATTCCAATCTACAGTTATTGCATTGTCTACAACTGAAGTTGTTCCTGGAATTGTTTGCACATCGCCATTTAACCAAGTTGCATTTGTATCCCAATCGCCATTTGCTGTAGTTTTATAAGGTAATGGTGCTGTTTGAAAGTCTACAGTATTAATGTTTCTTAATGCGCCTTGATTACCATTTCCAGACTCATCTTCTGTATTAGTATATGTATAGGTAGACATTGGATAATAACCAGCTAAATCTGACCAAGGTAATGCAGCAACATCATTTTTAGTAATTGTAGTTGGTACTATTTTACCAGAAACAAATGCTCCATTTTGCTCTATTTCTTGATTCATTATATACTGTAGTTGTGCTTGAGTTAAATCTGTATCCCAAACTCTAACTTCGTCAATATTTCCTCTAAAAAATTGTCTTGGGTTATTTTTAGCAGCTGCAGCAATAAAGAAAGAATCATCTGTTGGAGCAGGTGCACCTCTATTAGCCGATCTTTCTAAAACGCCATCAATGTATAAAAACAGTCTAGTGCCATTGTAAATTGCAGCAACATGATGCCATTCATCATCTGGAATTCTAGTGGTAGATGTTAAATTACTAACCGTTCCGCCATTTAACCATCGCATTTGTATTCTGTTATTGTTTACAATTCTAAAATCGTAACCTTGTGTAAAGCTAACGTCTCTTTTAGACATTATTGAAGATGTACCACTATCTGCAGCATCTCTTTTTATCCATGCAGAAATTGTAAATCCTGATGGGTTTAAATCTAAATTATTACCAACATCTAAATAATCTTGCGTATCGTCAAAATAAATTGAGCGTTCTACAACTATTTGTGGTGCATAACCAAATGTTACATATTTTGTACCATCAAAATCATAAGAAGCTTCAAGGTTTCCGCCATTAGATGTCATTAATCTATAATCTGCAGTTGGATCAAAAATAGGAACATCTGATATAAACATATAGTAACTTCCAGGAGGAAAAATGTTTCTAATTGCATTTTGAGGTATTGAAACTTTAACTTCACCAATATCACCACCGTTTTCAACAACTTTCCAAATACGTTGCATACCTAAAAAGTTTACAGGCGTTGATAATCCAGGAATTCCACTACTCATATCTACAGCTACTGTAATAGGAGCAGCATCTAAACTAGCATTATTATTACCCCAAGTAAGAAACTCACCGTCATTAAAAGTCTCTGGGTTTGAAGCTTGGTTTTCACTATTAGTAGTATAAATATCATTTAAACCAATGGTTAATAAGCCTCTTGTTTCACCTATACCATCTAATTCTGAGTTTACACTTTTAGATTGTTTTTGGTTTAACTCTGAAGCATCATCTCTACCAATTCCAGTAATATCGTAATTGTATCCTGCGTTTGCAGATTGATCCCAAATAATGTTACCTTGACTGTCTACATAATCTTGCGATGTTCCATTTACGCCTAATGTTATACCATATTTAATTGCCAAATACGATTGTATTCTATTATGTGCTTGTGTAAGGTTTGTGTCTGAATTTCTTGAATTATAGGTAATGACTTCGGCAATACGTCCATCAAAACTACCATTCCAGTATTGACTTCTTCCTAACCAATATCTTCCATTATTTATAGTTGCATATCTAGAAATGTCATTTGTTTCATTACCAACTTGATTGGCATTAAAATAAATTTCCATATCTGTATTTGCAGCATTTTGTCTTATATTAAGAATTTGTATTTTGTTATAGTCTGTACCAGAATTAGTGTCTGCTCTACCATAACCGTTTTCAGTTGGGTTAGAAGGCGTTTCACTTGTTGTACCAATACAAAATGATAATCTCTCGTTAGTAGTACGTGCAGTATAAGAACCATAACCAAAACCAGTTACATCTTCAGCATAACTTTCTGCTAATGGATCTGAACCTGTAAAAGTATCTAAAGGATTTGTTGTAGCCGTTATATTTGGGTCTGGCATTAATACAACAAACATATCGTTTGTATTAAAACCGCCAGTACCTTTAAGCTCATGCCTATTTGATAAATAAGTCATATCTGCAGCTGCAGTATTGTTATTATTCTCAAATTCAATTACTGGATTAAAATTCATGTTTTTTCCAGCATTATTTCTATAAATAGGTTCTTGACCAGAAACAACAACTTCGGCATTATTTCCTTTACCATTATCAACCCATTGGTCTACGTTGCCACCATCTGTTCCATAAGTTGTACCATTTAATCTATCTGCTTTTAGCCATAAATCTAAATTTGCATTTACACCACCTGGACCAGTAGTAGGAGTTGCATACGTTGTTCCTGTTATGGTTATGTCGTCTATCATAACATAATCCGATGTTGCACTTGCGCTACATCTAATTCTAAATCTTCCAGTGGGTAAAATTGGAAATGTATAATCATCTGTTAATATAGTAACTGTTTTACTATAAAAAGTTGCATAATTACCGTTATGAAAATCTGCTGTTTTATTAGCAATGTTTCCAGCAACAAAGCGTGCTACTGTTTGCCAATTAGAGAATAAACCACCATCATTATAATCTACATAAAAATCATCTCCTGCTTCCATACTATATGGAGTAAAGAAAAATTTAAGATCAACTTTGTCATAAATAGCTAGTGAATAAGCTGGAGAAGTTATAATTGATGTGTTTGAGTTCCCATCTCTTAGCCAAAAACTATGAGTATTACTGTAGGCATAAGTGGCATTATTTGTTCTTGCAACTAATCCTGTTGAAGTCCAACCTTGAGTTCCAGATTCGAAATCGTAAAAACCAAGTTGGTTAATTATTTGAGCGTTAGAAGTAGTACTACTTAGAATACCACAAAATAATAGTATTGCGAATAGATTTGTTTTGAGGGTAAAGTTTTTCATGATCGCGTAGGTCGATTCGGGTTAATATATAAATACTTAGGGTACAAAGATAGATATAGAGCCCATGAAACGCAAATATATTCGATGAACGGTAATTTTATTTTTTAAGTAGTTGGTAATCAATTGTTTGTAAAACCGAATATTTTTGTATTTAAACTGTGTTTTATGTATTTCGTCGATAATTTTATTTTCAGTAAAAAAGGCTAACTGAATATTTCAGTTAGCCTTTTAAAAATTTAATTAATGATTTTATTAAAACTTAATTAGTTTTTGAGTGTGTATCGCACTGTTATTAGAATTGGAAATTCTTAAAAAATATGGTGCTTGTTCAAGTTCATCTAAACCATTGATTGTGATTGATCCATTAATAGGAGTTGCTATTTTTTTATAGACTTTTCTACCATTTAAATCGTAAATAGAAATAGTTAATTTTTCATTGTTAAACTTATTTGATAAGTTAATATTTATAACACTGTTAAATGGATTAGGATTAATATTAATTTCTCCATTAATAAAATCTGTTGTACCTAAAGTTGTTTCATCCATACCATCACAATCTTCATCAATACCATTTTGTGGAATTTCTGTTGCACCTGGATTTATATTAACATTAGTGTCATCACAGTCTGTATTATCTATAACATATCCTGTAGGTTGTGAGCAATCTTCAACACTAACAGAAGGATCTCCGTATCCATCACCATCTGCATCTTGATAATATGTAGTTGTTGTACCAGTAGTTGTTACTTCCCAAGCACATGTAGTCTCATTAAAAGTTGCAGTTTCATTACAAGCAGTTGCAGGTTCTTCAGGTTGAGTACCAGAAACTACCCAAGTACAATATGTAGGAGATGTTTCATCTTCATCAAAAGTTGCAGTTTCGTAACAAGCAGTTGCAGG